>NC_011229.1:0-600000 GCF_000019685.1 Borrelia duttonii Ly
TTGCTAATCTAATTGAATCCTCTTTTTCTTGATCAAAACCCTTACAAAGATATACATACTCTCAAATCATACATTAACCTAAATCTAAAACAAATGGGTATTCCCTATAAAAAAACTCACAAAATACAAAAACAAATCTTTTCTAATATCTTCGTATCGTGAACATCAACTAAATTCACTTATTTTACTTAACAATAAACCCTCAAAACACAGAAAATAATTAAAATTAATATTGAATAATTGAATATTTTTTATTTACAGTATTTAATATTAAAAGATGTATTGTTTAATTATATCAACCCATGAAATTGATTAATAAACGCGGGCTAAAACTTTATAAGGCTAACCCGTTATAAAAGTAAAATTTAAATAAATTAAAGACTCCTTTTTGTTTTTATAATATGTATAAAATAAATTTTTTCTACCAAATTGAACCTAAATACATTTATACAACAAAAATATAGGAAGATAGACTATTATTAATTAATCTATCTTCCTTTGTATTTCAAATAATTATAATAAATTACTTAATTGTACCTAGAATAGCTATAATTCTATTAGATACTGCCTTCATTCCGGGAATTTTAACTTTAATAAGATCTTTATATCTTTTCTCAATATGCTTTATCAATTTCTTGCTATCAGAATCAATTCCATCTGTCTTAGCTTTATAAGATGAAATAAGACTATCTAAGGCTTTCCTCCAATTTAATTTCTGTAATTGAATTTCCTCAAGCTTTGATTTAATTTCTCTTAAATCAACAAGACTCAATTTATCAAGTTTATCTCTATTCTTTTCTAATTTATTAATTATTCTCTCAAAATTAAACTGAAGATCTACTACTACAGTATTCATTATATCGTAAATCCATGTACCCTTATTTGTATTATCCGATTCTACTTTTTTAAGAATTTCTGCAAAATCTTTTATTCTTTCTTTATTGTATAACAAAGAGGAATAAAATAATCGTCTTACTCCCTTATTATCACCATGATCTAATGTCTTATTATTAACAGCATTTAACACGAATTTAAACACTTTATCCTTCATACCATATTGATTTACATCCTCAACTTCAGCCTTATCTTGATTTAATAATCCCATAACACTATTAATATCATTTATAAGGGCAGATATTAATTCCCCTTTCTCATCTTTTATTACAAAATCTCCTCTTACTACTTTTTCAACAGAAACTTTATTAACAACATCTTCCTTTATTGGTTCATCACCTTGAACGTTATTCACAAAATTTTGAACATTATTTACAACATCTTTTAAAAAATTGTCAGGGCTTCCTTTATTATCCAATAATTTAGAATCTAGATTACAAGATGCTAACCCCAAAACTAATAATATAAATAAATTTTTTCTCACAAATATTCTCCTTCTTTAGAATTAATAATCATTATTACTAAATAGTAATGATTATTAATTAATAATATATATCACTTTATCTAAAATACAATTTTTTTTTAATTAAAATTACTATTTTTTTTACATTCTTACTCTAAAATTATTTACTTGTTAACCATTTCCTCTTTATAAGAGATATGGCGTACTTTTACACTAATTAAAATCACTTATTTTTAAATTTAAATACTGTCACTTTATACTAATCACTAAAATTTATAAAAAAATATAGATTAATATCAACTAGTATAATTCATTTTATACTCTAGAATTAATATTTTTATGGTATGGTATATAATCTTAATCTTAACAGAACAGATATGCTGCTCTTAATATGAATTTCAGTTTCTTGACTGTTTTTATTAATTTGTAAAATTGATTGCTCATGAAAATATAAAGCACGCCTACAACCTATAAAATATCATCCCCATTATAACTGTTATTGAAGGAGTTAAAAGTATAATTGAGACTGCTACTGGTTCTGGTGTAAAAATTGAGGCTGGAACTGCTGGTAATGAAGTGGCTGCTGGTGCTAATACTGCCCTGCTGTTCTTAGTGGTACTACTGCTGCTAATAATTCTGGGGCTAAGGTAACATATTTCTGTTTAACACACTATAAAATACAAGATACCAAAAGCTTCACTCTTAGTATCTTCACTTTATGACTTTATTTTTATTATTTACTTACATAACTTTGCCTATTTATTTTGACCACCAGAACCACCATTCTCAGATGCTACAGTAGTAGCATTAGTATTAATTTTCATTGCTTCTTTTACACTCTTAAGTCCTATATCAATACTTCTTCTTATTGCTACTGTTAATATATCTAATGCTTTAGTTACTGCACTTATTGCCGCATCTTTAACTACAATAATAGCATCTTCAGCATTAGCCTGACCAGCAAATTTACCACCCTTTGCCATTGCTCTCAATGCTATAGCTCCCGCTATAATAGCATCTTTCTTAGTAGATGGCTTATCATCATCTTTAGCATTTGCCAATTTATAAGCACCACCACCAACTTTAATCATAGCTTGTAATATATCAGCACCAGTTACTGCTCCTACTGCTTTAGCTGCATCAGCTGCTGATTTTTTTGCATTAGTACCAGCAGCACCAGCATTCGTACCATTAAATAACTTTCCTGCTTCATCATCAGCAGCATTACCACCAGTTCTGTCAGTCTGCCCATCTAAAGCTTTTTTCTCAGTACCAGCAACAGGATTTCCTTCTTTAAGGACTACATCCACAATACCTTTAATTCCATTTATTAATTTATCAACTTCACCAACAGTACCACCAACAGCAGCATTGGCCATATCACCAAGTAGACCACTAGCATCTCCAATTGCCTCACTTGCTGTCTTTGCTCCACCAATTATCTTATCTAGTTTACTCTCAATTAATGTTTTCACCGCAGTAGCAGTAGCCTCAGCATTCGGATTCTTTTCTTCCTTCATATCACTAACAATTTTATTAAGCCCTATTTTCACTCCTTCTACTGTACTCTGTACCGTCTTAAAATATTTCCCTACATCCGATTTCTTTGAATTAACATTCAACCCCAATACACTCCCTACCATTTCCCCAAATGAAGTGAAAACATTCAAAAATTCTTCACTCACATTAACTAATGACTGCAAAAATTTATTCTTCCCTTCCTCTGCTTATAACACTCCATTATTATTCCTCTCTTTTTTATCCCTTTTCTCTCGCCTCTTTTATCCTTTCTGCTTTTTTTTACCTGCATATTCCCTTCTTAGCCTCCTATTTTTTATTTTTTTATTTAGCTTATCTTCAAATACTAGAAGTAATAAACCAATGTTCAATATACTCTAAAAAAAGATACCAAGAACTTAAATCCCAGTATCTTTACTTTATAATTTTACTTCTCTTACTTTATTATTTAATAAAGTAATTATAATTATTGATTTTGACCACTAGAACCACTATTCTCAGATGCTACAGAAGTAACATTAATATTAGTTTTCATTGCTTCTTTAACACTTTTAAGTCCTTCATCAATAGTACTTCTTATTGCTACTGTTAATGTATCTAATGCCTTAGTCACCGCACTTACTGCTGCTCCTTTAACCGCAGTAACAACATCAACATTAGCAGCAGTATTATCATTAGCAAATTTACCTCCCTTAGCCATTGCTCTTAATGCTATTCCCCCTGCAATAGTGCCATCCTTAGCATTCTGAGATACCCCAGCAACATCAGAGGTAGGACTATTAGCAGCTAACTTAGAAGCATCACCACCATCTTTAACTACAGCTTGTAAAATATCAGCACCAGTTACTGCCCCAACTGCTTTTGCTGCATCTGCACCTGCCTTCTTTGCATTATCTGCAGAATCAATACCACCATTATTACCAGTATTACCAAATAACTTTCCTACATCACCAGCATTATCACCTCTTGCTCCAAGAGCATCGGCTTTTTTACCATCCCCAGCATCAGCCTTCCCTATACCCTTAAGTACTATATCAACAATCCCCTTAATTCCCTTTACTAGACTATCAATCTCACTACCAGATACACCTGCAGAATCATTAGCACCACCAGCAGCAACATTTCCAATTAGAGCATTAGCATCACCACCAATTGCCTCACTTGCTGTCTTTGCCCCAGCAATTATTTTATCAAGTGTTTCAGTAACTAATTTATTTACTGCAGTCTCAGTAGCTACAGCATTAGGATTACTCTCTTTTTTCATATCAGCAACAATTTTATTAAGTCCTGTTTTAACTCCCTCTACTGTACCCTGTACTGTCTTAAAATAATTCCCAACATCGGACTTCTTAGAATCCGCCTTCAATCCCAATACACTCCATACCATATTCCCAAATGATGTGAAAACATTTATAAATTCATTACTCACATTAATTAATGACTTCAAAAAATTATTCTCTCCACTTTCTCCTCCTACTCCCCCACCATTACATCCCATCACTACCACCATCATCCCCATTATTATTCCTTTTACTATTCTCCCCATCTTCTCTCCTCTCTCTATTTCTCTCTCACTCTCTCTATTCCTCTCTTCCCTTTTATTTCTCCTTCTTTTACTTCTCTATTCATTTTCTTCGCCTCCTTTTGTTTTTATATGCTTTTCTAACAAGGAAGCAAACAAACAAAAAATAAATGTATACAGCAACGAATGAATGACAATTCACTAGAACATTTTAATGAAAACACAAATGATAGAATTAACCACATAGTAATAAACCCATGTCTAATACACTACAAAATTAAAGATACCAAGAACTTAATTCCTAGTATCTTTAATTTATAATTTTTCTCTTATTTTATTATTTAGTTATGTATTCTGATGATTATTGATTTTGAATACTAGAACCACTCTTTTCAGATACTATAGAAGTATCATTAGTATTAATTTTTATTGCTTCTTTTACTTCTTTTAGTCCCAAATCTATTGTACTTCTTATTGCTATTGTTAATGTATCTAATGCTTTAGTAACCGCACTTATTATTGCTCCCTTTATCATTTTATTTGCATCATTAGCATTGTCACCATTAGCAAATTTACCATTTTTAGCCATAGCTCTTAATGCTATACCCCCTGCTAATTCCGCATCTTTAGGAGCAGCAAAACCAACATTAGCAATAGCACCACTATTCTTAGCTAACTTAGAAGCACCACCATCATTTTTAATTATAGCTTTTAATATATCAGCTCCACTTACTGCTCCTACTGCCTTTGACCCATCTGCTGCTGCTTTCTTTGCATCAGCACCAGCTCCAGTATTACCATCAAACAATTTACTTGCTCCATCATTATTCCTTTCAGAATTACCATCTTCTGCCTTTTTATTATCTCCAGCGTCAGCATTTCCTTTCTCTCCAAGCACTACCTCTACTATAGTCTTAATCCCCTTTACCAATTCCGTAACATCATCACCAATACCCTTAGCATCAGCTCCAGCAGTAACTACATCACCAATTGGGTCACCAGCACCTCCTATTGCCTCACTTGCTGTCTTTGCCCCTTATATTATCTTATCAAGTGTCCCACTAACTAACTTATTTACCGCAGTCTCAGCAGCCGCCAAATTAGAATTCCCATCTTTCTTCATTTCAGCAACAATTTTATTAAGTCCATCCTTTATCCCTTGCACAGTACCCTGCACTGTCTTAAAATATTTCCCTACATCAGATTTCTTACTCTCCAAATTTAATCCCAATACACTTCCCTACCATATCCCCAAAAGAAGTGAAAACATTCAAAAATTCTTCACTCACATTAACTAATGACTGCAAATATTTATTCTTCCCTTCCTCTCCTCCTCCTACTCCTCCACTATTACATCCCATCATCATCATCACCATCATCAATATTATTACTCTTACTTTCCCCTCTGCTTTTTTCTCTATCTTCATTCTTCTAGCCTCCTTGTTTTTTCCTTTATTTATAGCTACTTTATAGCTTTTATTTAGCTTATCCCTTAATAACAGAAGCAAAAAAATATGTTTTATATAAAATACACAACACCGCAAATAAAAAAAGAGAGCTTTATTGCTCCCTTTCCTTTATCAATATACTTATCTAATAATTCTAACTATATTAAACATATACTAATTCACCTATTAATTAGCCTTAGCTTCAGTACCTTCTCCTTGCTTAATCTCTCCTAATACCTCACTAATTCCTTTAATCCTTCATCAACTCTATTCCTGATTGCTATTACATCATTATCATCCAGCATTATCATCATTATCCCTTTTACTCTTCTATTCCCTATTCTCTTTCCTTTTAATCCACTTTTCACTCCTAGTATCTCAATAAGACACAAAAAACAAAATTAAATAAATAACAAATAAATCGATAAATAACAATTTATAAAAATACCCATATAAAAATTAATAATTTATTTTGTTATAAATTTAAAATACAAAATTAATAGATATATTTTTTTGTTATAATCAACTACTATATATATTTATAATCGTTATATGGAATATTATTCTTAGTAGTTTTAAATGTGTTTTTGTATCCTGATTATAATGAAAACTATAAATATTTGATATTCAATATTTTCAAATAACTAGAATATCTCGCAAGGAATAAGATCGATTGTTTATAATATGTTATCTTTTTATATAATAAGTTATATGTCTATCATTAGAACATATCTTAATGAAATCAAAAAAACAAAATTAAACACTAAAAGTAAAAAGGTTAATATTGTTATATTACACTATAAATAAAATAACAGATACCAAAAGTCTAACTCTAAGCATCCTTTCCTTCATAATTTATATTATTTTAGGTAATACTAATAAAATAATGGTAGTATTGAGACACTATACTATTTCCAATAAAAAGCAATTAGACGACGATAAGACCTATTACAAGGAAATAATAAGAGCTTAAACATAAATAAAAAACACTTAATCAAATATTCACAAAATTATTTTTACTAATCAGCTTTAATTAAAGACATAATACGGTTGGAAGTGTTTTAAAGTCTAATACAAAAAAGTGTGATGTTGGAACTTACTCTAAGAAAAGTCATGATACTGTTCATTCTAATAAAACAATTACTGAAATAACAATATAAAAGGAAATCTCAATTTATCTCTAGATTTCCTTCTAGTCTTATTTTTTTAACCTATCTTATTGCTAACTGACTGTCTTTGGTTTTTTTGCTTCGTCTACATCTTTCTTCACTTTATCCAAAACATTCTTTACTGTCTTTTTAATTATATCTTCCAACGCTACTAATAGTTTATTTACCGCTGTTACTCCTGCTAATTGTACCGCTTTTTCATCGCTATTTGCATTATGTGAAGCTAATTTACCTTCTTTAACTAATGAACGCAACGCTATCCCTCCTGCTACTGCTGCTGCTTTTGAATCAGATGAATGCGACACATGAGCTGCATTACCTCCTTTTGCAAATTCCAATGACGTTGTCTGTGCAGTTGCATTACCTGTTATTTTTACAACTTTATCTTCTGATGCTTGAACAATAGACTCTAACATTTCCTCACCACTTACTGCTGATACTATTAATGCTGCTTTACCTGCATCCCCTGCTGTTGCTGCTAAATCTGTACCTAATATCTTAACTCCATTTTTTGCATCAACCACACCTATTGATTCTTGAGACAAAGTTAACTTACTTTCTTTCAACTTTTCAACACCCTCTTTATTAGCTACCGTTACTATCCCTTTAAAGGCCTGATATACCTTCTTTAATGCATTTTCATTTGCTGCCACTCCGGCCTGATTACTCGTTACATCAACAACCTTTTTATCATCACCTATATCTTTCAAAGATTCTAAATGAGTTTTCAACAAACTTAAAACTCCCTTAGCTGTATCAACTGCACTTCGAATTGAATTTTTTGCATTCTTTGATTCATCGCTTCTATCAACACCGACCATTGCTTTGCTTGCTACTTTTTCTAATTCACCTGATGCCTCTCCAAGTTTACCACCTAGGCTATTAAAATATTCTCCTACTTGTTGCTTAGTTGTATCCTTAGTCACTTTTAAGCCTAATGTATCTGACATTAACTCTATAAACGAATAAAATGCATTCTCTGCACTTCTCCCTACTTCCAGCAGTACTTCACTTAAACTTTTAGCTCCACTCCCGCCTCCTCCTGCTGCTCCTTCTCCTTTCACTCCCCCACTATTACATCCCATCATCACCATCATCATCATCAATAATATTACTCTTACTTTCCCCTCTCCTTTTTTCTCTATCTTCATTCTTCTAGCCTCCTTGTTTTTTTATTATTTTTTTCTAACAAGGAAGCAAACAAACAAAAAATAAATGTATACAGCAACGCATGAATGAATGACAATTCACTAGAACATTTTAATGAAAGAACAAATGATAGAATTAACCACATAGTAATAAACCCATGTCTAATACACTACAAAATAAAAGATACCAAGAACTTAATTCCTAGTATCTTTACTTTGTAATTTTTTTCTCTTATTTTATTATTTGGTTATGTATTCTGATTATTGATTTTGACTACTAGAACCACTCTTACCAGATTGCTATAGCAGTAGCACTAGTATTAGTTTTCATTTGCTTCTTTGACACCCTTAAGTCCCAAGTCTATTGCTCTTCTTATTCCTATTGTCAATATATCTAATGCCTTACTTGCTGCACTTACTGCCTCTCCTTTAACTGCAGCTGAAATATCTGCATCAGCAGCATTACCATTAGCAAATTTACCTCCCTTTGCCATCCCTCTCAAGACTATTCCTCCTGCTATTACTGCATCTTTAGGAGAAACACCCACATTAGTATTAGCATCATTATTTTCAGCTAACTTAGCTGATTTACCATTATCTTTTACCATCGCCTGTAATATATCAGCTCCACTTACTGCTCCTACCGCTTTAGCTGCATCTGTTGCTACTTTCTTTGCATTAGCTTGAGCACCTGCAACACCAGCACCTGCAGCAAATAATTTTCCTGCTTCTCCTTCACCAGCAGCAGCATTTCTTGAACTACTACCATCACTTGCCTTCTTATCATCCCCAGCATCAGCACTCCCTACACCTTCAAGTACTACTTTCACAATTCCCTTAATTCCTTCTACTAACTTATCAACATCAGTACCTGCAACACCTGCTCCATTCTGATCAGCTACATTCCCTATTAATTCACTAGCATCTCCTATTGCCTCACTTGCTTCCTTAGCTCCAGCTATTATCTTATCTAGTTTACCCTCCAACTAATGTTTTTAGCGCAGTCTCAGTAGCCTCAGCATTAGGATTCTTTTCTTTCTTCATTTCATTAAAAATTTTATTAAGCCCATCCTTAGTTTTCTGCACAGTACCCTGAACTTTCTTAAAATATTTCCCTACATCCGATTTCTTACTCTCCAAATTCAACCCCAATACACTCCCTACCATTTCTCCAAAAGACGTAAAAACATTCAAAAATTCATTACTTAATCCCACCAATGACTTCAAAAACCTATTCTCTCCTCTTTCTTCTCCCGCAACTCCCCCATTATTATACTTATAGAAAAATATTTTTAAAAAATTAAATCTCCAAAAATTATTTATTTAACCAAAACAATAACACCTTAATGTTACATAGTAATAAATATCCTATTATCTACATTCAATAACAAAATTTTACTATTATTAGATTTTTATACATTTTTAATATCTCTAGCATCAATAATATAAAATTAATATAATAACAACATGTACAAAAACATAAATGACAACAATCAAGCAATTGATACCATCAAATGAAAAAATCATAACATGAATATATCAAATTTATAGGTTTCAGTTTGAAATTATTTTATTAATTGATTCTAATATTGTTGTTAATGTTATTAGAAATTTCAAAAAATAAACTTCAATTATACTTTTTTTTTGCACTACACTTTTATCATATAAGATATAAACACTAAAAAATTATTAAAAAAAAAGAAATAATTTATCATTATCTATAATTTAAACGAAATTTTTTTCACTCTCTGAAGATGAAATAAACGAAGGAACATTAGAATATTACACTCAACCTGATACACTAATCAAGTTTAGCGAAGAGTTTAACATCGCACCCATAATCAGTTATCAAAACCCAATATCTCTTATTCATTGTTTTAACATTACAGTGGCAGTTAACAAAGACCCTGATAGTCCTTATAACAAACTAAGTAAATTATTAGACAAGCAAAACAACAAACATGAGACAATGAAACTTTGATTCTTATACCAACCTCAATCTTAATAAAGCTGTATTTATCAAAAAATCAACAAACATGAAAGGCATACCTGAATTGAAAACAGCTACTTTTTTTATTAAAGCCATTAATTCTCAAAATTAGAAATAACAAAATACCTAACTATTATTTCTATATTCACAGATCTATAGAAATAATAGTTTTCTATCTTGACTTATTAATCTCATAATATTATCAACATCAATTTATAAGAGCAAGTATTAATTCTTCTTTCTCATGTTTTATTACAGAATCTCCTCTTACTACTTTTTTAACAAAAACTTTACTAACAACATATTCTTTTCTTGGTTCATCACTTTGAAAACTATTTACAACCTCTTTTAAAAAATCGTTAGGTATTCCTCCTTTATTATCCATTATAACTATAGTATTTTTTATTTTTATTTTAATATCGTTAGGCTATAATTTTAACGTCACCCTATACCAATCACTAAAATTATAAAAAAAGATAAATTAATATCAATTAGTATAACTCGTTTTAATATTCTAATATTTCAAATCAATTACACTCCCATCTTCCTCCCTTGCTTTCCCCTCGTCCCCTTTTACTCCCCCACTATTATATCCCATCACCACCATCATACTATATATTCAATGCATCTTAATTTGCACTGACATACCTTGTTTGTTATTCCCTAACTCACTTACTAAACTCTCATTACCACTTTCTTTAATAATTCTAAATAGATTTTCAATGAAGTTAAAACTCCCTTAAACATATCAAATTGCAATTCTAATTGGATTTTTTGCATTCTTTGATTCATCGCTCTGTTATCAATACCTACCATTGCTTTGCTTGCCACTTTTTCTAATTCCTCTGGTGCTTCTCCAAATTTACCACTCAAACTATACTTCTTCCTACTTCCATTACACTTAAACTTTTAGCATCGCCTTTCCCTTCTCCTTCTGCTACTCCTACATTATTATATCCCATATCACTATCACCACAATCATCACAACACCATTACTCCCTTCACTCTCTTCCTTCTCCACCCTCCTCTTCTATTATCTCTCTTTCCTTTATATTCTCTATTATTTATTCCCTCTTCTCTTCTTCTTTCTCTTTCATACTTTTCTTAGCCTCCTATTTTTTATTTATTTAGCTTTAAAAAAACGCATACAACAATGAATGAATGGCTAAATCACACTTCATACAAATATCTATATAATAAATTGATAAGTTGTTTTCTTATAAATTTAAAAACACAAAATTTTTGATATTCCGTTTCCAAATTTAGAATATATAATAACAACATACAATGTTAATTTTTGTGAATGCCGATGTATTTCAATGCCATATTAATTATGATGCAAGATAAAATTAGAACTGTCAAAACCTTTTAAATAATTAATAATATCTCATATCAATAAAAATTGAACTTACTAGTGAATATTGTCAAATTAAACATCTTAAATAATAACTAATAAACGTCAATAAAAAAACGAATCTTATTAATATCACAAAACAAAAGATACTACAAGTTTAATTCTCAGTATCTTCCTTTTATAAGCTAACTTATATTCTTTTATTATTTAGTTACATAATTTTATTAATTTTGACCAACAGAACCACCATTCTCAAATGCTACAGAAATAACATTAACATTAATTTTTAAACTAACAAAATAGTTAATAGACTAGTAAAAATAAAAGTATAAGATAAATACTAAAAAAATTAAGATTGTGCTATTACTTGATATTTGCTATAAAAATTAATTAATAACATACTTGATAAAATAATCACAGATGATAAGACTACTAGTCAAATCAATTGATGATATCACTTCTAACATATTTTTCAAATTTATAAAAAACATTGTATTTCTAATAATGTCTATTAATTAATAGATCAAGTAATCCTATTGATCCAAAGAATAAATTGCAATACAATTTTTCATATAAGAATAAAATGTTACACTTTCTTATACACACTATGACAAAGTTAAAACTTATATCTTATTTAATATTAATAACATACTCACATGCTTGGTGCTACACACGCACAAATAATCAATTTACAAACATAAAACCCTTACAAATTGGAATTATTCAACATAATTACATAAATTTAACTCCTTATAATCAAAAACATAAATATCGTTCATTTCTTGGAATAACGATAATTTATAATGATTGGATTGATTTTAACATCATTCCAATCCATTTTTATCCACACAGTGCCAATCTATTATCAAATTCATATTTTAACTTTTCCATATCTCTTTATATATTAAAATATAAAATACACATATATCCCTTTATTATCAATATCTTAATAGGACCTCAATTACCCATAACCCTTAGAACAGATATTATTACTGGTAATAATATTTCTGCTTTTCTTTTTCCTGCTTTACCTTTTCTTTCCATTAAACTTAATATCCCAATCAATAATGTATTTTCTATTACCTCCACCTTTTCTTCATCTCTTAGTGAATATTTTTTAGTAGATGCAGCTATCATATTCGCTATATAATTTATTCATCACTATTTATACAAAACACAAATTCAGGTATTATAAAAAAGATAACTTTAATAAAAGTTAACATAAAATTTTTTCAATATTTTAAATAAACAAAAATAAAAAATATTATTTCTCTATATTAATCCCCTTAAAACCTTCGGGAATCAGTACAATATCAATACCTGAATTTAACGACTGTTTAATAGCATACTCTAAATTAAAATTATTAACAATTGCTCCCATATCATATGCATCCGTCATTATAATGCTAAAAATATTCAGATTATCTCTTATAATCTCTACTATATCTCTTGACATACTACTAACATCCTTGGAAATATTAGGTACAAGTATATGAGCAAGCATTAAAAATTTTGCCTCTTTACCAAAAACAAATGGCACGAAATTATTTAACATCAAAAAATTTTTACTATAAGGCAATAAAGCTAAATCCTTATGAGTATCTATCTTAGTACCTCCAAGTCCTGGAAAGTGCTTAACCACAGCAAAAACCCCTTCTCTTTGCATTCCATCAACAAATGCCTCTACCATAAGACCAATATCGTAAAATGAATACCCAAAAGTCCTATTACCTAATGGACTATCAGGTGCAAATTTAGAATCTGCTACAGGTGCCATATTCATATTTATCCCAAGACGTCTAAGTTGTTTTCCAAGAATTTCACCTATCTTATATGCAAGTTGAACATCTTTTGTCTTCCCAACAGATTCCATAGAAGGAAAATTATACACTCCTAGTTTTTCATTTTCACTAGCTCTACTAACCAAGCCCCCTTCCTCATCAACAGCAATTAAAAGTTTGGAACCAAGATATTTTTTTAATTTTTCAATTAATTTTTTAGTTTGTTCAGCATCCTTAAAGTTTTCTCTAAACAAAATAACTCCCACTGGATTTATCTCTTGTATTTTCATAAGTTCACTTTTACTAAGTGATTGAACAGAACTAGGATTAGAAACATTTCTAATACCAATAAAAATATAACTTCCATTTAAAATATCTTTAGAATTAACTTTTCCTAAAAACTTATCAACATCTATAAGATCAAATTTATCACTTTCAAAATAATCATAATCTATATCTGGAATAGAACCCAATAAAACAAAATGAAAAAACAAAAGTACAAATAATATCAATCTAAACATTCCATTTACCTTTCTTAAAATCCAAATTATATTTATTCTGTAATACATTATTAAGACCAATATTTAAGTATTTAGCAATATCAAAAAATGCATCTGAAAATTTATCACTCATATAATTACTCATAATAAGTGTATTAATAAATAATTTAGCAGGTAAAAATCTATCTTCCCTATTAACCTCAAAAATCAATGGATTATCTACCATCTTTATAACTTCCCATGTTATTTGCTCAATTGAAGTATATTTGCCAAATTCTTTAGTCTGTTCAATAACTCTCATAGGCATATCTGATATTATTCTATCAATATTTTTGATCAAATACTCCAAATTAAAAAGACCTGTAGCACAATTAAAAAAAATCTTACCTCCTTTGTACTCAAATTGCAACACTGTTTCTCTAGAAATAACACTACCAATATCAACACAGTTTAAATTATTATCATCATCTAAAATTAAAATCCCTCCCTTTGTATCTAGTGGTGTCTTAACACTAAACTCAAATCCAGCAGAATCATTAGTTATAGCCATTATAGCAAGTGTTTTTAAATTAACAGTAAAACCAACATTATCAATGTTCCCAATATATACAAATTTTTTACCTGAATTATAAAGTTGCATATAAATATCCCTCAAAATTTTAAAATTTTGACCATGTCCTGCAGGTAAAGCTAAAAAAACTTTCTTTCCATTATTAACATAATCAAAATATTCATAATGACCATCACTTAACTCTTTATAACAATACACCAAAGGCTGAATTGCTGTTAAAATATCCGATTTACAAAAATCACAATAATTTAAACTCTTAATCAAATTATTATCAAAAATACCGTCTAAAAAATCAGAAATTAACTTATAAGTCTTAACACTTGTCATTTGAAAAATAGAAGGTTTAATATTTTCACCATAAAGTTCATAATACTGCCTAGACAGCAATAAAAGATGTCGAATTTTTAATTCTAAAAACGAAAATCCATAACTACCATCTGCATTAACATACGCAGGTGTAATTCCTTTGGGCAAATGTCCAAAAAATTCCTTAGCTTCTAATATTTTATTTGCATATAAAAAATATAAGTCATTATTAAAATCACTATTTTTAAGTAGATCAAAATAACTAGTTGCAGAACCTCCATTTAAAATCCCAAACGAAAAATAAGGATAAAGTGACAATCCTATCTTTCTTAAATTATCAGCAGTAAAAACATAAAAATCACCTTCTGATGAGAATAAAAACTTTCTATAATCATCAAAATATTTTTTCAAATTATTTTCAACAAGTTCTTTTCTAAATTTTAATTTAACAAAATTATCAGTAAGACTCAAAATATTACTATGACTTTCACTTGGAAAAGTTTTAAAAGATATATCTAACCCTTTAAGGTCATGCATATTAAGCATATTAAGTACTTTTTGAGAAAAAACTTTATCTATTACTTCACACATACTAAAAACCTCATTCAAACATAAGGTAAATAAATACAATTATATTTTAATATTAGCATTTATTGTAGTACTATACTAATTAAGAGAAAAAACATGTTAAAAAATTATATATTAAATATGACAAACTTAAAAAAGTCTATTAACGAAATGATACTCTCTCCTTCAGGATTTAGAAAAATATTTGCACAATCAAAAAAAGAAAATTCAATGGATAATGAAATAAATGAAGATGATAAAATATTAGTTGCAATAATATCACTTACAATATCTAATTACTTTCAAGACAAGCCAAAACAATACATTAACGTTGGATTGGATTCAAGAGCAACGGGAAACGTAATATCACAAATAATAATTAAAACATTAATTTTAAACAATGACAAAATTAATTTTTTTGGTATACTTCCAATACCAGAAATTTTGGCTTACACAAAAATTAGTAAAAATTCAAAAGGATTCATATACATTTCTGCTAGCCATAATCCTAAAGGATATAATGGTATTAAAACTGGTCTAGATGATGGGGGCGTGTTAAATTCAAATGAAATAAACAAAATAATAAAACAAATCAAATCTAATATCCAAAATGAAAATCTAATAAAAAATCTAATAAAAAAATTACAAAATTTTAATAATAATACTAAATACTTAAAAACATATGAAACAATCATAGCTTCAAAAGACAAATTGAAAGCACAATCTTACAACGCATATAAATCACTAATGCAACAAATCATATATTCAGACGAGCATAACCAAGAAAACATTGATATACTAAAAGCAAATATCAAAAAAGAACAAATAGGAATAATAGGTGAAATGAACGGAGGATCTCGCATCAATTCAATTGATAAAGAAATGCTTCAATCTCTAGGACTAAAATTAGAATTTCATAACACTGAAATTGGCATTTTTAAGCATGGAATGACTCCTGAAGGAAAATCTTTAAACATGTGCAAAAAAATATTAGAACAAAAATTTCAAAAAGACAATTCATTTCAACTAGGATATGTACCTGACTGTGATGGAGATAGAGGAAATCTGATTACAATAAACAAAAATGGACAAGCAAATATTATTTCATCACAAAAAATATTTGCACTCTCAGTACTCTCAGAACTTAGTTACCTTTATCATATAGGAATTAAAAAAAACTTAGCTGTAGTGGTTAATGATGCAACTTCTCTAAATATCGAAAAAATAGCCTCACTATTTAATGCAAAAGTTTACAGAGTTGAAGTAGGAGAAGCAAATTTAACAGAAATGGCTGATATTTTACGAAACAAAGGACTAATAATCAAAATTTTTGGAGAAGGATCAAATGGAGGAAATATCACACATCCTTCAAAGGTAAGAGACCCACTTGCAACTGTTTTTAGCATTATAAAATTACTTAAAATCAAAAATCTTTACAAAATATGGTGCACATTATCTCAAAATTCATATAATGAATACTATAATCTCGATGACATATTAAAAACAATCAACTTTTACAGTAATGTAGAAGTATCATCAAAAGAAGCTATACTTAAAATAAGAGTACAAAATCAAGAAACATTAAAAACTAACTATGAAAAACTATTAAAAACAGAATTTAACAAAAATAATACGATAATAAACCAATTACAAATTAACAATTATGAAATCCTTAATTACGAAGGAATAACACAAACTACTACTAGAACCCGTGATGCATCAGGAGGCCTTAAAGTTTTACTAAAAAATGACAAACACGAAATAATTGGCAGCTTATGGATGCGTGGCTCAAAAACAGAACCTATATTCAGAGTACTAAGCGAAGTTAAATCTGAATATCACAATTTATTATATGATATTTTGGATTTTCACAAACACTTAATAAAAAGTGCAAACTCAATAATATAATCTCAACACTGAAAATAAAAATTAACAATTTACTTTATAGCCACAATTAAAACAATTAATACTCAAAATTACTTTTTTATTTATATTTCGCCATTTTTTCTATATTCCTTCTAATTCCATTCCATGTTTTTGATATACCCATTAAATTCTTAGCATCTCTTACAGTTTCTAATGCAACCTTTCGAGCCTTATTTGTACCTTCAAAAATTATCTCATCAACATAACCCTTCTTAGCTTTAAAGAATTCTCTTCTCTCCCTAATTGGAATTAAGAATTGATTTAAAACATTAAAAAGTCTCTCTTTAACTTCAATATCTCCAATTGTACCTTTTTTATATCTACTCTTAAGTTCACAAAGCTCATCCATATCACTATTAAAAAGATCATGATAAATAAAAACAGGATTACCATCAACTTCTCCCGGTATATCCGCTCTTATTCTTTTTGGATCTGTAAACATAGACATAACTTTTTTGCGTAATGATTTTTCATCATCATTTAAAAATATTGCATTACCAAGACTTTTACTCATCTTAGTTTTACCATCAATTCCCACAAGAGTATGAAAATCCGTAAATATAGCTTCAGGAATTGGAAAAAAATTCTCACCATAAAGAAAATTAAATTTTCTAGCAAGTTCTCTTGTAAGCTCAATATGAGATTCATTATCACGTCCAACAGGAACAAAATCAGCCTTTGCCATTAAAATATCTGCACTCATTAAAACAGGATAACCTAATAGCCCATAAGGAATTTCACTCAGTCCAGCATTAATGCTCATATCTTTTATACTAGGAATTCTTTGCAAACGATTAACCATAACAATCATTGATAATATTAAATTTAACTCTAAAAGCTCAGGTATTGCTGATTGCAAATAAATATTAACTCTCTCAGGATCAATTCCACAAGACAAATAATCCAAAACTATTTCTCTAACATTAATTGATATCTCATTAATGCTCTTTAGGTCTGATTGTGTAGTAAGAGTATGTAAATCCGCTATAATAATATAAGTCTCATACTCTTCCTGATACTTTAATCTGTTAACAATAGATCCCACATAATGCCCCAAATGAAGAGAACCTGTAGGTCTATCACCTGTAAGAATAACTTTTTTTTGCATCAATTTTCCTTATTATTAAAATTATTATCAATATTATCAAGGGTTAATATCTTAGAACCACTTAAAAATACAGAAAAAGGTCGCAAATATACTATATTATCTACTATTACCTTTATAATAACTGTAAAAGGATAAGCTATCAAAAGTCCCACTATGCCCCAAAGCCATCCCCAAAAGAAAAGAAAACAAAGCAATAAAAAAGGAGAGAGATCAAGTCTATGTCCCTGCATCTTTGGCTCAAGAATATTTCCAATCAACATCTGAACAAATGTATTATATATAAATATATAAAGCACCAAATTTAAATCAGGATAAAACTGCACCAAAGCAGCTATCATAATAAAAAAAACAGCCAAAATCGAACCTATACTTGGAATAAAATTAAAAACAAATGTAAGCACAGCCCATACACGAGGAAAATCCTGCCCAAACAACTTTAAACCTATAAATACCAACAATCCAGTAAGAAAGCTAACAAACACCTTAATTCCTAAATATTTACTAATTTGATTATTGATTGTACTTAAAACTTCAATAAACATACTTGAAACAGATCGTTTAAACGCATTTTTAACTTTTATGTCAAAAATATGTATTTCTGATAACAAAAAATATAATAATAAAAATAAAACCACCAAACTGCTTGCAAACCCAATAATTTCATTAGATATCCTAGTTAAAAAAGGATAAATATATTTAGAAAAATCAATATTACTAATAATAGCACTATCTAATTTATACTTCTCAAGAATATCTACTATAATAAAAATCAATTGTTTTTGATAATAAGGAAGTTGATCAATTAAAACAGTAACACTGTAATATACAAAGCTAAAAACTAAATAAGAAAATAAAAAAAGAACAAAAAAAATTATAAAAATAATTAAAACTCTTGGTATCTTTAACTTTTTAAGAAAAGTATAAATAGGATAAACTAAAAATCCAAGCAATACTGCAATAGATAAAGGCTTAAATATCGTTTGGGCCACTTTTAAAATAGTAATCAACATTATAATTAAAGCTACAACATAAAAAATCGACTGTAATCTAACAAACTTAAATCTATCAGTTGTTTTTATTTCTAAAGCCATCTCTTATTTCCCTCCCCATTGAAATTATTATGAAAAATAATTTAAAAGTAAAGTCAATACTAAAACTGAAATTCATTAATTAAAATTAAACTCATACAAAACATATACATGGTTCATATATTTGAAAAAATTTTTTCCATTATCCAATTATACAACTTAGTTCCCTTACCATAATTAGCCTCAGCCAAATCTCCTACCCTTTTTTCCTTAACTAACTTTTTAGCATTCTCATTATTGCCATAATAAACTGTTAATGTATTTTTATAGTGATTTAAATTATTATTCAAAATCTCAAAAGCTGGAATATCATTAAAACCATCTGCAATATAAAACATATTTTCAAAAGGAATTTCTCTTCTACTTTTTGGAATTCGCTTATTAATTTTATCATAAGATCCCTTATTTAATTCAAAAATTACTCTAGTCTTTATTGTATGATCTACAAAATAACATACACTACTTAAAACACTATTTTCCGAAAATTTATTATCTAAACTCTGATAAAAAGGCATAAGGTACGAATCCACAAATTCACAAGCCCAGACCTTAGTAACATAAGAAGCAATACTACTACCCAAAATCATTTGTCTAAAACCACTAGACACAATATAAATGTTGACAATTGCATCTGATTTTTTTAGACTTTCATTTATATCACTTATTTCTTTAAACAAATCAATCACACCTTCAAAAAACTTTAACTTTGAACCTAATTCAAATAATATTTTATTATTTAATCCTCTAAAAATACCTTCTCTTACGTAAGTTAAAAAATGTGATAAATATATCATCTCATTAGTAATAATATTACAACTATTTTCATTATAAGTAACAGATAAATTTTCAACTTCACTCCAAAACAAATTAGAATCAACATTATACTCATCAAAAAGTACTTGCTGCATGTTACCATAAATTAAAGTATCATCAAAATCAAAGATAAAAGCTATAATTTTTTCTTTTTTACTCATAAATAAAAAATAAATTTAATTTAAGATTAACTTGTATTAAAATATATATACAAGTATGAATATATTCAATACATTATGTATAGTAAAATTATATTATGTACAACATCAGTTAAAAAGAAATGCTTATGATAGACATAAATAATATAAATCAAATTAAAGATATCATCTCTAGGATATTAGACATAAGTTTAATTAGCATCTTAGTCTATTATATCTATAAAAATGTAATTAATTCCTATTCGGTAAATCTACTTAAAGGAATGATTATAATTACATCCATTGGCATCATATCTTATTATTTCAATTTATATACGATCAATTGGTTATTAACTTACATAGCAAATATACTACCAATTGCAATGCTTATATTATTTCATCAGGAAATCAAAAAAATAATAATGCAAATTGGAAACTTTAATCTATCTTTTAAACTTGCAAATAATAAAGAAGAAACTATAAAAACTATTACTGAAATAATTAAAGCAATCAAACATCTATCAGAAAATAAATCCGGCAGCTTAATCTGCATAGAAAAAAAAATACAATTGGAACAAATAATAAACAAAGGAATAAAATTAGATTCCATTGTATCCAACGAAATTTTAATATCAATTTTTGACTATGAAACACCTTTACATGATGGAGCAGTTATTATTAGCAATAATAAAATAGTATATGCTGGGTCTTTTTTACCATTATCTAATGTAGAATCTATTAGTAAAACATTTGGAACAAGACATAGAGCAGGACTTGGAATTTCTGAAAACTCAGATGCAATAACAATAATAACATCTGAAGAAACTGGATCTATTTCACTAACAAGAAATGGAAAATTAGAATATAATTTAAGCTTGAATGAAGTCAAAAAAAAACTAAATATTGCATTAATAGAATGAATAATGATGATAACTAAAAAATTCATAAACATAATTAAGTTATTATTTGAAGATTGGCAAAATAAAGCTATTTCTATCCTAATAGCTATTATTATGTTCATCACGTTTTACTTTAACAGCATAGAATCGGTCAATATAGAAAAAAATTTTAATATTTTACTAGAAAATGAAGTCACATTGGGTAAAATGCCTGATTTTAATAAAATATTACTTACAGTCAAAATTAATAAAAAAGATTCAAAATATTTAGATTTTGAACGAATAATTTTATCAGTTGAAGCTAATAACATAAAAGAAGCTGGGGAATATGAATTGCCAATAAAAATTAAAAATTTTAATCCTATTCCTATAGTTGAATATAAACTCTCAAAAAACAAAATCAAGATAAATCTTGATAAAAAAATTTCAAAATTAGTAAAAGTCGAACCCAAGTTCAAATTAATTGAAAAAGAAGGAAAAGGTGAATATTTTATTGCAAAATATAACATAGTACCTGAAAGACTAACAATACATGGCCCTGAAAAAGTAATAAAATCAATAAATACAATTAAAACAAAAATAAAAGAATTTGACACAAACACTGTATTTATTTCTGATCATCTTGAAGTAATATCTCCAGATCAATTAATAACGCTTGAAAAAAACCACGTAATACTTAACATTACCTTAGGTAAAAAATATATACAAACAACAATAACAAAACCTAACTTAATTTTTAATAATCTAAAAAATGGGCTAGAAATAAAAAATAAAGAAAAAATTTTGGATTCAGAAAATGAAATGTTTATCAAAATAAGAAGTGGACTATCAGAAAAAATCACCAAAATGCATATAAATAATAACAATATTAATCTTAACCTCGATTTAAGTAAAATCGAAAATCCTGGAATTTATGATATTAAAACAGACATAATACTTAAAAATAACACTTATGGCATAGAAGTATATGAATATGAACCTAAAACAATACAAGTAGAAATAACTGCCAATGAATAATAAAATGACGAAATCAATAGGATGTGATATAATAAAAGTCATGAGACTTTCTAGTTTTTTAAAAAATAAAAAAAAACTAGAAAGATTTTTTACACAAAGAGAAATTGAAAACTTAAAAATGAAAGGAAAAGGAGTTTTAGAAAGTTTAGCCGGTAAGTTTTCAGCAAAAGAATCATTGCTCAAAGCTTTAAGTCCACTAGTAAATAGTAAAATAAAATATTCACTTAAAGATATTGAAATCATCAGTTTACCAAAAGGTAATGTAACGTTCCAATTGCATAATGATATTAAAAAATTAATCGCAAAAATGAATCTAAAACTGTATTTAACAATTTCGCATGAACGGGAGTATGCTGTTACATTTGTAATAGTAGAAAATTAATATATGAAAAAGATATCATACTTTACAAAAGAAGAAATTGAATGTCCTTTATGTAAACAAAAATTTAGAAAAGAGGAATTATTAACAGGAAGTAGCAGATTAATATCTGGCAAACTCAAAGTTGATTTAAAAAGAGAATATATCACAAATGAAAAGTACGGTGACATCTATCCCAGAATATATTCAATAATAGTATGTCCTAACTGTTATCTCTCAGCTTTCCCAAATGAATTTCACACAATAACACTTATTAATAATAAAACAAAACAACTCCTAATAAACCATACTAATGAACGCAAACAAATAAAAGAAATTTTTGAAGATGACTTAAACTTCAACCAACCAAGAAGACTTCAAGAGGGAGCTGCAAGTTATATCCTTGCAATAATGTGTTATGAACATCTAGACAAAAACCACAATCCAACCCTAAATCAAGCAAAATGTGCAATAAGAGCAGCCTGGACATTAGAAGATCTAGAAAAGAAATATCCAAACAAAAACTATAATTATTTACAAAAAATATTTTATCATAAAGCAGCATATCTTTATAAACTGACAATAGAAAAAGAACAAAATAACTCAGAACCCATTAATTCTGCAATCATTTTTGGTCCTGATACAGACAAAAATTATGGATATGACGGTGTCTTATATTTATCAGGATTATTAGAATATTTTTATGGAAATATAGAAAATAAACAATACAGGTATAACCAGTTAATTGAAATAAAAACCCTTCTGTCTAAAATAGCCGGAATGGGAAAATCATCAAAAGAAAAACCTTCTATCCTCTTAGATAAAATAAAAGAAGTTTATTTTAAGATATCACGTGAAATAAAAACTTTTAAATAAATGAAAAAAATACTTGCAGAAATAGCATATGATGGCTCACTATATCATGGTTTTCAAATTCAACCTACAAAACCAACAATCCAAGGAGAAATAGAAAAAGCATTAGAAAAAATAAATAAAACAAAAGTCAAAATTCAATCAGCAGGTAGAACAGATAAAGGAGTTCACGCAAAAAGACAAATAATATCTTTTTATATAAAAATAAATATTAATCTTAAAAATTTAAAGACAGCAATAAATTCTCTCCTAAAAAATGATATTAGAATAATTAAATTAAAGTATGTATCAAATGAATTTCAACCCAGATTTCATGCCAAGAAAAGAAAATATACCTATTACATACTTAACAATGAAAATCATTATCCTTGGGAAGAATATCAAGCCTACTATGTAAGAAAAAAACTAAATATTAATAGATTAAATACAATGGCTGAAATGTTAATTGGTTTGCATGATTTTACAACCTTTTCATGTATTAGAGATCAAACAAATTCAAAATTAAAAGAAATTTACTTAGCTAAATTTAAGAAAAAAAACAAATTTATCGTCTTTGAAATAATAGGCTCTTCATTTTTATGGAAAATGGTAAGATCAATAGTAGGAACAATGATCGACATAGAAATCAAAAATGAATCTGTTGATACCTTCATAAAAATATTAAAGTCGAAAAACAGAAAATATGCACGAACAACGGCACCTGCAAAAGCTTTATTTTTAGATAGGGTTTTTTATGAATAAAAATAAACTAATAAAAAAAATAATATTATTTAGAATACTGAAAAATAATATATCGGGAAACATTTATTACAACTATAAAGAAGAAATTGAAAAAATTAAAAATACAATAATAAAAGTTAAAAATGTAGATACATTAGAACAAACACATATCAAAGAAAATCAACCAATAAAATCAGTAGAACATAATACAAAACAAACCAATACAAAAAATTTATTAATAATATATATAGATAAAAAACATTTAAATAAAAATACAAATGCAATAATCAAAAAATGGTGTGAAAGCATAAGTATATTAAATTATAAAATAATAAATAATTCTAATACGCTAATTGCAGAGATTGATAATCAACAACCCAAAGCAATTCTTGCTTGCGAAGAAGTAGAATTATTTTTAAATCAAAACTTAAGAATTCAAATTGTTAGAGGATTTGAATTAAAATTTAAAAAAATTCCAATAGTATTTACGCATCTTCCTACAAGTCAAATAAGCAATCCAGAACTCAAAAAAGAAATCTGGCAAGATCTAAAAATGATAAAAGGCATAGTAAAATATGGATGATAACCTGGAACAAAATTTCTACTATGACATTGCATTCAATATACCTATCAATAGACTTTTTCTTTATAAGTACAAACTAACATTAAAAACAGGCACAAGAGTAATAACAAATTTTCATGGAAAAGAAAAAATTGGAATAATAATTAAAAGATATTACAAAGAAGAACTAAAAGAAGATTTTACATTTTCAATAAAAGATATATTAAAGGTCATTGACGATCATCCAATAATCACAGAACATAATATTAATCTTGCACGTTGGATTAGTCAAAAAACATTTTCTGGATTTGGAGAAACTTTATTTTGTGGCTTACCTAAAATTTCAACTTCAAATAAAAAAATAAAAAACAATAAGAGTGAAAGTCCAAAATCCAAAGTATCTATTCAATTAAATGAAGAACAAAATAAAATTTATAAAGACATTATTGAATCAAGTATCCAAAATACATTTTATTTATTTGGTGTTCCGGGTTCTGGAAAAACAGAAATATTTATTAAATTATGCGAAAACTATTTAGAACAAAAAAAACAAATAATTTTTCTCATTCCTGAAATTTCATTAGGTTATCAAATAATTCAAAGACTTAAATCAAGCTTAAGCACAAACAATATTTATGAATATAACTCTAAAGTATCCAATTCAAATAAAATTGCTATATGGAACAAAGTCAAAAATGGAGAAAGTTTAATCATACTTGGAATTAAGAGCGCATTAATGCTACCATTTACAAATTTAGGATTAATAATCATGGATGAAGAACATGAACACACATATAAATCTGAAAACACCCCACGATTTCATTCAAGACATATAGGATTTTTTTTACAAAACACTTTTAATGCCAAATTTATAATGGGAAGTGCAACTCCATCACTTGAGGCATATCTTGCAATGAAGAATAATCAAATTAAAAAGATGATCTTAAAAAATAAATTTTTAACAAAAACATTAAAAGAACTTAAAATAATTGATATGAAAAAAGAACCTCAAATAATATCTTCAGAATTACTTTACAATATACAAAAAAGTATACTTGAAAAAAGGCAAGCATTAATCTTTATTAATAAAAGAGGATACTCAAACACACTTGAATGTAAAATTTGTGAACACATAATTTGTTGTCCTAACTGTTCTGTTAATCTAACTTATCATCAAAATGAAAATAAACTCATTTGTCATTACTGTAATCATAAAACAAATATAATAAGCACTTGTCCCAAATGTAACTCAAAAGACATTATGTATAAAACATATGGTATTCAATTTGTAGAAAAAGAACTAAAAAAATTTTTGCCAAATGCACGAATAGCAAGAATAGACTCTAATATTAATCAAAAAGAAATTTCTCAATCAATAAATGCATTTGAAAATGAACAGTTAGATATCTTAATTGGAACGCAAATTATTGCCAAAGGTTTTAATTTTAAACAAATTAAAACATTAGGGATTATTAATGCAGATATTGGAATAGATTTTCCTGATTTTAGAAGTAGTGAAAAAATCTTTGCAATAATTTCACAAGTCTTAGGAAGAGCCGCAAGATTTAAAAGTGATAATACAATTATTATTCAAACAAAAAATCCAAATTATTATGCCATAAAATATGCATATGAAGGTAAATACGAAGAATTTTATCAAGAAGAAATAAAAATTCGAAAAGAATTAAATTATCCTCCCTTTAAAAAAATAATCAGAATAGTAGTTAGAAGTCAAAAACAAGAAGCTGCCAAACATAAATGTTCAGAATTTTTCGACATATCTAAAGAATTCTTAAATGACGATATAGAATATATTGGCCCATCAAAGGCCCCCATATCAAAAATATCCAAATACTACAGATATAACATTTTATATTTATCAAAAACATTTAACCCACTTGAAAAGTTAATACGCAATACAAAAGAAAGAATAAAAAATACAAAAGACACATATATTGAAATAGATTATTATCCTCTTTCACTACTTTAAAAAAATTTTGAACTATCCTTTACAAGTGTCTTTAAAAAAGATGAAAGAACATAAAGAGCTTTATCATTGTGTCCTCCTTCAGGAATAATTAAATCAGCATATTCCTTAGTAGGTTCAATAAACCTGTAATATCCTGCTCTGGTTGTACGTAAATATTGCTCAATAACAGACTCTAATGTACGCCCTCTCTTAGACATATCTCGTTCAAGCCTTCTAATAAATCTAATATCATTAGGAGTATCGATATATATCTTCAAATCTATTAAATTACGTACACGTTCCTCAACAAAAATCATAATACCTTCAACAATAATAATAGGAGTAGGCACTATCTTAATAGTTTCATCTCTTCTTTTATGGTTAATAAAATCATAAAGTGGCATATTAATCGATTGATTTTCTTTTAATTTTTTCAATTGCTTATAAAATAAATTATTATCAAAAGCATCGGGATGATCAAAATTAACATCTAAAAACTCATACTCATAATCCCCAACACTTTTATAATAATTGTCCTGAGATATAAGAACGAATTCAGAAATAACTTCACTAATTTTATTAACAATTGTAGTTTTACCACTTCCAGATCCACCAGATATTCCGATAATCTTAACCATTAATCTCTTCTTTAGAGCCGGGCAATTTAGGCATATTTTTCAATGTTCCTGCTACAAATACATTTTTAAACCCTAACCCTTTTAAAAGCTTCTCAGCTTCAAAAGACTTGCTAAAACTTTTACCATAAATTATTATTTGAGTATCCAAACTACCCAATTTATCTTTTTTTGCAAATAAATTTTTAAAAGGAATATTAATAGCTCTTGTATAATGAGACTTAGTATATTCCTTAGGAGATCTAATATCTAATATTTTTGCACCATTTTTAATTTTTTCTAATAAGGCTATGTTTGTTCTCTTCATTTTTAAAATAATAAAAAACCAAATATAAAAAAAGAGAAAAACTATTAAACATATAAGCTTTAAATAACTAACAATCATATCTTTTATAAAACAATAATATCAAAAAAAAAGAAACAATTGCAATAAAAGTGAATTGTTTTTTAGTAAAATTAGTATAAAATTCAGATGAATCAATAATTTTATACTAAAGAGTAAAGTAATAAAAAATGAAGAAAAAAAAGAACAAATGGACTAGAATAAAGCAAAAATTTAAATTTATTATATTAAAAATATTAAGAAAACAACTTAAAAATGTCTTTAAAGATCCTAAACTAATATTAATTAGCACTTTACAAATAATAATGGGCTCACTCTTAATGGCAATATCCACAAACATTTTATACATACCACATGGACTCTTAAGTGGTGGAATTGCGGGAATTTCATTGATGTTACACTATCTTTTAGATTTCAATCTAGGGCTTACAATCTTTATGTTAAATATTCCATTATTTATTATTGGAATAAAATTTTTAAATATAACTTTTGTAATTCAAAGCTGGATTGCAATGGCTTTATATTCTTTAATAGTCAATTATTCACAATTTTTACAATATAAAATTCAACTAAATGACATGATACTTGTGTCAATTTTAGCAGGTTTAATATCAGGTCTTGGACTTGGCTTAATATTTAAAGCAAAAGGTTCATCGGGCGGTACGGATATAATTTCTATGATAATTAAAGAAAAATATTCAATTAGTATTGGAACTACAAACTTTCTATTTAATCTTGCAGTATTGTTAATTGCAGCAACATTTTTTAATATCGAAATTGCTCTTTATACCCTCATAGCTTCATTTGTAACAGCTATAATGACAGACAAAACAAGTACAGGATTTGGCAACCAAAAAGCAATTCTCATCATCTCAGATAAAGGAAAAGAGATATCCTACTTGCTTACCAATAAATTAAAAGTAGCAGCTACACTACTTGAAGGTAAAGGCGCTTGGGCTGGCAATGACAAAACCATAGTTTTTATAGTAGTTCCAACAATGCGTATGTCTAGAATCAAATATATTTCTCAAAAAATTGACCCCAACTGTTTTATTACAGTCATTAACACAAATGAAATAACTGGTGGGAAAAAAATTATCGAAACAAATACAAATAAAAATGACATTGCAAGTTAAAACTTATCTAAAACAACATTCAAATCTTTAACAAGTAAATCCAATGTTGCATCATCATAAAAATTCGATAAAAAATCAATGAATCTTTTGGGCAATACTGAAATAAACTTCTTTAAAAAACCTTCTTTAATACTAATTTCAAGCTTAAAAGAATGAAGCATCAAAGATATTTCTTTAAATTCTTGATCTAGCCTAGAATAAATATCATCGCCTAATATTGGATGATTTAAATATTTCATATGAACTCTTAATTGATGAGTACGCCCTGTTTTAGGTTGAAGAACTACTAATGAATAATTTTTCATACTAATTAATACTTTATATTCGGTTAATGCTCTCTTTCCACTATTTTTATGCACAGTAAACTTTTTTCTATCATATCTATCTCTATCTATAAAAGTATCAATAATTCCACTATCAACTTTAAAATTACCTTTAACAATCGCAATATAAACCTTCTTAACAGATCTATTCTTAAACTGCTCAAATAAGAAATTTAAAGTTTCCAGATTTTTAGCACAAATCATTACACCAGAAGTCTCTTTATCCAACCTATGCACAATTCCAGGTCTAATTTTATTTTCCTGAAACTTATATCTTAAATTCGATATATGATGTAATAAAAAATTCACAACAGTATTCTCTAAATTTGATATACCAGGATGACTTAAAATCCCTTGAGGTTTTTCTATAACAATGACATTTATGTCCTCATAAAGAATATTAATGGGCAAATTCAAGGGTACCAAATATTCTCCTAAATCAATACTTTCATTAAATTCTATTAATATTCTATCATTTATAAAAACGGGCTTAGATAATTTAATTGCACTAAAATAACCATCATTAAATTTAAATGCTTTTAATTCCCTCTTTTTAATCTGACTTCTATTAAAAAGACACAAATGTTCTGATAAATAAATATCTAATCTTTGAGAATTATGCTTTACAATAAACTCTTTTTTAAGTTTTTCCATCTAAGAATAAATCAAGCTATCAATCAAAGCAATAATTAATGATATTGCAAGTCCAACTGACGTAGAAACTACAAATTTTTTAAAATTTTCATCTTTAGAAAGTTTAAAATTACTCGCAAAAGGATATGGAAAACTTTTTGCACCAGTGCTATTAAAATAATAAGATAAATCAAAACAATACAAACCTAAAAACAAAGCTATAGGAAAAGCACCAATACTTATTGCTGAAAACCTAAAAACTTTTTTACCCCAATTAGAATTAATAGTTTTTTCTATATTTAAATCCTTATTTTCCTGAATATCTTTATAAAAAAAATCATCGTTAAATTGAAACTTATCAAAAATTTCATTACCAAAATTAGTATTATTTTCGCTGAAATAAATTTCATTCTCCAGCGAAAATTTTTGACTTAAATTTAAATATTCAAAATCTAATTTAGTATAACCTAAAGAATTTGAATAAAGGATAAAAATATTGCAAATAAAAAGCAAAAATATAATCATCATTAATAATTCATGTTTCCAATTCTAACTTCAATGTTAAAGTTATCTCATCAACAAGTTCAGATGCACCAAAATATTGAATAGGCCCTGGAAAAACATATAAATTATTGATTGCCCATTGTTCACGATGCTTCACAAATTCATTAAAAGGTGCTCCATTTAAATCAACAAGAGCTTTTTTAATAACAGGTTTTAAAACACCATATCTCTCCTCCATATTCATCATCATTGTTATAGGCACCCCACCTGCAATCCATTCAGTAGAATTTTTATTTAAATTTTTAATAGTAGACATATAGCCTGTAAAACCATTTAAAACAAGCAATGCAGCATTATAACCCAAACTATAACAATAATCACTATCAAAATTTGAAGGAGTAACACTTCTACCCTCATAACCAAAAAAATGATCAATTGGAGAAAATTTACCACTATATTCACCAAGATTTCTTAACTCTTCTAATCTAACACTAACCATTTCCATAAATAACTTCTCAGTAGGCACTCGAGACACATGAAAATTACCATGAGGATCTCTCTCTAAAACAGAATTTACAAGTTCAATTTGAATAAATAATGGCAAAGACACATAAACTTTTTTCATATACTCACTAAGCTTAGAGATAAAAACTTTTCTTATATCCTCAACATCTAATCCCTTAAATTCCTCTTCATTACTATCAAAGATACTACACAATTCAATCATCAAAGATTTAACTTCAGGAATAAATTCAATAACTCCTTCAGGAATTATAATAACACCAAAATTATACCCTTTCAATGAACGCTTTATAACAACAGACGCTATATCTTCAACAATTTCTGATAAAGTTTTATTTTTTGCCAAAACTTCTTCAGATATAATACAAATATTAGGATGCGTCTTTAAAGCACACTCAAGAGCAACATGAGACGCACTTCTTCCCATTATCTTTATAAAATGCCAATATTTTCCAGCAGACATAGCATCACGACATAAATTACCTACCATTTCAGAATAAGTTTTAGTAGCAGAATCAAATCCAAATGAAATTTGAATATGCTCATTCCTCAAATCAGCATCAATTGTTTTAGGGACACCAATAACTTGAATATCATGATGTTTTTTCTTAAAAAACTCTGCTAATAAAGCGGCATTAGTATTTGAATCATCGCCACCAATAATAATAAGAGCATTAAGATTATTTTTAAGAACTACTGACAAAACTTGCTCATATTGAACATAGGTTTCTATTTTAGTGCGACCAGAAGATACAATATCAAAACCACCTGTGTTCTTATAAGCATCTATTAGATCTTGTGTAATTTCAATTTTTTTATCATCTAACAAACCTGCAGGACCACCTTTAAAACCAAAAATTTTTGAATTTGAATTAGATTTTTTTATTGCATCAAAAATACCAGCAACAACATTATGTCCTCCAGGAGCAGGCCCACCTGAAAGAATTATTCCTACATTTAAAATTTTTGTAAAATCTACATTCGAAGAACCTTGAATAAAATTAACAACCGGAAGTCCATAAGTATTTTCAAAAACTTCTCTTAACTCATCTTTATTTCCAAGAGCATCTGTCTTGTCACCAAAAACTACACTAATGTTTTGAAAATCATTTGTTAAAATTTTTGGCAACCTTGGAACATACTTATATCTTTCCTTTTGCAAAATTGAAATCATATATCTTCTCCTTTCAAGATTTATCTAAATTATTATTAAGTAAATACTAAAATAATTAATCATTAATATCTATATATGACTTAAAAATAAAGTAGCATCACCATAAGAAAAAAATCTGTAATTCATTGTAACAGCTTCTCTATAAGCATTAAATACGAAATCTTTACCACCAAAAGAAGAGACTAACATTAAAAGTGTCGATTCTGGTGTATGAAAATTTGTAAAAAGCATATCAACAGATTTAAATTTATAATTTTTACCTGGATAAATAAAAAGATTGGTTTTCTGTTCACCTCTAGTAAACCTCCCCTTTTGTTTATCATAAGCAGATTCCAATGCCCTAAGAGTAGTAGTCCCAACAGCTAAAATTTTTTTACCTAAAGACTTAGCCCTCTCAAGCCTACAAGCTACAGAATCTCTTATTGAAAAACTTTCAAAATGCATTTTATGTTTTTCTATTGTTTTGGTCCTAACGGGAAGAAAAGTCCCAAGTCCAACATGAAGTGTAATAAAATCATATTCAATATTATTCTGAGCAAATTTAGAAAATAATTCTTCACTAAAATGTAAACCCGCTGTAGCTGATGCTGATGAACCAATATATTTTGAATAAATAGTCTGATAACGATCTTCATCCTCTTTATCATAATCTCTTTTAATATAAGGGGGCAAAGGAATAAACCCATACTGTTCAAAATAAGATTCATCCACATATCTATTAAATTTAATCGTAAATTCATTATCTAATTTTGAAATTATCTGAGCTGACAAATCCTGAGGAAATCTATACACTTTACCAACTTTTTGTCTTTTAGCCTTAGAAATTAAAGACGTAAATGTATCTCCTGTCAATCTATTTAAAATTAAAAACTCAACATTACCATCATAATCTGTCTTAGCATATATCCTCGATTTCCTTACTCTTGAATCATTAAATACTAAAAAAGTATTGCTGCCAATATACTTTAAAATATCATTTACTGAATCAGTATGATAAATTTTTTGACAAATAGAATCCAAAACCATTAATTTTGCCAAACCTCTTCTTTCACTTGGATACTGTGCTATTAAGTGATGTGGTAAATCAAAATAAAATTCCTTAGTCTCCATACTACCTACTAATATCAAAAATGGTTTGATTATTTTTGTTTAAATTTAAATGCAAATACGCAAAATCAGTAGCTCTGCGTCCTCTATTAGTTCTCTCAATAAAACCCCTTAAAACAAGATAAGGTTCATAAAAATCTTCAAGAGAATCTGCTGTCTCTCCAACAGCAATTGCTAAGGTTTCAATTCCAACAGGACCACCTCTAAATTTTAATATCAAATTTTTCAAAATATTCCTATCTTGTTCATCAAGTCCCTCATGATCAATTTTCAACATCTCAAGTCCAGCAGTCACAACATCTTCTGTAATTAAATCATAACCACCAACCTGAGCAAAATCTCTCATTCTCCTTAAAAGTTTATTTGCCATACGAGGAGTTCCTCTTGAACTTTTTGCAAGAAGCAAGGCAGCTTTATCATTCAATTTAACATTTAAAATAAAAGCACTTCTTTTTATAATTTTTGAAAGCTCATCCTCATTATAAAGATCAAATCTAAATACAATTCCAAATCTTGCATACAAGGGTGACGCTACTTTTCCTGGCTTTGTAGTAGCCCCAATTAAAGTAAACTTAGGAATTGACATTCTTACAGTCCTTGCAACAGCACCTTGGCCAACTATACAATCTATCTTATAATCTTCCATTGCAATATAAAGCATTTCCTCTATTGCAGGTTTAAGTCTATGTATTTCATCAATAAATAAAACACTCTTATCATTAAGGGTCATTAAAATTCCAACAATATCTTTTGGTTTCTCAAAAGCTGGTGCTGAAGTTATTTTAATCGTAGTATTCATTTCAAGGGCAATAATACTAGCCAAAGTAGTCTTTCCAAGTCCCGGAGGACCACTTAAAAACACATGATCAAGCGCCTCATTCCTGTCTCTAGATGCTTTGATGAAAATATCTAAATTATCTTTAATATGAGATTGCCCTGAAAAATCTTTAAGAAATTCTGGTCTAAGATCATCTTCATTATTGTCATAAAGAAAATTTTTTTCAGAATTTAAAAAGCCCAAATCCACTTAAATTTCACCCTTTTTACTCAAAATTAATCATATACCTCTAAAATAAAATCTAAACTGAAAGTCTTTTTAAAGTCTCTGTAAATAAAAATTGTTCTTGTTCGGCTTCTTTTAAAATTAAAAATTTATCACTAAGCATAATTTCTCTAAACGCAACTACAACCAATTTTCTATCAAAACCCATATTCACAATTGATTGTTCAAGCTCTTTAAATTTCAACATATACGAACTTGATTCATCACCCTTTACAAGTTTACCTCTAAGTTTTAAAAATATTTTCCCTGCTATTTTATTTCCAATACCTTTAACCTTAGAAATAAGATTAATATCTTCTTTTGCAATAGCAAGCCGAAATGCATCATATTTAATTCCAGATAATATTTTCAAAGCCGCTTTTGGTCCTATTCCATCAACACCAATTAAATCTTCAAAAACTTCCCGTTCTGATATATTTAAAAATCCAAAAAGCTTAACATCATCATCTCTAAAATGAAAATAGGTTAATATTTCAACATCTTCTAACAACCTCAATTCCATTTTACAAAAAGAACTAACTAAAATCTCAAATTCAAACGGAAAAGCTAAAATAATAATACTAGATTCTTTTTTATCTACAATCTTACCATAAATTTTATTAATCATAGAACTAAATTATAATTCATAAAAATTCAAGCTTATCTTATTTATAAAAATAAAAGCAAAATAAAAAAACTTTAACACTATACTAACAAATATCATCAACAATTTCTAAATTATGATAAACTTCTTGTACATCATCACAATCTTCCAATTTTTCAATAATAGCAAGTACTTTATCCATTTGTTCTTTATCTAAAGCAACTTTACTCTCAGGAACAAGTGCAACCTCTGCAATATCCTCTTCAAACTTAGTTCGCAAAATAGATGAAACGGATTCAAAATTATCAGCACTCGTTATTACTTCTACTTGAGAACCTTCACTATAAATATCTTCTGCACCTGCTTCCAATGCAAGCTCTATTATTTCATCCTCATGATATTTATCTAAATTGTAAGAAATCAATCCCTTTTTATGAAACATATAAGAAACAGAACCTGGAGCTCCAAGAGAACCCCCACTTTTTGAGAGAACACTTCTCACTTCACTTGCTGTCCTATTCTTATTATCCGTCAAACATTTAATTATTAAAGCCACACCATAAAGAGCATAGGCTTCATAAGTAAGTTCAAAATATTCAGATCCCATATTATCACCAATGCCCTTTTTTATTGCCTTTTCAATATTATCCTTAGGCATATTAGCAACTCTAGCCTTATTAACAGCAAGTCTCAAGCGAGGATTAGAATCAATATCTCCTCCTCCCATTCTAGCGGCAATACTTATTTCACGAATTAACTTAGTAAAAATCTTATTTCTCTTAGCATCAAGAGTACCTTTCTTTCTCTTTATAGTTGACCATTTACTGTGACCAGACATTCAAACCTCCACCAATTTCATCAATTTTTCTAAAAGATCAAACTTCTTACGCCTAATTAAATAGGCTTTAATTGTATTAAACATCAACATAAGAACTGTAACAGGCCCAACTCCCCCTATTACAGGAGTAATGAACCTAACACGATCCTTTACTGCCTCAAAATCAACATCACCTACAAGAACACTACTATTATTAACATCTACTCTAGAAATACCAATATCAATAACATAAGGATGTCCAACTATCATACTAGCATCTATTAATTTAGGTTTTCCAACAGCAGAAATAATAACATCTGCTTGTTTTACATAAAAATCTAAATTGACAGTTTTACTATGACAAACAATAACAGTTGCATTATAAGGCTTACAAGAGAGCAAAATAGAAATGGCTCTCCCAACAAGCAAGCTTCTACCAATAACAACAACAGTTTTGCCAGAAATTTCTATTTTATAATCAAATAAAATTTTCAATACAGCAAGAGCCGTACAAGGAATAAACCCTCTCTTATCTCCCGAAACTAATTTACCCAAATTCACAAAAGAAAGTCCATCTACATCCTTTATACTTAATATGCTATTTAAAATCATATTCACATCTATTTTATTAGCAAGTGGCAACTGAACAATAATCCCATCAGTATAATCATTTGTATTTTCAATCTCAATTAAACGCAAAATGTCATCTTGATGCGAATTCTCACTCAACCTAATAACATTAAAGTTAATACCAATTTCTTTAGATACTCTCTCCTTAACAGAAACATAAAGTTCACTTGCAGGACTATTATTTGCCAAAATTACTTTAAGAGAAATTTTATTTACTAAATTATGATAGATCAAGAACTCTTTTAACAACAAATAATATCGATTTGCAAAAATTTTACCATCAAAAACACTGCTCACATAAGCCCTCCCCTCCACCAATCTAGTTTGAAGCATTATCCATTATACTATATTGTACTTTAAGTATAAACATGAATAAATGCATATAAAAATTAATTGTAATAAAAACTATTTTTCAATATAATAACTTTTAAAAGAAAGAATTTTGAAAATATGGAGAATAATGAAAAAAATTTTTTTAACGGGGTTTATTTTAGTATTATTGTTACACATAAATACAAAAAAGCTAGAAGCATATTCAATCGACAGAAATGGGAACTCCATTATAGAAGTAGATTTAAGTCTAGGAATTCCCCTATTTTACAATGATCTATCAAACATTTTCTCTTCAAACCTATATCCCGGTGGCCTTGGAGCAGCCAAGTATAAATACCATATATTAAACAACCTGTCTATAGGAGCAGAACTTAGATATATATTTAATTTTGACATTAATCACTCATTTAATTTATTAAACCCTGACTCTGTAATAGGCAAGACACTTACCATAGTACCTATTACATTCCTAACAACTTACGTATTTGACATAGGTGAACTTTTTCAAATACCCATATTTTCAAACATAGGACTTACTTTAAATTATTATGGAGACAAAAGTGATAGTATTTCAAATTTAAGAACATTCGATACAATGCCTGTAATATCTATTGGTTCTGGGATTTTCTGGAATTTTAATTACAAATGGGCTTTAGGAGTTACAACTTCATGGTGGGCAATGTTTGAATTTGGAAATTCAGCTAAAACTGCCCATTTTTTACTAATATCACTCTCAATAATAGTAAATATGAACAAATTATAGGTAAATTATGAATAAAAAAAACTTCAAAAAATTAATTATAATAATATTAACATTTTTAAACCTAGAATGCTCAAGTGAATCTATCTTTTCTCAACTTAGCAAATTACAAAAAATTAATAGTAACAATAACATTTTAGATAGCTCAAGTCCAACTGGTATTTCATTAATAAACAATACTCTTTATATTGCAGCCATGCATCTATTTAAAAAGGAAAACGGAAATATAACAAGAGTAAATTTTAGCAATTCTTATGAATTTGTGATCGATCTCGTCAATGTGTCAGGAAAAACATATTTGTTAGTACAAAATAAAAATGGACAATTAGAACTATATTCTTTTGAAGATAATGATTGGAAACTTTTATTCCAAAAAAATGTAACTCCAATTAAATTTCTAAAATCTATAGGTATAAGCGAAATTACCGCAGCTTATATCCTGGCAATAGAAAACAATGGCAAACAAATTATTCTAGATACAAATGGAAATAATCAAACTCCCAATTCTGCAACTCATAATGACAAGTTTTATCAAATTTCAAATAGCAATAAATCAATTACGGGAAGATTTGCTAAAATTTGGAAATTAAATAGTAGCGAAATTACAAAAGTTAATACAACAAATGAAATAATGGCAATAATAGACACAAATATTCGCGGTTCGCAAGAAACTTTAGTATTTACTGGAAGAAATACTGACTCAACAGACAATAAATTTGAAATATATTCAAATAAAGACAATTATAAATCTCCAATATTCAATCGTGATAACATAGGAGAATTTATTGCATACTTTGCAAGAGAATTCCATGACATAATACTGATTGGAAGTAGTAATGGATTTGTAGAACTTATTAAAGATAAGGATACTTTTATCTTACAACCACCCTCACAATCTGTATTGTCAGGTTCTTACAATGGCTCGCAATTAAGTAAAACCAGACTTAATGATATCATACCTATATCAAAAGAAATAATTTATATATTAACACAAGGAAAAGGACTATGGAAAATCGAAAATAAAAAGTTAATTAAAGAATAAACGATGAAAATTCATTGTAAAATTTGAATATTTAATTTTATGAGTTTCCTTATAAAAAGATTTTCTAATTTTAATATCTAAGTTAACATTTAATTTAGCTCTAAAGTGCAAATAACTTATATTGTTTCTATCGAAAATTTGACCCTCATCATTCATAACTTTAATTTGACAATCTAATAAGCTTTTAACAAATAATATATCTCTAGTAATCACCATACTATTTTTATCAACTAATTCCAAAATAAAAGAATCAACATCACTTACAACTTTAACAAAAGTATTTTTGAATATCTTTAATTTTAGCTTCCTATTTGCAACCAAAATAAGTTCTACATTTCTACTTAACACAAAATTTTGCAAAAACTTTATTATTTCCAAATTACAAGAATCAGCATCAACAAAAATTTTATTTAACAACCTTATAACCCATTATTTTTAGCAATAAAAAAGATAAAATATCAGCCTGTCCCACAGGACCAAATACCCTAGAATCATTTAGTACTTCTAAATTTTCATTTAAAAGAAAAAATTCATTTTTTTTTAAAAAATAACATTTAATTACTTCATCAAAACCAAAGAAATCATTTAATTTATAACCTATCATCAAATTACCATTCAAATAATAAGAATTATTAACTTGTCTATATACTAAAACATCAAAACCCTTAACGTATACTAAATCTCCCCAAGTAGCAACTATTTTTGCAATCTTATAACTACCTATATTGAAAATATTATTTAAAAAAAATAAATCTCTCAAAAATTTAAAAATAAAATTGTATCTTAAATTTGGATCTTCATAAATAACAATATCATTTAATGTTAACGGAATAAAAAAAGTACGTATATGTTTTGAAACAAAAACTAAAGTATTGTTTTTTGTTATCAAAGAAAACATCTCATCACCTTGAAAAGTAAAAATTTGTAAAACAAATTTTGTAACAAAATAATTAGATAGCAAAAATAACAAAATAATTTTAAAAAAAATTTTTCTTCTTTGTTTTCTTAAAAGTCTCTGTTCAAAAGTTAAATAACCGGGCATTTAAATTAAACCTATTCTAGAGAAAGGAAAATACATAAAAAATGCTCTACCAAGAATTTTCTTTTTATCTATAACACCAAAAAACCTTCCATCATAAGAATTGTCTCTATTATCCCCAACAGGTAACACATACCCATAAGGTACATATATTCCATAATCTCTCATTATTGCCTTCTCCATGTAATAATCAACATATGGCATAAAAGCTACTAAATAACGATATTCAAGTCTTTCAATTTCAAATCTATCAATTTCTCTAAGATTAAAAAATGAAAAATCAGATACATTTTCTAAGTTAACATTTAATTGATTTAACGCAATAAACATAGCAAGATTATCATAAACCTTATAATCCACCTCTTCTACATTTTTCTTAACAGTAAAATTATATCCCAATGAAGACTTATAAATATCTTCTTCTATAAATTCTTCCTCACCTTCCCTCTTTACAAACACTAATCCATTCCTAAATCTTACAAGTTTACCATCTGCAAATAATGCTCTTTTTACAAGAAATCTAACACTAGGATTTCCATCCTCATCCTTATCAAGATCGACAAAACTAAAAGTTAGCATATAAAGCAATCTATGCAAAATATCAAAAAAAAGCCCTTTTGATTTATATTCTACATTTTCAAAAATCACAATCTCTGATTCATCTGGTTCCTTTATTCCAACTATCTTACACAATCCCGGCAAAAGTTCAGGACCATAAGAAAACTTATCCACAAACAATAAATCTCCAATCTGCAAAGTATTTTCCATTGAACCCGATGGAATTCTATACGCCTGTAAAAAATATTGATTTATTCCTAAAACAAAAATCGAAGCACCTAAAAGCTCAAGCAAAAAGTTAAGCATAAAACCTCGTTTTTTAGCTCTCAATTTATAAAAATATTTTTTTTGTTTTCTATAAGTTAGATATCTCTCAACAATTCTCACTAAAAAGTTAGCAAAATTATCCAATTTTTCTAAAAACATAAATTTGTCCTCAAACCTAAATTATACATAAAATCAAAAATTATCAATATAGCCAATAACATCTTATATTTAAATAATTAAAGAAAACAAAATCTAAAATTCAATACAAATTATCATGTACTATATTTCTTCACAATTAATACACGCAAAGAAATATAGTAATATTGAATTTCTTTTAATACTTTTCTATAATCACTATGTATGCTCAAAGAGAATGATAGTCTTAATGTCACTAAAGAACAACCACTCACAGTAGAACTAAAACCAATATTGGGAATAACTCCAAAAGTTTATGTTTTCTTTACAATGATTATCCTTCCTATAATATTATTACTTGGTTTCATCATAAATGCTAAATTAAATAATCCTGGAGTATATTTAAAAATAAAAACCAATATTAAAAATTCATATGTTTACATAGATGAAAAATATATTGGCAAAACTCCTCTAAACAAATACGTAAACTTTAATAAAGGAACTTTAAAAATTAAAAGATTTGGATTTGAAACTTACGAAACAAAAATTGATATCAAAAATAAATTTTTTGCAAATTATAAGCTAAATGTTAATTTAAAACTAATAGCTCCTGAAAAGATCATTGCAAAAAGGCAAAAAGAACTCTCAGTTATGACAAAAATTAAAAATGCTGATGATAACATAAAATTAATTCCAGTATTTTCACTAATTATGAATGATTTACAAAATAACTCAGAATATATCAAAAAATTTTTTCAAACCTCCATTCCACATATACATTCTAATATAATGTTTCAAGACTTTATATCGGCATACAAAACCATATACTCAATCTATGATAATAACAATAAAGAAATATGGACATCTTTAAAACAAAATTTTAATCTAGAAGATAGGGCTATTATTTGGTTTTTTGAAAATTTAGACCCAGAACAACAAAAACAAGTATTTCACGAAGAATGGTTTAAAACATTTATAGAAAAATTAAAAAATGAAAATAAAATATTAAGTTTTGAAAATCAAAATATAAATTTATCTCTAAATAACTTCAAAAAAATAATATCTCAAAACATTGATAGCATCAAAAATTATAAATTACATTCACAAGATTTAATATTAAAGACTACATATAAATTAAAAGAATTCCTAATCCAGAACAAAAATATTACTAAAGCTGAATATCAAAATTTTTTAGACAAAAATCCTAAATGGGCATTAAATAATAAAAATAACCTTATAAAAGAAGAACTTGTAGATGAAAGTTATCTTAAAACTTTCAATCAAATGCCTTCAAATGAAGATATCACACACATATCTTACTACGCAGCAATAGAATATGCTAAATGGTACTCTTCAACCTTACCTAAAGGATTTAAAGCAAGACTTCCTATATCTCAAGAATGGGAATTGTATCAAAAAGAAGTCCCACAATCTATAGACAATTTAAATATAAATGAAGTATCTAAAAAAATTGGATTTTGGAATTTGATGCAAAACTCAAGCTTTAATGAAGTTATATTATTCCAAAACAAAAATGACATATATTCTGAAAACCATAATTTCAATTCACTAATCACAGAGCTTAGAACTTACACTTATACTAATAATTCAACGCTTAAACCTTCAACACAAGCTTCTTTTTTAAAATATTGGTGTTCTCCTAACATTGGATTTAGGCTGGTTATTGAAAAGGAATAAATATGAGCTCAATATTGCTTGAAAACAAAAAAGCAAGATTTAATTACTTTATTGAAGACAGACTAAGTTGTGGTATTGTTTTAAAAGGAACTGAAGTAAAATCTATTAAATTAAAAAAATTTACATTCAATGACAGCTTTGCTAATATAAAAAAAGATGAGATATGGCTTGAAAATTTACATATAGCAAAATACAAAGAAGGTAATATCTTTAATCATGAAGAAACAAGACGTAGAAAATTACTTATAACAAAGAAAGAAATACAAAAATTAAAAAAATTCAAAGAAAAAGAAGGATACACATTGGTTCCTATATCGATATATCTCAAAAATTCGTTAATAAAGGTCGAACTTGGAATATGTAAAGGAAAAAAACTGTTTGACAAAAGAGAAATTTTAAAACAAAAAAGTATCAAAAAAGATCTCAGTCGTGAAATCAAACAATATAAATAAAGAAAACAAAAATCATAAACACAATAGTTATATTAAAAACACAACATAAACAATTTAAAAGATAACTTAAATAAATACTCATAATATAAACAAAGAGTAGTTACAATTACTAATTATTATAACTACACTCAATGACTTTAATATAAATTTTTACAATTAATATTTCTTAGTAAAAGAAAGTTCAAAGATAACTCTAGAATTTTCATCAAAGCTTAAATCAACTTCAGGATGAAAACCTCCTAATGCAATGCCTAAATTTTGTCTAAGTTTTTTGTTATAGCTAGCCGCATGTGTAAAGGGAAGTACAACTTCAACAATTCGTGTTACAAACATAGTTATTCCTCCTAATGTCATTAGAGATAAACCAATTACTGGGACTTCAACTGACTTAGAATTCAAAGTAGAATATACACCATAACCTAACAAACCCAAACTTAAAGCGTCAAAACCTAAAATCAATAATCCACCTGTAATGTCACCTTGAACTAAAGAACCTATTCCAAAACCTACAAATAAATTCAATAAAAAAGGAATTAAAGCATTTTGTTTATAACTCTCATAAAGTAATAACTTCTCCAAATTACCGCTACCATTAATGCTGTTACTCCCAATATCCGTCTTCATTTCATCATAACTTTGAGCAAAACTTTCAAAAATACAAAATAAAAGTAAAACTAAAATTAATACTCTCTTCATAAAATACCCCCAAAATAAACAGCCTAGTGTTTGCATTATATACATATTAAAAGAATTGTTCAATAATTTATTTCATCTTCAATTTATTTAAATTTAACTTTTTTAATAATATTATTTGAAATTCTCTTACCTACAGAAATTCGCGATTTAATCATAAAATTATTAATATCAATCATTTTAACAACATCTCTACTAGTAGAAAACGCCACAAATTGTGCATTAAAAGTAAAATCTATAAATTCATCATCTTTATTTAAAAAATAATAAACTTTATCAGTTAAAAACTTATCTATCCTAAATCTTTTAACATAATAAAAATTATCGACTTTATTAAGATAAATTATAGAAAATACCTGCTCCTTAGAATTATTTATATCATAAACTAAAACACTAACATTATTCTTTTCAATAAAGGTCTTATCTTCAATATTTTTTAAAATATAAGAATCCTTTTTAAAGATTAATACCTTATCATAATAACTAGCATTTCCAATAAATTCACCATCAATAAGACTGGTTCCAACAAACCCTGCTTTTAAACTCACATAAATTTTCATATTCTTAGTAGCAATTTCTCTAGCATTTTTGGATTCAATAAGAGATATCTCTGTCTTTCTATGATACATTTTTGAATATTTAGCAAGAAGTTTATCAATAAAATTTATTGCATAATTTTTAATTGATTCAATATTACTTTCTACACTTTTTAATTCTTTACTTAAAATTTGAATATCTTTATTATTTTTATCAATATCAAACATACTTATTTTCCTAATAGGAATTTTAAGCAAGTTCTCAATATCATCTAAAACAATTTTTCTAGAAAACCTATCTCCATACTTAACAATTTCACTCATTACAATATCAACAACATCAGATTCTTTAGAAATAGTTTCAAGAATTTTATAAATCTTATGTTCAATAAATATTTGCTCTAAGGTCTTAGAAAAAATTTTTTCAAGTATCTTACTTCTCTCAAGTTCAAGCTCCATCTTTAAAACTTTTTGTAAATGCTCAGCATGAAACTTGATAATATCTGTAACAGTATAAATAACAGGATATCTATCACTCAATAAAAGCAAATTAACAGAAATAGAAACTTGACAATTTGTATAATGATACAGTTTTTCAATAATTTCATTGGCATATACCCCCCTTGGAAGGGTCAATTCAATCTCTACATTTTCTGTAGTAAAATCATTAATACTCGAAACTTTAATATAGTTTTTACGAATAGCCCTCTCAATTGAAGCTATTAAACTTTCTGTAGTTTCTCCAAAAGGTAATTCTTTTATCAAAATAGCCTTATTATCATCTGTAGGTTCAATTTTTGCACGAACCAAAACCTTTCCATTGCCATCAGCATACTCATTAACATCAACTATTCCACCTGTTGGGAAATCAGGATAAAGCTTATAAGCTTCACCAAGCAACTCACTCTTAACAGCTCTTAAAATTTCATTAAAGTTATGAGGAAGAATTTTAGCAGCCATACCAACAGCAATTCCTTCACTTCCCTGAATAAGTATTACAGGAATTTTAGCAGGAAAAATCAAAGGCTCAGCATTACGACCATCATAAGAAGGCTCATAAGTCGTTATTTCCTTACTATAGAGCACTTCAAACGCTAAAGGAGTTAATCGACATTCAATATAACGAGATGCAGAAGCAGGATCACCCGTTAAAAGATTACCAAAATTTCCTTGCTTTTCAATAAATAAATCTTTATTTGCCATATTAACAAGAGCTTCATAAATTGAAGTATCTCCATGAGGATGATATTTCATTGTATTTCCAACAACATTTGCAACTTTATGAAAATTACCATCATTCATTTCAAAAAGAGAATGTATTATTCGTCTCTGTACCGGTTTAAATCCATCAATAACACTAGCAATTGCACGATCTTTAATAACATAAGATGAATACTGTAAAAAATTATCTCTAAGTAATGTTTTAATGTTCATTAAATTAAATTCTCCATAATAAAGTTTCGTCTCTCAGGAGTATTTGGCCCCATATAAAATCCCAATTGCTCTTTTATTTCTTTAATATTGACAAGATCTACCTTTGTAAGTTTAATATTAGCAACATCAATAAAACCCTTAAATTCATTTGGCGAAATTTCTCCAAGTCCTTTAAATCTTGTAACTTCAGGATTTTTAAGTTTAAGAAGCGCTTTCTGTTTATCTTCCTCAGAATAACAATAAATAGTAGCACTCTTATTTCTTACTCTAAAAAGTGGTGTCTCTAAAATATGCATATGCCCATTTAAAACCAAATCTTCAAAATAAGTTAAGAAAAATGTTAAAAGCAAATTCCTAATATGAAATCCATCAAAATCTGCATCTGTAGCAATTACTACTTTATTATATCTTAAATTTTCAATTGATTCTTCAATACCAAGAGCTACCATCATATTATAGAGTTCTTCATTTTTATAAATTTCAGATCTATTTTTTTCAAACATATTTTGGGGTTTACCACGAAGAGAAAATATAGCCTGTGTATATACATCTCTACAAGACACCATTGATCCTGTTGCAGAATCTCCTTCTGTTAAAAAAATCATGGTTGCATCAGAATGTACACTTTTTTCATTAAAATGAAATTTACAATCTTTAAGTTTAGGAATTTTAAAAGATATTTTTTTTGCTCTCTCTTTTGCCTCTTTCCGTACACTGCTTAATTCCTTTCTAAGACGTTCATTATCAATAACTTTACTCTCTATCGTTTTTGCAAGTGTTTTATCTTTATATAAAATCTCTAAAATTAGCCTTTGCACTTCCTTAGCAATGTTACCTCTAGTTTCAACATTACCAAGCTTATTTTTAGTCTGACTTTCAAATATTGGATCCTTTATTTTAATTGAAAGAGTTGCCACAAGTCCTTCTCTAATATCAGTAGACGAATATGTTTTTTTTAAAAAATCATTAATGGCTCTCGCAAAACCTTCTCTAAAACCTGTTTGATGAGTACCTCCATCACTAGTATATTGTCCATTTACAAATGAAAAATATGTCTCACCATAATTATTTGTATGAGAAAATGCAAACTCTAAAGTTTTACTAGAATAATAAACAAAATCATAAAGTAAATCTTCATACTTAATCTCGGCTCTTATAAAATCAAGAAGCCCATTATCAGACCGAAAAATTTGATCATTATAATTAATTTCTAAACCTTTATTTAAGCAAGCATAATGAAAAAATCTTCTTTGTAAAAAATCCTCACTATACTTATATTTCCCAAAAATTTCTGTATCTGCTAAAAACTCAATGTAAGTGCCATTTTGTTCATCAGATTTACCTTCTGTAGTATTAATTAAATTTCCTTTTGAAAAAACAGCTTCAAAGAAATTACCTTCTCTTATCGACCTTATTAAAAATTTTGAACTTAAAGCATTAACAGCTTTAGTCCCAACTCCATTAAGCCCTACAGAAAATTGAAAAACATCGTCATTATACTTAGCACCAGTATTAATAACAGAGACACTCTCAACAACCTTTCCAAGAGGAATTCCACGACCATAATCTCTTACAGTAATGACATTATCCTCTCTTTTTATAACAATTTCTTTGCCATAACCCATAATAAATTCATCAATTGAATTATCAACGATTTCTTTAATTAAAATATAAATACCATCATCAATATTAGAACCATCTCCTAGTCTTCCAATATACATTCCAGATCGTAATCTAATATGTTCAAGAGAAGATAAGGTAACAATTTTACTCTCATCATAAAAATTTTTTTTCATTTAAATTCCTATCAACAATTATACTGAATTTTCATTTTTTCTAATTTTTTAACTATTTTATCTCTCACAATAACATGAAGCTGCTCCTTCTCATCATCTGTCAAATTAGAAACATCTATTAAAGAATGGATATGCACATATACTGATAATCCTGAATTTAATATTAAATTTTTAATAAAAACTTTATGTGTATTAAGCAAAGTAACAGGAACAATTGGAGAATTTGTTCTTAAAGCCAAATTAACAGAACCTCTTTTAAAATCTTTTGTTTTTCCACCTCTATTTCTGGTTCCTTCAGGAAAAATTCCAATAGCTCCACCCTCTTTAATAATTTTAGTCGCCTTTTGTTGAGTAACAGCAGAAGATCTTATACTGCTTCTATTGACAAAAATAGCTCCCATAGAAAGTAATATAAAATTAACTAAAGGAATACTTAAAAGCGATCTCTTAGCAACTATTACAAAAGGCCTTATAAAAACATAAATTAAAAAAATAGGATCCATTGACGCAATATGATTTGCAATAATTACCACACCACCATCTTTGTTCAAACAACAATCATCATCTTTTGTAATAACAACCTTAATTCCAGACAACCATAAACAAGTCTTAATAGCAAATCTAATCAATACAAAAATAAATTTTATAAAAGCATTTTCAAATCTAAATATCTTAAAAACTAAAAATACAAAAAATAAAACAGTAAAAAACAATACAAAGAAAAAAAAACTAATATAAGTAATAATACTCCTTAATATTTTCATATGGTTTTTACCCTAATTTCTCTATTCTCTCAAGTTTTAATTTTTGCCTTTTTAGCAAACTTACTTCATCTTTTAAAATCTTAATAGGATGAAGAATAATAGTAGAAAATTTTTGATTATTAACTATTCTCTCACTATACTCAACAATAAAAGACTCACTTACCTTATTCTCATCCATGCTAATTTCATATTCAAGAACTAAATTATTATTTAAATTAAAAACATTAAAAATTCCATAATAAATATTATCTTTAACAATATAAGTAAGACTAGGATAAGAAAAATCATAAATAACATCTTTATAAACATAATTACCATTTGGAATAAACAAAAATTTTTGATCATCATTCTCTAAAACAGAATTATTAAATCGTTTAAAAATACCTGAGAACCCATACTTATCATAAGCATCTGTTCCTGTATCAATTTTTATTTCAATATTGTCAATATCAACAATTTTAATCCAAAAGTTATATACTATTAAATCGGAAAAAACAGATTTAGTACTGATATTGAGAATATTATAGGCAGGTCTTGAAATATATTCAATGTGTGCAATTTCTTGAGAATTATTCTTAAAAATACTAATTTCATTAAAATGCCTATTAAATGATAAGAGCAAAATATTTTTAAGATCTAACTTTCCTGAACGTTGATGAGAATCATTATCATACCAAACACCATATAAAAATTTATAAACTTCATCTTTAGGTAAATTTTTTAAAGTTTGATATACATCATTATCTATACGTCTAACCTTTTCACTAGTAGACAAAGGATAATATTTACCCTGCGCTTGAGAATATACATACTTTTCTATCTTACTTACTATCATATCCTCCCCCTGCTTTTCATATCTCTCTAAAGAAATTGAATAACTTTCCCTCGATTTCTTATCATCATAAGCAGAAGACCTAGAATACTTATTTATAATAATGTTTCCATTAACCTTATCAAAAAATATAGGTCTATATGACGAAACATCATTAGCAACTGCCCTTTTAAAAACATATAAAACAGCATATTCATCTAAAAAACCCTGAACAACTATATCAAAATCATAATCACCAGTAATATCTTCAAGATACATATTATAAGAATTTTTAGAATCAATATTTACTTGTGTCTTAAATAGAACAACTGCCTCATGACTTTTAGGATCAAAACCAATAATAAATAAATGTGTCTTCAAATCTGCAAAATTTTGAGCTAAAACCACTTGCTCAAAATAAACATCTAAATTCAAATTTTCCTGATGAACTGACAAAATTTTATAACCCTTCAGATCAATTAAAGACCCAAACACATTCTCTCCAGAATCTTCACTCACATTTGCATCAGAATAATTTAATTTGCTATTACTCATCTTTTTATTAAAATCTTTATTAAAAATAATAAAATCCTTATTTCCTTTAACACAAGAAAATAAAACGAAAAAAAGAAATATAAAATATTGTTTAAAAAACATATCACATGATTTTTACATATCTACTCTTATACTCAATAAAATATAAAAGCTTAAACTACACTCTAATTACCGGCATTTAAACTAAAATCCTTTAAAGAAAAAAATGCCTCATTAAAATTTTCTTTAAAATTATTTTTCTTTAAGACATTATCTAATAGCAACTTACTATTTGCTTTAGAAAAATTATCAATAATACGATCCTCTTGAACTAAAGCATCAGACTCATAAGAATCATTAGAAGATGAACGTAAATAAAATGAATAAACTTTATGATCTGCTAAAAAGGGTTTAGACCATTGACCTTCTTTCAAATCAAAAATTAAGTCATAAAAACCTTGACTATTACTAAAAATTGAAAGCTCTTTTAAAGTACTAGAATAAATGTTCATATTATATGCAAGATTAACTACATCTTCTTTTACTTTCAAATTATATTTTTGCAAAGATCGTTCCTCTCCAACATCAGAATTAATTTCAGATAAAATAGCATTAAGTTTATTTTCAAGGTAAGTCTCAATAACATTGGGTTCATAAGTTTCTATATAATTTTTAACAGCACTAATATCATTATTTGAATTTTGATCAAAATTATAAATATCACTTAACGCTTTATATATTTTATATTCACCTGAACTCTTAGATTTAATAGGATTAGTAAATTCATTTACCTTCAAAGAAAAAATTGAACTTAGATCTTCTTTTTCCTTAAGCATAAGATCTAAATCAAAATAATACTGCCTAGAAGAAGCAATACCTTTAAAATTAGCAACGTCTTCAGAATAAAACTTAGCAACCTCTTCAAAAGGCATACCCTTAAATAATTTGTCATAAGCATCATTAGCATCACTTAAATTTTTAAAACTAATAGAAACAAGATCTAAACTTTTAAACAACTTTTGATTATCTTCAGCATAAGATATTACTTTATCTTTTGGAAAATCTTCATAAGAGAGTGTAATATAAGCAATATTTTTTCTAATCTTACTCATATTCTTAACAGCACTTAAAAGAAAATCTGAAAATACAAAACTACTATTCAAAAAAATCTGAATATTTGAAGAAAGCAAATTTTCCACAGCGTCACTATAAATTTTAAACTTTTGATAATCAGAAACTTTATTATACCTTTTAGGACTAAAATTACCATTAGAATCTAAATAAACAGGAGAGTTCATTACATTTTGACTCAAAACACTTTTTGAAATATAAAAGTTACTACTCTTTGCCAAATCAAGAAAAGCAATATCCTCAACATACTTCATAAAAGCTAAGCGCCAAATAAAATAGTCTATATCATAATTATTATCTCTTTTTAGTTTAGAATAAAAATTTGAATAAAAATTAACATATTGTGCAAATTTATTATCTTTAGCATAATAAATCGGCTGTCCCTTATAAAAGCCAAACTTTAAATTAGACGAATCAGTAGTATCAAATAATCCTGGCATTAAAGGTGCAATAATAAACCCAAATACAATCAATATAAGTGCAAAAATGCCCCACATCCCAACTCTTTTATCATTCTCACCACCAGATATAACGCTTTTTGTTTGACTTATTCTCTTACGCATAATAAAAACCCTTCAACTGAAATAAAATAGCATTTTAGATATTAAAATAGCATAATTCACATATTATTTCAATTCAAACATTTATATTAAAAAAATATTTGATATCATAAATTTCAATATTATAATTAATATTTAACTAATATTTAAAAAATTAAGAGATACTAATATAACGGATGTGACATATAATAATGAATATTAATAATGAATTTAATATCAAAATAAACAAAGAAGAATTTCAAAGACTCACCAAAATAATTTATAACAATTTTGGTATTAATCTTAGCGAGAAAAAAAAATTATTAATAGAGAGTCGCTTATCATCAACAATTAAAGCAAAAAACTTAAACAATTTTACAGAATATATTAATTACTTAGAAAATCAAAAAAATCAAATATCTCTAATAGAATTAGTAGATAAAATATCAACAAATCACACCTATTTTTTTAGAGAACCTAATCACTTTGAATTCCTTGCAAACAATCTTCTACCCAAAATGATCAAAAGAATAACACAAACACAAGAAAAAGAAATTAGAATATGGTCAGCTGGATGCTCAAGTGGAGAAGAAGCATACACAATAGCAATGATATTAAATGAATATATCAATAACAATAAAATCCAATGCAACGCAAAAATTTTAGCAACAGATATTTCAATTACTGTATTAAAAGAAGCTAAAGAAGGAATTTATCCAGAAGACCGAGTAAAAACTCTACCAAAACATTTAAAAAATAAATATTTAAATAAACTACAAAATGACAAATTTGAAGTTAAAGACGAACTTAAAGAAATGACCGTATTTAAAAAATTAAATTTAATGAACGATGTTTTCCCATTTAATAAAAAATTTGATTTAATTTTTTGTCGAAACGTAATGATTTATTTTGATGAGAAAACAAGAAACAAACTTGCTGACAAATTCAATCAATACTTAAAAGATGATTCTTACTTATTAATTGGACATTCAGAAACAATTAGAGGTAATAAAAACTTAGAATATGTAATGCCAGCAACATATAAAAAAATCAATTCAATGAAAAAACAATCATAATGATTAAATAAATAAAAGAATAAACTGGCACATTATTTATTTAAGTAAGATTTACTTTCTCTCCTACTTTAACAAAATAAAGTAGCTCTCCTATTGTTGCAACATGATCTCCAACTCTTTCTAAAAAACTATTTAAAAATAATATATTTAAAAGATAATCTAAATTTTCTGGATTATTTTTCATTGCATCAATTACAAGAGTTTTTTGTTTTGAAAACAATTTATCTATAATATTATCATACTTTACTATCTTAAGTATTTTAATAAAATCTCCATCAAAATAAGCATCAAAAATATTTGCAAGCATATCTTTTGCGGTATCTGCCATTTCTCTTAAAGGTTTTTGATAAATATCAACAGAAGAAAAATCTCCTACATTAGATTCCAAAAGAAGTACTACTTTTACAATTTTAGTAGAATGATCTGCAATACGTTCAAGAGAGCTAATAATTTTAATAATTGCCAAAATTTCTCTAAGCTCAGTAGCAACAGGATGTTCAGTAGCAATTATGCGTCCACATAAATCTTCAATATCATATTGATAATCATCTATCATTTTTTCATCCTCATTAATAATTTTTTTAGCCAAATTTTTATCTCTAGACTCTAAAGCTATTAATGAATTTTCTATCATTTTAAGAACACACTCTTTCATCTCCCAAAGATAGTCTTTAATAATCTCAAGTTGCTTAGTAAGTTTACGCCTAATCATATTCAATTTCTCCTAAAAAAACCGTTTTAAAAACAAAAACCTTAATTTAGATAATTCATAATAACTACTAAAAGGATAACTATCAATAACTCTTTTGTAGTAACTAAGAGACTTTACAAAATCTTTATATTTGCTCTCGGTTTCATAAAATTTACCTAATAAATAATTATATCTATCTTCAAACTTTGAACTTACATATTTTGGATAATACAATGAACTCAAGCTAGAGTAAAATTCATGCTCACCATTTGTTAATAAAAACTCAAGAATATCAAGATAAGTATCCTCATCAAAATCAATATTATTTTCTACTAAAAATCTAACATCCCTTAATACATTTTCAACTTTATTTAATTTAATACCAAGACTAATTAAATTCACAAAGATCTGATTAAAAAAATCATCCCTTAAACTCAAATAATTTAAATAAGAGTTCAAATAATCACCATTCTTATAATAAAGTTCTGCCTTTAATAAAATATACTCATCACTATTAAAATCATATTTATTAAGCAATTCAATTGCTCCCTTGTAATCATTAATATGATATAAATTTAAAGCTCTTCTCATAATATCTTTCAAATCTACATTATGTCCACTCTGATTATTTAATCCAAAATCCTCACCATTTTTAATATCTTTATCTAAATTTAAATTGCCTTCAGGATCCATTTGATCCAAATTTAAAGATTTTTCTTGGTTAACAATCCTCAAAATTACATTTTTAGTAAATTCCCTAGAATCCTTTACATTTTGATACTTAAATGTCAACATAACAATTCCAACATTTTTTGAAGTTTGAAAAGAAAACATAGCACCATTTTGATAAGATTCTGATAAAAATTTAATAAAAGGATTATTTTTATTATTTTTAATATAAATCCAAGCTTCATCTTTAAAACAAAGATTAAACTTTGAATTAATATTTACCAAAAATTCTTGCCTTTCACTATTAAAATCAAGTTCATAAATATTCTGTTTATTCTTTTCAAAAGCAAAAGAGGATACTATATTAATAATAAAGAATAAAAAATTACAATAAATAAAATTCCCTTTATTCACTTATAATTTTCCAAAATTTTATCAACTAATAATTCATTTTCCTTTTCTAAATCAATATTAAATAAATTATCTGACTTAACCCAAAGATCTTTCAAAATGTCTTCATTAATTGTTCGATAATGCATTACACTATCACCCAATTTACCATCAGGAAGACTAGGTTTAGGAAAGAAAAAATCATCCATATTAAAACTAGAATTCAAATCAAAATAAAAATCTTCTATATTAAGCAGTTTCAACTTAAGATTTACATTCTCTTCAGTATTATTTTTACTCTCGTCAATAATTTTAGATGAATACAAATAAGTCAAAAAAGAAACAATAATTAATAAAAATATTAATATTAAAAAATATTGTTGAAAATGAAACTTTTTCTCTCTCATAATAATTTTCCTAATATACTAAATAAATTATATATTAAATATTACACTTTCTCCATTATCACTAGTAACACCAATTAAATTCTTACTTCCCTTAGCAACATACATATTATGAGTTATTATCAATAATTGAACTTTTTGACCAAGTTCATTTAAAAGTGTTGAAAGTTTATTACTATTTTCAAAATCAAGAGAAGCATCAATTTCATCAAGTACACAAAATGAAGCAGGAGAATAATAATACAAAGCAAACAAAAATGCTATACTAATTAAAGAATGCTCTCCTCCAGAAAGCATTTTATTGCCTTTGACTAATTTATCCTTAAAATTTATTTTAATTTCTATTTCATCTAAATCCTTATCATAAAATAAACTTCCACTACCCTTAAATATTCGACTAAAAAAATAAATAAAATGATCACTAATTTTATCGAAAGCATCATTAAATTTTTTATTAATTTCCCTCTTAATTCTTTTTCTAAGCTTATCTAAAGATTCTTTAGTAGCATTTAAATCGTTTATTTGTAAATTTATTTTTTCAACCTTATCCTTTATTTCATTATATTCCCTCTCAACATTAAAAAAAATATAATTATCATGCTCAATCATACTCATTTCTTTCCGTAAAGAAGCTATCTGTACTAAATCATCTTCAAGATCAAATTTTTCCATATCCTTATTAACAAAATTAAAATCTTTTATCTCATCCTTAATATCCAAATTAGAATGCAATAAAATATCATACTCTGCTTGCTTTTTCATGTATTCATAATAAGATGAATTTTTAAAAGCATCTAATACACTCAAAGTATTGACCTCTTTATTTCCAACTAATTCACTACCTTTTGCATCACTTAAAAACTTGTCTAAATTAACATTAATGTCACTTCGTTCCAAGTTTAATTCATCCAGTTTTAAATTTAAATTATTAAGGCGTTCCTTAAGTTCATCCCTAGTTTCAAATAAAAATTTTAAATTACTATCAATTAATTTAATTTCATCTTCATTTTTAAGCCTAGAAAGCTCTGTATATTCAATCTCACCCAATATCTCATTTAATTTTAATGTCTTCTCAGACACTAAACTCTCAATAGTAGTGATTTCCTTTGCAAGACTAGTCTTAGAATTATTTCTCGTAAGCAAAAATTTTCTTAAATCAACATTTTGTTCAAAAATAGGTTCAATTTTCTCTCTTAATAAATTTAAAAGTTTATCTTCCTTGACTATATATTTAAGTAAATTTTCTCTAATATTTTTAAGATATTTGATGCTTAATGTATCTTCAAACAATTTTAAAGAATTTAAAATGTTTTTTTTAAGTTGCTCAAATTCTTCTATATTACTTTCCTTGACAATCGACAATACTAAATCAACAAGTTCAAAAAAACTCCTGGTATACCTATTTATCTCATCAGTCAATATGAAAAAATCTTTCTTTTTACTTTGAAGGGAATTATTTAAATTCATAAGCTCTTCATTTATGCTTACTTTTACTGATTCAATCTGTGACTTATTGCCCATAAAAATATTTGCTAAATTTAATTTTCCCCTCTTATCATGTTCTAATTTTTGAATCTTAATTTCCATTGTAAGCAACTTAGATTTTAACATTTCAATTTCTTTTTTAATAAGTTCAATATTCTTAATAACATTCTTTTCTCTAAGAGAATAAAATTCTAATTTTTCCTTAATACTTTCAATAGAAAAACTACTTAAATGCAAAATATTGTCTATATCTTTAATATTCAAGCCATTCTTAAGTTTAGTTAATTCAAAGTTAAGATTAAAAAGCTTCTTCAAGCTTAAATTTTTATCCAATACTTCTAAATCGTTCTTTAATTTTTGGTATTTATCTTTAATCAAAAAGTCATTCTTAATTTTTTCATATTTTTCATTTAATTCATCTCTCAACATCAAAAGAGAAGTCAAATTTTCTCTAGATTTTTCTAAGCTCTTATATGCCTGTTCCTCTTCAACTCTAAGCATATCTATTCCACTAGCCTCTTCTATTAGAGATTTTAAATTAATATTGCCACTTGAAGATATTCTCTCAATCTTCCCCTGATTAATAAACATATAAGGAGAATTCTTAAATCTTAGCTTATTAACAAGATCCATATAATTTTTAAGATTCAAATTATCATTATTTAAAAAATATTCACTTGTACCATCTTTATAAAGCCTTCTTCTAATATAAAATTTATCTCTAAAATCACCAATAGAGAGATCTTCATTATTAAAAAAAAGAGTCACCTCAGCAAAATTAGATTCCTTAGATTTTGATACAGAAATTAAATCTGTTATATGTTTAATTCTCAAAATACTTAAATTATCTTCACCTATACAAAAACGAATTGCATCTAGTAAATTACTTTTTCCACAACCATTTGGACCTACTATAAAATTTAAACTACTATTTAACTTTAATTCTTGCATTTTAACAAAAGACTTAAATCCTAAAAGTCCTATTTTTTCTAAAAACAAAACTACTCCCACTTAAATTATAAACAATATTAATTTACTAAACATAATTCTGTATTATAATAAATAGTTATGATTTGTGGAATTGATGAGGTTGGAAGAGGGTGTATCTTTGGCCCAGTCTTAAGTGCAGCTGTTATTTTTAAAAGTAAACCCAACTTTTTAAATGAACTAGATGATTCAAAAAAACTTACCAAAACAAAAAGAGAATATCTCTCAGCATTAATACTAGAAAATGCATATTATGCGTTTGCAGATATATCCAATGAAATTATTGACAAAATTAATATTCATAATGCTTCACTCCTTGCAATGCAAATCGCATATCAAAAATTAAATATAGAATGCAACCTAGTACTTGTAGATGGAAAATTTATCCCCAAAATACAAGCTAAACAAATTAGAGCAATAATTAAAGGGGATTCTATGATTGATGAAATAAAAGCAGCATCAATTATTGCAAAAGTACAAAGAGATAAATTGATGGTTGAATATGATAAAATTTATCCCCTATATGGACTTAAAAAAAACAAAGGATATCCAACAAAAGAACACAAAGATGCAATCAAAAAACACGGAATACTAAGCCTTCACAGAAAGAGCTTTCAATTAATTTAAATATCAATTAACATAAACTGTAATTATGTCCATGACTAGGACTAAATCATCCTCAGAAAGGATCATGCTTATGAAACACTCTAGGATCTACGATCATTATGATATTCTCCTTTTTTAACTAAATTTCCAGTAACCTTTTTCTTAATTACAGAAATTGCTTTCAATAAATTTGATTCAAATTCGTCAATATTTTCTTCATAAACAAAAACTGAATGTCTCTCAAAATCTCCATTAACATTTCTCTTACTCTCTACAATATTTAGAAAATAATCACCTTTTCTATTTTCTTTAACATTAAAGAAATAAGTCCTATCTGAATTTGTAAACAATTTATCAGAATATACTTCCCCTCTCTCGCCCATTAAGTCCTCCACACAAAAATCCTTTATATATTAGCTTATACAAAAGTTAACATAATTGTACTTACTAAACAAAAAAAATACTAGCCGAAATTAACAATAAAATCAATTGACATAAAATGAATTTTTTTATAGAATCAACTTTGTTATCTGTGCGTCCTTCGTATAATGGCTATTACCTTAGCCTTCCAAGCTAATGATGTCGGTTCGATTCCGATAGGACGCTTCTTAAAAAGCTAATAACCTGAAATGTAAAAAAATTGGAGATGGCGGGAATTGAACCCGCGTCCTAAAAATAATATCATAAATATCTACAAGCTTAGCTAATTTTTAGAAAAAGCAATAAGGCTTGGAAAACAAGCAAACCACCAAATTACTCTCAAGTTTAAAGGTCCCTAAAAATCAACTTGAAACATTTTTAGGCATACTTTGATGTCTTAAAGAGTATAAGTTGAACCTCAAAGCAAAATCCAACAAAACTCTCTGCTAAATTAAGCAGCCATTACAAGATCTGAACTTGTAAAGTTATTATTTTTTGCATTTATTAAAGAAGTTTTAAGAGATTCCCTCTGCTTGCCATTTATGCTACTAAAGTTCTTAGTCAAATCCAAAAACATCCCCTCTAAATAATCTTTTAAGGATAGTATAACACAAATAAATAAAAAAAGGAAAAACAAACTAATTTACAAAACAACACTTAAAAGCTTATAATTACTTTAATACATTAATAGATATTAAAATGATAAATGATTCAAGGAGATTTTTTGAATAACGAAATGCTATGGTGCATCATGTTAATTTGTACTTATTCAATTTTAATTATTACGTACAATTTTTTTGGACAAAAAGGCTTACTAGCATGGCTAGTATCATCCGTCATTATTGCAAACATTCAAGTTTTAAAGCAAATTACAATATTTGGATTACATGCAACACTGGGCAATATTATTTATGCATCATCATATGTTGCAACAGATATTTTATCAGAAATTCATGGTCATAAAAATTCAAAAAAAGCGGTTTATATTGGATTTATAAGTTTTATAGCATTTGCATTTATTACAAATATCCAACTTTATTTTTCAACAAATAATTCTGACATATACTTAGAAAATTTAGAAAATATTTTCTCTTCAATTCCAATTTTATTAATCGCATCAATTATCGCATACATAATATCTCAATTAAACGATATATACCTATTTCGTTTCATTAAAGAAAAATTCCCAAAATTCTTGTTTATAAGAAGCAATGGATCAACATTAGTAAGTGAATTCATAGATACGATAATTTTTGTAAGCATTGCAACATACTTTAATATATTTCCAAAAGAAGCCTATCTTAATATAATAATATCCACATATTTTATTAAAGGAATCGCAGGCATCATGGGCACTCCATTTATTTACATTGCAAAATACATATATCAGAATAAAAAAATCCAAATTAATGAGTAAATATACATTCAATTATCACTTAATAATTTGTTATAATTAGCAACATGATAAACATAATTTTATGGACAATTCTAATAACATTTGTATACTCACAATTAACATTATTATACTACCTATTCGGCAAATCGGGACTTTTTTGTTTTAACATAATAATGAATATACTCTCAAATCTCATTATATTTAAAAAAGTGACTATATTCGAACAACAAATTAGTCTATCAGGCATAACCTTTCTATCAACACTTTGTTCGCTAAATTTAATTACAGAAAAATATAATGAAAAATCAGCTATAGAGTCAATAACATTAAATATGCTCTCACATATCACTTTTGTAATAATGATGCATTTCACACTCTATTTTCACCAAAATGAATTTGATACTTCCAATATACACTTAAAAGTATTGTTCTACAATGCTTCTTATATTTCAATAATTTTCACTGGAACATATATCATATTTTTATCTAACTATGTGAACATAAAAGTATATTCTATGCTACAAAAAAATAATATAAACAGCAAATGGATCAGTCATAATGTATCAAGATTCTGCTCTTCTTGTATAGCCTATATGCTAGCAAATATTTCAATGTATATAATAGAACAATTATATCCTGGAAATAACATTAATATGGTAAAAAGTTCATGGATCTTTACCATTGCAATAATGATAATTGATACCTTTATATATTGTTTCCTAAACAAACTAAAAATTAGAAAAACTGCAATTTCTCAATGACCTTATACCTTTTTATAATTTTCCTATAATATTCAAGCTTTAAGTTTAACTTTTCATCTTCATTGAGCAAATAATCAATAGAACTACTTCTTAAACGATTAATTAAAGAATAAAAGACTATAGCTACAGCTACAGAGAGATTATAACTTTGTGTAAATCCATACATTGGTATTTTTAAATGCAAATCAGCATTTTGCAAAATTGTATGGCTAAGTCCCGTTAACTCTGTTCCAAAAAATACTGCCATTTTAGTATCAATTGGAAAATCTTCAAGAGATATGGCTTCATTATCTAATGATGTAGCTACTATTTTATACCCATTAGCTTTTAAATGTTCAAATGCAACTTTTACACATTTATATTTATTAATACCTATCCACTTTGAAGCTCCAAGAACAACACCTGGATTTAAAGTATACTTATTATTAGTCTCAATAATATGAATATTACTAAGTCCTAAAATCTCAATTGTACGCATTGTAGCACTTGCATTTTGAGATTGAAAAATATCTTCAAGTACAAGTGTCAAATAATTCGTACGATTATTTAATACTTCATCTATTCTCTCTCGTCTTCTTCGAGTTATAAATTCAGCCAATATTTCTATTCTTTTCAATGTATCACTGACCATAACATATTATTCTAAATAAAAAACCAATAAAATCAAATTAAAATATTACAAAATCATTAATTTTCTATATAATATTAAATGTGGAAGTAAAAATTGAAGAATCTTGGAAAGAAATGTTAAAAAGTGAATTTTGCAAAGGATACTTTAAAAGACTTGTAAGTTTCATAAAAAATGAGTATAAAACTAAAAAGGATAAAATATTTCCACCACCAAGATTAATATTTAATGCATTTGATACCTTACCATTTAAAGATATTAAAGTAGTGATACTTGGACAAGATCCATACCACGGAAAAGGACAAGCCAATGGTTTGGCATTTTCTGTTAATTCAGACATCAAGATACCTCCATCATTACAAAATATTTTTAAAGAAATAGAGAGAAGTTTAAAAATAAAAACTATTCCAAATGGAGATTTAACACGATGGGCAGAACAGGGAACGTTTTTGCTAAATTCAATATTAACAGTAGAGGAAGGTCGCCCATCATCTCATAAGGACATTGGTTGGGAAATTTTTACAAACGAAGTAATAAAAATTATCTCAAAAAATTTAAATAATGTTGTATTTATGTTATGGGGTAATTTTGCAAAGGGAAAAAAAGAATTAATAGATACATCAAAACATTTAATTCTTGAAACAAGCCACCCCTCTCCTTATTCTGCACACAACGGATTTTTAGGTTCAAACCACTTTAGTAAAACTTTAAGATACCTACAAGAACACAATAAAACCACAATCAATTTTCAATAAATCAATTTGCATAATAAGCCATGTCTTTAAACAGTATATACAAGTTATTTAAATTTATTATCTATCTTCTTGATTTTCTTTATTTAAAGCATCATCTTCATTATTTTTATTTTCATCATCATTCCAAAAAGTTGAACTCTTCTCATCAACCTTAACATTTCTCAACAAATCACTATCAACTCGTTTGGTATTAATAAAAGATAATGCAATTACAAAAACAAAAAAAAGAGTAATAAAAAATGCTGTAATTTTTATTGCAACACTTGAAGATCTTGCCCCAAAAATAGAAGAACTTCCACCTCCAAACACTCCTCCAATGCCATCGCCTTGCTCATCTTGAAACAATACTAACAAAATAATCATAAATGAAGTAATAACAAAAAAGATAAATACCAAAAACCTAACTAACTCCAAAATCAACCTCTCTACTTCGATATTTTATTAATTATCTTTAAAAACGAATCTGCTTTTAAAGATGCACCACCAATTAATGCTCCATCAATATCGTTTTCACCCATTAAACCTTCCACATTGTCAACATTAACAGAACCACCATATTGAATAATAATATTATCTGCTGCGGACTTTGAATATAACGATTGAATTTCAAGTCTAATTGCCTTATGAACTTCTTGTGCTTCTTCTTTTGTTGCTGTCTTTCCTGTCCCAATTGCCCATACAGGTTCATAAGCTAAAATTATTCTCTGAAGATCAGATTCATATACAGATGCTAATCCATTTCTAACCTGATTCAAAACTACATCTAAAGTTTTACCTTTTTCTCTCTCTTCAAGAGTTTCTCCAACACAGAGAATTAAATATTTAAATGGATGTTTAAGACCTGTAAGAACTTTCTTATTTATAATTTCATCATTTTCGCCAAGATATGTTCTACATTCAGAATGTCCAAGTATTACGTAATCAACCCCAAATTCCAAAAGCATAGAAGGCGCAATTTCACTTGTTCTAGCTCCGCTATTCTCATAAGACATATTTTGAGCACCAAGAAGAACATTGGTTCCTTTAGTTACTCTACAAACTTTACAAAGGGACGTAAATGTAGGTGTTACCATAACAACCACATTATTATTAATATTGTATACACCATCTACAATCTGCTTAGCAACATCTGCGGCCTCTACACTTGTATAATGCATTTTCCAATTTCCTGCTAAGAAAACCTTTCTCATCTTAAACCTCCAACACCTTTATACCTGGCAAAACTTTTCCTTCAAGATATTCAAGAGAAGCACCACCCCCTGTTGAAACATGAGTTATCTTTCCAGACAAATTAAATTTATTTACAGCAGCAACTGAATCTCCACCTCCAACAACCGTAATTCCAGGACAATTAGCCACATACTCTGCAACCTTTGCTGTACCTTTGGCAAAAGAATCAAACTCAAATACTCCAAGAGGACCATTCCAAATGACAGTTTTTGCACTACTAAGAACTCCCTCAATTTTTTTCAAAGTCTTCTCTCCAATATCCATCCCAATCTTACTATCAGGAATATTAACAGAGTCAACATATTCAGGCATAGAATATTCCTGAAATTCACTTGCAACAACATGATCAATAGGCAAAATAACTTCTACACTTAATTCCTTTGCCTTCTTCAAAAAAGATGAGGCTACATCAATATATTCATTTTCTAAAAGAGATTTACCAATAGAATATCCCTCTACTTTTAAAAAGGTATATGCCATTCCACCACCAATTACCATCACATTTGATTTTGGTAAAAGGGATTCAAGAACTGCAATTTTTGAAGAAACTTTTGAACCACCAATTATTGAAACAAATGGACTCTCAGGATTTTTTAAAATTTTACCCAAAAATTCATCTTCTCTTTCCATTAAAAATCCACCAACGGCTGGCAAATAAGATGCAACACCTGATGTAGAAGCATGAGCTCTATGAGCAGTTCCAAAAGCATCATTTACAAAAATATCACCACTTTTTGATAACTGCATTGCAAAAGCATCACTATTTTCTTCTTCTTCCTTATAAAACCTCACATTTTCAAGTAAAACAACATCTCCATTTTGCATACAAGAAACAGCTGTAACTACCTCATCACCTATACAATCAGACAACATCTTAACATTTTGCCCCAACAGTTCTGATAATCTCCTAGCAATAGGCATAAGAGAATACCTAAGATTTTTCTCTCCCTTTGGTCTACCCAAATGACTCATCAAAACAACTCTGGCTCCTTGAGATTTAAGATATTCTATTGTGGGTAAAGCCGCCTTAATTCTAGTATCATCAGTAATGTTCCCTTCTCGTAAGGGAACATTAAAATCACATCTAACCAAAGCACGTTTGCCTGAAAAATCACAATCTTTTATAGTTCTTATTGACATTTACAAATACCTCAAGATTATCTTATAAATTATTTAACTAATTTTTGTGCAAGATCAACTACTCTTGTAGAATATCCAAATTCATTGTCATACCAAGAAAGTACTTTCACAAAACCATCTAACAATACCATAGTCTCAAGACCATCAACTATTGAAGAATGAGAATTTCCTTTAATATCTGAAGACACTATCGGATCTTCTGTATATCCTAAAATACCACTAAGTTCTCTAGACTCTGATGCTTTCTTAAGTACAGAATTGATCTCTTCTTTTGTAACATCTTTTTTCTTAAGTTGAACAGTAAGATCAACAATAGAACCTGTTGGTACAGGAACTCTCATAGAAGTACCATTAAGCTTACCTTTAAGTTCAGGCAAAACAAGCCCAACAGCCTTAGCCGCACCTGTTGAAGTAGGAATAATTGAAAGAGCCCCAGCTCGTGCTCGTCTTAAATCAGCATGTGGCAAATCCAAAATCTTTTGATCATTAGTATAAGCATGCACAGTAGTCATAAGACCTTTCTCAATACCAAAAGCCTCATGTAAAACCTTTGCAAGAGGTGCCAAACAGTTTGTTGTGCATGAAGCATTAGAAACAGCTTTTAAATCAGAAGTAATTTCATGCTCATTAACACCAAGTACAATTGTTTTAATATCATCTTTAGCAGGCACTGTCAAAATTACCTTCTTAGCACCAGCATATTCAACATGATCAAGATACCCACCTCTATCACTTGTTGCTGAAGTAAAAACACCTGTTGACTCAATTACAACATCAATTCCCAATTTACCCCAAGGAAGCTTTTTGGGATCACGCTCAGCAATAATCTTTATTTCTTTTCCATCTACTACAATAGCACCATCTCTTGCTTCAACCTTTTTATTATATACTCCAAAAGTAGAATCATATTTCAAAAGGTGTGCAAGTGTTTTAGGATCTGTCAAATCATTTACAGCAACAACTTCTATCCCTCTCTCAAAAGCAATTTTAAAAACATTTCTGCCTATACGTCCAAAGCCATTAATAGCTAACTTCATACAACTCCTCCATCATTTTTTATTGTCTACTAGAATTATTAAATAATAAATTAATTAATACCAAGTGTCAAACTATTTTTTTATAAAAACCGTATATCCTTCCTGAATATAATCTCTTAAGAGTGCAGATGATTTTAAAGTTCCTCTAGAAATATAATCACCTATCTCCTCAATAGAAATTTCCCCAAGAATATCTGATTTACTATAACTCATAAAGCTCGCACTATCACTATTATATTTTAAAGCTCCCTCTTTAAGAACTAAAAATACATCGCCTAATTTTACATCATTTACATACCCAAGATTAATTAAAACATCATCTTTTTTAATCTGAAGTATTTTTCCCTTTTTTGGTAAATAATCATTAAAATCTCTAGAGAAAGAACTTAAAATATTACTCAAATATAATACTCCCCCTGAATTATAACTAAAAGTCTTCACCTTAACTCCAGTTTTACCTGAAAAAACATCTACTTTTAAGCTAGCCAAGTTTCGAAAAACATCTACATCAAGATCAAACATTAAAAATAAATCAAGATTATTATTTCGTGCATAAGAAAATTCCTCAGAAAAACTACTTACCAAATAATCTTTATCCTTATTATAATCAAATCTATAATTAACCACTTCTATATTTAAATTACGATCAAGAATTCTCTCAGCATATTTTAAAATTAAATCATTTGCACCAAAAACTTTATTTTCATTTTGAGTAAAAATACCTATTCTGTAAACTGTTTGGTTATCATAAAGCTTATTCAAATCACCAATAGTTTTATAACCATACTTAAAAAACAAAGAACTTCTAATATCAAATGCAACCATATCATAAAAATCTAAAATTGCAGAATCCGTGACCTTTCTCTGTTCAACCAAATAATACAGTTCTTCATATGCCATTACATCTAACTTCATAAATTTATAAATCTTAGCAAGCAAAAATCTAGCCCCATCATTATCAGGATAAATATCAATAGCATTCCTTACATTAAATATTGCAGCATCTAAACTTAAATCTTGAAAAGCCTTAAGCCCTTCATTGTGATACCTCTTAGAAATTTCTATATTAGTACTATTATTTTTTTGAAATGCACTTCTAAAATTAGATACAAAAAAACTTTCTTCAAGAGCCATATCATAAAATTCTAAGTCTTTTTTCATATTTTTAGCTCTCTCCAAATTAAAAACAGCCTTATCAACCTCTCCAAGTTTTAAATAAGAATATCCAAGTAAATAATAAAGCTCATCAGAATCTTGTTCAATAACTATTGCTTTTTGAAGCACATCTACTGCATCGTCATATTTAACTTGATACAAATAAACAAGAGCAAGTAAGCGATAAGCATCAACAAGTCCAAAATCTTTATAAGTAGTCTTTAACAACATTAAATAATTTTGAGCATATTTCTCAGCAGATCCTAAATTACCAGTTTTAATAGAAAATTCTGCAACTCTCCTATGAAAATCCGGCAAAGAAGTAAAAGTTCCTCTAACCTTATTTATCAAATGTTGTGCCTTATCATTCATGTTTAATTTTTCATAAATGCTCATAAGATGGTCAAATGCACTATAATTTGTTCGACTATACTCAAGAACAGACAAATAATAATTAGCAGCTGCAATAAGCAAACCTTCTTCTTCAAAAATTGAAGCAAGCCCCACTAAAGCATCAATATTATTTTTCTGTTTAGATAAAACCTCAGAATAAAACTTCTTAGCCTGTGATGCTCCATTATTTTTAAGCAATATATTTGCATAAAGAATTTTATATTCGGTATCTCTATTTGACATTTTATAAGCTTTTTCTATAAAAAATTGAGCTTGATTATATATTTTTAATTTATAATAAATTTCAGCAAGAAATTTGTAAGCCTCATAATAATTAGGATTAATCTTAACAGCTTCAAGAAGTTCATCAATAGCATCATAATATTTTTGCATAAGATAATATGTTTGTGCCTTTTGATAATATTCAATCGCAGTTATAGTAGCACCCATCAAACTCCCAAAATTTAAATAAAAAAACAAAAGCATGATAAAAAATCTCTTAAAATTCATAAACCTTCCTTTTGGGAAATCTTTATTACTTTAATATTTCGTTGATGCATATTTTTAATAGTAAAAATTAAATTATTATATTCTATCTTCTCATTCTTTAAAGGAATTCTTCCAAATAGATCATAAACAAAACCTCCAAGAGTATCAAAATCTCCATCAGGAAGACATAATCCAAGTTTTTCATTTAGATCTTCAATTAACACTCTAGCTGTACAAAGATAACTTCCATCATCAAGAGGAACTATTTCATCAACTTCATTATCAAACTCATCCTGAATATCTCCCACAATCTCTTCAAGAATATCTTCAAGTGTAACAAGCCCCGAAATTCCTCCATATTCATCAACTACAATAGCAATATGCACATGATTTTCTTGAAATTCTTTTAAAAGAGAATCTATTTTCTTACTCTCAGGAACAAACATAACTTTTCGCATAATATCTTTTAGATCTATATCATAAAAATCTTTCTTCCACATATGTAACAATATGTCTTTTGTATGAATTATTCCTATAATATCGTCTATTGTTTCTTTATAAACGGGAAATCTTGAATGATTGCTGGACGTTACAACTTTCAAAATATCATCTTTACTTACAGAATAATCAATAAATATTACACTTATTCTTGGAACCATAATCTCTTTCACAATCGTTTCTTTAAGAGAATTAAAATTATTAAGCAAAGATGTTTCAAATCTCGATTTTTCTTCACTATCTTTACCCTCAACATATTTCATCTTTTTATTTTTAAAATTAAAAAACTTGAACATCAAAATACCCTTCTGGTTTCTCTTAAAACCCGTTCCTGAATAATCAACATTGTCTCATTTTGAAAATCATTTGTATCATGAGTATACCCTATTAAATGCAAAATCCCATGTATAGTATTTCTTTGAAGCTCTTCATACATTTCAACATTAAATTCTAAAGAACTAAACTCCAAATATTCAAGGGATATGATAATATCTCCTTGTATTTTATGATTTATTTGTTCACTACCTTCAAAATAATTAAAAGACAAAACATCAGTAGGCTCTGGTTTTTGCCTAAATTCACCATTTAACTTTTGAATATACTCATTATTGCATAGGATAACAGACAGCTCATATTCTTTAATACAAAGAAAATTGAGAACAGATAAAATAAAATTATAATAAGCATCCCAATGTCTAAACTCAACACCTTCTGCCCATAAATTCAACTCCTCTTTTATCAATTCACTATATCCTAAAATTAATTATAACTTAAAAAGAACATTATATAAACAGACAAGAGTTCAATTTTTTATAATTAAAACCCTTATTAAACTTTAAACAAATCTTTAATTGCATCTTTCAAAGAATTTTTTTCAATAAATCCAACAGAAACTCTTGGTTTATCTCCAACAGGAACAAAAATAATGGTAGGAAGACTTTGTACACCAAGCACCATAGAAACTTCTTGCTCCTTATCAGTATTCACTTTATAAAAATCAATTTTATCTCCATATTCCTCAGAAAGTTCGTCATAAATCGGAGCAAGCATTTTACATGGACCACACCAATCAGCATAAAAATCAATTATTGCAGGTTTTATACCCTTAAAATTCCATTCTTGATTGTTTTTATAATCAAAAACCTTATCAATAAATTCCTGCTTAGTTAAACTAATTGCCATATTTTCTCCTAAATCAATAGATTTTTCATTATAACATAAATATAATATAATTAATAAGGAAATAAATCATATAGACAATGAATTTGATATTAATAAATACAAATGAATTTCATAATGGAATCGTACTTAATGATCCAAGAGTAAAACATATTACAGAAATATTAAAACTTAAAAATAATGATACCTTTAAATTTGGCATTATTGGAGAAGAACACATATATTCATGTATATATCATAAAGATGTAAGGCTTTTTTTTAAAAAAAATCATAAAATATCAAAATCAAATAAACTTACAAAAATAAAAGTTGTCATTGGGTTCATAAGACCAATTGCAGCAAAAAGAATAATTCAACATCTTGGCAGTATCGGAATCTCTGAAATTATTTTTTTCAATGCTTTACTTAGTGAAAAATCCTACTCACACTCCAAACTCTTTAGAGAAAAAGAATATGAAAAATATCTAATAAAAGGAGCTATGCAAGGCGGAATTACATATATACCAAAAATTAAAATTTTTAACAATTTGATAGAAGTCTTAGAGAATATAAAAGATAACAATTTTAACACCACAAAAATACTACTTGAAAGAAATAGCAAAAACAAACTAATTGACTTAAATATAAAAACAGAAAATGTCGTTGTCATAATTGGACCTGAGAGAGGATTTATAACAAAAGAAACAAATTTAATCAAAAAGTATAACTTTAACACCTATAACATTTCACCAAATATTTTAAAAACAGAAACAGCTACAATCGTAGCATCCACGATTATTACATCAAAAATAAATGATTAATAATAATATCTTTATACATTGAAAATGTATAAAGATATATTAAACTCAAAAATAAAATTTTGTCTTCATTATTTCAATTCACTAATGTTTGATTTATAAGTTTATCATGAATATAAAGCTCAACTGTCGAGCCTTTTACTGCCTCATAAGGCAATTTAATAAGTCCACCTTTAGATCTAAAAGAATAAAATAAAGAACTATTTCCACTAGAATCTTTTACTTTTAACATAATATCTACACTAGATGAATATACATCCAATTTATAAGTCATAATTCCAAACACACTTGTACTATTAACTCTTGGTTCATTAATAGTAATTATCAATTTATCTAAGTTTTCAATCCTATTTCCAGGAGATAAAGATTGATAAATAACACTCCCAAAATCATTACCCTTAGAAACATTGACATCAAAATCAATCTCATCATTTAAAAGAGAAATTATCACATCTTTATAATAGAGTCCAACATAATTTTTTATATATTTAACAGACGAATCTTCTTGACCTTTACTTACTAAAAATTGAAGATCAACTAAACTCGCAATCTTAGTACCTGGTGATGGTTCTTGTCGAATTATTGTTCCTTTTGGAAGAGTACTCTCAATTTCAACAGGCCTTAACAAATGATAAAGCATCCTATTATTATTAATTGCATTGGCTTTCAAATTAATAAGAACATCATCAATATTCTTGCCAATAAAATTATCAACTTTATTTATCACAGCTCCTTTACTAATAAAGATTTTAACCTTACTATCAAGTCTCAAAACAGTACCTGCCTTAGGTTTTTGATCTATAACCTTACCTTTATCAAGCGAAGTTGATGAGAACTTAAGTTCAACATAAGGAATTAATTCTTTATGTTGAAGCTCAGTAATTGCCTCTTCAATATAAAGTCCACTTAGATTTGGAACAACAACAATATCACTACTCTTTAAAAAAATAAAAAATATCGCACATGAAATAATTAAAGACCCAACAATAGTAAGCACTAAACCCCTAGACACATGCTCGGGCAAATCATGAATTTTATTATCATGATTTTCTCTAAATTCATGCAAATTACCATCACTTAGATTTTGACTATCCAAAAATAACTGATTATGTGGTGGTTTATTATCCATCAATATTATATCATCTCCTTACACTTTATTTTAAGAAAAAACCTTGCCTATTAAATCTCTATTTCCATGATAAAATGATACACAATCTAAAACTTTTTTCCCAATTCTTTGAAGCTCTAATACTACCAAGATTCCATCTCCTGTCTTTACCAAAAGACCTTTACTAGGATCAAAAGCAATAATTTTTCCAATAACTTGATCATCATAATCATTAGTACTTATAAAATCAGCTCTATGAAAAATAATCTCATTATTATCAAGTCTAGCTCTTGCAAGGGGCCAAGGATTATACGCATTAATTTTATTCTTAATATCAAAGGCACTCAACTTAAAATCAATAGTCCTATGCTCTTTGCCCAAAAAAGAACAATATGTAGCATTATTTTTATCTTGAACAATTCCAATATCTCCTTTAAGCAGTTTATTTAAAGCTTCTATTACGAGATCAAAACTATTTAAAGAAACATATTCAAAAATATCAACACTTGTATTAAAGCTCTTTATTTCAAACTGACTTTGCGCCAAAATATTACCACTATCCATCTCCAAAGTCATTTTTTGAACAGTAATTCCACTAATAGAATCACCATTTAAAATAGCAGTTTGAATAGGAGAAGGGCCTCTATATTTTGGCAAAAGAGAAGGATGAATATTAATACAACCTACTGGAAAAATATCCAAAAATTCTTGTTTAAAAATCTTACCATAAGAAAAAACTAACATAAGTTCAGGTTCTAAGCTTTTTACCAAGTTTATTACATCAGCATCAAGTACCACTGGTTGCAAAACAGTAATCTTTCTACTAAGAGCTTCACGTTTAATGTCATTTACTTTTAAAGAAAGACCACGACCACTAGGCTTATCAGGTGCAGTTAATACTCCAACTACATCATATTGATCTGATATTTTCTTTAAAACCTCTAAAGCAATAACATCAGAACTTGCAAAAAAAATTCTCAAAATTTAACAAGCCTCCTTTCCTTAAGATAAGATTTCAATAATTTATTCCTAAGTTTATCCTCATAATAATCAATAAAAAGTACACCTTTCAAATGATCCATTTCATGCTGAATAATTCTGGCTAAAATATCTAAATCTTCAATCTTAAAAAACTTGCCATTTTCATCATAAGCTTCAATTACAATTGATTTTGGCCTTGATAAATCATAATAAACTCCAGGAATACTTAAACAACCTTCTTTATAAACACTAAGTTCAACAGATTTTGACGTTATTACAGGATTAATAAACACTAAAGGTTTTGACATCATATTTTTTCTAACTACAAAAATAGACAAATCAAGACCTACTTGAGGCGCAGCTAGTCCAACACCCTTGCTTTTATCCATTAAACCTATCATTTCAAAAATGATACTTCGCAACTCATCATCAATATTTTCAACATCCTTTGTTTGTACTCGAAGCAAATCATCAGGATAAAAAACTATTTCCATAAATCCTCCAAAAATCCATTTTTAAAATTATGACTTTATTTGTCCAAAAAATTTCCATTCTTCTTTTTCCGATTCCGAAAAATAAATACCACCTTTCTTAGATTTTGGCAAAGCATAAAGCCTACCTCCATTCTCATCTTGAAATACTAAAAATTCTTTAAGTTCTATTTTAGAAGGAAGAAGTTTTTTATCTTTACCATTCATTCTTAATCTCCAATGACCATCCAATGTTTTATAAAAAAAAACCTTATCATCAAAAATATTAATTTCATAATTATCATTTTTATACACAATATCATCTAATTTAAAAACTCCTAAAGCATAATTTAAAAACTCTCTATTATATTGAACAGTATCTTTAATGGATTCAGTATAAGCAGCCCTTACTTGTTCACTTTTTGCATCAACAAAAAATAAAGTTGGACTCTTCTTTAAATTAATTTCACTAAAAATTTCATTATTTACATCAATAACCAAAAAAACATTATGTTTAGCAATCAGCTTAAAAATTTTATCATCTTCAAATGACTTCAAAAAATCTCTTATTAAATTATCTTTAATATCTTTTCCAACCAATATTAAAACATTTTTATATAATTTTTTAGCTTCATCTATAGCATCCTCATAAGAATCATGAAAAACAACATTAAATGAATTTGAAAACAAATATACAGAATTAAAAACAATAAAAATAAATATTGCCAATAAATTTACAAATTTCATATCTTACTAGTTAACATCTCTAAAAACTTAAGTTCATCACCACTAAGATATTCTTTTAAAGCAAAATATACAAATTCATGATAACTATTAACATAGTCTAATTCATCTTTTGACAGCATTTCAACAACTATCAATTCTTTTTCAAAAGGTACAAGAGTTAAATTTTCAAATTCCAAAAAAATTCCAAATTCATTTGAATAACTTTGCTTTACAAAAACTAAATTTTCAATTCTAATACCATATTCAGAAGTTCTATATATCCCAGGTTCAATTGAAATAATTTCAGAACCTTTAAAAGAATAAGTGGATAAAGGACTAATAGAAACAGGAAATTCATGAACATTAAGAAAAAATCCCACTCCATGCCCCGTTCCATGAGCAAAATTTAAGCCATGCTTAAGCAAAGGAAATCTGGCAATACCATCAAGAGATGCACCTAACATTCCAAAAGGAAATTTTAAAGAAGCAAGAGCAATAAAAGATTTAAGAACTAAAGTATAGTCTTCTCTCTCTTTATGAGATGCTGTTCCAATTAAAACTGTCCTCGTAACATCTGTAGTACCAAGTTCAAGATAAGAACCTCCAGAATCTATTAAAAGCAATCCATCCTGATTAAGTTTTTTAAATCCTTTTTTTGGTCTATAATGAGGCAATGCTGAATTTTCTTTAAAACCAATGATCGAATCAAAACTAGAACTAAAAAATTCATCTCTTAATGTCCTAAAGCTTAAAAGCATATTTGAAACATCAACCTCATCCAAATCAGCAAGTTCATCTTTGGTTAAATTTTTAAATTTATACAAAAATTTAACCAAACTTACAGCATCAATAATATGCGCGTCTCTTATCTTACTAATCTCATAATCAGATTTTATTGCCTTCAGTTCATTAACAATACTAAGTCCAAGCACTGCATTTGATCTACCAATAGATTCCAATATTTTAACATTACTATTAACTGGTATCAAAAATTTGCCCTCATGATTAATCTCTTCTAAAAATGAATAAAAATTGCCATAATCTTCGACCTCAATTCCTTCAACTTCAAGTCTCTCTATTAAATCAAAATCAAGTTTATCGACATTAACGAAAAGAACATTCTTATATCTCTCACTTCTAGCTATAAACAAAAAAGCATAAAACAAAGCTGATGATTCAATATCAAATCCTCTTAAATTTAAAAGCCATGCTATTTCATCCAAAGAACTTATAACATAAAAATCAATTGTATTTTCTTCTAATTTTGCATTAACTTTATTGATTTTATTTATTCTTTTGTCATTTTTTTGAGCTTCCTTAAGTTCAAATATTTTATTACCTGTAAAATAAGGCCTATCCTGCCAAATTTTAGAAATTAAATCTTCATGTAAAATCTCAATATCTGTAAATTTACAATTTTTAACCAAATCATCATAAAATTTTATACTAATATCCTCAGCATAAACTCCAATCCGTAATCCTTTAAGCTTCATATTAACATAGCTAAAAATATCTGGATGCCCCTTAACCCCAAGTTTTATTAATTTAAACTCAGTTCCTTCAAGTTCATTTGTCGCTTGTAAAAAATATCTACCATCAGTAAAAAGAACTGATTCCGTTTCTGTAATAATTACTGTTCCAGCACTTCCTGTAAAACCTGTAACAAATTCACGAATATTAAATCTAGCATGAGAATATTCACTCATATGCGGATCATGACTTGCTATTAAATATGCATCTATCTTATTTTTTATCATCAATTTTCTTAAAGATAATATTCTTGTATTAACCTCCATATAAGCAAGCTCCTTAGGATTTAAAAAGTAACTTTTTATTTAATTATAACAAATAATTCAATTTTAAAAAAACTTCTTATCTGATATAATTAAATGTAACAGTAAAAATCAAAGGACAAAAACATGAAAAACATTAAGGCTGTTGTTTCTGATCTCGATGGTACACTTTTGCTTTCAAATAGCCAAATAGGAGCTTTTAGCGAACTCGTAATAAAAAAGCTAACAAAAGAAAATAAAAAATTTATTATTGCAACAGGAAGAAGTAAAAATGAAATAATACCTCTTCTTATACAGAATCTAAATTCACATGTATCATTTTTTATAACCCTAAATGGAGCAAGGGTATATAATAACCAATGGCAATTAATAAGCAGTTATGACTTAGCTCCCGATATTGTAAAAGAAATTCTAAATATAAGAGAAAATAAATATAAGGACATACCTCACTTTTTACAAAGATCTGACGATACAGATGAAAACCTCTATGCCGACAATATAACTAAAAATGCTATTAATGATATATTTAAAAAACATAGATTATTAAACAAACACCAATATATCAAACATGAATTACAAGACATAAACATAAGATATAACGAAGTCAATAATTTTCAAGAAATTAAAAATTTTAACAAAATAGCAAAAATTTTATTACTACATGACGAAGAAGCACAGCTCATAAAATATGAAGCAACAATTTTAGAAAAATATAGAGAAAAAGTAAATGCCTATCTATCAACACCACACTCACTTGAAATTGTTAATAGCAAAGTTTCAAAAGGAAATGCATTAAAAGATGTTCTTACAAGCATCAATATCAATTTAAATGAAACAATTGCATTTGGGGATGGCTTTAATGACGTTGACATGTTAGAAAACGTCAAAAAAGGATTACTAATGGGAAATGCAAATTACAGACTAAAGAAAATGTTATCTTACTTAGAAATAATAAACACAAATGATAATGAAGCTGTTGCTCATTACATTAATGATAATATCTTAGAAGACCCTGCATAATAAAGGATCACACATGAAAAAAGACTTAATAAAATATGCAGAACTTATTATTTTAAAAGGAATTAACTTACAAAAAAACCAATGTGTTCTCATTACAGGCTCAATTGAAAATTATGAATTTTTAAGAATCTTAGCACAAAAAGCTTATGAATATGGAGCAAAATATGTAGAACTAAGCATTGAGGATACAGAAATTTTAAAATCTAGATTACAATCAACATCAGAAAATCTTCTAGAGTTTATTCCTGACTTTAAACATAAATTTTTTGAAGAAATGATAAATGAAAAATGGGCAAAAATAAGAATTGATAATACAGAAAATTTAGATGCACTAAAAGAATATGACAATAAAAAAATATCTAAATACTTTCAGGCATTAAAACTAGCATCAAAAAATATTTCAAGTGCAATGATGAATAATGAGTTAGCCTGGTGCACAATCTGTGCGCCAGGACCAAAATGGGCTTCAAAAGTCTTAAATAAACCTGAGAGTCAAAAAACATTAGAAGAATTTTTTGAAATTCAAAAAAAAATTATGTTACTTGACACAGAAGATCCAATAAAAGCTTGGGAAATTCATGGAAATAAACTACATCAAAGATGCAAAACCCTCAATAATCTTCAATTAGAAAAATTGATATTTAAAAACAAAAAAACAAATCTAGAAATATATTTACTAGAACATTCCATTTGGACAGGAGGAAGTGAAAAAATAAGTGGAACAGAAATTGAATTTAATGCAAATATGCCTACACAAGAAGTTTTCACAACACCAAACTACAAAAAAACAAATGGTATTATGTACGCAACTCGACCAGTAAGAATACTTGGCAATCTAATAACTGGCATATGGATGGAATTTCAAGAAGGTAAAATAATCAATTTTGGATGTGATAATGATACATTAAATGACATACTAAAGAGGCATATAGAAACTGATGTACAAGCACAATATATAGGCGAAGTTGCATTAGTAGATAACAGCTCTCCAATATATAAAAGTGGACTTACATTTTATAACACATTATATGATGAGAACGCAAGCTGTCACATTGCACTAGGAAGTGCTTATCCTTCTTGTTTAAGTAATGGAAGTGAACTTAAAACAGATATTGCAAAACTAGATTACGGATGTAATGTTTCTTTAATTCACACGGATTTCATGATTGGAAGTAATGACATAAATGTCATCGGTATTGCCAAATCGGGCAAAGAACATATAATAATACAAAATGGACAATTTCTCATATAAATGAAATAACGGAGTAATCAAATAATGATAAAAGATTTGTTTACAAATGACCTTTTCTTATCTTGTTTAATTTCAGGTATTATTGCTCAAATGATTAAATACATCATCCAAGCAATAAAAACAAAAAAAATTAAATTAACTCCAAAATATTTTTTAAAAAGCATTTTTTTAGAAACAGGGGGTATGCCCAGCAGTCACTCTTCAACAGTAACCGCCCTTGCAACATCAATATTAATAAAAGAAGGAATTAATACTCACTTTATTATTGCTCTAGCTTTTGCTTTAATCACAATAAGAGATTCATTTGGAGTTAGATATATGGCAGGTGTTCAAGCAGAATATTTAAATGATTTATCAGAACAATTAAAAATGAAAATCAAAATTGAACCTTTAAAAATTAAAGTTGTTAAAGGACACAAAAAAAAAGAAGTATTTACAGGCATACTGATTGGTATAATCTCTGCATGGGCAATATGTAACAAATACTATATCGAATAATCTAAATAACAGATCATAAAGGAAAAAATGAATCTACTAAAGTTTTTTTATATATTGCTAATACCACTACTTTCTTGCAACATAGCACAATTTGGAGACTACAAACCAATATATTTACAAGGAGAAAAAGACTTAAAAATAGCAAATGACTATATAAACTCATTGGGATACAAAACAATATCTGAATACACAACAAAAGTACACATATTGGACTTTCCTAACTTTAAAGAAATAACAATAGACAAATTAATTCATCTTAATGACCACGATCTCAGAAAAGATCTATTTTTAAAAAAACTTCCTAATCTTTTTAATACAGGAAACAAAAAAATACTTTATGTTGAATCATCATTTACTAATAATGACTTAAAAAAACTAAAAAAAGATCAAAATATTAAAGCAGAAATGCATTCTTCAAATTATAAAACCAAAATAAAATACTTTTCAATCACAACTTTTATCATAATAATTATTTTATTATTATCACTAAACATTAAATATGCTCCTTTTATAATCCTTTTTCTAATAAGTTCATGTATTATATTTATATTTAGCAACGAAATATCATACTTTTATCCTTTAACCATACTAGCTTATCTACTATTTATACTAATTGACAATTTTAACAAAAATTACAACAAAATATATCTAAAAGACATAGGATTTACAGTATTAATTAAAAAAATTAAAACCCCAATATTTCTATTTTTATTTATAGTATTATATTTTACCTTAAGCATTAATTTTTTATCCACTAACCTTGAAGCCCTTTTAATTATTTGTGTATCAATATCAACACTTTGTATTTTCCTAATATTTACTTGGATCAAAACTGAAAACAACTTTAAACATACATTTTTATCTCTAATTAAAATAAAAGAACAAAAAAGAGAAACCAAAATTTTAAAGTACAAAATACTAATACATGTAATGCTATTTATAGTCTCAATAATGCCATTTTTTTATACCCAAAGCATACTTAATTCTTATAATAATTGCAATTACCTTTACAGCAAGAAATTAAACTACTTCGACTATCTAAATCCCAATAACATCTATTTAATGGTTGGACATAATGAAGAAATACCAAATATTGTAGGTTATATGTATCATATATTTTATCAAAATGAACTTAAATACAAAATCACATCTCAGTACGGAAAAGTAAATACAAATGTAAAAGAAGACTACTTTCAAATAGAAAACAATAAAATAACCATCAATTCAAAAATTATATACAAAGTAGACAAAGAATTTATATCTAAAAACTTAAATAACGAACTATCTAGATTATTCTTAGAAAATGGAAATCCAATTTTAATATATAAAGAAACACCTGCTAACATTACAATTAATAAAAAAAATGAACAAACATTATTCACTCTTTCATTGCCATTTTTTTTATTACTATTCCTATTTAAAGCAATAAGATTTACAATTCTTTTAAATATGAGTGAAAAAAATTATAGAAAATATATCAGGGGAAGCAGTTAATGTTTAACTCACAAACCAAAATAAAGAGACAATATAAAATTAACATAGATGAAATCCAAATACCTGAATGTATTTTAATTCCATTAGAAACAGCAGATTCAAAATCTACAATATATGTCATTGAAAATCAAAGAATTTCAGAAGGACAAATATTATCAAAAAACAAAAATGTAGAACTTTACACATATGCCCCAATATCTGGAATAATAGAAAAAATATATACTGCCAATCTTCCAAATAAAAATCAAATAAAATCAGCATTAATAAGATTTCATGGAAGAATCAACAATGAAAAAGAAATTTCAACTGAAGAAGAATCAAGAGAAAAAACACTAGAAAAATTAATTCGATTAGGAATTCCTTGGTTTAATGAAGATTCATTATTTCAATATATGAACAAATGCAAAAAAATAGACAAAATGATTTTGTTAATAAATGGCAAAGATTCATTTACAAATATCTCAGAAATACTAATAACAACAAAACTAGACAAAATTGTCTACGGCTTTGAAAATATAGATAAAATATTCAAATTTAAAGAAATATTAATAATAACCGACAACCATAATATTAAAAAAGAACTTGAAAAATTAAATGTTGCAAAAGACAAAAGATTAACAATCAAATTAATTTCTAACTCTCCACATCCATATTCAAATCACGAATTAATAATGCATTTCTTATACAATGAAGAAAACACAAAAAGTAATATAAATCCAAATAAAAATATACTAGTAACAAATATTGAAGATCTCTATAATGTTTATTCCACACTTAAAACAAATTCTCCATACAAAGAAAAACTCATAACTATCAATGGAAATAAAAAAATAAAAAGTAAAATAACCAAAGTTAAAATTGGTACATCTATCAAACAAATAATAGACGAAAATATTGATTTAAAAAAATATGATATTTTTTTAAATAATCCAACAAATAAGATAAAAATAGATAATCTAAATGTACCTATCACAAGAGATATATATAGCATAACAATATTAAGAAAAAAAACAATACTTAGCAAAGTTAACAAAATCAAACTCTTAAACACACCCAGTTTTTCACCATTATGTATGGAACAAATTATTTTAGAAAAAATTAAAAATCAAGATAATAACGAAAATACACAACAGCAATATTTACAATACACTAAAACTGAAATAGAAGAAGAAATAAACAAAGTAAAAAAAGAAATAAAGGAAAATATATTAAATATAAGCTTTAATAATGAACCAATATACACCGAAAACAACTTAAAAGATATCTATTTAATTACTATATTAGCATTAATTCCTAATTTAATATTTTCTTTTTCAAACAATATCAAATTTTTAATTGATAGCCTTATATTAATAATCACAAGTTTATGTTCATATATACCAATAATGCTCAAATCTAAATATAGATATTTCTCTTTTTTTGTATATACTGCATTAATTACCAATATAATACTACCCTTAAATTTTCCTATAACATTAAAAATAATGGCAATATTTTTTACATTTTTAATGTTTTTTTATTTCTCAAGGCTCTCTAAACTCCTTATAAATCCTATATTAATTTCATTCATTTTTTTATTACTAAATTTTCCACTAAGTTTCAAACAAACATATTACAAAGAACTTGTTAAACAAAACGATATAATTCCTACATGGAATAAAATAATTTCTCAAAATCCAAACATTCACAACTTAGAAAACTTAAAAGAATTTAAAAGACATGAAAACAAATACATCGACATAATCGACAAATTTATAAATGAACAAGTATTATCTCATCTCAATATAATGATACCAAGATTCCATATTGAAAACCTTTTGGGATTTCAAAATGAAAAGTATTTATCCCCCATTCTAATCTATATTGGCTTTTCATTCATCCTTAAAAAATTCATTATCAATAAACTAATACCACTATCTTTTTATATAAGTTTGCTATTCATAGCTTACATACTACAAAACCTTTCTCTCTACAATTATATAAGTTTTGATATATTAAGTCTGATAATGTCACCAATTCCAATGATCTTAGTATTCACAATGGGTACAGAATTACAAACAGCTCCCCACTTTAAATTTGAACAAATACTTTATGGATTTGCATTATCTTTAGGATATTTTATAACGCTAAGTTATATTCCTCTTGAAACTTTTTCAGCTATAATATCAATATTTATATTACAAATAAGCGCAACACTAATTAAAAAGTACAGCTTAACATTCCATATAAGAAAAATACTACACTATTTAAGAATAAATAAAGAAAAAGTAAGAGAAAATAAAAATGAAAATGGAGAAGAAATTATTAAAATATGACAAGCAATTTAATAACATACTTGCTAGCAAACAATTTGTTACTAATACACTTTATTGGAATTGAAGATATAAGAATAAAAGATAATAAAACATTATCAAAAAAATATCTAACTATCATCATCACCTCGCTATTAATTTATTCTTGCCTTTTTTATATTTATAAACTATTTGTAGAATACAATTTATTATTTATAATACCAATAATATATATGACATTAATTTACATACTAACACTTATGTTAAAAACATTAAACAATATCTTAGTTGTCATGTATAACAGCAAGACAAAATATTCAAATGATTTTTTGTTATCTAATAGTAGCTTGATTGCAATAATATTTTTTTCTCTAGATAAAAGTCATAATTTTCTAGAAGGCATAACAATACTCATTTTATCTTCACTAAGTATCTTAATAACTATTATATTAACAAAAATAATAAAGAAAAATTTAGAAAAAAAATCAACATTCAAACTAATAACTAACGAAACAATGTACTTTTTTATAATCTTCATTTTATCTTTAATTCCAAATATAATTATATTAATAAATAATAGTGAGAGTTTATAATGAGAGAAACAATAAATGAATTTCTAGAACAAATTGAAAATGTCTGGAGGAAGCTTTGACAGTGATAAGATTAAAATACAACTTCAAAAATATGAAAAACAAATAAATAATGAAAATTTTTGGAATGATAACAAAAGAGCACAAGAAATTCTTAAGAATCAAAATATTTTAAAAACCAAAATTGAACCTTGGGAAAACTTGATATGCCAACTTAAAGATTTAAGGGAACTCTGTAAAATTGCAGAAAGTGAAGATGATAAAGCACTATTAGAGAGAGATGTTAATAAATTAAGAGAACAATATAAACATATCTTAACATTATCATATTTCAAAGAAGATATTGACATCAATAGCGCATTCTTGACAATACATTCAGGAGCAGGTGGAACAGAAGCATGTGATTGGGTTAATATGCTATATAGAACATATTTAAGATATTCTGAGAGACGTGGATATAAAATAGAACTTATAGATTTGCTGGAATCTGAAGGAGGCATTAAATCTGTTACAATCGAAATAAAAGGAAAATATGCATATGGATTCTTAAAAAGTGAAGTGGGAATACATCGACTTGTAAGAATTTCTCCTTTTGATGCTGCAAAAAAAAGACACACATCTTTTGCATCTGTTTTCATTGATCCTGTAATTGATGATAAAATTGAAATAATAATTAAACCAGAAGATATTAGAGTTGATACATATAGAGCTTCAGGAGCAGGAGGGCAACATGTTAATAAAACATCATCGGCCGTTAGAATTACACATCTTAAAACAGGAATAGTAACACAATCTCAAACTGATAGAAGTCAACATAGAAATAAAGAATTAGCAATGAAAGTATTAAAATCAAAACTTTATGAACACTACAAAACACTAGAACAACAAAAAAGTAAATCTAAACAACAAGAAAAAAAAGATATCTCTTGGGGCAATCAAATTAGATCTTATATATTTCAACCTTATACTCTAGTAAAAGATCACAGAACAAAATTTGAAAATCCAAATATTATGTCTGTTATGGACGGCAACATTGATAACTTTATAGAAGAATACCTAAAATGGAAAAATTTAAATTAATAATAATCATGTTATTATCAATCTCAACGACTAAACTAGCATATACTCAAAGTAACATTGAGTATAGATTTTCTTATATCATAAATACAAAAGAAGAAAATAAAGAACTCCAAAAAGGAATTGAACAAACACTAAATAAAATATACAATGCAATAAATGAACACATTATTAACGATAATGATAAAGACTTTATAAGACGCATTTATATATATCAAAATATAATAAGCAAAGAACAAGAATTTAGCAAACTCAAAGAAGACATGGACAAAAAAAAGTTACAAAATGCAATCGGTTTAAAAGAAGAAAATAAAATAGAAGTTAAAATTAAAAATCTTAAAGAAGACATTAAAAACATAAAAATCCAACAACAAGAACTTGAAAAATACCTTATAACTTTAAAAAAAATAAAAGCAAATTACAAAAAGAACCAAGATAAAGTACATCTATCAAATTTGAATATAGAATTTTTAACAAGTCAAGAATTATTCTTTGTTAATTACATACACTTAAAAAAAGTAGATAAACATTATTTAGTTGAAATTAGCAATATTACTCCACAAGGAATAAAAGTTTACAAAGAAATTTTTAAACTATCATCATCTGTTGATGACATTGCATACAAAATAGCAAAACTCAGTCTTGAAGAAATATTAGGAAGAGAATTTATTAAACTTAAGATCAATGTCATAAATAATTTAGATGCCAAAATATATATAAATGAAGAATTTGTATCAAAAGGATTATATAACAATGATATATGGGATATTTCTAAACTACCAGATAAAGAAATTATCATTGACATTACAAGCACAACTTACAAACCATATAGAATAAAGCAAAAAGTAAAAAGTGGTGACACTATTGACTTAAATATTACATTACAAAAAGCAAATTCCAATAAAATATTAATTACAAGTAATGTAACATCTAAAGTATTTAAAAAAGGAGTATTTATAGGAGAAACACCAATTGAAATTGAAGAACCTGAAAATGTAGAGTCTATATTATTGCAAGCTGAAGAACACAAAAACAAATTCATAATAATAAATAACAAAGATAAAGAAGTTTATATAGAAATGGTAAGAGATAATAGAAGTGAACTCATTACCAAAAGAGATCTATTCTATATCAACCTTAGTATTTTTACATTAAATCTTATAGGAACTGCATTTGCCATAACAAAATATAATGAATCTTCAGAACTTTACAACATAGCTTTAAATAATATTTTAAAAAATAGAATAAGACCTCAAGATTTATATAATGCAAAAGTAGAAGAGATGATTGCAACATTCTTACTTGGTACAGGAATAACATTTTCCGTTGGTAGTTTTATACCATTAATCATTCATTTGGTACAATATATTAAAGAAGCAACTCGAGGTGAATAAACTATTGTAAAATTTATTGAACACCAAATAAAAAATAGGAGCACTAAACTTTTGAGCATTTTTAATAAAATAAGAAATTTATTCAAGAATAAAGAAAAGACACAAATAATTGAAAGGTTAGAAGATCTACTCTTAGAAGCAGATATAAAAAACGATATAGTAATAGAAATAGTAGAACATATTCAAAAAATAAAAGCTAAAGATGAACAAGAAACAGTATTACAACTAAAAAATTTACTAAAGAGTTATCTAAATCAACAACCTCTTAATTTAGAAAACAAAAGATTAAACATCTTATTGATACTTGGAGTAAACGGAGTTGGTAAAACCTCAAGTATTATAAAACTCGCAAATAAATTCAAAAATGAAGGGAAAAATGTACTAATTGCTGCAGCAGACACATTCAGAGCTGCAGCAATCGAACAACTTAAAATACAAAGCGAAAAAATTGGCATTAAAGTCATATCTCAAAACCAAGGAAGTGATGCAGCCGCAGTAATATTTGACAGCATATCAAGTGCAAAAACTAAAAATTATGATATATTAATAATTGATACAGCAGGAAGACTCCAAAACAAAGAAAACTTAATTAAAGAACTCAAAAAAATGGACCAAGTGATAAAAAAACAAATACTCGATACAAACATCAATTATAAAAAAATACTGGTAATAGACTCCATATCTGGAAAAAACACAAATAATCAAACAGAAATATTTGACAAAGCAATACAAATTGACGGAATTATAGCCACAAAATTTGACTCATCATCTAGAGCAGGTGGAATAATTAATATCTCAAAATTATTTCAAAAACCCATATATTTCTTTACATTTGGAGAACAAGTAGACAACATTAAAGAATTTAACACTGAAAACTACTTAAATAAACTATTATGACAACAAATATCATAAAATTAATATTAATTTCAATTTTAATACAAAACATATACGGAAAAAGTTACTTTATATCAGACGTATTTTTCAACAAGTACCAGGAAATATATGATATTCCCCAAACAGGATTTTACATTGAATATACCAAAGTTAATGAAATTGAAAAATTTAGCCTTTTTAAAGATTTAAAATTAATTAAATACAAAACACAAAAAAAAATAGAAGATAATAAAAAACAATTAACATTTTACAATGAAAAAGATATTAAAATAAAAGAAGAAATTTACGATGAGTTAAATAATAAAATAAAAGAAATAAAATATAGTCCCAAAGGAATAATTCTTGAATCTGTAGACTATTTTTATAAAAATAACGATGTGATTTACAAAGAAATCAAAATTTTAAATCAAAAACCAAAAACAATACACTATATGAAAGATACTAATGGAAAACTTTTAAAAATAACAGGATCAGATTTACAAATTTGGAATTATGGAATCAATGGAGAAATAAAATCAACATATCTTGATATAAAAAAATCTAAAACAAAAGTAATCCTATATGATGATCAAAAGAGACATTTAAAAAACATCATATTAGATAATAACAAAATTGTATCTAAAGAAAACAATCAATATTTAGATGACAATGAAATAATCAATGTAAAAGAAGAAGATAATACAAAAATCATATCAAAATATAAAGATCATAACTTAATAAAACAAGAAGTTTATAAAGATAATAAAATAACAAAAATATGCGACTTTGAATATAATGAATCTGGACATGTTACAATGGAAAATGTCATTATAAAAGATGAAGATAAAGAATATACTACAAAAACAACATATGAATATGATTCTGATGATAAATTAATATCAAAAACAATCTATGAAAATGACTTAATATCACTAAAGACTGATTATTTCAGTGACAATGAATATGAACAAAAGATATACCATAATGGAAACCCTATATTTACAATAAGATATAAAAATGATGAAATTATTGAACAAATAAATACAGATACTAGAGACAAAAATGAAACTAAATAGACTCTTATTTAAAAGATTAATCTTAGATGAACAAAATAGCCTATCACTCACAATTGTCATAATCTTAAGTATAGTACTTGGACAAATCATTATCATCATCACAATATCAATCATGAATGGTTTTCAAAATGATTTTTTCACAAGCATATCTACACTAGAAAGTGGCAATTTAAAAATTGAAAACAAATTAAATGAGCAAGAATTCAATTCCATTAAAAAAATGAAAGAAATAATTCAAATAAATAAAATTTATGAAACACAAGGAATTGGAATTGAAAATTATTATTACCCAAGCATACTAAATATAATAGCATTTGATACAAAAGACGTTATAAATGACAAAAACTTTCTTCTCCTAACAGGTCTGACAGCATCTCAAATCCAACTTAATGAAGATGAAATCATCATAGGAGACGTGCTCTCATATAACTTAGATCTATATGCAGGAGACACAATAGGTTTGATATTAAATGACGAAATTACAAATTTACATACATTAAAAAACGAAGTAAAACAATTTAAAATAAAAGCCATTTTTAAGAGCAATTATAGCAAAATAAACCAATCTACAGTATTTATGAATATCAATTACTTTTACACAAAACAACTAATTAAAGATATAGATATTAATTATCAAGTAAAAACAAAAAATTTATATCCAAGTAAAAAACTAATAAATGCAATCAAAAATATTAATCAAAAAATTAAAATTAAACCTTGGCATGAATATAATAAAGAATTTTACAAAGCACTAAAAATAGAGAGAAATACAATGTTAATCATTTTAACAAGCATATTTCTTGTCATTGCTGTTAACACATACTACCTACAAAAAAGGATAATAATTAATAAAAGTAAATCTATCTCAATAATCTTATTTTTGGGACTAAGAGCACAAAAAATTAGAAAAGTTTTCCTAATTCATTCAGTAGTAATTTGTGTACTGGGAAGCATCATTGGAATCATTTCAGGCATCATAATATCTCTAAACATAAACGAAATCTTAAATACAATTGACATCTTAATAAATAGCTTGATTAATGCTGTAAATTATATATTAAAATTAAATCTGGAAAATATAGAAATAAAAATAGTAAAAAATACAATTACGCCTAAAATATTCCTAAGTGATTTAATGCTAATACTATTTTTTGCTTGTCTATTTACAATATGTTCAAGCCTAAAAGTGACTAAAAAAATCAAATATACTGATAAAATAAACGGAGCAACACCATAAATGCACAATACACAAAACATAATATGCATCAAAGAAATATATAAAACATATACTAAAAATAAAACAAAAATACAAGTACTAGAAAATTTAAATTTAAATGTCAAAAATGGTGATTTTATTTCTATTCAAGGTAAAAGCGGTTGTGGCAAATCAACACTCTTTAATATCATATCAGGAATTGATAAAATGGATTCAGGAGACATAATATCATGTGGAATATCTTTAAAAAATGCAAATGAAAAAACCTTAAGTTTATATAAAAATACAAAAATAGGTCTTGTATTTCAAAATCACAATTTAATTGATGAATTTAATGTATTTGAAAACATTATTTTACCTAAAATAATAGAAGGAAAAGATAACTTTGCAGAAATCAAAAAAAAAGCTCTGCGCTTAATGAAAATATTAGATATCGAAACAAGGAAAGAACATTATCCTTCAGAATTATCCGGAGGAGAAGCACAACGAGCAGCTATTGCAAGAGCTTTAATAAACGAACCAAATATAATACTATGCGATGAACCTACTGGTAATCTAGATATCAACACTGCCAAAACAGTAGAATCATTATTAATAGAAACATCAAAAACATTTAATAAAACACTTCTTTTAGTAAGTCATAATCCAGAATTTTCAAATAAAGCAGATATCAAATACGAACTTAGAGATAAAACATTAAAGAGAATATGATGCACTCCAATATTAAAGAACTTTTAAAAATAGCATATGTTATATTCATACACTCAAAAAATAAAAAAGCTCTTATAGGTTCTGGGATATCTTTAAGTCTAGTAATGATTCCTTTAATAATTGTTTATTATATGTCAAACAATATTATGAACGCCACAATAGAAAGATACATTAAAAATGAAGGATTTTCAGTACAGATAGAATATAATGAAATTCACAAAGATGAATATCTAAAATCTAAGCTAGAAAAATTTAAAAACGAATATAAACATGATAAGCTAAGATATTTCTTTGAGAAAAGAACCTATGGACTTATTGGAAATAAAAAAAAACAAGGGGCTTTAATCAGAGCAGTAGAAAATAAATTTATTAATAATAATAAACATATAAAATTAGTAGATGGAAAGAAAAACTTTAATAAAAATGAAATATTAATATCAAGACAAATCACAGACAAGCTTAATTTAAATATTAATGACTCTATCTACTTAATAGTACCTAACAATAAATATCAAAAAATACTCCCCAGAGCACAAAAATTTACCATAGCTGGAATAATTGAAACAGGATTAAGAGAAATTGATAAAAATTTAGTTTTTATTTCATTACAAGACGCAAATATAATGACAAAAGAATTATCTAAAAGTATAATTGGACTTTCTATTAAAACCAATACAAAAGAAAAAACTAATAATCTTAAAGAAAAGCTCACAAAAGAATTTAAAGAATATAAAATAAAAACATTTTATGAACTATATCTAAACAAATATACAAATTTAAATATAAGCAAAAAACTTTTAATATTCATTATGGCATTTATCGTAATATTTGCAAGTATTAATATATCCTCATCACTCTGTATGTTAATACTTGAAAATAAAAAGAAAATTGCAATATTAAAATCAATTGGAATGAATAATGCAACCCTTAAATTAATATTTATACTGATAGCACTTGTTTTAAGTTCAACATCATGCATAATAGGAATCATCATAGGAAATTACCTAACCATCAATATAGAACAAATAATTAACATAGTAGATATTATAACCAATATAATTTTAAAGATATTTGGCGCTGATAACACAGAACTTCTAAATTCTGACTATTATATCTCTGAATTTAACATCAAAATAAGTACTAAATTTAGCCTAATTATCCTCTTAGCCTATACATTAATTAGTATTGCAACAACACTTATTCCTCTGAACATCATCTCAAAATTTAAAGAAAAAGAAATACTATAATCCATATAAAAAAATAGATACTATTTTACAAATACATTAATGATTTTAATAGAAGATAATTCCTCTTTAATGTTTGCATAAATCTCTTTTGGAAAAATGGTTTTTAGTGAAAAAACTTGTCTAGAACGAGATTTAAGAAAAGAATTGGATTCAGAAATTAACTTTCTCTTTAAAGACCTAATAACTTGACTATCTTTAGTAACATAAATTATTTCAATTTCTAAATCTTTAACATCATCACTTGAACTATTATAAACTTCTATTAAAGAATTAACTTCATAAATTTCAAAAGATTCATGAAAATAACTACCAAGATATTTAAAAGTTAATATTGATGAACTTGTCTCCAAATTAATACCAGAGAAATCATTAACGTCTTTAAAAAATTCAATTAAACGTATATCAAGAACCATTTTTTTAGGATGAGAACTAATACCTTTAGAAACATTATATACAAAATCAATTGGAACATATACTCCCCTATTCCATTTATTGGGGAAATCACTCTTCTTTTCAAAAACTTTATTTAAAATAGGTTTTCCCAAATCATCATAAACCGTTATACTATAAGAAATATTTTTAATAGAATCTTTCGATGAAATAACTCCTGCTTTTAACTGATAAGTATGTGAATCTTCAAAAACCAATACCTTAGCACTTTCAACTTCAACATAATATAAAACATTAGGATTGCCAATAAGATTAGCAGATTCAACTATTAAATCAGATGCCCTTGTAACTGAAGGCAAGCCTTGAACTACAGGCTCTTTGATATCCCTCTCTAAATCACCAAAATATTCATGACCATCAATAAAAGGATATACTGTTCTATATGTAATAAATGCAATAACAGATATTAATATAAAACTTAACAATAATACTAATATCCTCTGTTTTAATTTTGAAAATTCATCATATTCTCTTAAATCAACTCCATCAATTATTCCAAACTCTCTAGCCTGCAAACTTACATGTATTAATTTTTTATTTGTATCTTTAGTATTTATTTCCGTAACAAGCCTCTTATACAGATTAAAAAATAAAGTAAAGAGAGACTTATTATGAAGAGAATACAAATACACAGCATCAAGTTCTCTTAAAGAATGAGCAAAATCTCCAGCTCTTTCTAATTGTCGAGCTCTATCATATATCTTCAAAAAATGCTTTTCAATATTTTCCATATCAGCATCAGAAATATCAGCTCGTCCCATAATTTCTTTTATTCTTCTTTCTTTTAAAATTTTATTCTTATGCTTAGATAAAGTAGATAAATAAATTTTAATTCTTTCTTCAGAAGTTTTACTCATTATCTTCTAGTTCATCAACTTTTTTTAAAAGCCAATAAGCAATATTTTTAGCCGTATCTTTTGTAATAGAAATTCCAACAAAAGAATTAATCAAAATTACCTTTTCTTTAGAACCCCTAAGATCTCCAGAAATCTCTTCCAAAACACCTTCTTTAGTTTTAGTATAAACAATCTCTTCAGGAATTTCTGTAGACTCAAAAACAAGATCACAAAAAATTTCTCCAGTATTAGTTACACTTCCATAAATATTATTAATAGGAACTAATTTATAATCTTCTGCTTTTTCAAATCTGTAAATTATCTCTTTCATAAAACGAATTATAACATAAATATTTATCTAGAATTAAAATATAAGATTTAAAATCCCAAACCGCTTCTATTAAAATACAAAATATTTTACACACAAAAATAAAATAAAAAATAATGTTATAATTTTTAAAATAAAATTTTTCATATAAAAATAAAGAGTAATAAATGAACATCAATATACTAGAAAATAAAAATGAAAAAATAAAAAACTTAAGAAAAGACTTTCCTATTTTAAATAAAACTATTAATAATAAAAAAATCATTTATTTTGACAATGCCGCGACTTCTCACAAACCTCAAAGTGTAATTTCATCTATAGTTGAATACTACACAAATTATAATGCAAATGTTCATAGAAGTGGACATCAATTTGCAATAGAATCAAGCTTAAAAATAGAAGAGACAAGAAAAATTGTTAAACAATTTATCAATGCAGAATCTCCTAAAAACATAATTTTCAATTCCGGAACTACAGATGGAACAAATACAATAGCAAATTCATTATTGTTATCAAAATTTTTTAAAGAAAATGATGAAATTATTACAACAACACTTGAACATAATAGTAATTTACTTCCTTGGATCAACATTGCAAAATTTTTAAACTTAAAAATTAAACTTGCAAAATTCAATGAAATGGGAATTATTCAATCAGAACAAATACAAAATCTAATTACAGATAAAACAAAAATCATTACTATGTCTGGAATAAATAATATACTAGGAACAATGCAAAATCTAGAGCAAATAGGAAAAATTGCCAGCGATAACAAAATTACATTATTCATAGATGCGGCTCAAATGGCACCACATATAAAAATAGATGTAAAGAAAATAAACTGTGATTTTTTAGTATTCTCAGGACATAAAATGCTTGCTCCAACAGGTATTGGGGTATTATATATATCAGATAAAATTATAAACAAACTCAACAGCTCCAAACTAGGAGGCAATGCTATAGAAAATATTTATATAAAAAATGAAAAACTTGATTTTCAAACTATCAATTCCCCAAATAAATTTGAAGCGGGTACACCAAATATTGCAGGAATTATTGGTCTTGGACAAGCAATAAAGTATATAAATAACATAACGATGGAATTTATTCAAGAACATGATCAAGAACTGATTGAATATTGTATTTCAAAATTAAAAGAAATCGATGAGGTTGAATTTATTTTAAATAAAAATATTAAACGAAAATCAATAATATCATTTACAGTAAAAAATATTCATTCACATGACATTGAAACATATCTTGATACAATGGGAATTGCAACCAGATCTGGAAAAACATGTGCTTACCTCGCATTTTTTTCAGAAAATATTAAAAAAGATCATTTATTAAGAATAAGCTTTTACTTATATAATACAAAAGAAGAAATTGACATTTTCATTTCTTCACTTAAAAAAACAATAAAAGAATTTTATTAAATAAACTTACAAACATTAAAAAATCATTAATTTAATTATATAGACAGTAAAATGATAAATAAAATTTAACTATTATCTAAAATTTAAGCTAAATCAATATAAAACTATTATTGATTTAATCAAATAAACTTCTTAAAATTGAAACATGTTCTCAGAAGAAATAAAAAAAGAACTAATAAGACTAAGCAAAATAAAAAAGTATTGCTTTCAGGTAGAAAAAAATCAAAGTCCAATATATCATAAATCTAAGTGTGGAGACCAAATAATTTTTCAAACAGATAAAGACAACAAAAAAATTAAACTAAAATATAATGCATATGGATGTATAGTCTTTCTAGCCAGTACGTATCTTTTAACCAAAATATGCGACAATCAACCTAAAAAGACAACATTAGAAATCATAACAAAAATAATTAACAATAATTTTGAAAATTTAGAAGAAATAAATAAAAACCTTAAAATTTTTGAAAATTTCTTATATACAAACAGAAAAGATTGTTTTATTCTGCCGTACAAAGCTTTAAAAGAAATTTTAAAGTAACATTAAATAATCGCCAATTAAAGGAGAATTATATGCAAATATACTCTCACTCATCAATAGGATACGAAGGAGAGCTAATTGAAGTTGAAGTAGATATTAAAAAAGGAATACCAGGAATTGATATTGTTGGATTAGCTGGAAGTGAAATTAAAGAATCAAGAGAAAGAATAAAAGCGGCTATTAAAAATTCAGAATTTACTTTTCCAAAAGATAGAATATTAATAAATCTTGCACCAGCAGGTATCAAAAAAATTGGAACAGCAATTGATCTCTCAATTGCAACTAGCATTATAAGTACAAAAGAAAATAAAAATAACAATTTAAAAGTCTTAATGTTAGGAGAATTGCAACTAGATGGACAAATAAGAACAATTAAGGGAGTATTACCTGCAATTTCTCTTGCAAAAGAAAAAGGAATTAAATGCATAATAATACCTTTTGATAATCTTGAAGAAGCTCTATTAATATCAAACCTAAACATTTGGGGAGTCAAAACTTTAAAAGAAACTCTAGAAATAATTGAAAATCTTAATAATAATATATTTCCCGCAAAACCTACAATTAATTTTAAAATAGAAGAAAATGAAGAAGAATTTGAATATGATTTTAAAAATATCAAAGGACAACATAGAATAAAAAGAGCACTAGAGATAGCAGTAGCAGGAGGACATAATATTATGATATTTGGACCTCCTGGAAGTGGCAAAACACTCAGTATTAAATGTGTACAATCAATATTACCCCCACTTACAAATAAAGAAATTATTGAAACAAATAGAATTTGGTCAATTGCAGGAAAGCTAATAGATACAAAAATAATCAGGAAAAGACCATTTAGACAACCACATCAAACTGCAAGCAAAGAAGGCATTATTGGTGGAGGAGCTAATGCACTCCCTGGAGAAGTATCACTTGCTCATAATGGCATCCTATTTTTAGATGAAGCTCTAGAATTTCAAAAATCAATATTACAATCACTGCGTGAACCAATAGAAGACAAAACAATTTCAATAGTAAGAGCAAGTTCAAAATCATTTAAATACCCTGCAAACTTTCAATTAATGATTGCAACAAATCCATGTCCTTGTGGCAATCTTGGAAAAAACGATATTGAGTGTTTCTGTTCACAACAAGAAGTTTCAAACTACTGGAAAAAATTTGGAGCAGCAATGCTTGATAGAATTGACATTAGAGTACCAGTTAAACCAGTAAATAATGCCAAATTATTTCAAGAAGACAATGAAAGCTCACAAGAAATTAAAAAGAGAATAATAAAAGCAAGAAATATACAAAACCAAAGATATGAAAACATTAAAAATGTTCATAAAAATTCTGATCTCAAACCAGAACACATTGCAATATTTTGTAACTTAGATAAAATTCTGACAGAAGAAATGATTTATATATTAAATAAACTTAATATATCATCAAGAGCAACTCATTCAATCCTAAAACTTGCAAGAACAATTGCTGATTTAAAAGATGAGTCTCATATTTCAAGAGAATCATTACTAGAAGCAATTGAGCACAGAAAACATGGAGAAAAACTATTAGAAGAATAAAAAAGCCCCAATTGGGGCAAAATTAAAATTCTATTTTATCAAGATAACTTTTCAATTGATTAGCAGAAATTTGAAATTTTTTAAGTTCTCTATCACTAATTTTAAAATCAAGGACTTCTTTTACACCATCTTTACAAACTACAGCAGGTGCCCCAATATAAATATCTTTAATAGAATCACCATACTGACCATTAATATATGAAGATATCGGTAAAATAAGGTTTTGATCACCAATTATTGCATTAACAATTCGTTTAATTCCAAGTCCAATAGCATAATAAGTTGAACCTTTAAGTTTAATTACCTCATAAGCAGCATTAACAACATTATTATGAATCTCATCAAGTTCCGATTCTAATATTGTCCCATCAGCAATATATTCTGATAAAGACTTCATAGCTATTTTGGTCTCATCCCAAGTAGCAAAAGAACTATCTCCATGCTCACCCATAATATATGAATGTATATTTTGAGTATTAACATTAAGACGCTCAGCCAAAAAATATCTAAGTCTTGAAGTATCGAGTGTTGTACCTGTTCCAATAACCTTACAGGTTGGAAAATTAGAATACTTCATTGTCACATAAGTCATAATATCAACAGGATTACTTGCAATGACAAAAATACCATCAAATCCACTTGAAACAATACTTGTTACAATTTCCTTAAAAATCTTAGTATTCTTGCCAACCAAATCAAGTCTTGTCTCACCTGGTTTTTGATTAAGACCGGCAGTAATTACAACAATATCAGCATCAGAACAATCATCATAACTACCAAATTCTATTTTGATATTTTTTTTCAAAAACATCTGACCATGGTTTAAATCCATGACTTCACCCTTCGCTTTATCTTGAGCTACATCAATAATTACAAGTTCATGAACAAGTGAGTTATCTATTGTCAAAGCATAAGCAAAACTTGAGCCAACACCACCTGCCCCAACAAGAACAACTTTATTACGTTTAAGCATAACCATCTCCATATAAAATTATTTTATTGGTATAATGTAATTCTATAACAGTTTATGATACTTTAAAACAATCCAATAATATTTTTATAAAGCCCTGTATTAAGTATTTAATATATAAAGCAAATAAACGCATAAATTGATACATTGAAATGAAAAAATAATTTATCTCAATACTAATCTCAACATAAATTAATTATCATCTGATTTAAGAACAGCAAGAAATGCACTTTGTGGTATTTCAATATTTCCTATCATCTTAAGTCGCTTCTTTCCTTCTTTTTGTTTTTCTAAAAGCTTTCTCTTACGAGTAATATCACCCCCATAACATTTAGCAGTAACATCTTTTCTAACAGGTGAAATTGTTTCACGGGCAATAATATTTGAACCAATGGCTCCTTGAATTGCTATTTTAAATTGCTGTCTTGCAATCTCATCTTTTAATTTTTTACAAATATTTAAAGCCTTTGCTCGTGCACCATCTCTAAAAACCAATTGAGATAATGCATCAACTCTATCTCCATTAACTAAAATATCCAACTTAACTAAATCTGTTTCCTCATATCCTAATAGTGTATAATCAAAAGAAGCATATCCACGACTTACAGACTTAATCTTGTCATAAAAATCAAACAATATTTCAGCAAGAGGCATCTTATAAATAACTTCAACACGCTTCGCATCAAGATAAATTAAATTTTCCTGTACACCTCTTTTAAGTAAACAAACGCTCATAATATTACCTAAAAATTCAGCAGGAACAATAATATTAGCTCTAATATAAGGTTCAAGTGTAACTTCAATATTTTCATTTCCGGGAAATTGTTCAGGACTTTCAATAAAATAGGGATTTCCCTTTTTAGGAATAATTTTATAACGAACAGATGGTGATGTTAATATTACACTAAGATCAAATTCACGCTCAATTCTTTCCTGAATCACCTCTAAATGCAAAAGTCCCAAAAATCCACATTTAAATCCATGGCCAAGAGCAGCTGATGCATCTTTTTCAAAAGTAAGAGATGCATCATTTAGCTTAAGTCTATCCATTGCTTTCAATAGATCATCATATTGATTAGCATCAACTGGATAAACAGATGAAAAAACTACAGGCTTAACCTCTTTAAATCCTTCAAGAGGAGCTACTGCTGGATTATCAACAAGAGTTACGGTGTCTCCAATTTTAACATCCGATATATTTTTTATTCCTGCAATAAAATATCCAACATCACCTGCTTCTAAAACATCTTTTTTTTCAAGAATAATTTTAAAAATTCCAATCTCTTCCACAAAATACTCTCTATCTGCATGCATAAATTTAATTTTATAACCGGGTCTAATTTGTCCCTCAAAAATTCTAAAATGAACAACAACACCACGATAAGAATCATAATGTGAATCAAAAATCAAAGCTTTTAATGGACTCTCCCTGCTACCCTTAGGAGAAGGAACATACTTACAAATAGCCTCAAGTAATTCATCAATACCTATTCCATTCTTAGCAGATATGAGAACAGCAACATTAGCATCTAATCCTAAATCATTCTCTATTTGCTCTTTCACAAAATCAATATTTGCACTTGGCAAATCTATTTTATTAATAACAGGAATAATTTCAAGATTATGTTCAAATGCCATATAAAAATTTGAAACGGTTTGAGCTTCTATTCCCTGACTAGCATCAACAAGTAAAAGAGCCCCTTCACAAGATGAAATTGCTCTTGAAACTTCATAAGAAAAATCAACATGTCCTGGAGTATCTACAAAATTAAGCTCATAAATATTGCCATCACTACACTTATAATCAATAGTTACAGCTTGACTTTTAATGGTAATTCCTCTCTCTCTTTCAATATCCATACTATCAAGAATTTGACTCTTAAATTCTCGATCTGAGATTATTTTAGCCTTTTGTATAAACCTATCTGCTAAAGTTGATTTACCATGGTCAATATGTGCAATAATACAAAAATTTTTTTTATAAGAACTAATTTTATACCTCCCCCAAATCCAAAATAGAATGTTTAGGAATATTGTACTAATGTATATTTTTATTAACCAAAAAATTTTTAATATGAGTCTTTGATTTTAAAACATAGGGTGAAAATTTAGGAGCAAGATCAACTATCAATTTCCAAGTATCTACAGCCCGCAACTTATGCTTATTCTCATCATAAATATAAGTAGCATAAGAAATATTATACATTATTTCCCAAAAATCTGTAGATTCAAAACTAGACTTAACATCATTATATTCATTTATTTTTTTAACAAAAGATCTTAAATTCTTAAATTCATAAAGAGGTTCATAATAATTAATATAATGATACATTCTAGTTAAAATACCAACTGCAGCAACAAGTCCATGAGTAATTGCAAGTTTATGAGCACCTATCTTCAAGTACACCTTTGATAACAACTTATGGGTATCTATTAGAGCATAATTATTAAATCTATAAAGATTAAAAGTAAAATCTATACCAGATGTTCCTCTTACCTGTTTTAAATAAGAATTTAAATAAAAGGACATATCAGATTTATTATCCGAAGTGTCGCCATATTTTTGCACAATATAGTGATAATTATAATAATCATCACCACGTGAAAATTTACTTAAAATTTCATTTAAATAATCAATCATATCAACATAATTATTTTCAATTTCAGCAATTTTTGCCAAAGAAAAAAGTATATTTTTTTCAAACGATTTATCCAGCAAATAATCTTTATCTTCCAAAGTTTTTTGAAGATGTAATTTTTGAAGTACAACATTACCAATCATGCTATAAACAATAGACAGATAATAATTAGCTTCTGGATATATACCTTTTCTAAGCAATGCTTCCTGCAAAAAATTTATTGCATCAGTAAGATTAGATTTGATAAAACCTTCCTTAGAATAAATTAACTGCCGTCCTTTTTCAATCAAAATCCAATATGGAAGTTCCTTTACACCTAACGAATTTAAACTTAATATAAAACTAAAAATAAAAAGAAATAAAAAAAATCGTAACATATTCATAAATATATTAAATTTTCTCACAAATTGCGAGAAAATTTAATATCTGAATATTTGAGTTTAAACAAACTTAAATATCATCAAAAATACCATTACAAAAAGAGCAACAGATTCAATTAATCCCAAAACTAAAAGATTTGTTGCAAATCCCTTGCCAGTCTCAGCAAAAGAATCACAAGCCCCTGCAGCAGTTCTACCCTGAGCAAAAGCAGAAATAGCCATTGCAAGTCCACCACCAAAACCAGCTCCAAATAATAACCAAGGATTAGCCTGGGTCATCACCTCTGCTAACGTATTCATTAATATATAACCATATATTATTTGTGTAAGAGGTGCTGAAACAAAAACAATTAATAAAAAGGGAGCCGATTTACCTTGCATATAACATCTCTTCCATGCTCCAATAGCAGCACTCCCGGCAGCTCCCATTCCCAAAGCTGAACCTATCGCAGAAACTGTTAAAGCTGAATTAACTCCTACTAAACCTATATCCATAATTTTATTCTCTCCTTATCTAATCTTTAATTTTTTTAAAAGGTCTATAAGAATATCCATTCCATTCTTGACCCAAATGATTTGAAAACTCAAGCATATTAAGTCTTACTCCATGAACAACAACAGATAATAAAGATAACATTATATTTAAAATGTGTCCAAAAAGTATCACAATAACACCTCCTATTATAAGACCAATATTAGATGATTTTAATAAAGACACTGACATGCTATTAAAACTATCAGAAATTGCAAGTCCTGCAAGTCCAACAGCAAAAAGCCTAATATAAGATATTATATCTGCAAATCCTGAAACAGTAGCTAAAAATTGCTCTATAAGTCCTCCAAAACTTTTTAACACACACACAAAAAAGTTTGAACCATCCTGTTTGTCAAAAACAAAAATAAGCATAACTCCAAAATATATCATATTAAGAATCATACTATGCATAGGAAAATTATCACTTCCAAGTATTAAATTAAGAACAAAATAATAAAGCCCAGGCATTAAAACAAGCCAACCAATTTGAGCAATTGCATGTATATGTGGCTTTTCTTTCACTTTTTGAACAAAATTCCATACATGAGCCAAAGACAGCTGTAAAACCCCTATTGTAAAACATATAAACATAACATTTTGCATACCATTATTTCCTGTCAAATACTCAACCTTAAGAGATTTCAAAATAGGAAATAAATCAAGAACAAAATGACCACTACCAAACCAAGTACCAGTCATAGAACCATATATTATTGCTGACGTACTTAAATAAAATATTAAAGCATGAGCAGAAGTTAATGGTTTATTTTTTAAAACACTAATCAAACTAATAATAATGCCTATTAACAAAAATATAACACCATAAGCTGCATCACCAATTATCATTCCAAAAAACACAAAGAAAAACAACATAAAAACACAACTAACATCTCTCTCTTTATATCCAGGAATTGTATCTAAAACATCGAAAATAGGTTTAGCAAGCTTAGCAATTCCTTTTCTTTTTACATAAGTAGGAATAAAATCATTATCATCTGGCTCCGCAAATTGCACCACAAACTTACCATTAAGAGTCGCATTTTGAAGATATTTTTGCTTATCTTCAGGAATAAATCCTGTAATATATACAAACTCATCACACTCCACATTCATATCAGCCATAACCTGTTCAAATTCAATAATTTGTTCATACTCTTTTATTGCATCTTTTAAAATATTTCTATATTTATTTAAAACTGACAACTGAGTTAATTTTTGCTCTAAAACCTCATCAATCATTTTTAACTTGGTTTCAATAGAATCTAGATCAAATTCAAATTCATATTCTTCAGCTACATCTATATTCTGTTTAGAGTCATTAATAGCTACAAAATAGGCTGTACCTTTATAATTATTAATAAGAGCAACTTTAACCTGCGAAAATAACAACAATTTTTTATATTCAGACATTCCAGACTTAAAAAATTGCACATGAATATTACATCCCCTTAATTTATTGACTAAATCAACAGAAAAATATCCCCAACAAGATATAATATCTCTATTACGAAGTAATGATTGACGCATTTCTCTTAAATCTTTAATCTCAGAACCTAAGTCAACGATACGTTTTGCAATATCTAAAAAATTCTCATTTGAAGAACTTAAAATTTGCACTTCAGAATCATCACCAAGCAAAGACAAAGCATGATTTAAAATACTCCTCTCCTCAATAACTTTTTGTAAAGATTCTGAAACTTTATTGCAAAAATTGATATGAACAACTCCCAATTCTCTTAAGATCTCAAGTGAGTCTCTTTTATATTTTAATAAAGTTAAAAGCAAAACCTTCTTCATTTTAACAATCATTAACACATCCTCATCTATTTTTAATTAAGCTGGCTTTCGCCATTTTACCTCTTACAACAGCTGCAGTCTGTTGATCTCCAAGATAAACATTAATCTTTTTTATATTAACTTTAGCATTAGGAATCATAACTTTTTCGAATAAATTTACTCTTTGAGAAGTAATATTAAGTTCTAATTCTAATAAATTAGCTTGCTCATCTAAAACCTCAAGTTCTGCATTTATTTGAATAATGTTCTTAATAGCCTCTATGCCCACATCTACCCAATAAGGAGTCAATAAAAGATCATGTTTAATATCTTCATATTCAACTGACTCAAATACGGGTATAGTAATACCTGCTATGTTTGTAAAACCCTTTCTTACTTTTTTAATTTGAATCCAATCTTGAAAAGGAAATCTCTCACCAAATAACGAAATCCAAAATTTCATATTCCTTTTCAATTTATCCCTTTCAAGTTTTTTCACTTCTTTCAAAGCCTTAACTTTTCTAATTTCCAAATGAAGTTGTTGTTTTTTAAGTTGCAACGTAGGTAAATACCTACTAAACATTTTAAGATCATCTTTTTGTTTTTTAAGTTCATTTTTTGTCAACTTAACTTTAGGCATCTCTAATCCCTATTTTTAGGCCAATACTTTTCCAGCAGTTCTGTTTTAATGCCAGTCTCATTAGGTTCAAAACAACTAGAGAGAATAGTCCAACCCAAATCCAAAGCCTCTTCTAACGGAATATTAAGAGACAAATCCATAAGTTTACTCTCAAACATATTGCTATACTTAAGAAGCTTTTCATCCCACTCTGTCATATTAAATCCCATAGCTTTTTTCTCTATAGATTCTCTTGAAGATGCATAAAGCTTAATCATTGAATCCATAATCGTCCTATGGTCATCTCTTGTCTTTCCATTAACCATTTGCTTAAGTCTTGAAAGAGAGCCAAAAGGCTCAATTCTGCCTCTCCTTAAATAGTATTGTCCTTCAGTAATATAACCCGTATTATCAGGTACTGGATGAGTAACATCATCTCCAGGCATTGTAGTAACTGCAAGTACAGTAATTGATCCTGCACCTTCAAAATCAATAGCCTTCTCATATCTAGATGCAAGCTGAGAATATAAATCACCAGGATAACCTCTATTAGATGGCACTTGCTCCATAGTAATAGCTATTTCTTTCATAGCATCCGCAAAATTGGTCATATCGGTTAAAAGTACCAAAACTTTTTTTCCCTGCAAAGCAAATTTTTCAGCAACAGCAAGAGAAATATCAGGAACAATTAAAGACTCAACAACAGGATCATTGGCTGTATTTACAAAAAAGATTGTCCTACTTAAAGCTCCACCACTCTCAAGTGAATCCTTAAACGTTAAATAATCATCATTTTTAAGTCCCATTCCTCCAAGAATAATGAGATCAACCTCAGCTTGAAGAGCTATCCTTACAAGAAGCTCATTATAAGGTTCCCCAGACACAGAAAATATTGGTAATTTCTGAGATTCAACAAGAGTATTAAAAACATCTATCATTGGAATTCCAGTCCTTATCATATTTCTTGGCACAATACGCTTTGCAGGATTAACCGATGGACCACCAATTTCAATTAAATTATCCTCAAGACGTGGCCCTCCGTCTTTAGGATTACCAGCACCATCAAAAATTCTACCAAGTAAATTTTCAGAAAATGTTACTTGCATTGGATGGCCCAAAAACTTAACTTCATCTGAAGTTGAAATGCCTATTGTTCCATTATAAACTTGCAGAGAAACCTTATCCCTCTCTAGCTTAATCACTTCCGCTAAGGAACTTCCATTTTTGGATTTTACAATGGCAAGTTCTCCATATTTAACACTTTTTGCTATAACAGTTATTACATTCCCAATAATAGATTCTATCTTACTATATACTCTCTTCATTTGCACACCTCAAAAATCCAATTTTTTAGAACGTAATAAATTTTTTAAATTAATTTCTAATTTATTAAACTTTTCTTGCTTAAAGGGAGCAAGATTCATATCTAAAATATTTTGTCTTAAATCATTTATAAAACTTCTTGCTTCCAATTTATTTTCAAATTTAAAATCTGATTGTAAAATCTTATAAAGAATATTAAACATATAATTTTGACGCTCAAAACTCACAGCAGCATCAACACTATCGAATGAATTTTGCTGTAAATAACATGAATCTAAAAGTTCAGATTTCAAATACACAACAAAGTCATCAATACTCACCCCATCTTCTCCAACAACTCTCATCATCTGATTAACTTCATTTCCCTTAACCAAAAAAGCCCTTGCATATTCTGTTGCCTCATATTCAACTACACCTCTATATTTACTCCAAGAGTCAAGAGGATTAATTGCTGGAAATTTCCTAGCATCTGATCTCTCTCTTGTAAGACCATGAAATGCTCCTACCACTTTCAAAGTTGCTTGAGTTACTGGTTCTTCAAAATTACCCCCAGCAGGACTAACAGAACCACCCACAGTTACAGATCCAACACTGCCATTATTTAAAACAACAACACCTGCTCTTTCATAAAATGATGCAATAACAGATTCAAGATAGGCTGGAAATGCCTCATCCCCTGGTATTTCCTCAAGACGACCTGACATCTCTCTCATAGCCTGAGCCCACCTTGAAGTTGAATCTGCCAACAAGAGTATATCAAGACCCATTTGCCTATAATATTCACCAATAGTAATAGCTGTATAAACTGATGCTTCACGAGCAGCAACGGGCATAGAAGACGTATTACAAATAATACATGTTCTCTCCATTAATGATTTACCTGTTCTTGGATCTGTAAGTTCAGGAAACTCTTTCAGAGTTTCTACTACCTCACCTGCTCGCTCACCACAAGCAGCAATAATTACAATATCAACATCAGCATTACGACTCGTAACCTGTTGAAGAACCGTCTTACCAGCACCAAAAGGTCCAGGAATACAAAATGTACCACCCTTTGCAACCGGAAAGAATGTATCTATTATTCTTGTTTGAGTTACCATGGTCTCATTAGGAATAAGTCTCTTTTTATAACTAGTAACGGGAACTTTCACAGGCCAATGAAACGACATAGTAATAATATGTTTACCCCCAGCATCATCTTCAATAACAGCAATCTTATCATCTACAGTATAATCACCATCACCAACTATTTCTATAATTCTATAAGAATCTCTCCTATCAAATGGAACCATAATTTGATGATTAATGGTACCTTCGATGACAAATCCAAGAAAATCTCCAGCAACAACAAAATCTCCAACTTTTGCAGTTGCATTAAAACTCCACTTTTTATTTCTATCAAGAGCACTTAAATATAAACCCCTCTCTAAAAAAAAACCACACTTAGTAGCAAGCTCTGGTAATGGATTTTGAAGACCATCATACACCTGACTTAAAAGACCAGGTCCTAACTCAACTGTTAAAAGCTTATCTGTAAACTCAACATCATCTCCAACAGCAATTCCTCTTGTCATTTCAAACACTTGAGCATCAACTTCTCCATCTCTAATACGGATTATTTCAGCTTTTAAACTCTGACCACCTGTTTTAATAAAAACAATTTCATTCATGGAAACCGTACCTACCATTTCAATAGTAACCAAATTTCCAATAACACCTACTACTTTTCCTTTAGCTTCCATTTAAATTCCTTCAAAAATTTTTACTTATTTTCATACTTAATTTTTGACAAACATCATCAAAATTTTTCTCACCTATCTCTTCTCTAAAGAGACTTCTCCTTGAAATTAACATTAACTTTAAAAAATAAATTATCAACTTTTCAAAGTTAAATTCATTTCCAACTTCAAGTTCTGTTAAAAATTGCCATTTTAAAATATCAATTCCTAGTTCTACCTCAAAAGGATTTTCTTTAAGACAAAGAGGTTTCAAAATTCCTAAATAATAACTAGAAAAATAAGGAGATTCTAAATATATATCTTTCTCAAATCCCAATTTTTCAGCCCTAATAACTGCCAGAGTATATCTTATTATTTCTTCAAATTCAAAAAACTTCTTAGTAACCTCTGAACTTTCTTTATTAAATCTCAACTCTGACAAATCCTTTATAAAAAGAAAATCTTCTCTACTTAAAACAATCTCAACATTATCAAAAAAATCCGATATGCTCCATACCTTTTCAACCTTTAAATCAAGATAAGGTAATGAGGATATAATATAGTAATATGAACTTAACATACTATACTCCTAATCCAATTTTATAATTTCCTTAAACCTTGGATTTAAATATTCAAAAAGAATGTCAGCAATAGCTTCTGATGTAAAATCATAATATAAACTACCGTCTCTCTGTTGGACTTTAAACCCTTTATTTATACCCTTAAAAGGTTTTATTTCAATTTCAGCACCGAATTTATTTCTTATGCTTGTTTTTAAAATAGATGATAAATTATCAATATCAGATTCATTAAGCATAATATCTATCTTATCATCTTTACCCCAAACATCTAAAACCCTAATAATTAGTTCTCTTAAAAAATTAGAATCATAGACACTAGAAACAGAATCCTTTAAAGCAGATTTAAAAAGAGATTTAATACTATTTTCAGTACCAATAACTAAATCTCTAAATGCTTGACGAGATGCTTCAAGAGAATATCTCTTATAATCATAAGCTTCTTTTTCGGCTTTTATTTTTAACTCTTTAGCCTCACTCTCAGCCTTTAAAATAATAGCTTCAGCTTCTTGCTTTGCATTAAGAATAATTTCACTTGACAGCCTTTCAGCTTCATCAAGTCCATCTTTTTTAATTTTATTTATTAAATCTTTAACTTCAAATTGCACTATAACTCCTCAATATACAAAAAAGTAATCCAAAATACTCAATAAACAAATCTTTGCATAAAGTATACCAATAAATTTTTGATTATTAAAAGTCACAATATCAAAATTATATATCATGAAAAAAATTTCCAATAATCTTATAAACATTAATATCATAAACTATACGAAGGTCTTTTTCTGGAAACTTTTCCTTAAGTTTTGCACCAAAAACCTCAATACCCTTTTTCACAATTCTTTTATTAAATTCTACATCAACTACATCAAGAGTTATCATTTCAATAATAATTAAATATCCTCTACCAAATTTAGAACCATATCCAAACGTAAAAGAAGTTGTAACACGAAAGAGTCCATCCAAAAATCCATTAGCTGCTTTACCTCTAGAAAGCCTACTCGGATGCAATTCATAAGCATTACCAAACTCATCTTCAAGAATAGAGTCAACATAAAGACAAATATTAAACAATACACTCTCAAATTCTTCAAACTTTAATATACCCATTTAAAATTCTACTATTGTTTTTCCAACCCCTCCATCATTTGGATGAGCAAAATAATATTTTTTAATAAACGTTATATCTTTTAAAAATGCGTGCACTCCTTCCATTAGCAAACCTTCTCCTTTGCCATGAATGATTTCAAATTTAGAAACATTTTTAAGCAACATATCATCTATTTTCTTACCCAAGAAGTTTATAGCCTCAGCCACCCTCATTCCCCTAATATCAACTGTTAAATTTAATGTATCATCTTGCTGCTCAAAAGAAAAACTAAATTTTTTCTCACAACCTCTTGGAGCTCTATCATTATACAATATTTTCTCTAAACTAACAGCTGCAACTGTAATCTTAAATACACCTGTATTTATAATAAATCCTTTTTTGGTAACACCTATTATCTCTCCTGAAAAATTTGAGCCTAATACTCTAACTTTATCTCCTACTCTAAATTCAACTTTAGTAGCAATTTTTTGATTTAACATTTCAATTTTAGTAACCTTAGAAGCTATATTATCTGAAATATCAGCTATAAATTTTTTATTCTTAAAAAGACAAACACCTTCTTCTTTTATCTCTCTAACCAAATTTTCTAAGGTCTGTCTTGATTTTTTTAAAAACTCTTTTTGTTCATTAACAAGATTCTCTTCCAAATTTCTTTCTCTTAATACAAGAGTCTCCCGAATATCATTAATCTCAACTTCTTTAAGCTCAATAAATTTAAGCTTATTCTTTATTTTTTCCTCAAGTAAATATATTTCTCTCTCTTTTTCCGTAAGTCTTGCCAATATCTCATTAACTTCCGTCTTGCTAGACTCATAAATATTTTTAGCTCTAGATATTATGTTAAAATCAACAAGAAATTTGCTTGCAACACTAAAAGCAAAGCTTTCCCCTGGAACAGAAAACATTAACTTATAACTGGGCTCCATTTTATCTAAATCCATTTGCATTGAAGCATTAATAACATTTTCATGAGTATATGCAAAATATTTAAGAGCATTATAATGGGTTGAGATAATCACAAAAGCATTAATGAAAATCAAATGTTCAAGAATAGCTATAGCCAATGCTTGTCCTTGTTCAATATCAGTACCTGAACAAAATTCATCAAATATCAAAAGACTATCTTTTGTTGCATGCTTTAAAATATAAGCAATATTATTCATATGACTTGAAAAAGTTGATAGAGAATTCAAAATTGACTGTTCATCTCCAACATCAACTAAAATGTTATCAAAAATCTTAAAGGTACTAGACTCATCAACTGGAATTGGAATTCCAAATTGGAACATAGCGCTCAAAAGAGCAACTGTTTTTAATGTTGCTGTTTTTCCACCAGCATTAGGACCTGTAATAACAACAACTCTATTATTTAAAGGAGAAAAATTAATAGGCTTTGCATTCTTTATTAAAGGATGCCTAGCATTCATAATATTCAAATCACCATCAAGTTTAGGAAAAATTCCTTGATTTTGAATCCCATAAATTGCTCTGGATTTTAAAGAATCATAATATATAAAATTACTATAAAGAGATTTTAAGATAAAAATATGTTTTCGTATTTCATCTGATAATTTTTGCAAAATTCTAAAAACGATATGTGTCTTTTCAAAATTTAAAAAACTCAATCTATTATTTTCACTTATCATTTCATTTGGTTCAACATAGAATGTTTCACCAGATGAGGAAACAGATATAACATTGCCTTTAATTCTATTTTTAAAACTGGATTTAAGAGCAATGGTACATTTACCTGATTTATAATAAATAAGATTAGAGCTTAAATAATTTGCATTTAAATTTATTATCTGTTTAATTTGCTTTTCAATTTTTTTATTTAAATTTCTAATTTCAAAATCAATCTCATCATATCTCTTATCAACACCATGCTTTATTTTAAGTTCATCAATATCAACATATTTACATAAAAATTCTAGTAAATATTTTAAATTTGGATCTACAAATAATAATTTTTTTAAAACATCAATTTCACCCCGAAATTTAAGTTCATGTTTTTCTAAAAAAAACATTATTCTTAAAATTTCTTTTAGAAAGAGAATAATATTCTTAATCTCTTCGATAGAAATTCTTGATTTTTTTTTAAGGAGTAAAACAATAGACTCATTTATACTCTCAAGACAATAATTTGGATATTCTTCATCAAGTTCAATAAGATTTTTAATTAAATTAACAAAAGAACATACTTCCTGAATTTCTCTATCAGTTTTTAATATTTGCTGTTCATTTAAAAGTTTAACCGTATCTGAAACAGTTACATAAGATGCAACTGAAGATAATATTTGATAAAAATCAATTTTTTCCAAATATTTCTCTTGCATAACTTTTATATCTCTTAAGTTCACTAAAAATTTTCAAATAACTATTATACCTAGCTTCTGCAATTTTAAATCCAATTTGACTTATTACAAAACAATTTGGCTCATTGATATGTAAACAAGAATTAAATCTACATAAATCATTAAAATATTTAAATTCTTTAAAATAATATTTAAGCTCAAGATATCCTAAACCTTCAATGCCAAATTCCTTTATTCCAGGAGTATCAATTAAAATTTTATTATCAGAATGAAAAGCCACAGCATAAACCGTAGTATGTCTGCCTCGTGCATACTTATAAGATATCTCATTTATAGCCTGAGATGCATTTAAATCTATAACATTTATAAGTGAAGATTTTCCAACTCCAGACTGCCCAATAAAAGAAGTTCTTGAATTTTTAATAATTTTTTTCACCTCATCAATTCCCTGCAAAGTAACAACAGAAGTCTTAATAACTCTATAACCTAAATATTCATAAATCTTAATAAAAGAATCAACCCTCAGATTTATGCCTTCATCAACCTTATTTACCAAAATAATAGGGGTAATTCCCTGCTCCTCAGCAACTATCAATGTTCTATCAATAAATGAATTTTTAAATTCTGGAAGAGTAGCAGAACTTACAATCAAAATATTATCGATATTTGAAACAATCACTTGCCTTAAAGCAACCTTTTTATTATAACGCCAAAAAACATTTCTACGTTCCATTCTCTCTTTAATGTATACCTTATGTTCATCATAAATATCACCACAAACAAAATCACCCGGAACTAAAGGACTATACTCTTTCTCCCTAGTATTTAAGAATTTACCTTTAATAACACCCTCATAAACTGTATTAGTATTAACTTCAACAACAGAATAAATATTATTAACACCCCAGAGAACCTCAAATGTACTACTATTCAATTGAATATTCCTTTAAAATAAAAATTATATTTTTCACAAAAATTCTTATAAAAGTGTAAATTTTTATCTTGTGTTAAATAAAAATAACGTTTAAAACAATAATCACTATTTTCAACATTTTTTAACGATTTATTAAGTTCATCGGCAACAATTTTACGATTATCATAAACGGGTATTTCTAAAACACTTTCTATCATATCTTTAATATGCAAATAATGAGTACAACCCAAAAAAACCATATCTCGTTTAGTAGATTGAACTTCAAACTTTAAAGATTTTAAATACTCAAGCGCATCTTTTTCAAAGATATCTCCATATTCAACAAATTTTACAAGTTCACCCGCAGATTTTAAAATCAAATCTATATGATTATTCTGCTCTTTCTTGACAAATTCGCTATTAATAGTAGTATTTGTTGCAATTAAAATCACCCTTTTACACAAAAGTTCCTTAACTAAACTAACTGAAGGCAAAGTATATATTATAGGAAAATTAAAATTTAATTTATTATAAACACTAATAGAAGCTGTATTACACGCAACAACAATAGAGACAATATTATATATTTCCCTTAATTTTGAAATAAGCTCCAAAAACTCATTTAAAATAAAATTTGAACTTTTATCACCATAAGGAAAATTTTTATTATCTGCAACATAAATATAATTTCTATTAAACAATTTCTTACTTATATATTCAAAATAAGCAAGTCCACCAATACCTGAATCAAAAATAACTATAACATCTTCTAAATTGTTCATAAATCTTCTCTAAATTTAAGTATAAAAATTAATTTACTCTCTTTCAATGACAAAATGATAAAATAATATGGCTTAAACTATAATTATAATAAACATCAAGTTAGAGAAGGAGGAATATATGCACAAAAGTATCAAAGAAATATTAAACAACCCTATAACAAACAGTACAATCACAGTCAAAGGGTGGATTAGAACAAAACGAAGCAATGGTAAAATTTCATTTTTAGAAATTAATGACGGCTCAAATATTAAAGGAATTCAAGCTGTTATTGATGAAAACAATCCTCAATTTGAAAAAAAAGAATTTAAAAAGCTCACAACAGGTGCAAGCATATCCTTAACAGGAATCTTAATTTTAAGCCCTGCAAAAGGACAAACTTATGAAATTAAAACAACAAATTTTTATATAATTGGGGAATCAGATCAAGAAACATATCCTTTACAAAAAAAAAGACATTCTTTTGAATTCTTAAGAGAAATCCCTCATCTAAGAATACGCACTAATACATTTGGTGCTGTTGCCAGAATTAAAAACCAAATTTCTTATAAAATTCATGAATATTTTCAAAAAAACGGATTTTTTTATATTCATACACCCATTATTACATCAAACGATGGTGAAGGAGTAGGTGAAATATTTCGTGTATCTACCCTAAACCTTAATAATATTGAAAACAAAAAAGAAATTGATTTTAAAGATGATTTTTTTGGCAAACAAGCATTTCTTACAGTAACTGGACAATTGCATGGAGAAGCTTATGCAATGGCTTTATCAAAAATATATACATTTGGTCCTACCTTTAGAGCAGAAAATTCAAATACAACACGCCATGCCTCAGAATTCTGGATGATTGAACCTGAAATGGCATTTTTTACGCTTGAAGATAACATAAATTTAGCAGAAGATTTTTTAAAATACGTCCTAAGCGAAACTTTAAATCACTGTCATGAAGATATGGAATTTTTTGATAACTTCATTGAAAAGGGAGTAATAAAAAAGATTGAAGATGTAATAAATTCTAAATTTGAAGTTATTACCTATACTCAAGCAATTAAAAAACTCGAAAATGCAACAAAAACATTTGAAATAAAACCTTATTGGGGCATGGATTTACAAACAGAACATGAAAGGTATTTAACAGAAGAAATTATTAAAAAACCTACTACAGTTATTGACTATCCAAAAGAATTTAAAGCATTTTACATGAAAATGAATCAAGACAATAAAACTGTAAAAGGAATGGATATTTTAGTTCCACGAATTGGAGAAATCATTGGGGGCAGTGAAAGAGAAGATAATCTAGATAAATTGAATAATAGAATAAAAGAGCTAAATTTAGAAACAGAGACTCTTAATTGGTATTTAGATTTAAGAAGATTCGGCTCAACTCCGCATTCTGGATTTGGACTTGGACTTGAAAGACTACTGCAATATACAACAGGAATGGCTAATATTAGAGATGTTATACCATTTCCAAGAACTCCGAAAACTCTTCATTTCTAATAAAGAGTTTTCGAAAGGAGAAAAACATTGCAAATCAAAATTTTCTATAAAATAGTATTAATGTCACCAGTACTAATCTTATTTGCAAATGAAAAATTAAAAGACGATTTCAAAATATTTTCAAATATAGAAAAAGAAATCACAAATAAAACCAATAAATCAAAACCTAAAATAAATAAATCCAACAAAATAAATTATCCACACAAAAAAATTAATTATCATCATGAAATTAGAAGAAAAAAAAATACAGATTTTAAATCTTATAATAAGGAACATATAAATAACCACACAAATGGTACTGTAAAAATAAAAAAATCAAAAAAAATATATTATCCACAAGATAAAATTAATATACAAGAACCAAATTTAGAAAAAAATGTATGGTATAATATCAAAGTCTATCCAGCCAATATCAAGGATAGATTTAAAAAAATTAAATTACTAAATAATATAAATACAAAAATAAATAAAGATTTTGCTTTAATTGGACCTATTCTAGAAGATAATTTAGGAGAAATAACAAAAGCATTAAACATAAGAGGATATAACGAACTAGAATATATTAAGCTTGAATAGAATTAAAGTTTTTTTGATAAAAACTTTAAAATATTCAATAATTCATCATCTAAATTAACAAAATTTAATTTATATTCATCTTCTGACAATCCAATTAACTCATGATTACTGTAATGTATCCAAGTAGTTAATTCATCCTCATCTGAATACTTATTAACATAATAATCAGGTTCATAATCAATATATCCACGTTCTTTATAATCATAAACAGCTATCCTCACATTCTGACTATCTATCCCTCTCTTTAAAACTTCTTCTCGCAAATGAATAATTGTACGACCAGTATCAAAGATATCATCAACAAATAAAACATTATCACCTACTCTTAAATATTTTGGATCATAAGTCCATCCATCTATCATTATTTTTTTCTGCTTATTTGAAACATCATATGATCTTGCAACAACAGCAGCATAAAGAAGGGGCTTTTCTGGCTTAATAAATTTAAAGAACTCACTAATAATATTTCCAAGATAAGCTCCACCTCTCAAAGACACATACATAATGTCAGGAATAAACCCATCTTTATAAATTTTATAAGCAAGTTTAAGACCATTTATTCTTATATCTTCATAAGAAACGAATTTTTTCATTTACATAACACCTCAAAACACATAAAATTAAGACTTGTTTCAAAAAAATCAATTATCTCTTCAATTTAACTCATAATTTATATATTTACTACTCTCTCAATGATAAAAAACAATTTATAACTTGAACTACATTTAAGAAAACTTATAAAAATAAACAGTATTATTCATACTAATATATTTAAATACAAATCTCTATCCCAACATTATCTCTCTACATTGATAAATCAAACATAAAACTTATTCACTCAAGTAAAAAAATTAATAATACAAAATAGAATTACCAAATTTAATGCCTAAAGGCTTAAAGAATTAACATCTTTAAGCCTTATACAAAAAATAAAATGTATTATCAAATAGACACTTTTAAAGTTTGTCCATTTCTTAAAATACTATAATTATTTTTTCCATGCTTAATAGCATCATAAAAATCTATTAAAGTTTTAACATTTTTTGAATTAACAATCATAATAATATCTCCTGTTGCAATTTGAGGATTATTACCCAAAGTTGAATCAATACTATCAACAACAACTCCATTAATCCAATTTCTCAAACCAAGTTGCACCCTAACCTCTTTAGTTAAAGGATAAACAGTAAAGCCTGGCATCAATTTTAAATCTAAAGTATTGCCCTTTTCCTTATCGATATTAGTAGGCATAACACCAAGTTCTACCTCAAAAGTTTTCGTCTCTTGTCCTCTTAAAACCTCAACTTTAATTTTTTCCTTAGCATAAAAATCATTAATGTATTGCTTAACATCAAAGAAAAGATTCATTGCAACACCATCTATCTTGCTAATCACATCACCAGCTCTAAATCCTGCTTTCAAAGCTGGAGAACCATCATAAACACCTGCAACAATTGCTAATGAAACAGACTCATCTTCATAACCTAAACTTTTAAGAAATTCTACATCTTTAGACCTCAAACGATGAAATGCAACGCCCATCCAAGCTGATTCACTTTTTTGTCCACTCATTAATGCATCAAAAACACTCTTAGCATTATTAATAGGAATAGCAAAACCAAGTCCAATATTTCCTCCAGAAGGAGATGAAATCCACGAATTGATACCAATAACTTCTCCTTTAGTATTAACAAGAGGTCCTCCAGAATTACCACGATTAATAGCCGCATCTGTTTGAATAAATAAATTTCTAGCTTTTAAATTAGGATTAAAAGAACGATGAAGACCACTAATAATACCTGCTGTAACTGAAAAACTAAAGTGATAAGGACTTCCAACAGCTATAACCCAATCTCCCACTTCAAGTCTATCGCTATCACCAAGTTCAGCTACCCCAATATCTGCAACATCATCAGCCTCAAAACTAACCAATGCAATATCTTTTTTATCGTCCTTACCCACTAACTGAGCTTTATAACTTTTATTATTATAAGTTCCAACTTCAAACTCACTAGCATTTTCTAGAATATGACTATTTGTCAGAACATAAAACAAATTTGTTTTCTTAGAATCTTTTCCAATAATAACGCCAGAACCACCCCATTGTGCTTTTTTTTCAAGATTAAGACCTGGGATATCAAAGAAAAAGAATTGCATAGGATCGCGTGTTTTAATTGTTCCAGTAGCATAAATTTCCACAGTTGATGGTAAAATTTTTTTAGATACTTCTCTAAAAGAATCTTGAAGAGAGTGTACAGCATCTCCTTTCTCCTGTGCAAAAACAATAGTATTTTTTTCAGACTTCAAATAACCTATTCCAACAAAAAATCCAACAGCTAAAGCTAAAAAACTAGCAAAAAACACAGAAATAAAATTTTTATTCATTTTATACACCTCCATAATATAAAACCAAATCTTTTAAATATTTACTTAAGTATTATCAAACTTTACTTAAAATTAAAGGCAAACCATCAATAACAGCAACAGTATGTTCAAAATGAGCAGAAAAACTAAGATCAGATGCAAAGACTGTCCAACCATCACTCTTAAGAGAAACTTTATGACTTCCTAAATTTACCATAGGCTCAATTGCCAAAACCATACCTTCCCGTATTTCAATATTTTTAAAAAAAGGATCATAATAATTTGGAATACTTGGCTCTTCATGTAACGAAAAACCAACACCATGCCCCGTATATTCTCTAACAATTCCAAACTTAAATGGTTTAATATAATTTTCTATAGCCTTCGAAATATCTAAAATTCGATTACCAACCTTCATTTCATCAATTCCTTTATAAAGAGCAGCTTCTGTAATTTCTAATAAGCGACTAACTTGAGAGCTTACCTTTCCCACTTTAAAAGTTTTAGCCATATCAGAATAAAATCCATTCAAAACAACACCACAATCAATACTAATAACATCCCCATTTTTAAGCATTCTACTCCCAGGAATTCCATGTATAACTTCTTCATTTATAGAAGCACAAATAGTCCCTTTAAATCCATTATATCCTTTAAAAGCAGACTTACCTCCATTTTTAGTAATAAAATCACTAGCTATAAAATCAAGTGTTTTAGTGTTAATTCCAGGAGCAATATTTTTCTCGATTTCCAAAAAAGTTTGAGCTAAAAGTCTACCTGATGCCTTAATCTTTTCAATTTCTTCTCTAGATTTTAATCTTAATTTCAAATATTCAATTCCTCTCTTTAAATATCTTTATCATATTCATATAAAGTTTACCCTCATTAGTTTCATAAAAAGAATTAGCAATTGAAATGGCCTCTAGTCCCTTTTCAAATTCACCTAAATAAAGATAATTAATCCCTCGCTTTAAATATATTTTTGCTATATCCTCACGCTCTTTTAAATTAATGCTACTCTTATCATCAATAGCAAAAGGTAAAGTCGAAACTGCATTACTAAAATATTCTTCTGATTCCTTATAGTTTTTTTGATAAAACTTTAGAACCCCAAAATTATAATATATACCATATAAATACTTGTTCGTTTGCTCACGCAAAAGTATTTTTTCTGCAACAGCCAAGTCCTTTTTTAGAAATAAATAATAAAATTTATAAAAATAATACCAATCCTGTATTTCATCAACAGGATTATAAACATTAAAGAACAAATCTAAATCCTTTAAATCAGAATAAAGAAGTAAATTCCAAGCCAAAAATTGTGCAATATCACTACTATAGTTTGATCTATAAAATAAACGCCATAAAAAAGACTTTTTAGCTTCATATTTTAAATTTGAATAATTTAAAATAAAATAAAGTTTAAAAAATAAAGGATTATCTTTATATCTTTTTACAATCTCATTTGCATTAAAATAATCATTGATTTCAAAATACATACTAGCCAAATAATAATTCATCATTTCATTTCCTTTAAATTTTTCATTGGCCTTATTCAGATAAGTAATGGCACGCTTTAAATCATTTTCTTTCTTTGCAATAAATGCCAACCCAAGATATATCATCATACTATAATCAGGAAAATCTGTATAAAGTTTCAAATATTCACTCTTAGCATTATTAATATCTCCCTTCTTCAAATAAGCATCTGCTAACAAAAACATTAAACTAGGTTCACTATTATCACTAAGAAGTTTAAGATTGGCAATAGTAAAATCTAAATTATCAAGACCGTAAGAAATATAAGCAAGTTCTTTAGCAAAATCCTTATCTTCTTTTATTTTTAAGAGTATTCTCCTAGCAGCATCAAAATCTTTTTTATCTATATACAAAAGCATTGCATTAATTAAAAACGCATTATTTTGAAGATTGAATCCTATAGTCTCAAAAGCAAGAGCATCTCTTTCTTGCTCCATTTTAATTAAAAAACTCTTTATGTCTTTGACATCATAATTTAAAATCAAACTTTTAATAAAAGCCTCATCACATAAATATTTATATTCTTTATATCCCAATAAATACTGCTTAGCAACATCATAAGCTTCTAAAACAGCTCCTACTTTAAGTTTTGAATATACTTCAAGTGCTCTAAGCTTTAAATTCCCTGGTAAACTTTTAACACTCAAATCTAGAATATTTCTCATCAACACATAATGATTGATTTTATCAGAATAAAGCTTTGCTCTCTTAACAAGAGAAAGCCACTTATATTCAGTATCTGCATAATAAGAATAAAATTTAATTGCTTTCTCCGCACTATCTAAATTCCCACTTGAAATATAATCATCAATTTCTATAATAACCTCATTAAAATCCCTTTCTCCCTTTAATATATACAAAACATATGGATTTAAGCTCAAATAAACAAAAATTGATACAAAAAAGATTAAAAACAAAATAAAAAATAACAATAACCTATTTGTTTTCAAAAGAACTCTCCATATCTTTTAACAAAGCATCAAGTATACCATTGACAAACTTATCAGAATTTTTATTGCCATATTTTTTAGCAATCAAAATAGCCTCATCTATTATAACCCTTTTAGGAACATCTAAATCTTGAAACTTAAGTGAATATACACTCATTCTTAATATAGCAAGATCAACCTTATCCATACGATCCAAACGCCAATTAAGTGAAATACCACTAATTAATTTGTCAATAGACTCTAAATTATCATAAGTACCATTAACTAGAACAGAATAAAATAACTTTAAATCTCCATCTAAATCTATCCCATTCTCTTCAAAACTAAAAATATCAAAAATATTATCCTTTGCCTTACAGTTAACATCAATACTGTAAATTTTTTGAAAAGCTAAAACCCTAGCCTTATGTCTCAAATCCATAACCAATATATAAATATATCATCTTCATTTTAGACTAGAATCCAAAATTTGTATACTAGCAGACTTATTGAGTTTATCATAAATTTCTTGTTGTATTTTAGCAACAATTTGCTGTTGATGAACATTAATCATATTATTTTTAATAGCATCCTTTACAGTCATATTAACATTAGGAGATATCTTATCTTGAAGACCTAAAAATTTTTGAGAATACATTTCAGTAACTTTCACTATATGAAAACCTTCCTTTGATGATATTGGATTAGAAACATTTCCCTTTTTAAGAACAAAAACCTCTTTAATAAAGTCTGCACCAAGAACATTTTGAGCACTTTGATCACCCCTTGCCAAAAATCCAAGGTCACCATTTTTAACCTTAGAACCTTCATCATTTGAATATTTTCTCACAGCCTCTTCAAAAGTAATCTTGCTAGATTTTATTTGCTTTGCAATATCTTTTGCCTGCTCAAGAACCTCTGACCTTTTTTTATCTTTTGCCGAAAAGAAAACATGACTAATTCTCGCTATATCAGGATTCACAAATTTAGTTTTATTAGCCTCATAATATTCAATTACTTCTTTTTCACTTGGAGCTTTTATCTCTGAAAACTTGGGCTGAGCAATTTTTAGAACTAATTTTTGCGCAGCAAGAGATCTTTTCATCGAAGCTAAAAGCTCATTCCAATTTGTACCTTGACTTTCTATCATCTGCTTAATTTGTTCATCGGTAAGACTTGCAAGTCCAAACTGAGATCTAATTGTTTGCATAACTTCATCATCTGCAACTTTAATTCCCTGTTTTAAAGCTTCCTGACCAAAAAGTACATCAGCAATTAAAACCTGTAAAACTTGCTTTTTTTCAATATTACTTAAATCTCTACCTTGTGTTTTTTTCAATGTATTAACTTTAGACTCAAACTCTGTTTTAGTAATAATTTCATTACTATGCAAATTAATGATTACAACAGGAGTATTTTGAGCAAAAGAAGTTATTCCTAAAACACAAAATAACAAAAAACACAAAAAATTACCCATAAAAATTACCCTTATATCAAATTAAACTAAATCGCTTCATAAAATTTTAACAAAACATTAAACTTAAATCTAGCTTCAAAACAATATTATCTATCTATATAAAAAGGCTGCTATACCTTGACCACCCCCAATACAAAGAGAAGCAATTCCTTTTGACTTATTATTCATACTCATAAGACGTGCAAGAGTCAATAAAATCCTTGAACCACTAACTGAAAATGGATGACCCAATGCAATAGCTCCTCCATTAACATTAACAATATCATCCTTAATACCATACTTTTCACGTAAAGCTTTAAGAACACTCAAAGATTGTGCTGCAAAAGCTTCATTTGTTTCAATAAAATCAATTTCATTTGAATTTAAACTAAACTTTTCTATAATGCCCTCAATAGCAAGAAAAGCCCCAAATCCCATATGCAAAGGATTTAACCCTACACTTTTAAAACCACCAATATAAGCCAAAGGTTTTACATTCATTTTATGAACAAAATCTCCACTTGCCAATATTAAAAAACAAGCTCCATCATCTAAACTAGAAGAATTGCCAGCAGTAATAGTCCCATTTTCTTTAAAGATAGGTTTTAAAGAAGCAAGCTTTTCTAAACTTAAATTATCACGTATTTCTTCATCACTAGACACAACATTTTTAAGTTTTGTCTTTTTATCAAAAATCGATAGAGGATATATCTCATCATTAAAATACCCACTATCTCTTGCAACTTTTGCCTTCATATGAGAATTATATGCAAATTGATCTTGCATTTCTCTTGTAATTTTATACATTTCTGCTAAATTCTCTGCTGTAATACCCATCACAGTAGAACTTGGAGTATCAACTAAAGCATCTTTATATATTGAATCTTCTATTTTAAAGTCTCCAAATTTTAAACCATCAAATCTGACATTTCTTGGTAATAAATAAGGTGCATTACTCAAATCTTCTACTCCACCTGCAACAATAACCTCACTCTCACCAAGAGATATAGAATTAAATGCAAGTTCCAAAGACTTAAGCCCCGAACCACACACTTTATTTACGCTAAAAGCAGGAATAGCTTCTCCTAAACCAGCTTTCAAAGTAATCTGTCTGGCAATATTTTGACCAAGTCCCGATGAGATTACATTTCCAACAATAACTTCATCTACTTTATCAATACTATTCCTCTCAAGCAAAACCTTAACAATATCAGCAGACACATCAACAATATTCATTCCCTTTAATGTTCCGCCAAACCTAGTAATAGGAGATCTAAGGCCACCAATAATCGCTATTTTTTTCATAAATCACTCCAAACAATAACAATAACTTAACTATTAACAAGCAAACCACAATTTGACACAATATATTTAATAATTATAAATGATTTAATAAAAATTATCATTAAAAATACTGAATTATTAAATACAACTTTCATTTACTTAAAAATAAAGTGTTTAATTTATATAAAAACATGTTAGTATTAATCTATAAATGTACTTAGCAAAAGTTGGCTTTAAAACAATAATTATAATGTTAGTAATCAATTCACATGCTTACAATTATTTAATGAAATATCAAAATGACGGAATTGATAAGTATCATTTTGACAAATTAAACGATGGTTTTGGATTTGCTTTAAGTGATTTCTTTGATGACCTCAGAAGTGGATCTTTAATATTCATTCATGAATCAAAACATAATTTTATAATAAATGCAGAAGCACACATGTTAACCTTTAGAGGCGACAAAGAAAGTCCCGAACAATTAAGAAAAAGAATTGATCTATTAGAGCTTGGATTTATGTATTATTTCCCAATTTTATTCAAAACAAAAACTCAATATTTTGGAAATTTTAATATTGGTATTGGAATTAAAAATCTACTCTATGGAAATTGGGGCGGCTCTTTAATACAAAGAGCAGTTCACTTTGCTCTAAGACAATTAAGACCAATTCCTAAAAATTATGAACATTATCATTATAGAGGTTTCATAAGTACAGCCATAAACTACTCTTACATGGGTTTTTTTTATCTTGAAAATTATATAGATTTATCTTATTTTTTAGATTACTTTTTTAAAACAAGTATTTCAATGGATTTTAAAAATCAATTTATAGGGATTGAGACTCAACTTTTTTATCAAATTCAAAGCAAAATAAAAGATATAGAAACATATTTAAAAATACAAGAAGCAGAAACTGGTATTGGAATTCAATATAAACTTTATTCCAAAAATTTCTTTTCGATAAATAATCTTAATTTAAATAATTTCTCAAATAAAGAAAAGTTTTTTAGCGTAGGAGGATTTGGAATAATTATCACAGAAGAATATGATAACCCTATAGAAAATAACTTATATCTCCTAAATCACAATTTCTCTATAGGATATGATATTATGCTTCCATTTCAAACCAGAAATATAATATATTACAAAATAATACCTCAATTAAACTATTATTTTGCAATTTCAGCAAATTATGATATTAATGCACATGAAATAAATAGTCGCACAAATAGATTTTCATCTGGAATAACATATGAATTTTTCACAAAAAATCGGCTCATTTTGTATATAGCTTCTGGTTTATTTTTAGCTTACAATAAAGACAAAAAAGATATAAAATCCATTTACAGGCCATTAAAAATAAAAGATACATTACAAACAGGACTTGAAATTGAACCCGGAGTAAATATAAATGCCTTTACATATAATAAAACAAAATACAACATAAAAATATTTACAAAAATGAATTATTCTCCTCTTGTTTATAACACAAACAATCACACGTTAGAAAAACATAAATTCATTTGCAACTATCTCGGAATCGGCATAAAAATTAATATTTAATGCCTCAAACACCTTAAACATCAAAAAAATATAATCTATCTATAAATAATAGTCCATTTCATGTTCTTTATTAACGAATTTAACAACATGCGGCAAAAATAATATATCAACCCTACCCGTAGGACCATTTCTATGTTTAGCAACAATAACTTTAGTATCAATAGCATTCACAATTCCATCATCATCATCAGAATTATTCTTTAAATCCTTATCTCTATGAAGTAAAATAACAATATCTGCATCTTGTTCTAATGCACCTGATTCTCTTAAACTAGCAAGACTAGGCTCACGTCCCTCAGTATCTCGTGTAAGCTGTGAAAGAGCAACAATTGGTATTTTAAGTTCTCTAGCAAGCTCTTTTAAAGCTTTACTAATTGAAGCTACCTGCTCATGCCTTGGAACATTTTTACTTTCAAGAGAAATAAGACTAATATAATCAACAAAAAGTATATCTATACCTGAAAATCTTTTAAGTTTTCTAGCCTGCGTTGCAAGCGTTAACAAACTAATATTTGCAGTATCCTCAATATAAAATTCAGAATTACTAATATCATTTACAACATCATTAATTGCCTTAATTTCATGTCCTGACAAAATACTATTTTGAATCTTAAAACCATCAATATTAGCCTGAGATGCTATTATTCTTTTAATTAAAGCATCAGAGGTCATTTCAAGTGAAAAAAATCCTACTCTTCGTTTTTTATCACCCTTTAAGGCTATACTGGATGCAATATTTAACGCAAATGCTGTCTTTCCAACACTAGGACGAGCACCAATAATGATAAAATCACTCTCCCTAAATCCACCAATAAGACTATCTACTTTTTTAAAACCACTTGGAATGCCAAAATCAACTTCTCGTTTTTGAACACTCCTCTCATATATTTCAGCATGAACTCTTTCAGCAATTACCTTTGCATGATTAAGATTTTTATTAGAACAATCTAATTCAATTGAAAGAACTTGTCTTTGTGCTTCTTCCACAAATTGTTCAACTTTTTTTGTAGAATCATTAGCCAAATCATTTAGTTCTCTAGAAATTTTTGCAATATCTCTCCTAATACGATGTTCCTTAACAATTTTTGCATAAATATTTATAGTCTTATCAGTTGGAAGATAACCTGAAAGAAAACTTAAATAATCTTGTAAACCCGTTAAAGCTTTCAAATTATTTACAAGTTGTGACTTAGGAGTTATAGTAGAAACCTCCTCAAATACAGTTATCGGATCAATATTTTCTCTTTTCTCATAAAGAGAAATCATAGCTTTAAAAATCATTTCATGATCTTGATTATAAAAGTCATCCGGCTTTAAATATAATAAAGCCTCTTCTACTTTTCCCGGATTATAAAATATACTTGAAATAACTGCCTTTTCTGCACCTTCATTAAAAAGAAGTGTAGAGGTTGTGCTTATCGAAGTAAAAGCCACAAGCTATGCCCCTCTTCCTTAAACTTCTTTTTCAACACTTTTAGACTTTTTAAGAGAATTTTTTTTCTCTTCCCTTTTGATCTCAACCGTAATTACAGAACTAATTCCTTCATAAAGCTTAATAGTAACATTATAAGTTCCAAAGGCCTTTAATGCACCATGATGCATATCTATTTTTCTTCTCTCAATCTCAAATCCAAGTTTCAAAAGTTCATCAGCAATATTTGAGCTATTAATACTATGAAATAATTTACCACTATCATTAGATTGCATTATAAACTCTAAATTTACTTTATCAAGTTTCTCTTTAAGCTCAACTGCCATTTTTCTTCTTGTCTCTTGTCTTTTAAGTATTGCTCTCTTTTTTTGAGAAAAAATATCAATATTATGTTTGTTTGAAAAAACAGCAAAACCCTTTGGCAATAAATAATTTCTAGCAAAACCATCCTTTACATCAACAATATCACCTTCTTTGCCAAGATTAATAAAATCCTCTCTTAAAATAACTTTCATAACTTCTCCTTCATTATTTTTTTACAAAAGGAAGTAAAGCCATATATCTAGCCTTTTTAATTTCAAGTGCAAGACGTCTCTGATGTTTAGCAGAAGTGCCTGTAATTCTTCTAGGCAATATTTTTCCTTGTTCTGTAATAAATTTCTTAAGAAAATCAAACTCTTTATAATCAGGCACTCTATCCATATCACAAAATTTACATGTTTTTTTCTTAAAAAATCTAAAATTAGGATTCTTTTTAAAACCATCCTGATGTCCATCGGTCCTTGAATCTCTTTGATGAGAATCTATATCTTTATACATAAATTAAAACTCCTAAAAAGGTATATCTTCATTAAAACCATTATCAAAATCAATAGTTTTAAATGAATCTGGCTTCTTATAACTTTCAAAATCAACATTGTTTGTTCCCTGAGCAACAGCAGTAGATGATCCAAACATTTGAATTTCATCTACCAAAATACTGCACTTACTTTTCTTATCCCCAGTATTTTTATCTTGCCAACTCTCATACTTTAACGAACCACTAACTACAACTTGTTTACCCTTCTTAAGAAAAGCACTAAGACTTTCGGCTCTTTTAGCAAAAATGACACAATCAAAAAATTGAGCATAATCAATCCATTCATCAAGCTTTTTGATCCTTCTATTGTTAGCTAAAGCAAACTTAAGAATAGCCATACCTGAATCAGTATAAGTAAGTTCAGAATCCCTAGTAAGTCTACCAGACAATACCAAGGAATTAATGTCGGCCATCTACAACCTCCTCAATTTACCTTTAAATCAGCATCAACATTAGACTCTGATGGTTGTTCTTTTTCTTTAATATCTCTATTATCTCTATACTCTCTAAAATTTCTTCTTTTAACTTTCTTAACACTAACTTTTCTGTTAATTTTAACCAAAATCATATATCTAAGCAAATTTTTAATAAGCTTTAATTGTGCTTCAAGCTCTCTTAAATTATCACTTGCCATTTTAAATTCTATTATTTCATACCTACCACGTAACTGTTTTCTAACAGGATATTCTAGTGCTCTCTCTCCAATAGAATTTTCAACAAAATCAACTGCACCAAAAGCTACAAGCTGTTTTTTTACTTCTTCCAAAGCAGATTTATATTCAAGCTCTTCACTCCTAAATAAAAAACAACCTTCATACTTCTTTATCATTCCAACTCCTTATGGTCTTAATTGCACCATAAATTTCTCTAATTTATGGCAAAGGTTATTAACGCTATAATATATTATTTATGTAAAGTATATAAAAACACTTCAATTTTTTCAATTCTTGATAAAAAACAATTGAACTTCTTTTATTATTTATTTTTAATTATTCATAAAAAATGGTTAGATACCTTTAATACTAGATAATAAAAGATCAACTTTTTTTATTATAAAACAAAAATCTCTTTTTCAATGTATTCTTTTTAAAGAATTAAAATTTTAACTTACTATTACTAAAAATTACCCCACGATAGAATATCATAAAAAAAATATTCTATGAAGCTTTTGCAACATACCTACAAATTTAGCATATTTTTTTAAAAAAATCAGCATTAATAACAATATACATGATAAGTTATAACATCATCATAATTAATTACAGATAAATAGCAATAAATACCAAGTTGATTATCTGTATAAACTTTAACTAACAACCAATCAATCTTGCAGAAATAAAATTTATTCTTTTAATAATAAAATTTAAATCATTATTTATCTTCAATATTTTTTATAATCTATATCTCTCCTTTAAATTTTCATTCCTTCAAAAAGATACTTAAATCAATCATAAAAAATAATTTACTATTTAGTAGTTATAAATCTATAATTTTTATTATACTCTCAAGTTTAATCTCTATCATCTTTATTAAGCTTATAAAGCTTCCCTGTTGCTCCTTGTTTTTCACGCTTATCATCTTCTTTCATATCAATATATGCTTTAATTCCTTGTCTTATATTCTCAGATGCAACAATAACACTGGCTTTAAACAAACTTTTGGAAGAATAGTTTTCAATAGCCTGTTTTATATAATAAACATTTGTTCCATAATCAATTTGAATTGTATTACCAACTGTAACAATATTCAAAGCACCTGTTTTTTTAAGAAAATCTTCAAACCTAAGTTCTGGACTGAAAACCACAAAGTTTAAATTTGTCGATACAACACCAAATTCTTGAATATTATCAAGACCTCCAAGTCCTTGAACTATTAAATGAGCAATCCCCATCCCTTCAACTTCACCTTCACTTCCAGCAAAAAACGGCTCTCCAACACCAAGAATTTGAAAATCAAAATAATTATAAACCCATTTAAAAGTAAAATAATACAAAGCAAAAAATAACAAACCTAATGGTAACAAATAGAGCCAATTTGTCTTATCATGCCCTTGTAATATCCCAAACATAACAAAATCCAAAAATCCAGCAGAAAAAGTCATACCAACTGAAATATCAAGTATATTAGCAATTAACAATGCAAATCCAGTATAAATAGCATGCACAAAATAAAGCAAAGGAGCTGTAAAAACAAATAAAAACTCTAAAGGTTCTGTAATGCCAGTAAAAAAAGCTGCAAAAGCCCCTGGAAATAACAATGCTAAGATCTTACGCTTATCATCATGAATAATCCCTCTATAAACTCCAAATGCTGCCCCAGGAAGTCCAAACATAATAGAAAGATAAAATCCACTATTGAATCTAGAAATACTTGAAGAAAATTTTGTAAGATATGGATCTGACAATTGAGCATAAAATATATTCTGAATACCACCAACAACCTGATCATTAATTATTTCAGATCCTCCCAAAGAAGTAAAATTAAAAGGGAATGTCAAAATAGAATGAAGTCCTAAAGGAATGAGTATTCTGTTTAAAAATCCATAAAAAAAACTACCATAATAATCTAACTTAGCAATAAAAAATCCAAAAGAAGTGATAAGTTCATTAAAATAAGGCCAAATTAAAAAAAATAATACTCCCAATAAAATACAAAAAGGAAAAATTACCATAGAAACAAATCTAATTCCAGAAAAAATATCAAAAGGTCCTGGTAATTCAATATTACAAAATCTATTATGTAAATAACCAACTAAAAGCCCAACCGATAAACCACCCAAAATACCTGTGTTTAAAGTTTGGATTCCTAAAACTTTAACTTGTCCAACAGAAGACATCAAATCAGATTCAGCTAATCCTGAAAATACCCCAAGAAAATAATTTTCAGTAACGTTAAAAATTAAATATCCAACAAGACCTAAAAGCGCAGCAGTACCTTTTTGAACTCTAGCAACAACAACAGCAATACCTATAACAAAAAATAAAGGAATATTTAATATAACAATATTGCTTATACTTTTAATAAGACCCAAAATCAATTTAAAAACAGCATTATCAATATAAAATAAATTAGAAGGATTTAAAAATGCTGACCCTATACCCAGCATCAAAGAAAAAATCGTAGTAACAGAAATTGGCAATCTCACTGCACTAGAAAACTTTTGCAAATTAGCAAATTTCAAAATTTTTAAAAAACCTATCACGCTGAACCTCTCCATCTAAAAATTAAGACAATTCAACATTATATTGCTTTTTTTAGAAAAAGTTAGATTTTAATATAAAAATTTAATAAGAAAATTAACATAATCTCTAGTTCCATATTAAATTATTTTCAACCGCTTGATTTATGTCTTATTTTGCACTAATATACCTAAAATAAAGAAATATATACATATTATTAATATGAAAAAGAGTGAATTATGTCTAAAAAAAATCAAAACGTACCATCATATAATGATATAATACCTAAAAATGAATTATTTAGTTCAATATCTCACTTGTTTGGTATTATCCTATCAATTATAGGAACAACTATTCTTATAACCCTATCAATCAATCTAAAAAAATATCTTCATGCAATATTATTTTTAATCTATGGTTCATCAATGACATTATTATACACAATGAGCACCTTATATCATATATTTGCAAAGGGAAGCAAAATAAAACAACTATTTAGAAAATTTGATCATATATCAATATTTATACTAATAGCAGGAACATATACCCCACCATGTCTAATTCTTATGCCCAATATTTATGGGAAAATAATTCTTACAACCGTTTGGGGATTTGCCATTTTAGGAATCATTTTTAAATCAATATACATAAATAGTCCTGGATGGATTAACGGATGCATATTTATCATCATGGGATGGAGTATTATATTCGGAATCAAACTCATCTATAACATACTCCCTATACAAGGATTTTTATGGCTAGCTATTGGGGGCATCCTTTATACAATAGGAGGAATAGTATATTCAACAAGTAAAAAACTAAACCCAATATCAAATATGAGAATGCATGACTTTTTTCATATATTAATATTACTTGCATCATTTGCACATTATTGGTTTATGTTTCAATATGTACTGCCTTATTAATTCAAGTTTTGCATACTACTAAAATTAATATATAAAAGTATTTTAAAAATTACTCAAATCATTTAAAAGTCCTAATATAAAAAGAATCAGCATCATTAAAATACCAAAAAGATAAAAATAGTAAATAATCTTTGCTTTAAATCTCTTTCCACGCACAAGTTCAATAAAACTAATCAAAATTTGACCACCATCAAGCATTGGAATTACAACAAAAAATAAATTCATACCAGCAATCAATAAATTAAAAATAGCAAGAGTATCAAGCCAATACAATACCCCAAAAGAAAAAGACCCAGCAAAAATATTAATCATCCCAACAGGCCCCGTAATATTCTTAGAATTACTTCTAAAATTAGTAAACAACTCAATAATAGAATATAAAATACGACCTAAAATATCTAAAACTTTATTAAACGATTTTGTAAAAGCAATTACCAAATTATCCGCTCTCACCAATCGTTTTAAACCAGGTAATAAATAAATTCCTAAATTTTTATTAATATCCTGAAATACCAATTTTGAAGTCAAAATTTCTCCATCTCTTTCATATTTAATATCTACCACATTAACATCAAGTTTAGAAATTAAATCATCTAAATCCCTATTATTACTTATAGACACATCATTAATGCTTACTATTCTATCATTAGGCTGAAGGCCAGCAACTTCGGCTGAAGAATTAATTTTAACTTTAGCAACAACAAGATCTATCCAAGGGTTAATTTCTTCTAAAAACTTATCTAAACTTGTGTTATCCTCAAAACTAATATTCTCACCATCCCTTAAAACAGTAAAGGTTACTTTAGAATTTTTTAAAGGAAGAACTTTCTTTAAATCAGAATAATACTTTATATTAGTATTATCAACGTTCAATATAACATCACCATCTCTAAATTTACTTAAAGCATTTTTATTAATAACGATTATCTTATTAGAATAATCGGGATAAACAATTCCTATCATTTCAATTACAATAAAAACAATTAATGCAAAAATCAAATTAAAAAGAGGCCCTGCAAAATATATTAATATCCTTTTAAAATGAGAAATACCAAAAATAGAATCTTTATCTGCTTCAAGTTGTTTATTTAACCTAAGTTCGTGTTCCAAATGTTCAGACCCTTTAAGTTTACAGTATCCCCCTAAAAAAATAGGAGAAAATCTATACTCAGTATCCTTTATTTTAATTTTAAAAAGACTGGGGCCTATTCCTATAGAAAAAACTTCAACCTTAACTTTAAAAAGTCTTGCAAAAAATAAATGCCCCAACTCATGAATGAATATTATAAAAGTGAAAGCTAAAATACTAAAAAAAATATACATTAATGACTCCCCAAAACTACGACAAATATAAATAAAATATAGGACCTGTTAAGAGATATGAATCAATTGAATCAAGAGCACCACCTCTACCAGGAATAATTTTACCAGAATCTTTAACTCCTGCACTACGCTTAAGTCCAGATTCAAACAAATCACCAATAATAGTAAAAAATCCTATTAAAACTCCAAAAACCATAGCCTCTCCATAAGTTAAATTTATCAATCCTAAGCTTACTACAATAAGTACAACAATGACAGAAAATAGTATACCACCAAAAAATCCCATTATAGTCTTATTAGGACTAATAATAGTGGGCTTATAACTATTTTTTCCAAAGAAATATCCAAAAAGATAAGCAAAAGTATCATTACCACTAACCATAGAAAAAAGTATTAATAAAAGAATAGGTGCTTTTGGCAAAGTAGTAATAGCAACAACAAATGACATCAAAATACCTGGATATATGAGTATAAAAATTATAGAAGTTGCTTGTGATAAAAAATTAACAATTTCATTTTCTTTAATAAAAACCAAATTGACAATCCAGTTACTAAAAACCAAAGTTATAACTAAATAAAATACTATATTAATGCCTAAATCTAAAATATTAAAATGCACATATGTCAAAATTGGAGGGAATATTCCTAAAAAGAAAGATAAAGTACTAGAAACAGAAGCAGACTTAAATTTAAGCAAATCATTAACTTCTTTTGCAGCAATTCCACTAAACATAAAAATTAAAATATTAATGAATAAATAACTCTTAAACTCTAAAAATATTAAAAGCAAGACCAAAGGAACAAAAAATAAAAATGTTCCAAGTCTAGCAACAAATGTCAACTTTTTAGACCTAATACTAAATAAACCTTTATCTCCCAAAGTTTCTCTTCCTATTCTTAAAACATTCCAAATCTCTCTCATAATGAAAAACAAAATAATCTGGCCATAAAACATTTGAAAAAATAAATTCACAATAAGCAAGTCTCCATAAAAGAAAATTACTTACTCTCATATCTCCACCTGTTCGAATTAAGAGATCAAGATCACCAAGTTCTTGATTATCTAAAAACTTAGCAAATTCAACCTCATTTAAAGTTTCAACTGATAACCCTTTTGCTAAAACTTTCTTAATAGCTCTAACTATTTCATTTCTGCCGCCATAATTAATAGCCAAATTTAATATAAGTCCATCAAAATTCTTTGTATAATTAGTAGCATCTTCAATCGACTTTTTAACTTTTTGACTTAAAGTTTCAATATCGCCTGAAACCACTACCCTTATATTGTTTTCAGCATAAAATTTAAACTCAGAACTTAGATAATCGGCAATTAAAAACATCAAATGTTCTATTTCAGAATTTGTTCTATTCCAATTTTCTGTAGAAAAAACATAAAGAGATAAACACTTTATACCCAATTCACAAGAATGTTTCACTATTTCTTTAGCTCTCTTTAAACCCTCTTTATGTCCTTCAAAAAATGACAAACCTTTTTTTAATGCCCATCTCCTATTTCCATCCATAATGATCCCAACATGACTTGGAAGAGAATTACTACTCATAAACTTAAACTTCCATTATCTCTTTTGCTTTTAAATCAAAAATCCCATCTATTTTTTTAATATAAAAATTGGTATCTCGTTGAATATCATCTAAAATTCGTCGTAAATCATCCTCAGTAATCTGAGAATCTTTTTCTTGCTTTTTTGCTTTATTATTTAATTCATGCCTTATATTTCTAGTTGCAATTTTATGATCCTCAGCTATTTTCTTTGCTTGTTTTACTATTTCTTTTCGTCTCTCGATAGTCAAAACAGGCACCTTAATCCTAAGTACTGATCCATCACTTGAAGGATTCATTGAGAGATCTGAATTGAGTATAGCCTGTTCTATTTTAGATAACAGACTTCTATCCCAAGGCTGAATGACAATAAGCCTTGCCTCAGGAACACTAATATTAGCAACCCTAGTTAAAGGAGTTTTTTCTCCATAATAATCAACAAATACTTTATCAAAAAGAGCGCTATTTACTCTACCGGTTCTTAAAGACTTATATTCACTCTCAAGAGATAAAACAACCCTTCCCATCTTTTCATCTAATAAAGCTTTATATTCCTCCATTCAAACCTCCTTAAAAAATCAAAAGAATCACAAATTATTATCCAACACTTAAATACTTAAATTCCACCACCTCTATTTTACTTAAAATCAACTTAGAAACCTCTTCTATTTTTTCTTTAACAGTAAGTTTATCATCCTTTACAAACCCTTGTTCCAAGAGGGCAATTTCTCCTAAATGTTTTTTAAGTTTTCCCGATATTATCCCTTTAACTACATTTTCAGGTTTTCCACTAGATTCCATTTGTCTCATAAAAATTTCTTCCTGTTCTTTAATATAATTAAGACAAATATCATTAACACTTAAATAAAGAGGAGAAAAAGCTGCCACATGCAAAGCTAAATCCATTGCAAAATTATTTAATTTTTCATCTTGCATTTTTAAAACATCATCTATTTTAAATTTAACAAACACACCTATCTTAGAATGATCCCCATGAAGATAATTTTTCACAAGCTCATTAGATGCAATGTTAGAAATATAAACTTTACTTACATAAATATTTTCTTTAATTGTGGCTGCCAAATTTTTAATTTCAAGTTCTTGATGTTCATCTAAAATATCTCTACCACTTTCGACTAATTGTTTTATCAAAGAATTTCCAAAAGCCACAAAATCACTATTCATAGCAACAAAATCTGTCTCGCATGCAATAAGTAAAAGACCCACTCTTTCTGTATTAACATAAGAAAAAACTCTCCCTTCCTTAGCATCTCTACCACTTCTCTTATCAGCAGATACAATACCCATCTCCTTAAGCTTTTTCTTAGCTAATTCAAAATCACCACCAGCAACACTTAATGCCTTTTTACAATCACCAAATCCAGCACCAGTTGCATCTCTGAGTTTTTTTACTTCTTGAGGACTAATACTCATATTACTCTCCTTATATACATTTTATGATTCTTTCCTTTCATTCTTTACTTCAATTTCGCTCATTAAATCTTCTTCATTCAAATTTTCAACTATTTGAATGCCAACCTCTTTATCACTCTCCAAGATAGCATCAGATATTATCTTAGTAAATAAAGCAACAGAACGAATTGCATCATCATTGCCAGGAATTGGACAATCAATTACATCTGGATTACAGTTAGTATCAACAACTGCAATTATAGGAATACCAAGTTTTCTAGCTTCATTAATAACAATTTGTTCCCTCTTAGGATCAATTATAAAAATAGCACCGGGAAGCTCTTCCATATCCTTAATACCTGTCAAATTTTTAGCTAATTTTAGCTTTTCACGATTAATTTGAGAAACTTCCTTTTTACTAATCATTTCAAAAGTTCCATCAACTTCCATTTTTTCCAATTTTTTTAATTTTTGAACTGATTTCTTAATAGTATTAAAATTTGAAAGCATACCACCAAGCCACCTATTATTAACATAGGGCATCTCACTTCTTTTAGCTTCCTGTTCAATGATCTCACTTGCCTGTTTTTTAGTACCAACAAATAAAACCTTCTTACCATTCTTTATAACGCTCTGAACAAGTTCATAAGAATCTTTAATTCCTTGTAGAGTTTTTTGTAAATCTAAAATATGTATTTCATTTCTCTCTGAAAAGATAAATCTTTTCATCCTTGGATCAAGCCTTTTTACCTGATGACCAAAATGAACTCCAGCCTCCAAAAGGCTTTTCATAGTAATTACTGCCAAAACAACCTCCCAAATCCCTCGCTATTACTCACTACTTATATAGCGGAAATTATATTTTCTTTAATAAGAATATCATAAAACAAACCAATTGGTAAGCCTACAATGTTTGAATAATTACCATTAATATATTCAATCAATATATCTGAAACACCATTTTTAAGACTTATACCTCCAGACTTATCTTTCCAATATCCAAGAGAAATATAATGATAAACGATATCAGGAGTTAATTCTCTAAATTTAATAAATGAAACTTCACAAGCTTTCACTATTTTTTCTTTTACTGGAATAAAAATACATAAACTTGTTTCAACCTCAACAAGCTTACAGCTATATTCCATTATTTTAACAAAATCTTCCTTTTCATCTTGTATTTTGCCAATATAAATAGAATCATTTTTTACTAAAGTATCAACAGTAATTAAACATTTATCTTTTCCATATTTTTCAATGGCATTAGTAAGCTTAAGAAGCGAGATCTTTTTTGTAATTTCCATCTCACCGGATCTCATGATTAAATTTTCATCAATATCAACACTAAGAGAAACAAAATTAAGCTTTAAAGCATTTAAAAATTCAATTCTAGCAAGAGAATTTGATACAAGCGCAATTTCAAAATTCTCTTTATAAATCATTCTTACTCCTCTCAGAAAATCTTAATAAAGATACCAAAACTACTGAACCAATAATTGGAAACAAATAAAATAAAATATTTATCTGTCTATCATAATAATCGGAATAAAAAAGAGGAATAAAAAATAAAAATAAAACACTTCCTAAAAAACTTATAAAATAAATAAGTAAAAACTTAAATCGCAATATACCAAAAAAAACAACAAAAAAACTTACTAAAAAAGAAATAATAATATTAGTTAAAATTAAATGAAGAAAAAATGCTAACATACCTTACCTTCAACTAATTTGACAATTCAAAACTGTTTAAAGTCCCTAAATTAACAATAACACTATATAGATCACCTTCAATAGCATTACCTGCTGCCATAACAAAAATCACTAAATTATACTTAGGAGAAACATCCCTTGTAAAAAAGCTATCACTAATATGTTTAAGATCAAATGGTCTATCTTTGCTATCTGATACTTTAGATTTCTTCAAAACATCAAAAAATTCAGTATAAAAACCATCAACAACATAAGATCTGTACATATTCTTAATCTCTTTAAGAATAGGAGATGAAGAATCATTACCCTTCCTTATAGTAATAAACGCTGAACCAGGAATACTTTTTCTTAAATTTTCAAAATTTAATTCAATATATAAAGGAAATTTACCTTGAATCCAACTCTTATCCAATTTTAAGGTAGGACTTCCTGAAAAACGATCTCGATCTAAATTTATTTTATAAAACCCTCTCAAATTAAATGCACTAACATTATTAAAAACACTCTTTAATGCATCAAAATCTCTTTGAACACTTCTTGCAAAACCACTAAAATTATGATTCGTACCTTCCGGATAAAATTTATAATATATATCAAAACCTCTAACCTTAGCATTACTACTCTTATCAAAATACCCATAAGGTAATTTAAAAGCCAAAATATCTCTAGAAGCTCTACTATCAACCACAGAAGGAGAATCAACTAAAGCGATATCCTCAATTCCACAACCAAATATAAAAAAAAATACACTTAAAAATATAATATAACTAAATCCTCCTTGAATATTTAAATAAAAAACAAATCAAATTATTTAAGCTGAAAAAGCTTATTTTTAGCAATATTAATATATAAATTATCTTCATAAGAAAAATTAGCAATCTTCTCATATATATCAATAGCCAATTTTTTATCTTGTAATTCAACTAATATTGCCTTTCCAAGCAAAGCCCTAATTTTCATAAAATCTAATTTAGTTTGATTAATCACATTATCATACATTAACAAAGCATTTTCCACTTGTCCTATTTTTTCATAAATAACAGCTTTATTAATATAAGCTAATTCCCGCTCAATCCACTTTGACGCAATAACAACATCTAAATCTTTAAGAGCTTCTTCATACAAACCTTTGCTCTGAGAATAAGTAGACTTTGCAAGATAAAAACGTGGAAGAAATTCATAAGTAATATCATCTTTACTGTTTAAAGCCTTTTCTATTTTAGATTCTAAATTTTGCCTTTCTTCAGTATTTTTTGATTTCAAATAAAGATTTAAATCTTGCTCAAGATTTTCTACTATCTCTCCTCCTTCTTTTACATAATTTATATCCGTAAAATCATAAAAATAAATAATAATTCCTACAAAAATAATAACTGCAAGAATACCGATAAAAAATTTATTTTTAAACATCAGAATCCCTCTTTAAAAGATTTGCAAATGGCTTATAAGATTCCTCATCATCCTCCTTAAATAGATAAGAAGAAATTTCTTCGCTCGATTTTTGTTCTTTATATGCCTTGTAAGAAAGCAAAACCAATTTATTCTTAAAGTCAATATTGGTGATTATAACCTTAATTTTATCCCCAACATTTAACTTTTCAAAAGTCTCCAAACTAGACTCTTTTGTATCTCCAAGTTGAATTTTACTAATAAAGCCCATAATTTTACCATAAACTCTTACTTGAACCCCCTTAGATCTCTTTTCCATAATTTCAACTTCAAGAACATCACCTTTTTTATAACTCTTAGAAAAATCATCCCAAGGATTTTCTTCTAATTGTTTAATTCCCAACTTAATATTTTGCCTTTTAGCATCAAATTCTATAACTTTACCACTAATAGAACTACCAAGCTCAAAGTATTTCTCAGGATTAACTTCCTCAACCCAAGAGATATCAAATTTACTAATATATGCATCTATACCCTCTTCTATACTTACAAAAGCACCAGTTTTGGTAATATTTTTAACAACACCCTGAACAACCTTCCCAACACCACACCTATCAGCCAAATTATTCCATGGATTCTCATTGACTTGTTTAATACCTAAAGAAATTTTTTGATTTTCTTTATCTATCTCTAAAATCTTAACTTCTACAATTTGTCCAACCTTTACCAATTCCTGAGGACTTTTTATAGATCTTACCCAAGAAAAATTACTAATATGAAGAAATCCTGATATTGCACTATCAAGTTCAACAACAGCACCAAAAGGTAATATTTTAACAATCTTTCCCTTTACAATACTCTCAACCTTATATTTAGATTCAACAGAATCCCAAGGATTTACCTTTAAAGCCTTAAGGGATAATTCCATTTTGCCTGTATTTGTACTCAACTTAATAATCTTCAATCTTAATTTATCATCAACATGAATAAAATCTTCAACATTCTCAACACGATTAAATGCAATATTTCTCTTATGCAAAACTCCTAAAACAAGATTCTTAATCCTTATAATAGCACCATAATCTGTAATCTTCTCAACAATACCATCAACTATATCTCCTTCACTATAAGAACTAACAAGCTCTTTTCGCTTCAGAAACTCCCGTTCTCTCTCTAAAGTACGCCTATCAAGAATAAGCCTAAGACCATCAGATTTATCTGCCTGAATAACATAAAATTCAACTACAGAACCTCTTTTTAATTTTTCATCTCTCAATTGAGAACTTAAATAAAATGGCATAAACCCAGTAACATTATCATTAATCTGAACTTTATATCCACTTGAAAGTTCAACTAAAATTTTGCCTTTAAGTACTTTTCTATTCGCAATATATTCATCAATTTTATCTTGCAAATTAAGAGAATCAAGTTTCGATACACTAAGAACCAAACCTAATTCTCCTCCTACTTTTGTAACTATTGCATCAAGTTTATCTCCAACATTTGGAATGGTCTCAAATTCATCAATTTTAATAAAACCCTCAGACTTATAACCAATATCTACAAGTACATAATCTTTCATAATATTTATAACAATACCAGAAACACTACTACCTAGTTCTACCTTCTCAAGAACCTTTAGATAATTTTCTTGTAAATCTTCTTGATTTTCCATTCTCACCTCTCTATCACTTTTTTTTCAAATTAAACGTCTTTATGATAATATCACATACATCATCTAAACTTTTATAGCTTGTATCAATATAAAAAACCCCTTTACCCAACTTCAATTTACCATACTCTTTATTTTGATCAATTTCATCTCGCTTCTCAAGTGCCTGCTCCAGTTCAATTAAAGCCATATCATCATCCCTTTGATTATACCGTCTTAAAGTTCTCACTTCAACAGAAGCATCAAGATATATTTTAATCTTAGCTTCTGGAAATACTACAGTAGTAATATCTCTACCCTCTATTATATAATCATCATCTTGAATTTTAACTATTTCTCTTAATTTTTTATTCACAATCTTCCTAATATTTACATAAGAAGAATAAAGAGAAACTTGAAAATCTATTTTTTCAGTTAAAATATGACTTATAACATCAACACCATTTAAAAGAAAAGAATTATCATTATATTTAATATCATTTTGAGATATTAAATCCACAAGTTTACTCTCATTAAGCAAATCATACTCATTTAAAGTAAATCTTTGAGCAATTAAAGTTATTATTCTATACAAATAACCAGAACTAATAAATTTAAAACCCAATTTCATACTCAATGCTTTTGAAACAGAACTTTTTCCTGAAGCTGAAGGTCCATCAATTGCTATTATCACATCAATGCCCCCAAAAACTGAGTTTTTAATTTATTAATTTTAGCTAAAGACAAAACCTTAATTTGTCCTTCTTTCAAATTACTCAATGTAATATTACCTATCCTAACTCTATGCACTTTCTTTAAAAAGATATTCCTACTTAAAAAAACTTTACGAATTTCTCTATTTTTACCTTCTGTTAAAATTAACCTGGCTGTATTATTACCAAGCATAACATAAGACTTTAACTTAAAAAGTTCATTATCAACTTTTATTCCATTCTTAAAATTAACAAGCAAATCTTCACTAACAACCCTTTTTGATTCAATAATATATTCCTTTTCTATTTCATTCTTTGGATGCACAATACTATTTGCAAACCGACCATCATTAGTAAAAAGCAAAAGACCAGAACTTTTAAAATCAAGCCTGCCAATTGAAAATAAACGTTCTCTAAATAAAGGCTGAACCAAAGATATTGCCAATTTTCTTCCCATTGGATCAAAATTTGAACAAAGGTAATTTATAGGTTTATTAAGAGCAATATAAATTTTATTTACAACTTTAGAATCTTGAAAAACAAACACTTGTTTTCCATACTCCACTCTATCACCCAAGAAAACTTTATCTCCAAGCTTAGCAAAAATGCCATTTACTTTGATAAGATTTTTTCTTATAAGCTCTTCGCAAAACCTCCTAGAACCTATACCTTTTTCTGCCAAAAAAACATGTACTCTAAGCCCTTTGCTGTTTATATTCGTCAATACCTCTTCCCTTTATTACAATTAATTCATTATTTACATAAACCAAATCTATAACATTTGACATTTTATATTCAAGAACGATTAAAAAATAACAAAATCTCTCAAAAAAGTAAAATTTATCATCTAAACGCAATAAAAATTCAAATCTACACTTATCCTCTTTAGCCAAAAGTAACATGATTTTATTTTTTTTATCTGCAATCTTAGCATCATAAGTATCTAAAACAATATTAAACCTAAATCTATCAGATAAAATATCATTTCGTTCTTTACTGACCCTCATTGTTCTATCTTTATTCTTAACTTCATTAATATTAGCAATATAATTCTTCGCATCATCTACATTTTGTAAAAAGACAACATTTTCCTTTAAAAAAGGAAATTTAGATATATCTAAACATACTTCATCTTTTTTTCGAACAAATTTTCTAGACACCACATATTTATCACTAAATTTCATCAACTTATTAACTATTTCTTTTTCAACAAATTTTCGATCTTTTAATTTAACTGGATAGAGTACTTGGGTTTTTAAATAAAGCAAACTAGTTGTAAAAGAATAAAATTTAATTAATTCTCTAACATCCATTTCAATATTTTCAGAAAACGCTAAAAAATCTTCTATTATTTGATTTAAATTAAAAGTCTTAAGAATTTCTCTTTTATTTCTTATGTAATCAAAAAAGACCCCTATTTCTCCTTTAAAATCATTACAAACAATCAAATAATTATCTAAATTCATCATTTCTTATTTTATTCTTTATTTTCCTCACTCTTAGAAATATCAACTGTAAGAGAATCTTGACTAGGACTTTCAAATATTATTTTTCTAAGTTTATTTTCAAGTTCATTTGCAAGGGCTTTTTCCTTAAAAAGATACTCAATAACATTTTCTCTACCTTGTCCTAAGTTATCATCTCCCATAGCATACCAAGAACCTGATTTTTGAACCAAATTATATTTAATAGCAGCATCTAATATACTCGCCTCACGCGAAATACCTTTACCAAAATAAACTATAAGTTCGGCTTTACGAAAAGGAGGTGCCACTTTATTTTTAACAACCTTAACTCTTATCTTGTTACCAATAACATTATCTGAAGAACTGCCTATAACTTGCTCAACCTTTCTAACTTCAAGACGAAGGGAAGAATAAAATTTCAAAGCATTTCCTCCAGTAGTAGTCTCTGGACTACCAAAGACTAAACCAATTTTCATTCTTATTTGATTAATAAACATAATACAAGTATTAGATTTTGAAAGTATGGCTGTAATTTTCCTTAAAGCCTTACTCATAAGTCTTGCTTGAAGTCCAATTTGAGTATCACCCATCTCGCCATCAATTTCTGCTTGTGGCGTCAAAGCCGCAACAGAATCAACAACAATTAAATCAACTCCACCACTCCTAATTAAATATTCAGCAATATCAAGGGCTTGTTCTCCTGTATCAGGTTGACTAAGCCAAAGTTCATTAATATTAACACCCAAGGCCCTTGCATAAACAGGATCAAGAGCATGTTCAGCATCAATAAAAGCCGCAATTCCACCTGTCTTTTGAATCTCAGCAATTGCTTGAAGAGTTAAAGTAGTTTTACCAGAAGACTCAGGACCAAAAATTTCCACTACTCTGCCTCTAGGATACCCACCAATACCAATTGCCTCATCAAGCAAAATAGAACCACTAGGTATGCTCTCTAAATATTTTCCTACAGGAGATTCTCCCATTTTAATAAGACTTCCTTTTCCAAAATCCTTCTCTATTTGCACTCTAGCAAGTTCAATGGCTTTTTCTTTGTTCAATTTATTTTTCAAAGAATCATCCATTGGATCTTTTAATTTTGACATCTTATCTCTCTCAATTAATTTTGGCAGGCTCTATCTTCTTAACATAATATTGAAAATGAGTATCATTTATAACAAAATCAAGACTATCACCTTCCCGAGAATCTAACAAATTTTCTCCAAAAGGTGATTTATAAGATATAATACCTTCATCAGGATTTGATTCCCAAGGACCAAATATTAAATAAGACTCCTCTCGTTCCGTATCTTTATTAATCATAGTAACTTTCGTTCCAAATCCAACAACAGAACTTTGAAGTTCTTTAATATCAATAACCTTAGCAACATCTATCTCAGACATAAGAGTATTTAATCTCTTTGTTAAAAACTGTTGTCTCTCTTTTGCAGAATGATATTCTGCATTTTCTTTTAAATCACCAAGTTCACGTGCCTTACCAATTTCTTTCGAATTTTCTGGTATTTCTACATCTTTTAAATATTGTAATTCTTTTTGCTTTTTGCTAAGAGAACTTAAAATAGTTAAAAATCCTATCTCAACCTTATCTCCTGAAACTTGCATCTTCTCGTCTTCAAATTCAATATTACCAAATACAGTTCTTATTGCAGTTTTAATATGTATTAAATCTTTTGGCGGAAAATCTCTTATGTAAAAACAAGTCATATATATCCTCTTAGCAAGTTCCTCATCCATAACATTACTTAAAACAATACTAAGATATTTATCTTTAATTAAAAGATTACTTACCATCTTATAAATCCGCTTATTAGCAACAGAATTATTTTTATTATTAATCTTAATAACACTATCTGTTAAAATTTTAATCAAATTTACCAATAAATCTGCATCAGAATAATCTAAATTAAGAGAATAAGAAGTATAATGTTTTAAAATCCAAATATAAGCATCTTTATACATCTTATAATTCTTGGTAACATAATTAAAAAGATGTTCGGTTTCTTTTATATCTTCTTTATAAAGAGAATCAATTAATTTTTTATTCACATAACAAGGAAAAAGCTGCTTATAATAAGCAACCCAATCAACCAATTCTTCTTTAATCAAAGATATCAATTCCTTTTTAATATCTGCATTCAAAATAGCATCAAAAAGATCAACTATACTCTTAGAATATTCCTTCAAGAGAACTTCTAAATTAATATCTCTTTCAATATTAATTTTTAAAGCAATCTTATCATCAAAATCTTTTAAAGATTTAAGTATTACGTAAGAACTTATAACATAATGATCAACTTTTGCAAAATTATTAACATAAATCAAAAAATAATTTAACATTTCTTCTTCAATATGTGAATCTTTTACAATACCACCAGAAGTATAATAATGCATAAAAATTTCATATCTTTTATAAAAATCTTTTTCTACCTTAAACTTATCATAAATCTTTTCATTAAAATTAGAAGCTCGCTCATTATATATATAACAGTCAGCTTTTCCAGATGCCATAACAAAATGAGGATTATCTTTTAAAATTTGTTTAGCTTTCACACTCCATAAATTCCAAGCACTCTGAGTCATCAAACTTGGAACAAGTTCTCTTTTAATCCCTTTAAGATCAATCGACTTATAACTTTTAATAATTACTTTTAACGCCCATTCAATATCTCTCTTTAGATGCTCAACAAGCTCTTCTTTAGGTTTAATAGCCTTTAAAACTCTAATATCTTCCCTCTCAAGAGGAGATAAAGCAGATATAGCCATATCAAAACTAATAAAATGTCCGCGTTTAGATACAAAATCAACTAAAATACCCTGATCATTTACATCTTTAACTATTCCTACAAACCAAGTCTGATGATAAACAAAATTGCCTTTAGCAAAAAACAAATATTTTTCAAAATCAGAATAAACATCAACAAAATTTTTATCTAAATTTTCAATATCAGACTTTTCAAGATACTCTTCGATATTATTAACATCCTTATACTTTTCTCTTAAAAAAATCACTAAATTTTCTCTTGCTTTCTGATTTTTATTATCAAGTTTTAAAATTCCTTTTAAAATTTCTATTGTCTCATCGATATTGCCACTTACAGAATAATGTTCATACAAATCTTCATAAAGAACCACTACCTTTTTAAAACCAAGTTCTTTTTCAACTTTCTGAAGGATTAACAAAAAGGAATCAAAATCATCAGAGACATATCTTATCAATTTAGACCATATTTCTCTAATGCCTGACATTTGTTTTTTATCTATAAAACGATAAATAGCCTTTCTAAAAAAATATATTGATTTTTGCAAATCAACATTCTCATAATGAGTAGCAAGTTGTCTTACAAAAACAGTATCATCAACATCAGCTTCAACAATACGCATCCAAATACTTGGCAACTTATCATTTTCATTATTTTGTGCATATATCTTTGCAAGTGTATAGAGTGCATGCTTGTTCTCAGAAGTTAAAAGCATCTTGTGACATATATGCTCAACAAGAGACCACTTTAAGTTCTGAGAAAACAAATCTACAACTGTAAGCAAACTCATATCATTAAGTGGTCTTCTACTATATATAAGCATTCCTGAAATATAAAGACCAGCAATACTTTTCTTGATATCTTTTAAATGCTTACCACAAATATCCAAAGCTTCTTCTGTTAAATTTTCAGAAATTATATTATCTATTAACTCATCCAATTCCTTTATCTTAGCAAGAGAATAATTGTTAACAACTATTCTTGTCCATTTATCCTCTTGCAAGATATTATCTAATCTTTCTATAGTAATATTAGACATTCAACTCTCCTAATATCAATTTTATTAAAACCAATCTAATTGACATATTGCTGATATATTCCTATATCTATTTCTTTAATATAAGATAAAATTTCATCGATTCTAACACGATCTTCTTTTATCCTTACATAATGATCAATAAGCCAAAAATATTTATTAATAAGCCTTGGAAGCAATATGCTCTCATTTATTGATCTATAAGACTTTTCTTTAAGTTCATTACGCAAACTATAAACAGATTGCTTTAAATGACCAAGCTCAATAGGCCTCAATTCTCTTTTTATATTAAAAACACCATTAAGTGCACCATAAACAGGTATCCACTCTTTAATAAGAGTATCAGAAATATTTCTATCACTCTTAATAGCTTCTACTAATTTAAGTATCATTTCAGATTCAAGCGCATCTATATCGATCTTTTGAGGATTAATAAAAAAAGCTTCTCTAAACAATACCTTGGCTTCTTTAATCTCATCAATAAGAGCATAAGAATCAGCAAGCTCAGCAACCACATCTGCATTATCCTTTGCATCTCCCAATATTTGTAAAAAAACAGCTATAGCTCTCTCATAATTACCCATTCCTTTATAAGACTTAGCAATCTTTATTAAAATGTCTAGATTTTCTGGTTGTAACCTATATATATTTTGATATATATTCAAACATAACTGAAATACAAAATACTTAATTGAGTTACGCCCTTGAATAAAATCAAAATTCATTTTTTTTAAATATCTTCTAGCAAAATTATTCCATTCTCTTGTTAAAAATTCGGCCTTTTCATAATCCTTATCTATTCTATCAAGACTTTCAATTTGACCATTCCAATATACAGAACTCTTTAAAGCCGTCAAAATTTCAACATTGTCAAAATCAAGAGAATGCGCTTCTTCTGATTTCATCAAAGCTGTTTTAAAATCACCTTTTTTGAAACTTAAATAAATATCTTTGATTAATTCCGCGATTTTTTCTGATGACACATTCCTACCACTTTACAATATGTATAAATCCCAAACGACTTATATAATTATAACATTAATAAATTTTTAGTCAAACTAACATCCATTTAAAACAAAACAACAATATTATTTTATTTATCATTTTTTTAAGATAATATTTATATATAAAAATATTAAAAATAATATCATGAGGGTAAGTTCAACTTTATGGAAACAGCACCTAAAAAACTTATTAACAAGTCTATTAATTATTATAACTCTCATAAATACGCAGACGTAATAAAACTTATAGAAAAGGAAATTTTTTTCTATAAAGATTACTATATTTATCATTATATTTTAGGAATGTCTTATCTTAGAATGGGAAATTTAGGAAACGCTCAAATATATCTAAAAAAAGCTTATACTTTAAATCCAACAGAACCAGATGTCAAACAATCAATAGCAATACTATTAGCAGCTCAAGGTAAAGAAGACAAAGCTATACAAATATGGCTTAAAATGATAGAAGATAATCAAGATATAAAACGTTCAGAATTATCATTAGAAATCATCAGAAAACATCCTATTCAAGGAACATTATTTCTTACAAAAAACAAAATATATGATAAATTATTTCCAAAAATCAAAGTAGAAAAAGGAGAGAATTTTTATAAATTAACAAAAATAATATTATCAATAGTTAGTATTTCATTTTTGCTAATAGCAATATTTTCATTTACAAATTTCAAAGAAAATATTAAATTAATAATAAATAATTCTCAAACAAACATAAAAAAAACTATTAACAATGTAGCAACATATATTGATGACATCAAAATAAATGACAAAGAAAAAATAAAAAATTATGAAGGACAATTTGTATTCATACTAACTGAAACTGAAATTAAAAATTCATTTCAAAAAATAAAAAGCCATTTAAAAAACGGTAAAGACAATTTTGCAAGGATCGAAATAAATAAAATATTAAATTCAAATGCATCAGAATCAATAAAACTTAAAGCCAAAAATCTTGCAAGTTTTATATCAAGCCCAGATTTTATCACATTTGACGATTTTTTAATTTTAAAAGAAATTAAAAAAAATCCACTAATTTATTCAGATGTATACGTTAAATGGGAAGGAATTATCAATAATATTGAAAAAAAAAATAACATAACCTACTTTGATTTTTATGTAGGATACAATAAAGATATACTTGAGGGAATAATAACAACAAAAATAAACTTTGATATTGAAATTAATTTCAAAGACTGTGTTGAAATATTAGGACAAATCAAATATGAATACAATACAAATACATTACTCTTAAATGCAATCACAATTCGAAAAATCAAAAAAGAAAAAGAATAAATTTAATTTAAAAAAGTAATAAAATTTAACCACCTTTAATTAAAAAGGTGTGCATAAAAATTTATCATTACCCTTAATAAACTTAATAGCCTCATCAAAAGACAATAACAGTTCTTCCTTTTTGGTTAAATCTCTAACCTTTAACTTACCTTCTTGATATTCTTCTTGACCCACAAAAATTAAAAATCTTATAGCCTTAGCAAGAGCATACTCTATTTGAATCTTAATATTTTTACCATCTTTACTCTTAGGATATACCTCACAAGCAATATTATTTATCTTAGAATAATCATGTCTTCTAAATTTATCTGCAAGTTTATAATAATAATCTTGCAAAGTATCGTCTATATTAACAATTAATACTCTAGAACTGGCTTTAACCACAAACAACTTAATGTAATTAAATTTATCAATTTCAATTATATCTTGAATCCTATCAATACCAAAAGATCCTCCAACCCCTGAAACTTTTTGCAAAGAACCAGAAAATAAAGACAATAAATTATCATATCTCCCACCACTACAAATACTTCCCATATTAACACCTAACATTTCAGCCTCAAATACAAGTCCGGTATAATAATCAAGTCCACGCACTATCTTTAAATTAAAATTAAAAGCATCTTGAATTCCCAATGCATTCAAATGTACAAAAATATCTTCTATTCTCTTAACAGCATCATTATCTCCTAAAATACTTCTTAAAGCCTTTACTTTATTACTAAAAGTTCCATCTAAATTTACAAATTCTAATACTAAATCAACATGCTCTTCACTTAACTCTAAAAGCAAATTTTCTCGTACAGCCTCAATTCCTATTTTGTCTAATTTGTCTATATTCCTTAAAATAAAAATGGATTTATCCTTTAATCCCAACTTTTCAATATAAGTATTTAATATTCCAATATGAGAAAAGTGAATAACAAATTTTATATTAATACCTTCTATAAAATTTAAAAAAACCTCTTCAAGTCCACAATAAACAATAGATAAAATCTCAGCATCACTACGAAAAGTATCCTCACCTAATATATCAAAATCAAATTGCATGAACTCTCTATATCTGCCCTTTTGAGTATTCTCACCCCTAAATACCTTACCTATTTGAGACCTTCTGAAAGGAAATTTAATCTTAGATTTATTAGTAGCCATAAATCTTGCAAAAGGAACGGTCAAGTCAAAACGCATGGAAACATCCCTATCTCCATTATCCTTAAATCTATAAATTTGCTTTTCTACTTCATCCCCACCCTTTTTTAAAAGAAATTCAGAATACTCAAGAATAGGAGTATCTATTAAATCAAAATTATAAGAAACCAGAACACTATATATTTGTTTTATAATATGAGTACGAATTAACGCTTCTTTCGGCAAATAATCTCTAAAACCTTTTAAAGTTCTAACATCCACTATATTTCAACCTCTACTAATTTCAAATTTAATCTTTTCATAATATAATATTATAAATATGAGAAAAAATTAATCAAAATTAATAATAAAATTCTTAAGTATTATGATATTTATTCAAAAATAAGGAGCATCTAAATAATTGATGAATAAAAATTTTGCTAGTAGCTTAAGATTAAACATCATACTGATAATTTTTCTCATAATAACACTGTTAACAATCTATCAATATTTCATACTAATGTTTTCAAAAAATATGCAACATTTTCCTCAAAAAATAAATCATATATCAAGAAGGGGTAACATTTATGATAGAAATGGCAAAATAATAGCTTTCTCTTCAAAATCATATTCAGTAGGAACAGATCCAAGAAAAATAAAAAATATTGTAAACACGTCAGAAACTCTTGGGGCAATATTAAAAATTGATCCTCAAACAATAAAACAAAAACTGTTGTCAAAAAAAGGATTTCAGTATATAAAACGACAAATAACAAAAGAAGAATCAGAACTAATCAAAAGAATTCAATCAGAAGGAAGACTAAAAGATATCATACTTTATCCAGATTATAAAAGAATTTATCCATTTAAAGAATTGACAAGCAATATTACAGGATTTGTAGGTATTGATAATATTGGACTTACAGGTATTGAATTTTCTCTAAACTCCATATTAAACGAAGATTTTACAAAACAACAATCTATAAATGACAAACTAAGTACAAACAATATTTACCTAACAATAGACATAGATCTTCAAAACAATATAAATCAAATAGCCAAAAAATATTTTCAAGAAAATAAACCTGAAAATATGATTACAATAGTAATGGATGCTAAGAATGGAGAAATTTTATCAATGCTTCAATTTCCACAATATGATGCCAATTATTATTCACAATATTCTAAAGAGATATGGAACAACTTTTCAACATCACTAACCTATGAACCTGGAAGTATTAATAAAATATTTACAGTAGCTATTCTATTAGATAGTGGACTATTAAAACCAAACGAAAAATTTTTAGATAACGGTATATATCAAAAAAAATTCAAATCAGGAGAAACAATTATAATTAAAACATTAAATCCTCCTTATGATTATATTGATCTTAGTGGAATTTTACTTTATTCCTCTAATGTAGGAATAGCTCATATTACAGACAAAATCAATAATGAATATTTCTATAACAAACTAATAGATTTTGGTTTTGGAGAAAGAGTTGGATTCCCTTTCCCCGGAGAAACAAAAGGCATCTTAAATCATCATTCAAAATGGTCAGGACGAAGCAAAGCCACAATTGGGTTTGGACAAGAAATAGGGGTTTCTGCTATTCAAATATTACAAGCTGCTAGCGTATTGAGTAACAAAGGAATCATGTTAAAACCAAAAATCATAAAAAAAATAATCAATGAAATGCAAGATACAATTCAAGAATTTCCTAAAGAAGAAATTAAAAAAGTAATATCTGAACACACAGCACAAAAAGTTTTAAAATTGATGAGAGAAGTTGTAAATAAAGGAGGCATACCAAAACTTAAGACAAAAAACTTAAGCATTTCAGCCAAAAGTGGAACTTCCCAAGTAATAGATCAAAATACAGGTAAATATTCAAATGAAGATTATACATCTTCAATACTCGTAATATATCCTACAGAAGATCCAAAATATATTATTTATGTCGTATACAGATACCCTAAAAAAATCATATATGGAACAAGAATCGCTGCACCAATGGCTAAAGAAATAATAAATTTAATTGAACAGAAAAACAATAAAGAAGAATACAACAAAATTAAAATTTCTTCAAAAATCAGTATACCAAAACCTATAATAAAACATAACATAAAAGAAACTTTGCCAAACCTCAAGGGACTCTCTAAAAGAGACTTAATGAAAATTTTAAAAGACTATATAAATATAAAAATAAATATTAAAGGAAATGGCTTTGTATACAAACAGTCTCATTCACCTAACACAAAATTAAAAGATATAAAAGAACTTGAGATAATATTACAATAAATCAGGAGAATAAATTTTTTATCTCATTTCGATAAAAATTCGAAATATAATTACGCTTAATATCCATTTTAATAGACATCTCTTTCCCTACTTCAAATGGCTTTTCTAAAAGAACAAACTTTAGTATCTGCTCAAAAGGTTTAAATCCATTGGCCCTATTAATAAGTTTTTTTATCTCATCACCAATAGCTTTAAGAACAATATTATTTGCAATAATTTGTTGTTTATTAGTATCACGAATTTTATGCCCTATGCTCTCTAAATATTTATTTATCTCCTCAAAATTAGGAAGAATTAATGCACCTAAAAATTTTTGATCTTGCCCAACAACAACAGCTTTCTCAATAAGTAAAGATTCTTCAAGCTTAATTTCAATGGGAGCAGGTTCAATATTTTCTCCATTGTTTAAAACAATAGTATCTTTCTCCCTCCCTATAATTTGAACAACATTATCTTTTGACAATTTCACAATATCACCCGTATCTAAAAATCCATCATCACCAATAACTTGCCTTGTAGCCTCTATATCTTGATAATATCCAATCATAACTTGAGGACCTTTAATAAACAAAACTCCTTTCCCAGGTTTTTTAAGTTTTACGCCATTCTCATCTCTAATCTCAGCAATAGTTCCGGGTAATATTTTACCACTAGTACCAACAATTATCTTCCCATACTCATTAGATGCAACACCTGGAGATGCCTCCGTTAAGCCATAAGCATTAGCAAGATTAATACCAATTGCATTAAAAAACCTCACAACATACAAAGGTATGCTACCCCCACCAGAAATACCAACAACAAAATTATTGCCTAAAACTTTTTTTATTTTTTTAAATACAATCAAATTTCCCAAAACATTCAAAGGAAATAAAACTATTACTCCCAAAATACTTAAAATTTTTTTGAAAGGGATTAATAAATCCAGTCCATTATCAGGATATAAACCTAAAATTATTCTACGACAAATGTCATTAATACATGCAAATTTAACAAAAATCCTAAACAATAACCTTACAAAAAAGTTTTTTTTTGAAATCTCTTTAACAATATTTTGTTTTATTGCAATCCAAAGTCTAGGAACAGCAGCAATATAATGAGGATTAATATTTCTAATATCATCAAGCATATTTCTTGGAACAATATTTGAAAATAAACAAGTCATACCTTTAAGAAAAATATTATAAGAAAATGACCTTTGAAATGAATGCCAAATTGGCAAAATACACATAAATATCTGCCCCTCAGTAACACTAATCATCCGACTAAAACTAGACACCTGATAAAGAAAATTAGCATGAGAGAGCATCACTCCTTTAGGATTTCCTGTAGTACCAGAAGTATATATTATTGTTGCCATATCATTAAGACTAATATTATTGACAGTCTCAATAATCTCTTCATCCTGTCTCGCATTTTCTCCAATTAAAATACACTCTTTATAAGTATAAACTTCAAACTCACTAAAACGTAATTTATCTTTTTCATACAAATCATCAATAACAATTACAGTAGGTTTTATTTGAAACTTAAGCTTAATAATTAAATCAAGAAGATCTACATTTTCAACTATGATTACATTCGGAACAATATTATTAATAATTATTTCAGCCTCAAAAAGAGTAATATCAATACCCTTAGGAACATCAACAGCACCTAAAGATAAAATCGCAAAATCTATAACACTCCATTCAATTCTATTTTCAGAACAAATAAATACTTTATCTTGATATCCTAAATTAATTTTCCTTAAAAAGGAAGCAAATTTTAAAACATTCTCTTTCAAATCAGCATAAGTAACTTTAAAATAGTCTTTATTATTTTTATATATTTGTGCAATTCCACAACCATGCTTACTAGCAATCTCAAAAAAAGTCTTTACTATTGACATATGATCCTACTACAAACTTATTATAAAGAATTATTATTAATAATTATAACATTTTAAATAACAAAATCATAACTTAATCTTGCCTGAGAATATACCAATTAATAAGATATATCTTAATCTTATTTAATGTAACAATTTATAATATTTACCAAATTCTCAAATTACTAACAAACATCTATAAAACAAAATTGTATAAAGTAAAAATTAATAAAAGCCTAATTACCAATAACAAAAAATTTAATTCCCTCAGTAGGATATTTTTTATCCAAAATTTCAGTAATATTTTTTAATTTCTCTACAATAATTAACTTATCTGTATAAACTATAAAAATAAAATTCTCTTCAGGCCATACTTCATTACCCTGCCTTTCACCTTTTGTTCCTTTACCCTTAACATTATATACTTTAGAATAATATATAACCTCTCCTAATTCCTCTTCTATACTAGTTATACATTCATGAAAATCAAATTCTAAAGAAAAGTTAGAAATTATTTCAACCCTATACACACATCCTCCATATCAATTTTCATCTTCGTTAATAAAAAAATCATTAAATTTAACATTTCTATCAGTACCAATTTTAGAAATAACATCTTTATTTTCTTTTTTATTTAATAAGTCATCTTGTTCCTTTTTACGATCTCTTTTAAAGACAAAAAAGAAGAATTTTATCAAAATAAAATTCTTTATAGAAAACTTAGAAAAAGCTTCAAAAAGCATAGGAATAAAAAGCAAAGCTAAAAATGTACTAGCAATCATTCCACCAATAAAGGTAAAAGCAATTGGTTTAATCAGTTCACTATTATTCGAATTTGAAAATGCCATTGGAAACAGTCCTATTATTGAGGTTAAAGAAGACATCAAAATTGGTCTAAATCTAGAACGACCCGCTTCAACTATTGCTTCTCTAAGCTTAAATCCTCTTTTAATCAATAAATTAATATAATCCACCAATACAATACCAGTATTAACAACAACACCAACAAGCATAAGCATACCAATCGCACTCAAAACAGAAATTTTTTCTCCTGATATAAAATAAATCAGTATAACACCTATTAAAGTCAATGGAATTGTAAATAGAATAATAAAAGGCTTTAGCAAAGATTCAAATTGTGCTGCCATTACTCCAAATACAAGCAAGACAGCCATTAAAATTATTACTTTAAATTGCTGCATACTATTTATAAATGAATCATATTCTCCTTCAAATTTAACCAATATACCATCCCTTTGTGGAACTTTATTAGTTACAAAATCTACTACATCTTCCGTAACAGAAGCTAAACTTTCATTTGGAGCAATACCTGCTGTCAGTGTAATTACCAAAGATTGATCTTCTCGCAACAGACTGCTAACTCCTTTTGTCTTTCTCAAATTAGCTATTAAAGATAGAGGAATTTTTACACCAAATTTATTTATAACAAATATATTATCCAAATCTTTCAATCCAACAATATTATTTCTATCAAGCTTAAGCAAAATATCATAACTCACTCCATTTTCAATATATTTTCCTGCCGAAATCCCATCAATATTGGCTCCAACTTCTCTTGAAATAGTTTCTATATTAATCCCATAAGAATAAGCTTTCTCTCTATCTATATTTATATCAATTTGCGGCCCTTCTTGTATATCAAGTCTAGGATTTATAAGACTTGGGAATCTTTTCTTTAAAAGATTAATCAACAATTCTCCATATTCCTTTGCATATTCAAAATTTAAAGATGTAATTTTAATTGCAATAGGAGGGCCGCCAAGAGAATTTCTATCTGATAAAGCATAAGAATTTAAAATAGGATAAAGACTCTTAACACGATTATCAACTCTATACTGAATCTCTCTCCAATCATCAATTTCTTCTGTTAAAGACAATAAAACTCTAAAATAAAAACCTCCTGAATCTATATCAGAAACAATACTTTTATAAGCCCTAATTTCACTTTTTAAAATTTCCAAAACCTTATCTGAATATGATTTTGAAATATCCAAGCTTGTTCTATTTGGAAAACTAAAAGAAAAATTAATCACAGAAGGACGCTCATTAGGCATAAAAGATACATTTAAAAACGGAAACAAAACTAAACTTACAATAAAACTACATATAACAAGAAACAAAAAAATCAACTTATGATTCAAAACATAATTCAATAAAATAACATAAAATCTCTCTCCAAAAGCATAAACATTATGTAAAAAGCCATCAACTTTTTTAACTAATGTGTTTCTAATGGGTTTTTGAAAACTAGTATAAAGTTTAATATAGTAACTTGACAAAACCGGAACTAAAAAAACTGCAACAAACAAAGAAACCGTTAAAGATATAACAATAGTAAAAGCAAAATCCCTAAGAAAATCACCAATCATACCCAATTCTGCTTTAAAAATAAGCATAGGTGCAAATACACAAATCGACGTTAAAGTTGCAGCCATAATTGGAATCATCATTTCTTGTGTTCCAAGAATAGCAGCAGATATAAGCTTTGCACCTTTTTGCCTATATCTATATATATTCTCTATAACAACAATAGAACAATCTACAACCATACCAACACTTAAAGCAAGCCCTGATAAGCTCATAATATTTAATGAAATATTTGCAAAATACATTAAACAAAAAGTAATAATAATAGCTAATGGTATTGTAATGCCAATAATAACAGTTGCTCTAAAGCTTCTTAAAAAAAAGAAAATAATACATAATGCAAGAACTGCTCCTGAATAAGCTGAATGAGAAACAGAAGAAAGAGCATTCCTAATATGTTCAGCATTATCTTTAAAAACATCTAGAGAAATATCTTTTGGAAGTATAAGTTTAATTTTTTCAAATTCTGCATTTACTGCATTTGAAACATTAACGAAATTTGCATCATTTTGTTTTTGTATAGATATACTAACAGAAGGTTTATCACTATAATATACATACTTTTTTTCTTTAAAAATAGTCTTAATACTTGCAACATCTCTCAACTTAACCTGAACTAAAGAATCATCTTGCAAAGAATAAGATTTATAAGCAATAACAACATCTTCCAAATCTTTAATTGAATTGAAATTCCCAGATATTTGTACTTGATATTGTAAATCATTGTCCAAGATCTCACCAACAGAAAATTCAACATTTTGAGAAGAAATAAATGGCACAATATCCGATAAAGTAAGTCCATATGCCTCCAACCTATTTTGAGAGACTTCAACTACAATATGTTTATCACCCCCTCCAGTAATATTTACAAGTCCAACCCCTGCAAGTCTTTCCAATCTGGGCTTTAAAAGCTCCTTTGCATACCTCTTAAGTTCTACAACAGACCTATCTGAATACATAAAAAATGATATTACTGGAATACCATCTAAACGATCTCTAGAAATCCTAGGTAAACCTGCTTCTTTTGGCAATAGACCTTTTGAAAACTCAAGTGTGTCCTTTACCTCATTTAAAACCAAATCCAAATTGGTTCCATGATAAAAATTAAGCGTAATTTCACTATGCCCTTTAGAAGAAATACTACTTATTGTTTTGATATTCTTTACTAAAGACAAATTGCTTTCTAAAATGCGCGTAACTTTTTCTTCAACTTCCTTTGCAGAACTTCCTGCATAAAGAGTAGAAACGTAAAGATTGGCATCTTCAACATTGGGCAACAAATTAATATTTAATCTTGAAAAAGTATAAATACTAAGAATAATCAATAAAGAAAACAATATTAGCATCGTTATTGGTTTATTAACAACTTTTTTTACTAACATAATTAACCTCAAAAATCAAATATTGTCTTCAACATCAAGTCCATTTTGAGTATCTACGATATTTACAAAAGCTCCATCTGATAGCCAAGAAACACCTTCAGTCACAATCAAATCATCCTCATTAATACCATCCTTAATAGAAACAATATTATCCACTTCAAAATCTACTAAAGGAAACACCCTCTCCACTGTTGTTGAATCGGTATTCACCCTAAACACACAAAGTTTACCTTCTCTTTCAACAAAAGCATGTTTTGGTATTTTAATTACATTTTTTGAATTCTTAGTAACAATTTTAAGCTTCACAAACATACCCACAACCATTTTATTTGCAGCACTTCCTAAAGGCTCAAGATATACTTCAGCAGAACGACTTTTAAAATCTAAAATAGGCGATATTTCTGAAATCTTTGCCCGAAACTTTTCATCAGAATAAGATCCAAACTCAATAAGCGCATTATTACCAACCTTAATATCTAAGATATATTTTTCAGAAACATAAGTTTTAATTTGCATGACATTCATTTTTCCTATTAATGCAACACTCGTTTGAGGAGTAACTGTTTCTCCAATTTTACAATTAACAAACAAAACATATCCAGAAATCGGAGATCTTACCGGACTCTGCAAATAAAAAGAACCTGGCTTTGAAGGATCAAGCATTGCAATAACTTGTCCCTTCTCTACATAACTCCCAAGTTTGATATTAAAAGACTTTATTTTACCTGCAACATCTGGAAATACTTTGACCTTAACTTTGGTATCAACATCACCATTCAAAGAAATATAATCACTGATAGCTCCTCGTCGAGCCTTCATCACAACAACTGGAAACCTATAGGGTTTATCAATAACATCACCAGCAGTATTATCGCTAGCAACATCTTCTTGCATTTCTCTCTCTTCACTACATGAAAAGATAAAGAATAAAACTAAAGGTAAGAAATAATACTTAATACAACCCCCTAATACTACAAATCAGACTCATAAATATTCCTCCATTAATCCAATTTATTTATTAAATCTTTATACTCAAGTACTAAATTAGCATAATTTAATTTATCTTTTATCAACTGTAAATCACTCTGCTTATAAGAAAGCTCAATATCATTTAACTTTATAAGATCTATAGTACCTGCATTAAAAGCATCAAAAGCTATTTGATAATTCTTTTTAGAAATCTCCAATGTCATTTTAGAATTATCTAAAATAGACTTATATAGCCTCATGTTTTTACGTTTTTGAACAACCTTAGATTTAAATTCACGCATTTTATTATCAATTTGATCTCTTAACATTTTCAATTGATAATCTTGTTTCCATATTTCTGTAAAACTTTTCGAAAAAGGCAAAATCTCAGTTAAACTATAAGTTAATCCAAAAACAAAATGAAATCCTTGTTGCCCCAAACCAGAAAAACCACTACCAAAAGAAATATTTCCAGGATTATAAGACATTGACAATGACAAGCTAGGTAAAAAGGCATCTAACCAAAGACTATCAAGAGTAGTTTGCATAATTTTAACAAAATTATTTAATTTTCTTATCTCTAAATCTTCATAAACATCTATAATTTCATTAAAAAATGAAAAATCCAATATATCATCTGATAATTCACCTACAACTTCAAAATCTTGCAAGACATCTAATCCTATTAACAACCTAAATTTTGACTTTATCTCCTCAAACTTAATGATTTGTTCATCCAAATTGGGCTGAAGCTTATTATATTTAAGTTTAGAATCAAGATAATCTATCTCGGAAATAAGACCATTATCATAAGCAATACTTACTTGTTCAAATTTAAGTTTCCCTTTATCAAGCTGTTCCTTTAAAACGTCTACAATACTTTTAAAAGCTAAAAGTTCATTATATATTTTAAGAACATTCAACTTAATATCTCTATTAACTCTTTCTCTATCTATAACAACTTCGTCATAATTAAAAGAAGCAAGTCTCATTTTATTAACAACAGATGGTGATATTGAAAATTCAGCAGAAACACCTAAACCCAAGTGCCAATGTTCTCCTCTCACATTTGACATAAAAGGATTTTGTCTTGAAATATTTGAAGAAAATCCCACATTTGGCACAAAAATATTCCAAGATCTATCTTTATATAATTTCTTTATCTCTTCTTGGTATTTAGCATTTTTAGATTCTAAGCTATATTTTAAAGCCATATTAACAGCATCCATGGAAGATATTTTTATAACTTCTTCTGCATAAGACGGAACTGATAAAAGAAAAATTAATATTAAATGATTGATATTATAACTAGTTTTAATAAAATAAAATAAAATATTTTTATTAATAATTAATATATTCATTATGGTTCCTATATAATAACATAATATTATGATATACATTCGAATATTAAAAAAAATTTTTATAGTGATAAACTTAATCCTGATACTACTGATCAAAATATACCAAAAAACTCTCTCTAAAATAGTTGGTTTTTACTGTATATATCAACCCAGTTGCTCAAACTATGCACTTAATTGTTTAAAAAAATATAATATTTTAACGGCTTTTATTCTTATTACACTAAGAATAATTAGATGCAATGCACTCTTTAAAGGAGGTTGTGAATCACTACCAACTAAAAATCCAATATTAAATTCATTAAAAGAATTTAAAACAAGATTAATCAAATAAATTTTTATATTTATCTGGAACCCAATTTTTTATGTAGTCCTTATGAGAATCAACAAATTCAACAGCATTTTTATATTCTTGGCCAGGCTCTTTATAATTTTTTTCTATCAAAGGCAATAACAAATCATCACCCCAGTAAAAATTATCAAATAAATAATAAGCATCAGGATCACTTTCTTGAAGTCCTAGCTTAACAAGAGAATGAATACTCTCAGGACCTCCCATTGACAATAATGGATCATCTAAAAATTTAATATCATACTTAACAAATGCCCAATGAGGTTGCCATAAAGGCACCAAAATCCATTCTTGTTTATTAATGGCGGATTCCAAACTTGCAAGCATTACACTTTCACTCGAAGAGATAAGCTCATATTCTTCACTCAATCCATAACGATTAAGAGTTTCCTCTACAGAAAGCTGAGTACCTGCTCCTGCATCTATTCCTATCATTTTATTTTTAAATTCAGAACCCCTACCTTTAAGTTCTGAAATACTTGAAATCGTAACATAACTTGGAACTACAAACCCTTGTAATGTACCCTCATAATTAGCACCAAGGTCAACAAATTTATCTTTAAATTTTTCATAATAAAACTTATCTGCTGTGGGCACCCATGCAGATACCATACCATCCACTCGTCCAGATGCTAAATACTGATACATTATAGACGTAGTCACAGGCAATATTTCCACATTATATCCAATTCTCTCAAAAACAACTCTTACAATATTAGTAGCAATTGTTTCACCTATCCAATTAACATAAGCAATTTTAACCGATTTTAAACTTTTAGGATTACCATTATCAGAACTATCATCTTTACTGCAAGCCACAAAAATTAAAACAAAACTTACAACAACAGGTATAAAAATACCTTTCATAAACCAATCCCCCTTCTAACAAATACAAACAAAGCATTATTTGTTATACATTTCTAAAAACCTTTTGAACTTATTTTCTTTTTTACCCCCATAATTATCAGTATTTAAATAACTAAATTTAATGAAAATAGCTTGCATAATTCTATCTAAAATAATAGCTATTATTACAACAGCCAATCCAGATATTAAACCTTCAGCAAAATGTAACCTTTCAACAGAATATATCACGGTTCTACCAAGTCCTGAGGACCCAACCATTGCCGCAATCACTATCATAGATATTGCCATCATTATTGATTGATTAATCCCCTCTATTATACTCTGTAAAGCCAATGGTAATTGAATTTGAAAAAGAATACGAGCACTACTACTTCCAAAAGATTTTGCAGCTTCAATAACCTCACTTGGAACTTGAATAATTCCTAATCGTGTATATCTAATAACTGGGGGCATTGCAAAAATTATTGTAGCAAAAATTGCCGAAGACGTACCCGTATCGAAAAACGATATAGCTGGGATCAAATAAACAAATGGGGGCATTGCTTGCATCAAATCAAGAAATGGTTTTAAAAAAACATAAAATTTTGCACAATACCCACCCAAAATACCTATTAAAATTCCCCAAAGTACAGAAAAAAATACAGATACAAAAATAAGTGATATTGTATCCATAGAAACTTCCCAAAGATCAAAATATAAAATAAAACAAAAGCCCAACATAATCAAAAGTGCCAATCTTTTTTTCAAAAATAAAAAACTAAAAACACAAATTATTACAATAAAAAGAACAGGATTAATTACGGTAAACAACCTTTTCAAATTTTCATAAAAAAAATCTATAACCTTAGCAAATCCAATACCACTAGAATTTGCAAAATTATCAACCAAAAAATCAAATGCCTTATCTATACTACTAACTATAAAATCCCTATTCATAAATAACTATCTTGCCAATAAAGCAGCAATCTCTCCTAAATCAATATATCCAATAATATCACCTTGTTCTTTTGTCACAATCAAATAATCTAACTTATTTAAATATTTAACGACACTTTTTATCTCATCACTTAAATCCAAATTTAAAGAAACAACATTACTATATTTTTTACCAATAGAAATGTCATGCAATATAAAACTATCATTCTCTTTTTTAATGATAACATTAAATTGATCATTATATCCATAATGATCAAAATCAACTTTGATAATATCTTTGATTTTTAAAATATTTAAAACAGGAAGATTTTTAATAAAATTAGTTATAAACTCTGTCTTAGGCTCTCTTAATATTTCTAATGGTCTGCCTACCTGAATAATCTCACCATCTCTCATAAAAGCAATTCTATTGCCTAATTTAAAAGCCTCAATTAAATCATGAGTAATAAATACAACTGTTTTTTTTAACTTGTCTACCAATCTTAAAAGCTCACACTGCATCTCACCTCGAATTAAAGGATCAAGAGCTGAAAAAGCTTCATCCATTAAAAGTATATCAGGATTAACAACTAAAGCTCTTGCTATACCCACTCTTTGTTTCATTCCACCTGAAAGTTCACTTATATATTTATACTTGGAATCTTCAAGCCCAACAAGTCTTAAAATATCAAGGGCTCTTTGAATCCTCACTTTCTTAGGAACACTTTTAACTTCAAGGCCATAAGTCACATTTCTTAAAACATTCATATGTGGAAAGAGCCCAAAATTCTGAAAAACCATTGCAAACTTATCTTTTCTCAAAGCAGAGAGATCCTTTTGATTAATATCATTCATTTCAATATTATCTACTAAAATAGAACCAGAATCTATTTTATGTATACCATTTAAACATCTAACAAAAGTAGACTTACCACAACCTGACATACCCATAATAACTAAAATTTCATTTTCATAAATATCAAGATTAATGTTTGCATTTGCAATAAAAACAGAAAATTCTTTGTAAATATCAGATCGATCTTTACCATTCTTATAATTATTGATGGCCTTAAAAATTTGTTTTTTATTTCTATTATAAGAAAATGTTTTATAAAGGTTCCTGACTGTCACACTAGCTTTATACAAAGCAAACTCCTAATACTAAAACATAATTTTACATAAAACAATATTATAGCACTTAAATATCAAATTTTGATTGACACAAATAAAAATAAGGGTCTTCTAACAGACCCTTATTAAAAAATCAAATTTATCTAAGCAAGGACAATACATATTGAGGCACTTGATTTGCTTGTGCAATCATAGCCATTGCAGACTGTGTCAAAATACTGTTTGTTGTAGATGCTACAATTTCATCTGTCATTGTTGCATCTTTAATTTGAGCATAAGACGCTTTTAAATTTTCAATAGCATACTCTGTGCTAGCTTTAACAGATTCAAGTCTGTTTTGGAAAGCACCAAGATTTGCTCTTTGATCAGTTATCATTCTAATAGCATCTTCTATTTTTGTAAGTGACATATTAGCATCAACAGCAGTTGTAACATTAACTGGAGAGTTAACTCCACCTTGAGCTGGAGCTGCTGCTGGAGCTGGAGCTGCTTGTGCTCCTTCTTGCTGTGCACCCTCTTGAGCTGGAGCTACTTGTTGAGCACCCTCACCTGAAAAAAGATTTGCAACATTAGCTGCATAAATATTAACAGCAATTGCTTCATCCTGATTTGCACCAACATGTACTCTTAATGTCCATGAAGCTTGTGAGCCAGATAATGATGCTGGTGTATTAATCTTTACAGGTTGCATTCCAAGCTCTTCAGCTGTTCTTACATGCTCAGCAGATGATCTATTAGATAACATATGCATATGGTTATATTGTGCTTGATCAGCAATTCTATTGATCTCATCTGTAAGTTGTTCAACTTCAATCTGAATAGAACCTCTGTCTGCATCTGAATATGTACCATTACCAGATTGAACAGCAAGCTCTTTCATTCTCACCAACACTTTCTCTACTTCATCCAAATTTCCTTCTGTTGTTTGAATAAAATTTATCGCCTTTGAAGTATTTCTTGAAGCTTGGGATAACCCTCTAATTTGAGCGTTAATTTTCCCAGCAACACCCATACCAGCAGCATCATCAGATGCACGATTAATTCTATGCCCACTAGAAAGTTTTTCTTGAGTTTTGCTAAGATTAGCAACATTAATAGCATTATTTCTTGAAGCATTTATAGCTGACGTATTATGATTTATGATCATATATCATTTCCTCCGTGATAAATTAATATAATTTTGATGTTTTCGACAAATCCATTTGTCGTCTTTTTAAAAGGATATCACAAAAACAAGAAAAAAATAAATACAATATTCATTTAAATTAAATTTGTTACTTGTTTTGTCTATATAAATTTAAAGACTTAAGAATTTCTTCCTGTTCTTTCATTCGCTTTACAGTAAAATCCAAAGTATTAAGTTCTCCTTCAACCTTTCTTTCTCTCTCTTCATATTTCCTTTTATAATCTTCAACCATATTTTTTTGATTGGGAATTCTAAAATCATAACTTTTTATCTTATTATAAATAAATCCCCCAGCACCTATTAAGAGAGACAAATAATCACCAAGCACCTTAGCAAGCCCATCATCATAAATTCTATCATCATTAAAATCAAACGCAAAAAACTCTTTAACTGAACTAATATTACTCTGTAAAACCTCATTAAATTTCTTCTCATCAAGTTTTAAATAACGTGAAAATCCTCCTGATGAAGACATAGAACTAGTAAAAACTCCCATCTGATTAATAAGTGAAAAATTAGGATCATTTGTTCTATAAACATTAAACATTATTGATTCTAATCTTGATTTAAGATTTTTCAGTGTAAATTCACTTCTAAGAATTCCCAAATTTTTATAAGCCTCTTCCTTTTCCTCTTCATTTAAATAAGACCATTCCTCTAATAAATCTGACTTTTGAGTATCCACATTATCTTCATTCAAGCTTACAATATTAATCCCAGCCAAAACTTCATTATAGGCAATTAAAAAATCTAATAAAAGTTTCCTAATCCCTTCATAATCAGGTTCAACACGCACATCAACAGTATCATCTGATGACTGTTTTAAATTTAATGTAACATTTGGTATTAAATCATTAATAGTATTCGAATCTCGTTCAACATCAACTCCATCAAACTTCATTTTTGCATTCTCTGCAAAGCTTTTAGCATTAATTGGCAAATGACCATCTCTGTTTTTTGGATCAAATATTTCAATATTTCGAATAACAAAAGCCTTATTATTTAATTTATTCTCAATATTAATCTCCTTTAAACCTAAAAGAGACCCAACTTCAACCTCAACTTTTTCAAAATCACTTGCAACATTGATTGGGGGTAATTCTAAAGAACCTGTACCACTGTGAATCTTAATCATATTCATTTGAATATATTTTTTTTCTTTCAAAAAAGGTTTATAATCAGATTCAAGATTAATAATACTATCCTCACCTTCAACTTTAGCACCCTCAAATGTAGCCTCACCAGGATTAAAAACTATTTCATTTAAAATACTCTTATCATCCATATCATAATATTTAATTTCAAATTTAATTTTACTCCCCTTACCAATTTCAATATTGTCTGGAATACTTATTGCAATCTCTGAAAGGGGCTCTAACACAATATCATCTTTATCAAGAAAAATTTTATTACTACTATTTTGTTGACTATTAACAATTTCCCTTATATTTGGACTAAAATTTGTCGTACGTTCACTTAAAATGCCTATTTTCTTAGCAAGATTTAAAGCTTCATCTTTCATAATAAGTCTATTATTTTCACCTTCCTTTAAAGACTGCAAAATTAACCTACTATTACCAGAACTATCACTCTTAACAATTTTAGCAGACAAAAATCCCTTGCCTCTATTATTAACATCTCTAACAAGAGATTCAAGATCTCCATTATTTCTAATCTTAATTTCTTTCTTCCCAACTAAAAATGTATATTCTCCTACAGGAATATTAATTTCTTTTTGTTTAAAATTTGCAGATAAGAAAACATCAGAACTTGCTATTTGATTAACACCGATTTTATAATTTTCATTTTTAGCCCCATAACGAGCAGAAACAGACAGAACATCATTATTGCTAGAATTACCCGACATATAATTAAAAGGACCATCAAGAGATGTAATTTGTTTTGCAAGAGAATTCAAAACAGATACCTTTTTATTAATTGTTTGCCAAGCACGTTTTTCCTGTTGCAAACTTTCAAGCTTTTGCACAGACGAATCTATTTTAGACTTATCAGGCTTAAGCATTGATTCACGGATTTCTTTGGTATTATATTTATTATCTACACCAGGAACAAAAAATCCAGAAGACATTACAACACCTCTTAAGTAGAAAGTTTAACATAAAAACATATAGATATTACATAAGAAATAATATTATACTTTAAAGCCAATAATAAAAATCTAATTTTAGATATAAATAACAAATAAGTATCTTTAAAAAAGATCCTTATTTATAGTAAAATTTAAGTTAATAGGAGAGCGCATATGTCAAATTTTTGTTTATTTAACGCAAAATCTGTACTTACAGGAAATGATAAAATAGACAACTCAGCTGTCCTGATTAGAGAAAATAAAATTTTTGATATCGTAACATCCGACAGACTTGAAAAACTTGAATTACAAGATTATGAAATGATTGACATCAAAGGTAATTACATAACACCTGGTCTTTATGATAATCACATACATGGATTTTATGGATATGGAACTGATCAATGTTCAACAAACTCTATTATCAAAATGTCAGAACATTTAGCAGAATACGGAGTAGTAGGATTTTTACCAACACTCTATCCTCGTCCAACTGAAGAAATGATTGAAACAATTAAAGCATGCACACAAGCGATAGGAAAAGAAAAGGGTGCAAAAATTTTAGGACTTCACCTTGAAGGACCATTTTTTTCTCCCGAAAAAAAAGGAGCTCATCCTACTTCTTATCTCCAAAAACCAAGCATTGAGATAATGAAAAAATTTATAGAAGCAGCAGGAGGAACTTTTACAGACTCTTTTGGTAGAAAAAGAACAAATATTGCAACAATGACGGTTGCACCTGAACTTAAAGGAATGAGGGAACTTGCAATATTTTGTATGGAAAACAATATCACACTTCAAGCAGGGCATACAAATGCAAAATACGAAAATATGATAGAAGGTTTTCAAGTAGGTATACTTCACACAACTCATTTTTTTAATGCAATGTCAAAGCTCGACCATAGAAATCCAAATGCAATAGGAGCTGCCTTAATTCATGGAGATGTATCTTGTGAAATTATTGCTGATGGACATCATGTTCATCCAAAACTTGTTTTAATGCTTAGAAAACTCAAAGACATAAGCAAGTTGGTACTTGTAACTGATGGATTAACCCCAACACTACAACCATCTGGAGAATTAATAGCCAATGGAGAAAAAGTATATCTTAAAAACAACGGCCTATTTTATATTATAGAAAGTGACACAATAGCAGGATCTGCACTTACAATGATACAAGGAATTAAAAATTTAGTAGAATTTGGATACAGTTTAAGCGATGCTATTCAAGCAAGTTCATATAATCCGATTAGAATCATTAATCTTGAAAAAAAAGGTTTAATATGTCATGGGTATGATGCAAATATAAATGTTCTTGACAAAGACTTAAATCTAAAATTAACAATGATAGAATCAAAAATAATTTTCAATAAACTTTAGTGTTATTAATCCAAAAATACAAGGAGCAACAAATGAGATTAATTATTAGAGCTACTTATAATGAAATGTCAAGATGGGCTGCTAATCATGTAGCCAGAAAAATAAAAGAATGGGAACCTACAAAAGAAAAACCATTCATTTTAGGGCTTCCAACAGGTAGTTCACCAATTGGAATGTACCAAAACCTAATTGAACTCAACAAATTAAATAAAATATCATTTGAAAATGTGATCACATTCAATATGGACGAATACATAGGTCTTGATAAAAATCATCCTGAAAGTTACTACTCATTTATGTGGAACAATTTTTTTTCACATATAAACATCCAAAAAGAAAATGTCAATATACTAAATGGCAATGCTATCAATCTTATAAATGAATGTGAAAAATATGAGAAAAAAATCAAATCTTATGGTGGCATTACACTTTTTGTGGGAGGAATTGGACCTGATGGTCACATTGCCTTCAATGAACCTGGATCATCTCTTAAATCAAGGACAAGAATTAAAACACTCACACAAGACACAATTATAGCAAATTCAAGATTTTTTGAAAACGACATCAACAAAGTTCCAAAAAGCGCTTTAACAGTAGGGGTTGGAACAATTATGGATTCCAAAGAAGTAATGATTATAGTAAATGGACACAACAAATCAAGAGCACTAAAACATGCCATTGAAAAAGGAGTAAATCACATGTGGCCAATTAGTATTTTGCAGTTACATAAAAATGCAATTATAGTATCAGATGAAGCTGCAACATATGAACTTAAGGTTGGAACAGTAAAATATTTTAATGACATTGAAAAACACAATTACAATAACGAGCTATAAAGAATACATTATTACTTATCAATTTTAATAACATATTATTAAAATGAACTAGGATTAAATATAGACATATATTAGACAAGAGGAACACACTATACATATTTATATTTAATCCTAGTTTTGAAACAAATAAAAATATTTACCTATTAAAATTATAATTATTCTATGATTTCATTATAAATTCGCGAAATTTCTTCCCAATTTAATGTCTTAAAAAACGCATCAATATATTCAGCCCTTCTATTTTGATATTTAAGATAATAAGCATGTTCCCAAACATCAATACCTAAAATTGGCTTATAATCCTCCATCAAAGGACTATCTTGATTTGGTCTTGATATTACTTGCAGCTCCCTATTTGCATAAAGAACCAACCAAGCCCAACCACTTCCAAAAATACTAACAGCTAAATCTTTTAAGGCCACCTTCAAATTATCAAGACTACTAAAAGTAGCATTTACATGCTCTTCAAAATTTTTCAAAATATTATCTTTATTGCCAGGTTTTAAAGTTCTAAAATATAAATTATGATTAGCATATCCACCTGCATTATTTTTAACAACTTTTTGAAATTCAATTGGAAATCGCTGAATATTTTTTAATATACTTTCAATATCATAAGAACAATTTACTTTTGTCTTTTCAAGTACAGAATTTAAATTTACTGTATAAGCATTATGATGCTTACTATGATGAATTTCCATTGTCTTAGCATCAATATAAGGCTCCAAAGCATCATAAGAATAGCCAAGTTCTGGTAATTTAAACATAACAACACCCCCTTTTTAATTTTTTCCATGACAATTTTTATATTTTTTTTTACTTCCACAATAACAAGGTTCATTTCTTCCAATCTTGGGAGTATTTCTAACTATTTGCACCCCCACCGAATCATCTCTTTCCCTAGAAACAATACCTGAAAACTCCTTATGAGTAGCATGAACATCTTTAGGTTTTTTATTTTTATAATTACTAGAATCAACATCAATCTTTACCTGCAAAGTTCGTCTTAAAGTTTCGATCTTAATATCTTTAATAAGTTCACTAAAAATTGCAAAACCCTCTTCTTTATATTCAGTAATTGGATTTTTATTAGCATAAGATCTAAGATAAACTGATTCTCTTAAAGAATCAAGATTTGCAAGATGCTCCTGAAATTTAGAATCAATATTTTTCAAATATTCATATTTTAAAAATTCATTTAAAAGTTCAGAACCAATTAATTCTTCTTTTATATCTAGATTAGACCTAGCAACTTCCATTAACTTATCTTTTAAATCAGCAATACTCATTTTCTCAACAGAACCAACACTTTCCATCATATAAGCAAAAACTGAATTTATTTCATTTAAAACAGAACTTGTGACCACATCTCCTTTCACTTGATCGAATAAAAAATCAAGATATTCTCTTAAAGAGAGAAGAATACGTTCCTTAATATTATTATCAGCAAGAATTAAATTTCTCTGAGAATAAATAAATTCTCTATGTTTCGTTATGACATCATCATACTCTAAGAGATGTTTTCTAATCTCAAAATTTCGATCCTCTACACGCCTTTGTGCATTAACCAAAGATTTTGTTAATAAAGAATGCGCAATGGGTTCACCTGTAGCCATTCCAAGTTTCCCCATAAGAGCTCTTAAATTGTCCCCTGCAAAAAGCCTCATCAAATCATCCTCAAGAGATACATAAAACCTTGATCTGCCAGGATCTCCCTGTCTTCCCCCACGTCCTCTAAGCTGATTGTCTATTCTTCGCGATTCATGACGCTCACTACCAATAACATAAAGCCCACCAAGCGATTTAACTTCTTCATAATCTTTAAGATACTGCTCTCTCTCGCTTTGCATAGCTTTCTGTAAATCATCAAAACTTATTTCTGTCCCAAATTTTTTACGAACTCTATGTTCAAGATTACCTCCAAGCTTAATATCAGTACCACGGCCAGCCATATTAGTTGCAATTGTAACAGAATATTTTGCCCCTGCTTCAGCAATAATTAATGCTTCACGAAAATGATTTTTAGCATTTAAAACTTCATGTTTAATCCCTCTATTTTTAAACATATTAGATAAAATTTCAGACTTTTCAATAGAAACTGTCCCAACAAGAACAGGTTGTCCTCTCTTATAAGCCTCAAAAACTTCATCCGTAATTGCTCTAAACTTAAAGTCCTCAGTATAATAAATGATATCATCTTCATCTATTCTTGCAACCAATTTATTAGTAGGAACTACTACAACATCAAGATCATATATTCTATGAAACTCTTTCGCTTCTGTATCTGCAGTACCAGTCATACCAGAAATCTTATTAAACATCCTAAATAAATTTTGAAATGTAATTGTTGCCATAGTCTTATTTTCACTTGCAACTCTAACACCTTCCTTAGCTTCAATAGCTTGATGTAGACCATCTGAATATCTTCGTCCTTTTAAAACACGACCTGTAAATTCATCAACAATTTCAACACCAAAATCTCCAACAATGTATTCCCTATCCTTTAAAAACAACAAATGTGCCTTTAATGCCTGAGTCATATAATGAACATAATTAAAATTAGAATCAACATACATAGACCCTTGAATTATGCCCTTCGAAACTAAAATTCGTTCAAGATTATTTAATCCATTAACGGTAAAAGATATTCTTTTAGCCTTTTCATCAATTGTATAATCTCCATCAAGATCATCAATCTCTAAAGGATAATCTCCTGTTTTTAGATCTTTAGAACACTCTTTTAGAAAAGGAACAAGAGAATTAACAGTAAGATAAGCACTAGTATCACCTTCAGTTGAACCTGAAATAATTAAAGGTGTTCTAGCTTCATCTATTAAAATAGAATCAATTTCATCAATAATGCAATAATTAAAATTTCTTAAAGATTTCTGAGACAAATCAAAACACATATTATCTCTTAAATAATCAAATCCAAGCTCATTATTCGTAACATAGGTAATATCTTTACCATATTCTATCTTTCGTCTAGAAGAATCCATATTAGAGAGTACAACACCAACACTCACTCCCAAAAGATCAAAAACAGGTTTCATCCAATTTGAATCACGTTCTGCAAGATAATCATTAACCGTAACAATAATAACACCATCACCTGTTAAACTATTAAGATAAGCAGCCTGAACAGAAGACAAAGTTTTACCTTCTCCTGTCTTCATTTCTATTATTTTACCTTGATGAAGCGCAAGACCAGCAATAAGTTGAACATCATAAGGTCTCTCTTTAAGTCGCCTTCTTGCAGCTTCTCTAGAGAGTGCAAATGCTCTCTCTAAAATATCTTCTAAAGTCTTACCACTCTGAAGTTCATTTTTGAATTTTTCTGTTTCCCTTGAAAAATCCTCATCCAACAAAGATAGTGCCCAAGATTCAAGTTTATTAATATTTCTTAAAACAGGAAGATAACTTTTTAAATCCCTTTTACTCTTTGAGCCAACAGTCGCCTCAAATATTGCTCTTAACATATTAGGTATCAATACTCCTAAAATAATTGACTTTTAACTATTTAAAATAATAACATCTAAAACATGAAAAAGTTTTATAAAATTCATTTAAATATATTTTTTATAATTATATCATGTAACACTAAAACTTTAAACGAACTTGGAGAACAACAGTTTAAAATACCATTTGGAACACTACCCGGAGAAATAACACCACTTACAAACAAATTTACAAATTCAGGCTTTGATATTAAAACATACAACGGTCTTGTATATATTGTAGAGACAAAAGCAAACAAACTCATGATTTTTACATCTTATGGAAAATTAATTCAAACTTACCAAAATGGCATATTTAAAACAAATGACAATCTGAAAATAAAAAAAGTAAACTTTGAAAATATCCAGACTATATATCCATCAAAAGACTTTATCATAGTATCAGATAAAATAAACAACACAAAATCTAAATTCGACGAAAAAGAAAACATAGCATACTCTACACAAATCTTTATTCTAAATAAAGATTCATCTGTAGCAATACTGGGACAAGAAGGACATAATGGAACGCCATTTCCAGAAGTTTGTGATATTAATATCGATGATGGAAATAACATAGCAATAATAACCATATATCACGAAGGTTACATAATATACTCTTACGATCAAGATCTCTCACCTCTTTATAAGATATATATAAACACAAACATATTACAAATACCAGAAGAAGAGAAAAAAAAATATAATATATCAATAGACAAAATATTTTTTGAAGTAAATAAAAAAATTATTTATGCAAAGACAACATACTATGAAAACATTAGAACAAATGAAAACATTAATGACCTAGGAGTCAGAATCAAAAATCAACACTTTTATACAATGAGCTTAAATAAAAATAAAGAATTTGAAATAAAAAACAAAATTACGCTACCGCAAAATTTATTAGATGATCAACAAGAAAGTTTTATCAATATCATTGGAATTCAAAAAAATAAAATAATAGCATCTACTAATATGAAAAATTTATCTAATATTTTAATATGGAAATTAGACAATAGAGGAAAGATAAAAGAACAAATGATACTAATTGAACCACCTAATCTTAAATTTCTTGCTGAAAGTCTATCAAAAGACGGAATACTTAGTATACTTTATGCAGAGAAAAGCGGAGTTAGTGTCTATTGGTGGAATTTAAATACATTGCTTAAATTATGAAATAATTTATCACCAAAATATATGAAAAATAACAATTGTAAATACAAAGTAGAAGAAACAAATAAAAAACTCCTTAAAAAAAAACTAATGCTTGGAATAATTTTTGTAATCATTTTAATTACTACTAAGGTCATAATAATTCCCAAATTACAAAAAATAGAAAATAAACATAATCCTACAATTACAATAGAACATAAAATAAAAAATAAAAATTTATATCTTAAAATTAATATCCAAAATAATGACATCAAATATTTTGGTAAAGCCAATATAGAATTATACTTAGATAGTAAACTTGTTGAAAATAATATGATTTACATAGACAAGATTAACTATACGTTATATACTAATGTTGCATATAAGAATGAAAGTTTGTTAAATATAATGCTAATAACTCAAAAGGGCTACAAGGCATATTTTAATAAAAGATTAGATCTTGGAGGATAAGAGATGTTACAAATATATTTTATATCTGTTTTACTTAATATTTTAGGAGGAATAATACTAGCATTTCCAACTTTAAGAGACAAGCTTAAGTGTTTAATTATCTTTGACGAATTTGTCAATGCAATTAACAATAATAAAGCTGCAAGAAGTATTTTTGGTACAATTTTTATAACAGTAAGTATATTGGAAATAATTATCCCCTATGATTTACCAATAATTGGAAATTTATTTCCTGCCATCAGTTTATTTCTTATTGGGTTTATCTTATTTTTAAATCAGAAGATGCCTATAACTCTTCAAAACAACAAAGAATATGGAAAATTTCAATCATTAGTTGAAAACAACAAAAAATTGATAGGAATACTAGCATTAATTATCGGAATAATTCATTTTTTTGCACCAAGGATTCCTTTTCTTTAAATCTAACAAAGATTAATATAAATGCTTTATATCAGTCAAACAATTTAAATAAATTTCAAAGTATCAATGTGAATTTTGTAGATATTTAATATAATGTACAAAATGACAAAACATAAAGAAATAATAATAAACTTTAAAAATCTAGAACATAATCTAATTACAATTAAAAGTCATGTTCACAAAAAAGAATTAGTAGCAACACTAAAAGCAGATGCTTACGGACATGGACTTATTCAAACATTTAAATTTTTTAAAGAAAAAAATATAAATTATTTTGGTCTTTTTTCAATATATGACGCTCTAAAACTTAGGAAAATCGATAAAAAATCAAACATACTACTCTATATCAATAATATCAATAAAAATGCAATAAAAAATTTAGTAAATTTCGAAATTACACCTTTTGTTGCTGACTCTCAATACTTATCATTAATAGAAGAAGAATGTAAAAGGCAAAATAAAAAAATTAAAGTTCATTTAAAAGTGGATGTAGGAATGAACAGATATGGAATCAAAACAGAAAATGCTTTAAATCTAGCAACTAAAATTCAAGATTCAAAATTGGTAGAATTTGAAGGAATTTGCACACATTTACCAACAACAGAAAACACAAAAATTACGCAAACACAAAGCAAAAAATTTGATTATCTCATAAATGAACTTAAAAATAAAAATATAAATCCAAAATTCATTCATATTTCCAACTCAGGACACATAACAAACTATAAAATAAGTGAAAAATTTAACATGATAAGGCCAGGCCTTATTTTATACGGATATCACCCAAATCCTAACAATCAAAACAATAATTTAAAACTGAAGCCTGTACTAAATTTATACTCAAAAGTAATATTTATTAAAAATATCAAAAAAGGAGACCAAATATCGTATTCTGGACTCTTTAAAGCAAAAGAAGATATGCAAATTGGACTTATACCTGTTGGATACTTTGATGGAATACCACAAAATACATCTAAAAATTTTTATTGCATAATAAAAAATAAAAAATGTTTTATTAGAGGAAAAATATGTATGAACATTTCCATCATAGAAATACCTCAAGATCTAAAAATCAATATAGGAGACAAAGTAGAAATAGTTTCTGAAAGATTAAGCTTAGATATACTTAGTAAAGAATCTGGCAGAAGTACATATGAACTACTTTGTTCTATTGGAAAAAATGAGAAAAAAAAATACTTATATTAAATTACCTAAAGAATCAAATTTTTGAAAATCAATTAAATCACCTTTACTATCATATATCCATTTATAAATTGAAATACCCCCAATATTATCTCTCAATCTTAAATCTGGGCCATGATTTGTTTTCTTTGAAATTTTACCAAATTTATTATATTCATACTTATACATGCTAACACCATAAATATCATCTTGCAATTGACCTAAATTACCAAAATTTTTCTGACTAATTAGTCGATTTTGTTTATCATACTCATAAGTATATTCAAAAACAGCATTTTCATCTGCAACTAAAGCTCCATTTTTAGAATAATTACTCTTCAATATAACATTACCATTAATATCATACAAAAACTTGTACCTAAAAACACCTACAATATCACTTATAGGATTATCAAAATCTCCATAATGTTCCTGAGATTCAAGAAGTCCATCTTCATTATAAGCATATTTATAAATCATAACACCATTAGAATCACTAACTAAATTGAAATTTTTGTCAAAAAAAAGTCTCTCTATTAAATAAAATTTATTATCATATTTATAACTATAAACCGCAATACCTTTAAAATTATCCATTATCTCATATTTTTCCTCATAACTAACAGGAACAGCACTATCATAATTCTTATTTATCTTATTACTATAATTTATTATTCTCTTTTCATTATTTTGTATATAAAAAATGGTTTTTCTCATGGCATAACCATTTTGACTAACGGTCAAATTATTATTAGCATCATAATTATATTCTCTACAACAATAATCTTTTTCTTTTAAATTATAATCATACCTATATATTGCCACATTATTCTCATCAGGAGTTAAATTATTCTTAACATCATAATTTACAACTTCAATAAGATTACCACTTGAGTCATAACGATATGTCTTTACTGCAACAGAAAAAGGATTTGAGGACAAAGAAAAATCTTCATCTACGTATTCTTCTTTAACAATATTATGTGCACTATCATAAGTCAATTTAAAACCATAAATTCCATTTTTAGCCTTTATATTATAGTTATTACCATCATAATATAAAACTGTTTTTGTACGATTAGAATTCTCATAAATAATTTTAGTATAATAAACATCATTTAAATCCTTAATCTGAAAACCAACCTCACTAAACCTATAAACATAAAAACTACCATCATCATTATAAACAAAATGATAATAAGCAACTCCATACTTATCTCTTATAATTTCATTAGACTTATTATAATTAAAAATACTCTTGGGTTTACCATTTGATAAATATTCTATTTGTTCAACATAAACATCTTTCAAGTTTTTAGCAGCAAAGCCTCTATTTAAAAACAATCTTCTCTCTATATCTTTAAAATGTTCTATTTTTATTTGATTTGTACCAAAAAAAGAAGGCATTAAAATACTAAGCTTTCCAATATAATCAACAACTATAAGTTTGCCATCATTATAAGTAAATCTATACCCATACTCCTCTTCAGCATCTTCCTTATTAATTTCATATTTTCCAATTATTTTATAATCAATATCATAATCAACAAATTTATAATAAATTTCTTCTGAAAAAAGAGTATAAGCTAAAAAAAACATTATCAAAAACATAACCATTCCTTGATAAATCAACCTTATTTTGATAGATTTATTATACAATAAACTAATACAATGAGGTGTTAATATGGCAAAAATTTCCAAAAATGCACAAAGAAGTGGTTCTAAAGAATTGTTAAGTAGATGGGGCGGAAAAATTATAATGAAATCTAAATTTGAAAATGGTAAAATAAAGCACTATGCAGAATGCCAAAATTCAAAAAATACGGCAAGAAGACCTAAAGATTTATTTTAAATAATCATTTTTTATTCAATTTATCTTCAAATTTTAACCAAGCTTCGTCCTGTTCACTTTTGCTATAAACCCTACCGGTTGTCTGTCCTTTGTTAGAGGTTCCTTTACCTTTTTTGGAATAGGAATTTCTAATCTGTTCTTTTATCTCCTCTCTTTGTTTGCGCCTCTTATCTAGCTGTCTTTTTACTCTTTCATTTGGATCAAAAAGTCCCCCAACATGATTATTAACTATTACCTTAGAATTTAATCTAGATAAAGATTCTTTATAGCTTTGATATTTTCCAGTCAAAAATAACACAATTTTCCTTAACAAGGATAAATCTTTATAAGCAAAATCTAAAATACTAGACAAATCAATTTTATAAATTTTATAAAGTGGTAAGAATGTATTACTATTCTTAAAATATTTAGCGGCTTCATTTTTTATTATATCCTTAATTTGAGTCTGTATATTTTGAGTTTTAGAAACTCGCCTATAATGAGACACAATAAAATCAAGAAATGCAACTTTATTTTTCAAGCAATAATCATTTAGATCATAATTAGCAACAAATTCAGATAACATCTTCTCAAGACCCTCTTCTGTAAAAATAACAGAAGAATTTTTACCATTATTAAGCATCTTTGTAAATTCATTTCTCAATTTATCTTTAACATCAATTATAATTTGATCAAATTCTTTTAAAAAAATAGAATAAGCACATGGCTTATATAAATATATATCACTTCTAATACTAAATATTCTAGGCAAAGAACCCTTAATATTGGATTCAAAAAAGTATCCATTGGCTATATTAAAAAAATGTTCAGCATCAGATAATTCATCAGCATGCTCTTGAAGAATACTTTTAAATTCCTCTATATTAATAAATCCGGGTTTAAACTCTATTGCTTTTTCAATCGATTTCAAAGTTTCATCAATTTTAATATTTTCTAAATTTTTAATTTCTTCTAACTTTTTTTCATTAGTAATATAAATATTTAATACCTCTAAAAAGGTAAAATAATGTTTAGAAATATTAACACCTTTCTTATTTAAAATCTCCTCTTTATTTTCTAAAATACCCAAAAGAAGATTATAAGCAACTCCAACCCCATTAACGCCCTCATCCAAAATTCGATCATACTCACTAATCTTCAAATTTCTAGCTCTAATAAAAACATCTTTAACTACTCTGTTAGAAGCAGTTCTAAATAAAATTCTTTTCATAAATTCAACAAAATACAATGTTTGTCTTGAAGGAATGATCAAAGAATCTAGTATCAATATCTTCTTTAATGAAGCACTTTCTTGAAAATATTTAAAATTAATATCTTCATTCTTAAGCACAACAAATTCTCTCTCAAAAGCTAACAAATTTCTATCTATATTCTTAATTGTAAGCAAAGTACTAAAAAATTCTATTCCCACATAATGTTTTAAAAACAAATCTTCAATAGCATAATAATAAAAATCACTACTATTTTCATCTGTTATTATTATTTTATCAGGTAACAATTCTCCATTAGATGTAATCTGATTAACAATAATTCCTCTCTTAACTTCATAAAGTTTACGAAATAAAAAATCCAATTCTCCCTTAAGAGAACGTATTTTAACAGAATAATCTTCAACAAACTTAGAATAACCTATAACATTGTTTTTACATTCCAAAATAACTCGTAAAATCATTTTTTGCGTATCTGAAGAAATTCCTATTTGAGAAATCAAAATATCCACTTCTTTATCATTTAGATAAAAAATTTCGGGCAACTTTTTCATCTTATATTCCTAATCTCCTAATATAAAAAACAATAAAACATAATTCATAATAACACATTGATAAATTTAATAAAATTAATAAACACCAAATAAATACACATTATATAAAATATACAAAAACAAAAAAATAATAGAAGGACCCCTATCAAAAACCCCTTTGACTTTAACTACCAATAACAAAATCAAAGATATAACAAACATAATACCAAAATCAACAAAATAAATATCACTCATCAGTACTGGACTTATAAAACTACTACTAGACAAAATAAATCCAATATTAAATATGTTACTGCCAATAATATTACCCAGCGCAATATCTGATTCTTTTTTAATTATTGCAAAAAGTGAAACAACAAGCTCTGGTATACTGGTTCCAAAAGCAACAAAAATAATTCCAATAACTTTCTCACTAATATGAAAAATATTATGTGCAATATATATTGAATTATCTATTAATAACTTCGAACCTAAATATAAAAAATAAACACTTAAAAATAAAAACATAATATTTAAAAATAAAAATTTAAATCCATAATCACAATTAAGATTATCTAAATCCCGCTCAACAACATTATATTTTTTTTCTTTCCTATAAAATAAAAATAAATAAGATACAAATACAAATAAAATTATCAACGAACTGGTCTTATGATAAGGCACTTTAAAAAAAGAAAGAGAACTAAAATCAAAAGAAAGTAACAATAAAAGAAACATCAATAAAAATAACATCATAAAAGAAAACTTAAGTCTCTTAAAATCTGTTTTTATTTTTAAAAAACAACCTGTTAAAGAAAGTGCAAGTAATATATTGATAATATTACTACCAATAATATTAGAAACAATAATTTCATTTTTTTGCTTAAACGATGCTATCAAACTTGTAAAAAGCTCTGGAGCACTTGTTGATAGAGAGACTATTATAACACCTATTAAAAGATTGGGAACTTTAAAATAAGTAGCAATATTAACAGAACTCTTTAAAAGATAATTACCACCAAGATATAATAAAAATATACCTAACATCAAACAAAAAAAATAAATATAAGCCACATAAATCTCCTAGTAAAAATTATATTAAGAAAAACCCAAAAATTTGTTTAAATTAGTCTTAACCATATAATAAATATTAGATGCATTCCACAAGCTAAAACCATTTCCCAAAGACTCTTTGACACCTTGTAATTGATTAAAAAAATATTGAAGATAAACCTCTTCACTCACAATACGTTCTGAACCAAGCAAAAAAGCCTGAACGTAAGGTCTAATTATAACTTTACCCGAGGAAAACACAAACGCCCTATTACTCCCTTCTTTATAAATTTTATAAGCCCTGGTAGTATAATATAAATCATTCTTCAAAAAATCATTAGTATAATGTGAAGGATAAAACATGGGAGAAATAACATCAACATAATCTGATATCATAGAAATATTTTGACCAATACTATTAGTAACAAACCATCCATTATTGCCGTAAATGTCAATAGAAATAGGAATAGAAATTTTTTCCCTAGCCAAAATTAAAAAAGATTCAAGGGCATCAATTGCCCTCATTTCATACTTATTAAATCTTGAAGCTATAAGAGATACAGGTCCATCTGTTGGGAATCTAATATAATCAAACTGAATCTCATCAACTCCAAGCAACTGAATTTCTTTTGCAATATCTAAATTATAATCCCAAGTATTTTTTGAAAAAAGATCTACCCAATGTTCTTTTTGTATCAACTTAAAAGAATTACCATTCATGACTTTTACAACATTACCCCAAGGACGATTGGTTTTTTTATTCCAAAGAGCATACTCACAATTATTATATAAATAAAATTTTGAATCTTTAAATACAACAACACGAGCAATAACATATATTCCCAATTCTTTTGCCTTTTTTAAAATATAAGGAACATCTATTAATTTTTTAACTGCATTCATTTTATTAGGCAATTCTAGCTGACTTGCATAAGTTAAGATACCACTATCATTTTTAAAATCAATAATAACAGAATTCATACCTAATTTTTTAATAAACTCAAATCTCTCATCAACAGCTGTTTTATTTCGAAGAGTATAAGCTGTCAAATAAATTGAACCCCTATTAGACGCAAGATTAAGTCTCTTTGATTTTTGAAAATAATTACTTTCATAAATAGAAAATTGACTATCAAAGATCCACTTTCCATCAACATATAAATAAAAATGATTATCATAAGTTCCAACCAAAAGTTTTTCTAGCTTTTCATCAGATAAATCAATAATACGAACTATCTGTTTTTTAAATGGAAAATCTAATTTCTTAATAACCCCTGAAACTATATTAATTAAAATAATATCTCCATAAATTCCATAAGAACAATACAACTCACTCCCACTATTTTTTGAAAATTCTAGCGAACTAATAATATCATAATAACCAGCACCCAAATATGTCTTAGAAATTAGAGAATTTAAGCTTTTAAAATCTAAATTATTATTAATACTGATATAAAGTCCGCTGTTAGAAGTCCCAACAGCAACACGTTTATATTCTCCTCGAGACAATGCACTTGATGTAATATAAGAATTTTTATTAAATTTTCCAGTATCAACTAATTTTATAAAATTTTTAAAATAATTATGAGAAACATAAACAGCATCACTTGTTGTTAAAAGAGAATTTGAAGAATAAAAATCTTCATAAATAGAAGTTATCCTTTTGGATACAGGATTTTTAAATGGGTATATCCATCTAGTCTCTATTCCCTTAGTTTCAATTTTAAATATCCCATTATTGCGCTTTTTATATAAAGCACCCTTATGAACAAAAAAGAAATCACCATTTTTAAAATACCTGTTCCCATTTAATGAATGTAAACGAAAACATAAAAAAAAATAAGAAAATAATAAAAAAATTACATAGAAAAACATTAAGCATGTATTAAGTCTCATATAAACAACATCCAACCTTTTTTAAAATAGATTTAAAAACAAATATTATTTTAACAAATAATTAAAATTACTACTTAAATTCTTCCATAAAGTTTTGTAATATTACTTATTTTTTTACTTAAATCGGTACTTAAATCAGAACTCAAGATCCTAAAATCATTAAGCATTGACCCAGACACATTTTTATGATCAACCACATGATCAAGATAATCTTCCATTGAAACTATTACATTATCTGCAACACTAGACATTGCACCTCGTATCATATCCCAAACAACAAAATCTTCATTAGTATTAAAATAATTAAAAATGTACTCTCTATGCTCATCATCGACAGAATTAATAAACTGACGAATAGTATTACTCTCATTAGTACTTGTATAGACAACACAATTCTTTATATAGTTATGTGGCAAACACAAATTTTTTGAATCAAAATCAAATGCAAACTGCATAATTCTAGTTTCTGGAAAATTAAAATAATCTCTTAATCTAAAAGCATCACCACGATCTTCTAAAAGGTCTTCAACCCAAATTTCTAAATCATTAATTTTACTTAAAACATTTCTAAAAAAATCTTTACCTGGACATTTGACCCACTGCCCACTACTACTATAAACTGAAAATTCTCGCTCAGAAATTTCCCAAGTAGATACAAATCCTCTAAAATAATCAAATTTAATAATATCTACATATTTATGCATAAAACCAATACGATTAATCCACCACACATAATCATCTTTCCTTAAGGCTTTCCAATTATAAGCTGCATTACCCCAAAGATATTTTTTATAAGACAAATTACCAGAAGGCATACCTGTTACTTTATCTTTACTTGCATCAAATTTCAATTTAAAATATTTTTGATGTGCCCAAACATCAGCAGAATCATAAAACATAAAAATAGGCATATCACTTATTATTTTAATCCCAACATTACTTGCATATCTTTTTAAGGCTTTAAATTGTGAAAAAAAGAAATATTGCAATACTTGTTGAATATTGATCTCAACATTAAGAGTTTCTCTAAGTCGCATTAAAGCTTTTGGATCTCTTTTTAAGATTTCTTTACTAAATAAAAGATTAAAGGTCTGTGGATCTTGGAACCTGCAATAATATTCCCTAAAAGCAACAAAACTTGAAAAATCTAAAAGCCAATAAGCAGCAGATTTTTTAAATTTTTCAAATGCATACATCTCATCAATTGTCGCCCTATGCAAAAAATTCAAAGCTGCATCTCTTAAAATAATATTCTTGGTTTTCAATTTATCATAATCAATACATCTATCTTCCAAACATCCAAAAATACCTAAATCTACATCGATAAATCTATCAATAGCATTTAAATCAATATAACTTATATTACCAGCAAATGCAGAATAACTTAAATAAGGAACCCCTGAACAATTAGGAAGTGAATACAACAATATTTGCCAATAACTTTGCGACGAACTAGCAAGAAAATCTATAAATTCATATGCTCCCTTCCCCAAATCACCAATACCATACTGAGACGGTAAAGAACTAATACTTAGCAAAATTCCACTTTTTCTTTTCATTTCTTATACCTCAAAACAATAGATCATTTAATTAAAAAGTTAAAACAACTATATGCATACTATCATTATAACTAAAACACAAAACACACAAAGCATTATTAAAAAGATTTAATGAAAGATTAAAAAACATAATCTAAACTATGATATAATTCGTTAAATGAATATTAAGACCATAACATTACTATTTTTAATCAAAACTATAACATTTTCCTATGAAATATTAGAATTTAAATACACCAAAGGCACTAAATTTAGAATAGAAACCACAGATCAGCAAAAAATTTATCTAAATGGCATATTTAACTCCGAAACAAAAACAAACATTCAAGTATCAAGTGAAATAAAAGATATAAAAAATCATTTTGCAAATATAAAATCTTATTTCAGAGTACTCGAAAGAAATGATGAGAGCGATGTTTACTTACTAAAAGAAGAACTTGAAGGAAATTTTAGCATAAACAAACAGGGTGAATACAAAATTAATCATAATCAAAAAAGACCTTCTGTTAGAGGTATTCCACAATTTCCAAAAACACCTATAAGAGTAAATGAAACATGGACATATCCAGCAGAAGAATACATACAAGCATCTGAAATTGTAAAAGGAATAAAAGATTTTATTACAAAATTCAATGTAAATTATACATATAAAGGCAAAGAAAAAATAGATGGAAAATATTACGATATAATTTATTCAAATTATGAATCTAAATATAATGTAAAAAACATATTATTCTCTCAAAAAGTCAACCAAAAAATATACTTTGATTCAAAATTGGGAAATATACATAAATATCATGACACATATGAATTTCAAATGAAAAACGGAAACAATAATATCAAAATGATTGGAACCTCATCTGGAAAAATAATCTCCATTGAATTACCAAATGATAACACAATAGAGAATGAAATTAAGGAATATATTAAAAGAGAACAAATAGATTCTATAGAAATAGAAAAAAATAAAAATGGCATTAAATTAAGCTTAGACATTGAATTCTATCCTGATTCATTTCAAATCATTAGAAAAGAACATAATAAATTAAAACACATAGCCAATTTACTAGAAAAATTTCAAGACAATAACATTCTAATAGAGGGACACACAGCAAAGTTTGGAACAGAACAAGAAATGCAAGAATTGTCTGAAAAAAGAGCTCATACAATCGGAAACTATTTATTAAAAATGAAAGTAAAGAACAAAAACCAAATATTTTTTAAAGGATGGGGTGCTAAAAAACCTAAGTATGTAAGCTCATCTCCTTTAGCATCAAAAAATCGAAGAGTAGAAATTACAATTCTAAACAATTAAATACTAAATTGACCTTCTGCTCTTTTTTTCCTTTTTAGTCTGACAACTTATACATAAAAATGCATAAGGAATAGCCTCTAACCTTTCTTGTGCAATATCTTTATCACAAGCTAAACAATGCCCATAAATATTGTGAGAAATCCGATAAAGAGCTTGATTTATTAAATTAAGTTTCTTCTTTTCAACTGAACTTAAAGCCTCAAGATTATTACCATCCATATTATCAAATGCAATATCTACTATATCTTTTAGATGCATATCATTATTAATAATTTCTCTTTTACTATCTTCAACAGATCTTATAGAATTTAATATTTCTTTTTTTAATTCTAAAAGAAGAGTTTGCATTTTTTCAACAAATTCATGCTCAAAATTGCTTTTCTGCATGATATTACCTCCCTATAATAAATTACAATTTTAAAAAAAACTCCGTGTAATTATATAAACAATCCCCTATAATGTAAACTAGTGCATTAATTTTTAATAAGAAAATAATTGCAATGATATTACTAATTGTGTACAATTGATTCTGTTACACAAATAATAAGGAGGCATTTTGAATACAAAAGAAGAAGCTATTGAAACCGAAGGTATTGTTAAAGAATCTCTTCCAAATACAATGTTTAGAGTAGAACTTAAAAATGGACATTTAGTCCTAGCTCACCTATCTGGAAAAATGAGAAAACATTTTATTAAAATAGTTCCTGGAGATAAAGTCAAAGTTGAACTATCACCTTATGATCTTACAAAAGGAAGAATAGTATACAGAGAAAAATAATTTTTTATGTAATAAAAAACTGAAATTCAAAAATTTATTTCATTTCATATTAAATCATCTTTAACAGATACAATAAAATTTTTATGAATCCATCCCTTAAGTCCATGGCTTGTCTGAATTAGAACAAAGTCATCTTTTTTATCAAGAAGATAAACACTTATATTGCCTTTTAAAAATTTCCAACTTCTTGAAAAATTATCAGGAACCTTATAAAGGGAAACTAAATCACCTCTAATAATTCCAATTTCAGATTGTTGCTCAAGATAAAAATAATATGTTTGAAATAATGTAAAGCATGTCATAGATAAAAGCAAAAATAAAATAATTCTCTTTAAATTTTTTGCATAAAATCTATAAGAAACAACTACTATTAAAATGGTTATTAAAATTAAGCTAATAATAAAAAATATATTAGAAAAAACAAAACTATTATTCCTAATATTTTCATTAATGCCATTTTTAGTTTCAATAAAATCAATAATCTTATAAAAGATATCATTATTTGGAGAAGTAAAAAATGCCTTATAAGCCGAATAAATTGCATCAAACGATCTATCCATCTTACTTAAAATAAGAGCTCTATTTAACCAAAGTCCTGAATAACTCGAATTTCTTTTAATAATATTATCAATTTTATTAAGAGCATCACTATAATTACTAGATCTATAATCATTTATTAAATCATTGATATTATCTTCTGATAGAAAACCATCATTTATAGCATTAAGACTAACAGCAAGGGTTAATATTAAAACAATCAAACCACAACCAGAAGCAATAAAAAATTTTTTATGTTTAATAAACATAGCTAAAGAAAATAAAACTCCTGGTATCAAAATCAAATAATAAATGGGAACGAAAAACAAAAAGGTTTTATTTTTGTATTTTAAAATATCATAATATGAGAGTAAATTAAAATCTAATAATAATTCTTGATTAGAGTTATTTTTTTTAAACTCTCCATAATATTCATATTTTAGTCGTTTACCATTCAGTCTATAAACTTTATCATCATCAGGATCTAAATATACAAAATCACCAATGTTTACAAATAAATTACCCTTATTATCTGGCTTAATAGTATATACATTAGATATGCTACCTTTATAACCATCTTTTGAAGGTTCAAAATTATAATTCTTTTTATTATAAATAATTCTAGAATTATAGGTTTCAATTTCTGGAAAGCGAATATGAGGCAGATTTCCTTGTCCTGTAATTTTTATTAAAATAGTAAAAGCATCTTGAGTAATAGACGTGGCATTGGGAAAATCATAGTCAATTTTAAAAACACCAACAGCTAAAGATTTTACCTCCTCTGGTATTGATTTAATTTTTAAAGAAATTTCAGGACTCATGCGCATAATATCCTCACTTATATTAAAAGAAACACTGGGAATAACAACAACTTTTGATCCCCTAAGAGGAGTTAAAATAAAATTATAAAGAGGAACATCCAAAATTTCTTTACTATGAAAAGTCCTATAATTAATATTTTCAAATATCGGAGTTCTATCAATCATTGCATCTTTAACAGCATTAAAAAAACTAGCAACAGACTTAACATTATTATTTAAAAGCCAATTAGAACGCAAAACAAATCCAACACTCTGATACTCATAAATTTCTTTTTTATTAAAATCCCAATATAAACCAACTGGCAATCCCAAAGAACGAAATTCATCTTCCCTTAAAATGACCACTTCAAACTCTGAGGTCAAATAAACATCATCATTATAAATAACTTTCAATGGAGGAATCTTGACAAATCCCAATTTATCAAAAACATATTCAATTTTTATCTCTATAATAAAATTATTTCCATCAATAACTCTAGATATTAAGGCAATTTTAGCATTCTCGTTTATATCTTTATTGATGTCAAATTTCAATAATTTTTTATCAATATCCTGAGATAAATTTAACCTAATAATATGAATAATCTTAGAACCTTTAACAATCTTGGAAGATATTAAATAATCAGTACCAGATAAAGAATAAATTTTTAAATGTACTAGAAATAAAATTAAAAATATTACCAATCTTCTTGCAAAGAAACAATTTGCTCGTCTGCCCGCATTACCCATAAAACCCTCTCAAGATTTTCAATATACCTCAAAAAATTTTCATTATTTTCAATAAAATTTTGACTCTTACTAATACTTAAATTATTTAAATTTCCTGGCATAGTCCTTTTTTTAATTATTGCAAGTTCAAGATTATACTTAGCATTATAACTTGCAGGATTAATCTTTAAAGCTTCTTTAAATGCCACTTCTGCTTTTCGATAAAGTCCCTGATTGTAATATATTATCCCCTCATTATAACTTATATTAAAATTCAAAAAAAAATCATCATCTCTTCTTGCATACGAAAACATCCGAAGAGAGCTTTCATACTCTCCCAAAGAATAATATACAATTCCAAGATTATAATAACCCCATGCAGCACTCTTATTATCATCTACAAGATTATAATAGGTAGAAATTGCACTCTGATAATCACCTCTAATATACCTATAATTACCAATGGCCATAAGAGACATAGCTTTAACATTTGAACAAGATAAACAAAATGCACATATAAAACTTATTAATAAATGAATTAAAAAGTATCGTCCCATTTAATAACCTTAACAAATATATACAACATCATAAATAAAAAAGAAACAGCTAAAAAAAGCTTGTATCTTAAAATGCCAATTAATAAAATATTACTTGAACTTTTTTTTATTATATCATTCCTTATCTCATTAATAACATAATTAGTACCTTTCAGGTATAAATTATAATAAGAACCCTTAATAGAAGATGTTAAAAGATACAAGTTATCCTCATTAAGCATGAAAGTCATCACACTATCATTCTTATCTTTCACATTCACATGATTATCAACCAAAGGCAGTGGTCTATTGCTTCCAATTCCAATTACAAAACTTACAATATTACGTACATCAATTAATTTAGAAAAAGTATAATAATTATTCTCACCCCATTCATCACCATCTGTCAAAACTACCAAAAAATTATAATAAGAACTATCTTTGATTCCTTGTATAGCACTCAAAACCCCATCACCTAAAAAACTACCGGGAGAACTTATTAAGTTAGGCTCAATATAATTTAACATCTTATATAAACTGGACTTATCTTTAGAAAAAGGCAAAACTAATAAAGATTTACCCTTAAAAATAGTAAGTGAATACTCAACATTCTCAAAACTATTTAAAATTAAACTAATTAAATTTTTAGCACTCTCAAGCCTATTAATAGATTTTCCCTCATCAAAAGTTAACATACTACGCGAAATATCAACAACAAAAGATATTCTTAAATTTACTCTCTCATCCTCAGTAGCCTTTTGTCCCCAAGAAACATCTAAAATTGATAAAATCAAAAAACCAAAACTCAACACAAAAAAGAAAATCATAAGTATTTTCTTTATATAATAATTTTTAACATAAGCACTATTAACATGCATAAGACTTAAGGCTTTAAAAAATGGAAGTGCCTTTCTAAAATCATAAACATACACAAACAAAACTATAAATAAAACTATAAACAAGTAAAAAGCATAATAATTGCCTATGCTCATAACACCTCTTTTAAAATAATCCTTGAAAAAACAAAATAAAGAATTAATAAAAAAAATGTTACCAATAAAAATTCATTATAAACATCATTATTATCAACGGATATTTTAACTTTTCTCTCTACATTTTCTTTTTTCGAAAAATCTTGAATTGCAAGTTTAAATGAAAAATCATCACCAACAGAATAAAAAAGTCCTCCTGTTTTATTTGAAATTTCAAAAAGCATGCTAGGATCATATACTTCCTTCAAAACTCCCTGATAAAATTTACCAGATCTCAATTTAAAACCAACATTAAGTTCCTCATCACTACCAATCCCAACAGAATAAATTTTCACATTTAATCCCTGAGCAAGATTTATTACTTGATCTTTATAAACTTCATCTGAATTAACCACACCATCTGTTAAAACAATGACTGATTTTTTAGGTGCTTCAGAATGCTTTAAATGAGAAAGAGCAATAGAAATACCAAGTCCCAAAGCAGATCCATTTCCAAGATCCATAATATAAATATCATCTAACTTCTTAGAAAAAAAATCCCTATCAATTGTAAGTGGCACTATTAATGATGCCTCCTTTGCAAAAGCTACTAAACCAATATTGTCATTTTCTCTTTGATATACAAAATATTCAATCAATTCTTTTGCAAATTCAAGTCTATTTTTTGATGAAAATTCAATAGCACCCATACTAGGAGATATATCTAACACAATAACAATATCAGCTCCACTACTAAGATATGTCATTTTCTTTCTTGATATAGAAGGCCCTGCTAAGGTTAAGATCATAACTATTATAGCTAAATAAAAAAAAGTATAAGTAACAAAATACAATAAATTTAGTACATAATCTCTTAATTTTATAGAACCAAAATTTCCATAAATAGATATCGGAAATCTAACTTTCCCACCTCTACGATTAAAAAAATGGCTAAAATAAATTATTAATGGCAATCCCAAAAGTAAAAACAAATACAAAGGCTCATTAAATGTTAACATTATCACCTCTATTAAATTCTTCAAAATTAAAAGCCGCTTTTTTTAAATCATTTAAAACAAGCGATAAATTATCCCCCGATAAATTAATCCCACTAAATTTGCTAAAATCAGAAAGTCTAAGCATATTAACAAAAGTTGAACGAATTTCATGGGGCACATTAAGACTTTGTAAAATCTCAGAAATTTCAGTAGTAGTAATCGCATTAAAATCAAAACCCGTTTTTTTAGACAAATAAACTCTTAAAGACGAATTTAATAAATTATAAAAAACATTCTGTTTTTCTTCGCTTTTAATATAATTATCTAAAATACTCAATTGTTTTTGAAATACTCTATAAGGCCTTCTTAAATTATGCTTTATGATTAGAAATACTAATAATTGCTTTATAAGTTTCAAAAACTTAATAAAAAGATATGGAATCAATATAAAAGCCAAAATAAAAATAACAAAATATGTACTGGTACCTGGAAGAAAAAGCACTCCTTCTATATCTTGAATCTTAAGAGAATCATCATCTGCAACTAATGTACTAGTATTGATTTTAATATTATTAAGAATCAACTTAAAAGTTTTATCACTTCTAATAATATCTCCAACATAAATATGAGGAAGCGTATTACTTCCTATATAAAATGAAACAAAATATATTATTATCTCTCCACTTTCAGGTCTGTATAATATCTTATCAATCTCAACAAATTCATTTTTAATTGATTCAAACGCGATAGGAATAAATTTTTCATCATCATCAAGAATTAAAGAAAATTTAAACTCAACAGTATCTCCCACATAATAACGAGTTGGAATAAACATCTCATTTTGTATTTCATAAGAAAATAAATTAAAAGAAAGAAATAAAAGAAAGAAAGTTGCAAGGAAAATCATATTTTTCAAATACCATTCTCCTTTTTCAAAAGCACCTTTAATTTTTTAAAAACATCATCTCTTGTGTCAATTTCTATAAAATTAATATTCCTTTTTATGCATTCTTTCCGCCATTTTATTTTATCTAATGTCCAATAATTCTTATAACTATTTAATATCTTCTTACTAAACCCTGAAACTAAAAAATCCTCACGTGTTTCAATATCTTCATAGGTTAAAACTCCATATTGAGGAAGATTCTCATCAAAAAAATCTGTAAGTCTTATCGCAATAATATTATGACGTTTACTGAGAACTGTTAAAGATTTAAAATAATCGCTGGCTTTAAAATCTGAAATGATAATAATTAAAGATCTTTTCTTATAATACTCTGCTGTATTTTTAAATACATATGTTAAATTACTGCCCCTCTTTAACTGTCTATTAATTGTCTCATTTAAAATTAATCCTAAATGCGAATATCCCTTTCTAGATGAAATAAATTTATCTGTTTTGCTAGAAAAAAAAGTCATACCTATTTTATCATTATTAAAAAATGCCATATGAGCAAAGATAGAAACCAATAAATCCTGTATTTCTTTTTTACTTGTTATACTTCCCAAACTCATAGAAAGAGAATTATCAACAAGTAAATGTAAATTTATTCCCTTATCTTCTCTAAAAACCTTTGAAAATATATTATCTGTTTTCGAACTAACGTTCCAATCAATCAATCTAGCATCATCTGTTTCTTCATATGGTCTAAACTCATGAAATTCAAGACCAAGACCTTTAAAAATAGAACGATATCCACCAAAATTAAGCTCTAAGAGCATTTTTCTAGAAAAAAATTTTAAAGCCTTTATTTTCGTTTTAGTACTAGCACTTGATTCACTACTATATTGCATATCCAATTAAATCCTAAGGAAGAGCAACCGCTGAGAGAAGTATCTTAATAATATCATCAGTATTCATTTCTTCAACTTCTGCCTCATAAGAAGGAGTAATTCTATGCCTTAATACATTATAAGCTACAGCCTTCACATCTTCTGGAAGAACAAACAAACGTCCCTCATAAAGAGCATTAACACGAGCACACTTTAGCAAACTCAGTGAAGCTCTGGGAGATGCTCCAAATTCAATATACTTAGTAAATGGATAGGTTTTTTTATCATTTTCACGAGAAGCTGCTATTAAGGTCACAATATAAAGCATTATTTTATCATCTACCTTCACCTTACCAATTATCCTTCTAAGATCTGCTAAAGAATAAGCATTCATTATTTTTGCAACTTTAATATTTTCAAGTCCACCATCAACTGAAAATATTTTAAGAAGCTTAATTTCATCTTGAATAGATGGATATTTCACATTCACCTTCAATAAAAATCTATCAAGTTGCGCTTCTGGTAAATTATAAGTTCCTTCCTGCTCAATTGGATTTTGTGTTGCAAGAACAAAAAACGGATCGGGTAACTTATGTGTCTCATCACCAAGAGTTACTTGACGTTCACTCATTGCCTCAAGAAGTGCAGATTGAACTTTCGCAGGAGCCCTATTAATTTCATCTGCTAAGACAATATTTGAAAATATTGGACCCTTTCTAACTTTAAAAGTTCCCGTAGTACTCTTATATATCATATTACCCGTAAGATCAGAAGGCAAAAGATCTGGAGTAAATTGTACTCTTTTAAATTCAAGATCAAGAACGTCTGAAACTGTCTGAATAGTCAATGTCTTAGCAAGTCCCGGCACACCTTCAAGTAAAACATGACCTTCTGTCAAGATTCCCATCAAAATAGCATCAACCATTTCTCGCTGCCCAAGAATTCTACTTGCAACTTCCCTTCTAAATTTATTTATTAAACTTAATGCATTCTCTACTTCAGAATCTATTTGAAAACTATTTTTCATACCACTCCTATCGTACTAAATTTCCTTGCTACAAAAAACAAAATATAAACTAAAAACCTAGAAATAAAATTAACATTTATAATCATAAAGTAAAAGGAAATATCTCTCTTTATCAGAAATCAATTCTGATGATTTTATTTCTACTTTATCAAATAAATTTTTAACATAACTCATTTCAAATTCAACCTTATCAAATTTCCCTTTATAAGCCATAATTAAACCACCAGATTTCAAAATTGAGCCTAAAATATTTGCATATTTTCTTATATCTCCAAAAGCCCTGATTGTAATAAATTCATATTTATTTTGTTCCTCCTCAACATTATGCTCTAAAACCTCCACATTCTCTAAACCAAGTTCCAAACTAATCATTTTTAAAAAAATGGCTTTTTTATTACTACGCTCAAGAAGAACATATTTTCTACAACGATCAAAAAGGGCTAAAACAATTCCTGGAAACCCAGCTCCACTGCCAACATCAAGTACTTGTCGTGGATTTTTATCTTTAACAATAGGCAATCCAGAAACAGAATCTAAAGCATGTAAAAGCATTGCATCAAAGTTGCGAACATTATTTGACACCAAATTAAACCTATCACTAAATAATAAAACTTTCTCTATATAAAATCTCAATTTATCAATATTTTCTGAAGTAAAATTCACTTTCAAATTTTTCAAAGCAAATTTAAAATTAGTCATCATAAATCTAAATTAAGTACTACTTTATTTTTAGGGTTTGAAAAATATATAAGCAAAACTTGAATATCAGTATTCCTAACCCCAGAAACCCTACTTGCCTGAGCAAGATTAGCTGGTTGAATTTTAACAAATTTTTCTCTAGCCTCTCTAGAGAGACCATCAATCTCATAATTAAAATCAAGTGGCAATTTAATAAGTTCAAGATTATTCATTTTTCTAATCAAATCTTTTTGCCTATTAATGTAGCCTTCATATTTAATGTCTAATTCAACTTGTTCAAGAATTACTTTTGAAGCATTTAACTTAGGATCAATATTAACAAGATCCTTTAAATTAATATATGGATCTTTCACAATATGATAAAAATCTTTATTAATATGCCTTTTTAATTCAAAACTACTAGCCTCTTTCTCTTTAAGACGTCTATGCCTCAAAAGTTCTTTAATTTCCTCAATTTGCTTTTCCTTAAAAAAATACCTAGAATATTTCTCCTCACTAACCAATCCAACTTCATACCCCCATTTAATCAATCTTTTATCACTAGTATCATGCCTCAAATTAAGTCTATGTTCAGCTCTTGAAGTAAACATTCGATAAGGCTCTTTTGTACCCTTAGTAACAAGATCGTCAATTAAAACACCAATATAAGAACTAGTCCTTGGCAGTATCATTGGATCTTTTTTTTGTAATTTAAGTGCTGCATTAATTCCGGCCATCAAACCTTGAGCTGCAGCTTCTTCATATCCAGATGATCCATTAGTTTGTCCTGCAACAAAAAGTCCTTCAACCCTTTTAGTCTCAAGGCTTGCATATAATTCAATGGGATTAATATAATCATACTCAACAGCATATCCTGGTCTTGTAATTACTGCATCCTCAAGTCCATCAATGCTATTAATTAATCTCTTTTGAACATCCTCAGGTAAAGATGAACTTAAACCATTAAGATACATCTCTTGGGTATTAATCCCCTCAGGCTCAATAAAAATTTGATGCTTATCTTTATCTTTAAATTTAACAATTTTATCTTCAATAGAAGGACAATATCTTGGACCATTCCCAACAATTTCCCCAGAATAAAGTGGAGAGAGATGCATATTTTCACTAATTATCTCATGAGTCTTTTTATTAGTATAAGTAACATAACAAGAAAGTTGAGTCTTATCTATTTTAGTATTTGAAAAAGAAAAAGGAATGATATCAGAATCTCCAAACTGAATTTCTGTTTTTGCAAAATTAATACTTCTCCTATGAACCCTTGCAGGAGTACCTGTCTTAAGTCTACCCATTTCAAATCCAAGTTCAAGCAAAATTTTCTCAAGACCAAAAGCAGCTGGCTCAGAAATCCTTCCCATATAAGCCTTGTATTCACCTATGAATATTTTACCTCTAAGAAAAGTTCCCGTTGTAAGCACTACAACACGCGATGTAAATTTATTACCCCTTTCTGTAACGACACCTTCAATCTTATTTTTCATAGGATTAAGTAAAAAATCACTAACAGTATCTTGAAAAAGTTCAAGATTATTCTGCATCTCTAATGTTTCCTTTGCTTTAATCTGATATACTAATTTATCAGCTTGTGCACGAGGTGCTTGTACAGCAGGACCCTTACTTTTATTTAAAATACGAAATTGAATCATACTAAAATCAATTAAACATCCCATCTCTCCACCAAGAGCATCAATTTCCCTCACCATATTTCCCTTAGCAAGCCCACCAATAGCAGGATTACAAGATAGTTTACCTACTGTATCTAAATTTTGAGTAATCAAAATTGTTTTAAAATTTAATCTTGCAAGAGCCAGAGATGCTTCAATACCAGCATGCCCTCCTCCAATAACAATAGCATCAAAATCCATACCTATTTTCCTAAACAAAAATTCTTAAACATATTGTCAAGCACATCATCACTAGTAACCTCACCCGTTATTTCCCCTAAAACATTAACCACTTCGTAAACATCAAATGCCAACATATCATAACTTATATTTTGTTCTATTTTGCTTAACAACTCAATAATTAAAGCATAAGCCCTCTTTAAAAGTTCTGCCTGACGAGTTGATGATATTACAACATCATAATCACTAGTCTTCATATAATCAACAGCTATCAATGACCTTATCCTATCATAAAGGGAATTTATACCAAATAAAGTTTTAGTACTAATCTTTACTGTGTTTAATGAAACTACATTATTAGAATTAAAAAATTCAACTGTTTGATTATTTTGCTCTAAATCCACTTTATTTAAAACAAAAAGCACTCTAGAATCTTCCTTATAAGCATCAATAAACTTCAAATCATCATCCGTTAATTTGCCACTTAAATCAACAACATAAAAAATCAAAGATGCTTCCTTAATCAAAGAATTACTTCTCACTATACCCAACTGTTCAACAAAATCACTAGTTTCTCTAAGCCCTGCTGTATCAAATACGTTAAACAAAATACCATCAAATTCAAAACTTGCTTGAATATAATCTCGTGTAGTACCAGCATAAGAAGACACGATAGCCCTATCTTCTTTTAATAACAAATTAAAAAGAGAAGATTTACCAACATTAACAGAACCAGCCAACACTAATGTAACACCATTCTCCAATTTTCTTGCAGTATCATAAGAATCAATTAGCCTTTCAAGTTCAGATTTACTTTTTAAAATAATATCAACAGGAATAACAACTTCATTATCATCTGTCTCATAATCAAGATAAACACTAATGGCTGAAAGAAAATTTAAAATATCTTTTTTAATCAAATCTATCTTATCAAACAAAGAACCTGAAAGTTTATTAACAGCAAGAGCATGTACTTGCCTAGTCTTAGCAGAAATTAATTCATTTATAGCCTCTGCTTTAGTAAGATCAAGTTTCCCTGCCAAGAAAGAACGAAGGGTAAATTCACCAGGCTCAGCCATTCGAAAACCTACTTTCAAAAAAAAGTCTATAATTCTCCTTATACCAATAAGAGAACCATGAGCCATCACTTCTATTGAATCCTGACCTGTAAAACTTTTTGGCGCTCTATAAAGACAAACAACAACTTCATCCAATTTTTCTTTAGTTTCGTTATCTAGAATATATCCATAATGAATAGTGTGCCCAGATGCCTCAAGCAATTTACTCGGATCTGAGAACATTTTAGAAAATTTTTCAATTGCAGAAACTCCACTACTACGAATTACACATAAAGCACTACTAAAAAAAGGTGTAGCAAGTGCAACAATATCATCTTCTTTCTGAAAAAGCCTGCTCATAGATTATAGAAATTATAACATAGCATAAATAACAAAAATCAAAAAATAAAATAAAAAACAAAAGTACAAAATAATAAAAACAACAATATTGCAAATTTGTAAATATCATAAATTTCACTTATAATTTACTTTAAAGAAATGGAAATTAAATTAGAAACTGAACTAAAAAACACATTAGAAGAAGAAACCTTGTTAATAGAAAAAATATATGGCATGTATTTAAATATAAAAAAATATCTTGATGAAAAAAATGCAATGATGTTGAAAGAATCAATAGACAAAACAAATATTTACCTACAAGAATTTAAAGATGTAGAACAAAAGAGAGATAAAATTTGGAAAGAATTTACACAAAATGAACAATTTGAATCAACTTACATGGCCATAGAAAAATTATGCTCAACTTATAAAAAAGAAATACATAATTACTTTCATAGATTGAAAATAGGAACATTAAATATCCAAAATTTAAATCATCTAATATCAAGTTATGTAGAAACATCCCTTGATATGTTAGACTCAATCTTTCAAGATGCTCAAGAGACTGTAGATAATATCACTTATAAAAACCCCTATGGACCAAAAAACGGAACGCCAAATGAAGCATCCGTATTAATAAACAAAAAACTTTAAATAATCAAGGAGTGTAAAATGGATTCAACATTTTCAGGAATAGAAATTGGGAAAAAAAGTTTATTTGCACACAAAGATGCTATGAACACAGTTGGACATAATTTAACTAATGCAACAAAGCCAGGATACTCAAGGCAAAGAATTATAATGAAAACCGAAATGCCAATATATGCTCCTCAATTAAATAGAGCAAATAAAGCTGGGCAATTAGGACAAGGAATAATGGTTCAATCTATAGAACGAATAAGAGACGAATTATTGGACATAAAAATAGCCGAAGAATCACATCACCTTGGATATTGGAACTTAAAAGATAGATTTATTTCTCTGCTAGAAAATGTATATAACGAACCAGAAGAACAATCAATGAGAAAAAGATTAAACGATTTTTGGGCAAGTTGGCAGGATTTATCAAAACAACCACAAGGATTAGCAGAAAGAAATATTATATTAGAACGTGGACAAGCTTTTGTAGAAGTAGTAACAAGCAGATTTCATTCTCTTGAACGAATATACACAATGGCAAATGACGAAATCAAAATAACTACTGAAGAGATTAATAATTATCTCAGAAATATCAGTGATCTCAATAAACAAATAGCAAAAGCAATCGCAATGAAAGATCATCCAAATGATTTAATGGATGAACGAGATTTAATAATTGATAAACTAAGCAATTTAATTAGTATCTCCATAGAAAACAAAAGGGATCCTAATGAATTTTTAATTCATATGGAAGGAAAACATCTAATTCAAGGTACAATAGCAAACGAACTTATATTAGAAGCAGCAAATGGTCCCACAAAGACAAAATGGAACATTTTGTGGAATAATCGAGAAACTGCCAATATCAATACAGGAAAACTAGGAGCTCTTATTAATATAAGGGATAATGAAATTAAAAATGAAATTAATGAATTAGACAATATAGCAATCAATATTGCAGAACTTGTAAATGAAGTTCATATATCAGGATATGGCCTTGACAAACAAAATGGAAGAATCTTCTTTGAACAAGAATACAAATTAACTGACGATCGTGGAAGATATGATAGCAATGGAGATGGACAATTTGATTCTGTTCATATATTTAAAGTAAATAGTACAAATGAAATTTCCCCAAAAGAAAAATTAGGATTTGCAGGAATACTCAGATTTCAAGCAATAAATAAAAATGATTTTATAGAAATACCATATAATGCAACAGATACTGTTAAAGATGTAATAGATAAAATAAACAATTCCGATGCACAAGTCACTGCAAGAATTAATGAAAACAAAAAATTTGAAATTAAGGCAGTTAAAGAAGAAGATAAAGACAGTACCATTTTTAGAATTAAACATATTGAAGATTCTGGATTATTCTTAACAAATTATACGGGTATATTAAATGCATCAGGAATTGAAGGTGCTTATAACTATCAAAACATTAATACCACTGACCAATTAACAAACACAACTAGATATTCAATATCTCCTCTAAAAAATCCATCAGCATGGATTAGAATATCTAAAATAATTACAGAAGATCCATCAAAAATTGCATCGGGTATTAAAACCCCAACAAATAATACTCCTATTGGTGACAATAAAGTAGCATTACGTATTGCATCTTTTGTTAATTCACAAATCATGGTTGAGAAAAACTCAACACTCAACGACTATTTTGTAAATACAGCTTCAAATATTGCAATAAAAGGACAAATTGCAGAAGTTACAAAAAATAGTCAAGAACAAATACTTAAAAATTTAACCGATTTAAGATTATCAATATCTGGTGTAAATAAAGATGAAGAATTAGCAAATATGATAGAATTTCAACAATCATTTATTGCTGCAAGTAAATTCATCAATGTTTCTGCAGAATTAATAGACACAATAATAAACAAAATGGGAGTATAATATATGATTAACAGAGTAAGTCATCCTTTAACATATGATAACTTAAAATCATCTTCAAGAAACAAAGAAGTAAAAATAACAAAACTTTTAGAAAGTTTATACCAAGGTGGCAAACGAATTACAAACCTGAGAAACGATCCAACCGGTGTCACTCATTCAATAAGATTAGACAGTAACATATTTAAACTTAATACCTATTCTCATAATATCAACAATGCTAGGGGCAAATTAAGATACGTAGAAGGATACTTGCAATCCCTATCTAATATTTTAACCCGAGCAAAAGAAATAGCTATTAAAGGAGCAAATGGTACATATGGCACTGATGATAAAAAAATAATAGCAAAAGAAATAAATGCAATACTTGAAGATGTCCTTGCAATAGCAAATGCAAAAGGAGCAGACGGATATAGCATGTTTGCAGGAACGAAAGTCGATGCTGAAGCATTCAAAGCAACTAGAGCAAAGAAAATTAATAAATTAACCCAAGATAGAGCAGAAACTCAAATAATAAAAATAGACTATAATGGAAATCAATCAGAACAAACAACCGAAATATGTAATGGAATTTATATCTCAACAAACTACCCTGGAAGTGAGCTATTTTTTTCACAAAATCAATATATAACATCATCAAAAAATGTTGATAATTTCGTTGTACAAGAAAACACAAAAATTTATATTGATAATGTTGAAATAGTATTAACAGCAGGAGATACTGCTGCTGACATTATCGCCAAAATCAATGAATCATCTGCTCCAGTGGAAGCCTCTCTTGACAATATATTAAATTCAATAATAATTAACACAACAACACCTCATCAAATGTGGATAACAGAAGAAGAAGGGTCAACAGTACTAACAGATCTTGGTATTTTAAATCAAAATAACGATTCCAAAGAACCCCCTTACAACGTAGCAAACAACGCTGAGATTAGAAATAGAACAATTTTTGATAGTTTAATCGACCTAAGAGATAATTTAGAAGAAAATAGAGAAGGACTTATAGGAAGTAGAAATTTAGCAGAAATCGATGAAAGTTTAAGTAAAATTTTATCAACATTAGCTGATCTTGGGACTAAAGAAAACAGACTTGAATTAAGTTATGCAAGACTTAGCAAAGAAATAATGGATATGAAAGATGATATGGTACAATATACCGATCTTGATGTTACAAAAGCAATCACAGATCTTAACATGACAAGTCTTGCTTATCAAGTATCTTTAGGAGTTTCTGCAAGAATAATGCAAACAACATTATTAGATTTCTTAAAATAAAATGAAAAACAAATTTAGTATAAAAGTTAAATTTCCTGAAGGAATATTGGGATTTGAAGATATTAAAGAATTTATAATTAAAGACTCTGCACATAAGCCATTCTCTATAATGCAATCAATAAATGGAGAAATAAATTTTTTAGTAACATCCCCATTTAACTTTTTAGAAAAATATTTGCCAAACATAGAAAACAAGGATTGGTTAGACATCCAAGCAGAAAATGAAAACGAAAAGGTAATACTATGTATCATCAACATGCATGTAAAGAATTATAAAGAAATAACTGCAAACCTCAAAGCTCCAATTATATTAAATAAAAAAAAATTAATTGGAAAACAAGCCATCTCTACTAATGAAGAACATTATCTTAGATATAGAGTCTTTAAGGAATAAATATGTTAGTACTATCAAGAAAAGCAAATGAAAGCATTAAAATAGACTCTAATATCGAAATTTCAATATTAGAAATAAAAAAAGATAGTGTAAAAATAGCAATAAAAGCCCCAGAAAACATTAAAATACTTAGATCTGAAATCTACGATATCATTAAGGAAGAAAATAAAAAATCAATATTACAAGATAAAAATAATATACATAAAATTAAAAAATTATTTGATTATTTTAGCAAATAAAAATTAATTTCAGCATCACTAGGTCTTACATAACAAGGTCCTGATAAAATATCATCACCCTGTCTACTCTTGAGGTACTTTGCCTTACCAAGATCAGTCAAAACTGCACCAAAAGCACGCATATCATCAATAACTCTAAACCTACTTTTAAATTTTTCATAAATAAAATCAATGTCATTACCCACAATAACAAATTTACAGTCAAGTTCATTCAAATATTTCAACAAGTCTATTTCAGAAAAACAAACAATATTACCACACAATTTAAAATCTCTATAATGCCCAAGAAAATATCTACCTGCAGTAAAACTTAAAACTAGAATATCCGACTCTGTATGAAACAATCTTACACAAACATCAAAGGTAGGAATATTAACAAAAGGAATTGAAAGTCCTAAGGAAAGACCCTTAATAAAACTTAAACTAATTCTTAACCCTGTAAAAGAACCAGGCCCAGAAGAATTAATAAGTAAATCAAGATTACCAAGATCAATATTTTTATCTAATATAAAATCATTAAATAATTTGGACACATTAAGAACATTATTGACTTCATTCCTTTTCATAATAAGAAACAAAATTTCTTCATTAATTTGAAAATAAATCAATAAATTTTTATATGAATATTCAATCGCAAGAGTATTCATTATCAAATTCCAAAATCCTACTATCATCTTTAATTTTAAATTTTAAAAATCTCAATCTATCTTTAGGTAAAATATCAACAACCATATCTGGCCATTCAATAGCTATTATAGATGACATATCCAATAAAAGTTCCATTCCACCAATAAGCTCAAATTCATCTAAAAGATGTAAACGATACAAATCAATATGATAAAATCTAAAATTTGCAAATTCATAAACATTAATAATGTTATAAGTCGGACTTACAAAACAAGAAATCCCAAGATTTAAAGCCAAACCTTTTAAAAAAGTCGTCTTCCCAACACCTATCTCACCATAAAGAGCAAATATTTTACCAATAGGTAAAGGATTAAAAAAAGACTTAGAAAAAGTTATCATCTCATCTTCTCTTTTAAAAGATAATATCAAGGAAGTTCACCTTTTGTATTAAGTTCAATGACATGCCTTTTAATTGCAACCATTAAACTTAAAACAGGATAATTGAGAGGCTCCAAAAACTCAATAGTAACATGTTTCTCATTTAAAGGTGTTACTTCTATTATAAATTTTACATGTTTAACTTCCTTAAGACCATTATATTCATAAAAAGCATCAGCAAAATACACACTTCTATAATATATGTGACTACATTCTTTTTTTATATTAGCAAGAGAAATGAATTTCACAATACCAGCCCTTTTAAATAAATCCCAAGAAGCCAACATAGAAATATTTTATTTAGCGCTATTTTCAAAGATGGGATTTTCATTCTTAACTTTTAGTGTGCTCTATAGCAACTATCCGTAAAAAAATACTTAAACCCCCCAAATTTAGTGAGATGTCGCAAAAAATAACTCTAATCCCTATAATTAAACTTCCCAGGAAACTATTAATTTTTTATTTCATAAACAATTTTTTTAAAACTTTCAATATCTTCAATTGCCAAATTAGATAAGATTTTTCTATTAAGCTTAATATTAAGTTTTCGCAAACCCTCAAAAAATCTTGAATAATTTATTCCCATACCCGTCAAAGCAGCAGAAATTCTTACAATCCACAAACTTCTTAAATCTCTTTTACGAGTCTTTCTATCTCTTGTAGCATACATCATACCCTTACGAAGAGTATCTTTAGCTTTCTTATAATTACTTTTTTTAGTACCCCAAAAACCTTTGGTTTTCTTTAAAATTCTTTTTCGTCTTGCAACATGAACTATTCCATTTTTCACTCTAGCCATATAAGCTCCTCAAACAACATTTAAACATAAGGCAATAAGGTTTTAATTCTCTTAACTTCAACATTTGAAACCAAACCTGACTTACCTAAATTGCGCTTTCTCTTTGCAGATTTCTTTGTTAAAATATGTCTTAAATTTTGCTTTTTATATTTAACTTTACCCTTTGAAGTAAAAGCATATCTTTTTCTTGCACTTTTGCATGTCTTCATTTTTGGCATTTATACTACATCTCCTTATCAATTACTTCCTAGATTTAGGTGCAATAATTAAGAACATTGTCTTCCCTTCCATCTTAGCTGGCGATTCTAAAACATAATTAGAATCACCTACGCGTTCAAGAATGCTCTCTAAAATCCCATATCCTAAATGAGTATGAGCAAGTTCTCGTCCTCTAAATCTTATAGTAACTTTTACCTTATTTCCTTCTTTGAGGAATCCTAAAATATTTTTATACTTAAAATCAAGATCATGAGTATCTATTTTGGGTTGCATCCTAACTTCTTTAAGTTTAATTATTTTCTGATTTTTTCTTTGCTCTTTTTGACGCTTTTCCTGATGAAACTTGTACTTTCCATAATCAATTATTTTACAAACAGGAGGCAATGCATTTGGCGAAATTTCAACCAAATCAAGCTCAACATCTCTAGCACATTTAATAGCATCTTCAATTGGCAAAACAGATTGAGTACCATCATTAAAAATAACTCTAACTTCACGAGCCTTAATTCTATGATTAATTCTCAATTCTTTATCACCTGACCTCGATCTATCTCTATCCTTACCGGAATTTCTATTTATCATCTAAAAATACATACTCCTCAAACAGTATTAATCAATAACTAATTTTAATATACCTTCCATAAAAAGTAAATTCGAACACAGATCTATTAAATACAATAACAAAAGAATTACCACAAAATTCTAAAAAATACAAATTCAATTGATTAATAAATAATTTAAAAGTAAAATCTACTTATTATGAATGTATTTTTAATCGTAAGTTTACCTTTGGTCCTTAAAATATACATGCAAATAAAACATCCTCAATTAAAATTGATAAAACAAACCTACACATATGCAATGTCAATATTGCTTGCAGCAACTATTTTTTCTTTATTATATCTGATAGAAGAATTCATACTATATAAAAATTTGCTCATAAACTATCAAACAAAATTTGACTTAATATATTCAATATTCATTAAAGAACAAATTTACTACTATATCTTTCCATTATTCATATTCACATTTTTCTTCACATTAAACCCAAATTCATTATTAAGAAACAATCCAATATTTTTAATATATTTTGCATTTGGACTTGTTTTTTCTAAAAATATTTCTCTCCTCATAACAAACAGCAAAGTTTTTGGTACATACGAATATATTAAAATACCATTGATACATATGTTAGAACTAATATTCACAGCAATTATATGTGAAAAAGGAATACGACTACATTTAACACAAAATATAAATGGGTATCAAGCAATTTTTATTCCTATCTTAACCCTAGAAATAATTATCACACTTTTAAAAGTATTTATTTTAATTAACCAACAAATATACTCTCTAGCTATATCACTAATATTATTAGGAATAACAATCTTAAACAAAAAAGCTATTGGAAGTATAAAATAATGTTACATAAAATAAATATTTTACTTATCACAATAATCTTAATCTCATATCTCAGCTGCACAAAAGATAAAATTACAGACAAAGATTTTAGCTATGTCATAATTTTTTCAAATGCAACAGAATATTTTTTTAAAATCAAAAATACCCCATTTATCCAAGAAAATATACTATTTATAAATGAAAAAGATATCGAAAATATTAAGGAAAAACTAAACGATATCGAAAAAATACTACTTACACATAAGCTAAATAACGAAATACTAAATACTGAACAAATAAAAAACAAAACCTTCTATCTCTCAGAAATTAAATTCTCATTAAAAAAAGCAATAAATTCTATATTTAATGATCCTTCAATAGATCTAACAACTTCATTAATCATAAGAGATCATACAATAAATCAAGAAGATTCCAAATATTTAGAAAAAATTGCACAAGATCATAATATAAATATTACTACCATAGACGATAAAAATATTTCTCACATAAAAAACTTAATTACCCCAAAAATAACAAAAGCAATCATATTTTCAATGAGAAACAACCACATTTTTTTAAAAAAATTATCAGAATCATCATTATTTAAACAAATAGAATTCATATTGATTGGCAATATAAAACAAGACATAAAAGAAGTGAATGTAAAATACATAATCAGCATTAATATACCCAATTTAATTGAAATAATAAAAAATATCAACAAAAATTTTCAATATGAATTTAATATTTATAAAACAACAAAATAAATTTAACAATAAATGAATTTTAAATCAAAATAAAATAATAATTACAAATTTAACAATAAAAAATTTTATAATAATAATAAAAGAAAATTATTCTTAAATCAAATCTTTAAATAAATCCTTAAAATTATTATAAAAAGTAGATACAATTTTTTCTATATCACAATTTTTAATTTTAGCAATCTCAATACATGTATATCCCAAAAAAAGTGGAGTATTAATCTTGCCTCTCAAAGGAACTGGTGCTAAAAACGGACTATCTGTCTCAATTAAAATATCTTCAATATTTAACTTCTTTAAAACCATTCTTAAAAGATCTGAATTTTTGAAAGTTAAATTACCTGCAAAAGATACCTTAAATCCAAGATCAATGAATTTTTTAGCATAATCATAAGTACCAGAATAACAATGCAATATTCCTCTATGCATAAAATTAGACGATTTAACAATATTATAAATATCATCATAAGCTTCTCTCACATGCAAGATAACAGGCTTTTGATATTTACTAGCTAAATCTAACTGAATCCCTAAAACCTCAATTTGTTCATTTTTATTATTTGCCTTAAGGTAATCAAGTCCAACTTCACCAATAGCAATAACATTTTCTGTCATTAAAATCTTTTCAATCAATTCAAAATCACTATTTGAAGCTTTATTTAAAGGATGAATTCCAACTGTTAATGCAATATTAGAATAAGTATCTAAAAGTTGTTTCCTTTCATAAAAATCACTAGGATGAAGTCCAATATCAATAAAATAAGAAAAGCCACTTTTAAAACATTCACTAATAACATAATGAATGTCTACAGAATGTTTCTTCATTTCATTAAAATGAACATGAGTATCTATTAATTTTTCTAAAAAAATAGCTCTATTAAAATCAACTTTCATGCATCCATCTTTTTTTTAAGATTAGTAATATAGTCAATAATGGTAACATTCTTCATGCCAAGTTGCAAGAAACTCGATAAAATATCAATAGCATCTTCAATCTGACCTAAAGCTTCATAACATTCAGCAACATTTACATACAATATTGAATTTTTAGGATTAGTTTTTATTAAATTCTTAATAGCTATCAATGCTTCTTCATATTGCCCCTGTTCTTTTTGAAGTAATGCAAGACCAAGTATAGCAAACATATCAAAATCAACATCAAGTGCTTTCTTATAATAAATTTGTGCATTTTCATAATCTTTCAAATATCTATATGTATCCCCCACCCTTGTTAAAACTAAATTATTTTTTGGATCTCTATCTATGATTGTAAGCCAATATTTTAAAGCCTCAGCATACTCTTTGCTTCCTCTATAGCAATCAGCAAGTCCAAAAATAGCATAAAAGTTATTTGGAGAAATTTCCAAAGCTCTCTTAAAAAAATAAATGCCTTTACCAAATTCTTTCAATTTTCTATAACAATTTCCAATTGAAGTTAATACACGAACATCTATCTTAACTTGATTTATTTCATACATCTTAAGCCAATATTTCAAAGCTTCTTTATATTCTTTAAAGTCATAATACAAATGTCCAATACCCACAAGTGCATAATCATTATCAGGTACAAGCTCTAAGACTCTTAAATATGATTGTCTTGATTTTTGAAAATTTTTTAATTTTCTATAAGAAGACGCAACTCTTGTAAGAACCGTAATATTTTCAGAATCATATTTTAAATATTCTTCCCATACGTCTGTGGCCTTCTTATAATCTCCCAAACTTCTATAACAATCTCCCAACCCAAAAAGAGCATAATTATTATTTGAATGTTTGGCAAGGCATTTTTGATAATAAATTATAGCTTTATCAAAGTTACGCTTCTTTCTTTCAATGTCTCCAAGTCCAACAAGAGCATAATTATTATCATCATCCTTTTGTAAGATATCATTAAACAATGATTCTGCTTCAAAAAGTCTCTCTTCCTTTATTAACTGATAACCTCTTTTGGATTTTTCAGTAACATCAAGAAGCTCTTTATCAGAATTTTGCGAGATATCTTCAAAATCATCTAAAAGTTTATTGTCTAACATAAATAACCCCTTCTTAACTGGTTTATTAAAGACATAACATATTTCATATATACTACTACTTAAAAAACATATAACTTATTTACTATATAAACATACCAAGACATTTAATAAAATAAATCTTTAACATCCAATCTCAATAAACATATTATATAAAAAATTAAAAAAATATACTTAATTTTTTATGGTTAAACTTATTTATCAAAATTGTACCTAGAGAACCTATTAGATAAAATTTATAAATCAATATATTAAAAAAATTCAAAATTAGGATAAAATATTTACTACTTGATTAGGAGAAATGAAAATGTTTTTAGAAAAATTAAATCCCATTGAAAGCAAAATTAAAATACTCGAAGAAAAATTACAAGACGTAAATTTAATTAAAAATCAAAAAGAATATTCAAAAATAATAAAAGAATATAATTATCTAGAAAAAATCAAGGAAAAGAAAGATGAATATCAACACATACTAAATCAAATTAATGAAAATCAAAAAATTTTATCTGAAGAAGATAATTTAGAAATGAAAGATTTAATTAAGCAAGAAATAGCTCACTTATATTCTAAAAAAGATGAGATAGAAAATACAATTAAAATATTACTACTACATCAAGATGAAAATGACGATAAAAATATTATTATAGAAATCAGAGCTGGAACAGGAGGAGAAGAAGCTGCTCTTTTTGCACATAATCTTTATGAAATGTATACAAAATATTCTGAAAAGAAAAAGTGGAAAACAGAACTTATTAATTTTAACGAAACAGAACTTGGTGGATTTAAAGAAGTAAGTTTTGAAATAAAAGGCAAAGATGTATTTAAAAAATTAAAACATGAAAGTGGAGTACATAGAGTGCAAAGAATACCCATAACAGAATCTAATGGCAAACTTCAAACTTCAGCAGCAACCGTTGCCGTACTACCTGAGGTTGAAGACACAGATATAGAAATTAATGACAAAGACTTAAGAATAGATGTCTACAGATCTTCTGGAGCTGGTGGTCAACATGTCAATACAACAGATTCTGCTGTTAGAATCACACATTTACCTACAGGAATTGTGGCACAATGTCAAAATGAAAGAAGTCAGCATAAAAATAAAGAACAGGCTATGAAAATTTTAAGAGCCAGACTTTATGAATTGGAAAACCTAAAGAAACAAGAACAACGTTCAAATGATAGAAAACAACAAGTGGGCTCGGGTGACAGATCCGAAAGAATTAGAACTTACAATTTTCCACAAAATAGAGTAACAGATCATAGGGCAAATATTAGTCTTTATAAACTAGAAGAAATTATGCAAGGAGAACTTGACTCCCTTCTAAATACATTAGCACTTAAATTTCAAGAACAATCACTAAAAAATAGTCAGTTATAATTTTATTTTAATGACAATACAAGAAGTAATAAAAAATGCAAAAAAATATAATTTAAGCACTATTGAAATTCTACTACTACTTGAAAAAATACTAAATATTAATAAAGAACTAATCTTTGCAAATACAAATAAAAATCTAACACAACAAGAAGAATATAAATTATTTTCTCAAATAAAAAACATAAAATCAGGAATCCCAATACACTATATACTTGGAACAAAAGAATTTATGGGAATCAAATTCTATATAAACAAACACGTACTAATTCCTAGAGATGATACAGAATGTTTAGTAGAAGAAGCCTTGATTCAAATAAAAAAAAACAATTTAAGTAAAATTCTAGATTTATGTTGTGGAAGTGGATGTATTGGATTAACAATTGCATATTATCTTAAACAAAAAGTAACACTAGCCGATATTTCGGCGCAAGCTTTAAAAGTATCATTAAAAAATACACAAAGACTAAATCTAACAAATCATATAGAAATAAAACGTTCAAATCTGTTAAAATACATAGGTAAAAAGTTTGAGCTAATAATAACTAATCCTCCTTACTTAACTAAAGATGAACTTAGAATAAAGGAAAAATTAGCAAAAGAACCAAGAATAGCACTCTTAGGATTTGGACAAGATGGACTTAAAATTGCAAAAAAAATAATCAAACAGGCAAAATACAAATTAACTAAAAATGGACTCTTAATATTAGAAATGGCTCCGTGGCAAAAAAAATCTCTAGAAAAGTTTGCAATACAAGAAGGTTTCACATCTTTAAAAACTATATATGATATTGAAAATAGAGAAAGAGCATTACTTTTAAGGATAAAACATGATACAAGTCTATGAAATTGCATACTTACTTAAAATAAATGATATTGATAAATTAAAAAATATTTTCAAAAAAACTGTAGATAATACTTATCAAGATGACATTCAAAAAAAATTAATATTTAAATCTCTTGAAATATCAGAGCAATTACACTACGGACAATATAGAGAGAGCAAAGAACCATATGTAATTCACCCAATAATGGTTGCACTATTTCTTATAAAATTTCAGTTGGATTTTAAAACAATAATAGCTGGTTTATTACATGATGTTTTAGAAGACACAAGTGTTCAAAAAGAAGAAATCATTAAAGAATTTGATCAAGAAGTTTTCAGTTTAATTGATGGGGTAACCAAAATTCATGATTTGCACAATAAAACAAGAGCAATCAAAGAAGCAAATACAATCTCAAAAATGTTTTTTGCAATGACTCATGACATTAGAATAATAATAATAAAACTTGCAGATAAATTACATAACATGGCAACGCTTTCTCACTTACCTAAAAATCGAAGAGAAAGAATTGCAAGAGATTGTCTTGCAACTTACGTACCAATTGCAGAAAGACTTGGTATCTCATCTCTTAAAATATATCTTGAAGATTTATCATTAAAATATCTTTATCCAAAAGAATATAAAGAAATAAAAAATTTTTTATCCGCAACAAAAATAGAAAGAGAAAAAAAATTATATAAAGGAAAATTAATAATAGAAAAAGAACTCAAAAAAATTGGAATTGACGTCACAATCACAGTGCGTTCAAAACATTTTTACTCAATATTTAGAAAAATGAAAACAAGAAATAACAATATTTCTCAAATTTTTGATACTTTGGGAATAAGAATAATTTGCAAGAAACAAAAAGAATGTTACGAAATACTAGAAATCGTACATAAAGTTTGGAAACCAATACCTGGAAGACTTAAAGACTATATAGCCATTCCTAAAGAAAATAAATATCAATCTCTACATACAACTGTCAGAATACCTGAAGATAATCAATTAATCGAAATACAAATTAGAACAGAAGAAATGGATAAAATTGCAAAATATGGTGTTGCTGCCCACTGGCTTTATAAAGAACAAGTTGAATTAAAAGCTGATGATATATCATTTATCAATCGAATTAAAAAATGGCAACAAGAATCGGCCAATAAAAATCAATACTCAATGCACGATATACATAAGGAACTTCTAAATACATTTATATATGTCTATACACCAGAAGGAGAAATAGTCGAACTTCCATTTGGTTCAAACTCAATTGACTTTGCATATACAATACATACAGATATTGGGGATCAAGCACTTTATGCAAAAATCAATGGCAAAATTAGTTCATTAACCAAACCATTAAAAAACGAACAAATTGTTGAAATATTCACATCTGAAGAAGCAAAACCTGATGTAATTTGGTTAAATAGCGTTAGAACAAAAAAAGCACGTTCAAAAATTAGATCTTGGCTTAACAAAAATGACAATACAATATTTGTAGACAATAACATAATTGCATATTTGATTGGAGAAAATAAAGAACAAAAAAGACTATTTAGTCTATTTAAATCTCTAACAAAATCTAAACTCAAAAGCATTACAACAGCTTCTGATTGTAACCCATTAACAGGTGAAGATATTATTGGTTTAATACAAAAAGATACAATCGTGGTTCATAAAGAAAATTGTAAAGAAATCACATATCAGAAAAAAAACCATCTGGTAGAAGTAGAATGGGAAGCAACACCAACAAGGAAAGTGTATCATATTATAATATTTTTAAAAAATTTAAAAGATCTCTTTAATTACCTAGATAATCTCTTTACAACATTTGATGTAAGACTTATTAGTGAAAAAATAGAAGACTGTGGAAATGGACACGGAATAATAAATATTATAATATTATCAAACCATAAAAATGTATCAATGATTTTTAATTCACTTAAAGAAAATCCTAATGTACTTCAAATAATGCAAGTGGAAGAAGACATAAAAAACTATGACAATTAAGATACTATTCTTAATTTTAATAAATATATCCATTTTACATAAAACAATAAACGCAGATGAAAGAAAACAATATAACGAACAAATAATAACACATATTACAAAAATCAATATGCTAAATAAATCTTTAGATAAAATAGAAAGAATAAAAAACACGTATAATTATATAAAAAAATACTTTATAGAAAATCACATTCAATATAAAGAACATTCACTCCAAGAAATTGGATTTATTGGATACTCACATAAAGCAATTCACACAAAAATAAAAGGAAAAGAAAAAACCATTTATAACATAATTATACCAATAGAAACACAATACAAGTTAAAAAATAATCTAGCAATTGCCATTGCTATTACATTAATAAATAATTTCAAGAACAAAGAAATTAAAAACAGCATAAATATCTATTTTATAGAAGATGATTCACATAAACAAATATCAACAATAAATAGCAGATTATTATTAAACAGTAATACTTTTGAAAAAGATATAAATACAATATATTTAATGTTAAATGAAAATAAAAGAAACAACTTAATAGAATTTAAAAATCAATCAAATATAATAAACTCAAAAACAAATTTAAGTTTTTTAAAAAACTTCATAAAAACATTTGAAAATAATAAAGTAAATTTCAGCGTATCAAAAATAACAAATAAAAATATTAACGAAATATATAATTTATATCTAAAAGAAAAAATTCCAATTTTAATCATAAGCAACAATAGAGAACATTCTCTTTTAAAATATATAAAAGAAAATAATCCTTATGATATTTATAAAGCAATAGAAGAAACAATTAAAACTGAAAACAATATTCAAAATGAAGATACACTACACTATGTTATTATCAACACTATATTTAAAAAATGGATTATAAATGAAATTACACTTATCATAGCGATATATGCCACTTATAACTTTATTATATTAATAATGATTATAAGATTCAAAAAAACCAGCATCATACTAAGAAAAACAAAAGAAAATTATCATAAAATTATAAAACTATTTTCTATATTGTTCCTAAGCTCATATCTTTCTATACTATTTACAAATAAAATGCTATTTGCATACGAAAATATTATAGATTATGATATTATAAATCCAGTATATTTAGTAAATTTTTTTCTAACCTTATTTAACTTCAATCTAATATCCTACTTTGCATACAATTATAAAATACATCTAAACTTAAAAGAACTTAAATACTTAGCAATATCAACTTCCATAGTTGAGTTTATCATAGTGTTATATATCAAAATAGAATTTATTTTAATAACTATACTCAAGAATATATTAATACTAATGATTCCTAATAAAATAAAAATCTTAAAAAAATTAATAATAATATTCATTTGGGTAATAAATCTTATATTAATAACATCAATACAAACAACTTTAATGATATCAAGACCTATTGAACTAAGCTATTTTATAGCAATATCACTATTCTCAGCAATACTCGCCAATATTGTAGAACATTTAAAACACAAAACTACAACAATAAAACAAGAATTTCAAAAATCAGAAAAGATCGAATTTATAATTCTTCTCTTAATAATTGCCATCATCATAATTTCATACGACATAGAAAAAATTGCAACAATAAAAATATCCCAAACAATAAGCTTCCCAGAACATAAAAATGAAATTAATGTCAAATACTTACAAGACAACAAAAATACAATTCAACTCTCAATAAAAGATCTCAATTTAAAATTAGATAAAAATCAAACACAAATAAAAAAGGAAACCAAAATACAAGAAAAATTAATAGACGTATCTTTTCAAAAAATAGACGCAGCAGAGCGATCGATTTATACAATTAAAATCACCACAACAAAAATTGCAGAACAAATTCATTTGTACCTAGAAAATGCATCTGAACTCATTGTATATCAAAGTAATACACCATACAAAATAGTATCTAACAATATAATATTCACAGCAAATAATATCAAAAGCAATATAACAAACATAACCTTCACAATTAAGTGCAAAGAAGACATTAAATATAATGCTTTTGCCTACTTTGATACTAATAAAAATGAAGTCAAAATATACGATCAAAAAACAAAAAAAGAAATAAAAAATATCAATATAGATTATTCATACACAATCAAACATTCAGGAATACTTCCAAAATCATCAAAACAAGATTTAGACCCCTTTTTTAAACTTCAAAATGATAAAGAAATTGAAAAATTAAAAAATTTAAATTTAAACTAACTCTCTAACCTAGTAAAATCAATTTTATCCTTACGCTTTTTATAACTCTCAAAAGCCAAAGTGATTAATTTATCAACCAAACTCTCATAACTAAGACCATCATGTTCACACATTTTAGCAAACATAGAAATATCTGTAAAACCTGGAATTGTATTTACTTCATTAACATAGAGTAAATTGGTATCTTTTGATATCAAAAAATCAATCCTTGCCATGCCTCTAAGTTCCAAATATTTATAAGTTAAAAATGCATATTCTTTAATATCTAATAAATGTTTCATATCAAGATGAGCAGGGATATTAAACACAATTGAATCTCCAGGAACAGTAGAATACTTAGCATCATAATCATAAAATATAAAATCCTGCACAACAATTTCACCGGGTGTAAATATTTTAATCTGATCATTTCCAATAACAGCACATTCAATTTCTCTTGCTTTAATAAATTTTTCTACAACAACTGTCAAATCATATTCAAAAGCTTCTTCAATATATTTTTCAATCTGAGAAACATTATATGCAACATTAATTCCAATTGAAGAACCTAATACAGAAGGCTTCACAATTACAGGATAATTTAATTTATTATTTATATCCTCTTTTATTCCCTCTTTATTTAAAATATAATCATCCTTTTTAAATCCAATAAAAGACACTACAGGAATATTAAAACTTTTAAGCAAAACCTTACAGAAATATTTATTAATAGAAATAGCACTTCCTAAAATACCAGCACCAACACAAGGAATATCCATCATCTTTACAAATCCCTGAATAGCACCATCCTCACCTGTTCTTCCATGAATAATAGGAAATATAACATCTATCTCAAGAGATTTATTATTTACAAATATCCCACAACCAGGAATAAAATTAACAATAGAAGTAGTATGTCTTTTAATCAATTCAGCGCTACTGGGAACAGAATCTAACAAATACCAAATTCCAGTAACTTTATCAACAAAAACCGAAAATACATTATACTTATCAAGTTTCAAAAGAGATGAATAAATCCCATAAGCAGATCTAAGAGAAATTTCATGTTCAAAAGAAACTCCTCCAAATATTAACATAAGATTTTTTTTCATAACACTAACCCCTATTTCCCAAACTTAAAATAATATCTTTAATAACCGCTTGTTCATCCCAAAAAATACTTTTATCTTTATAGATTATTGAACTTTCATGTCCCTTTCCAAGAGTAACCACCAAATCGTCACTACATGCAATATTTATTGCTTTTTCAATTGCACATTTTCTATCAGGAATAAAAAACAAATCTTTATTTAAGGTTTTTGTCACAATTCCTTCCGCAATATCTCTAATTATTTGCATAGAATCCTCACCTCTTGGATCCTCATCACAAAGTATTATTACATCTGAATACTCATCTGCAATTTCTCCCTGCAACCTTCTCTTAAGAATATCTCTCTCCCCAGCAGAACCAAAAACAGAAATTAAACGCTTCTTTGCAAGTCGTTTAAATATAGGAAACATTTTAAGAAAAGCACCTGGGGTATGTGCATAATCAACAATTAAAGAAAAATCTTGGCCAAAATTAATATCTTGCATGCGTCCATAAAGACTCTCAATATTAATAAGCTTACAAATAAGTTTTGAAATATCAACATTCATAATTTGACTAACAACAATTAAGGCAGCCATAACATTTTCAACATTAAAACTACCCGTCAAATTAACTCTAGCAGCATATTTAATTTTATTATGATAAAACTCAAATTCAGTAAAACCCATTTGTTCATTAATCTTACTTATAAAAAAATCAGCCTTTTCATTTTTTAAACTATAGGTATAAGTCCTATTAATAGAATTCATAAACACAGAAAAATGATTATCATCCATATTGATAATACCAAAACCACCATGAAAATTTGCAGAATAAAAAAGATTAAGCTTGGCTCTCAAATAATTCTGCATCGTACCATGAAATTCAAGATGTTCATGACTGATATTAGTCAAAACAGCAACAGAATATTCAATATCAAGAAGCCTTGATGTCCTATCATCAAGACCATGAGAAGTTGATTCAATAATAGCATATTCAACATTATTAGCAACCATTTTACTGAGAACTAAATGAATTTCTGTTGATTCTGGAGTAGACTGCCTATAGGGATTTTTCACTAAAGTACCACTTCCATCTTCAAGAAACACTGTTGAGATAAACCCAACTTTAGCACCCATAGATTTTAATAAAGTATAAATATAAAAACAAACAGAACTCTTACCATCAGTTCCTGTAACACCAATAATTTTAAGCTTTTTTGAGGGCTCATCATAAAAAACATGAGCAAAATTTGACATAAATCTTTTTATATTACAAGGATCAACTTTAATATACGTTACGTTGGAATCATAAAAATCAATATCATTAGTATGAACAATAACATTACTACCTCGTTGAATTGCTGATTCAATAAATTTTTGACCATTAAAATGCAGCCCAGGAAGAGCAAAAAAAACGAAATTAAATGAAACACATCTTGAATCATATGCAAGTCCCAATATTTCCACTTCACAAGACCCTATAATTTTCTGTATCAAATTTTGATTTAATCTAAATAAAACATCATTAAGTACTTTTCTATTCATATTCATAAAGTTTACAAAAATAAAATTTATTTTTATATAAAAATTTCAAAAGAGAATACCCAAAAAATCAATTATTATTTAAACTATAAAAGTGAAAAAAGACTGTTTACAATTCAAATATTTTTTTATAAACTAACTAATGTTTCATATGGCGCTGTACCCAAGTGGCTAAGGGAAAAGTCTGCAAAACTTTGATTCGCCGGTTCGAATCCGGTCGGCGCCTTGTAAACAAGGCTTAAAGGTCAATGTGTTTTTTATAAAGGCAAACAAAATTAAAGACAATGATTTTAAGATAAATTAAAATAATAACTATGTTAGAATTAATCATTATATTAATACTTATAATATTATCGGCAATTTTCTCAGCATCAGAAACAGCCTATACATCATTAAGCCTCATCCAACTTCAAGACATAAAGAAAAAAGGAAAATTAGGAACAGTAGTATACAATTTATCACAAAACCCATCAAAACTCGTCACAACAATTTTAATTGGCAATAATATTGCTAATATAACAGCAAGCACTCTGACAACAAAATTTGTTCTTGATAAATATGGCAATAATTCTCTTGCATTCTCAACTGGAATCATAACAATAATAGTACTCATCTGTTCAGAAATATTTCCTAAACAGATTGCAATCCTAAATAATGAGAGTATAGTCTTATATACCTCTATTTTTATTAAAACATTAACAATAATATTCACACCAGCAATATACATAATTAATGGAATAGTCAAAATTTTATTAAATCTATGCAAAATAACAACAAATCAAAAAATAACTAAAGATAGTATAAAAAATATGTTGTCTTTAGCAGAAAAATTAGGAATTTTAGAAAATGATGACAGAATATTCATGCAAAAAATGCTAAATATAGGAGAAGTTAGGGCATCTGAAATTATGACACATAGAACAGAAGTATTTTCGCTTTCAAGTACATCAAAATTAAAAGATAAAATTAAATTAATTAAAAAAGAAGGGTATTCAAGAATTCCCATATATAAAGGCCAAAATAGAGAACAAATAATAGGAATCTTAATAACTAAAGATTTAATTGAAATAAGTAAAAAAAAACTTGAAAAAAATATTATTAAATTCATAAAACCTGCTGTTTTTGTACAGCAAAATAAAAGAATAAAAGACATATTAGACATCATGAGACAAAAACAAAAAATAATGGCAATTGTTATTGATGAGTACGGTGGATTTTCAGGAATACTCACAGTAGAAGACATAATGGAAAAAATTTTCGGTGCAATATTTGATGAATATGATTTCGAAGAGAAAAAACAACTCATTACTAAAAAAGACGATAACATTTACTTAATATCAGGAGAAACAACATTTGATGAAATTGAAGAAACAGTGGGAATTAAAATTCAACATAAAGACTACATTAATACAATGGGAGGATACATCATGGACTTACTTGACAAAATACCTACAAAAGGAGAACAGGTTAATACAGAACACGGAGAATATCTCATAGAAGAAATTCAAAACCATAAAATAAAAAAAATAACATTTAAAAAAATTCAAAAGGAATGAATATTTGGAAAAATTGTCTATTAAGTAAAGTTCAATGTAAACATAAAATACACCTTATAAAAAATATTAGGGGATTAATCATGAAATACATATTTTAAAATATAGTAATAAAAAGGGAGGAAAAATGTTAAATAACATCTTAAATTTTTTTAACAAAACATATGAATATACTATAATTCTAATTGTATTAGTAATAATATTAATAATCACCATTTCAAATGTTTTCATTGTTGGACCATCTGATGAAGCGGTCATTCTTCGTCTTGGTAAATTAAATAGAATACTTGAACCAGGAATACATATCAAAATTCCATTAATTGAAGAAAAATTAATTGTACCAGTAAAGATCATACAAGAAGTTAAATTTGGGTTTAATGCAAACAACAATATGGTAATCAATCCAGATGAAGATGAAGGAATTATTATTACTGGAGACTTAAATATAATTAAGGTTGAATGGTTAGTGCAATATAAAATCAGTGATCCATATTCTTTTATGTTCAAAGTAGAAGATCCAGAAAAAACCATAACAGATATTGCAAAAGCATCAATGAACAGATTAATTGGAGACAATACTATTTTTGAAATCATTAACGATAATAGGGTTGGTGTCACAGAAGGAGTAAGAGATTCTATGAATGAAATTATTAAAACATATAATTTAGGAATCGATATTATACAGGTACAAATCAGAAATGCCATGCCACCAAAAGGAAAAGTTTATGAAGCATTTGAAGATGTTAATATTGCAATCCAAGATAAAAATAAATTTATAAATGAAGGGAAAAAAGAATTTAATCAAATTATTCCAAAAATCAGAGGTGAAGCACTCAAACTAATAGAAGAAGCTAAAGGATATAAAGAAAACAGAATAAATAGTGCATTAGCCGAAACTGCCATATTTAATGCAATTCTAGATGCATACATAAAAGATCCAGAAATTACAAGAGAGCGAATATATAACGAAACAATGAAAGAAATTCTTGAAAATAAAGACAATATTGAAATTATTGACAAAAACTTAAAAAATTTCCTTCCATTTAAGGAGGTTAAGTAAATGAAATATATACTAAAATTTTTACTCTATTTTGCTAAGATTTTAGCTTTTACATTAATGTTCGGTTTAATATTATTAGCTATAACACAACCAATCTATATTTTAAAAGAAAATGAAATTTCAATAACTACAAGACTCGGTAAAATTGAAAGAACAGAAAATACAGCTGGTCTTAAATATAAAATTCCATTTATTGAAAATGTACACATTTTTCCTAAATACATACTTAGATGGGATGGAGAACCTCAAAGAATTCCAACAGGAGGAGAAGAAAAACAATTAATCTGGATAGATACAACTGCTAGATGGAAAATTGTAGACATTAATAAATTTTACACAGCAATTAAAACAATGTTTAGAGCTTCTATTATAATTAATGCAGCGATTGAACCTGCAGTAAGAGGTGTTATTGCAAAATATCCTTTACTTGAAATTATAAGAAGTTCAAATGATCCCATTCAACGCCTATCTGATGGAATATTAACCCCACAAGACATTACAAATAATACAACCTATAAAATCACAAAAGGTCGAAAAATAATTGAAAACGAAATAATTGAAGTATCTAATCAAAATACAAAAGATATTGGAATTGAAATTGTAGATGTACTTATTAGAAAAATTGGTTATGATCCAAGTTTAATTGATTCCGTACACAACAGAATGATTTCAGAAAGGCAACAAGTAGCAGAAGAACAAAGAAGTATAGGAATTGCTGAGAAAACAGAAATTCTTGGTAGTATTGAAAAAGAAAAACTAAAACTATTAAGTGAAGCAAGGGCCGAAGCTGCTAAAATTAAAGCTGAAGGAGATAGTAAAGCTGCACAAATTTATGCAAATACCTACGGACAAAATACCGAATTTTATAAATTATGGCAATCACTAGAAAGTTATAAAATAACACTTAAAGATAAACGAAAAATATTTTCAACAGATATGGATTTTTTTAAATACTTACATCATACAAAATAAAAAATTGGTTTCAATTGGTTAAAAATCAAAAGATAAATAAATATCAACAAAACAAATTATAAAATGGGTATATACTATCGGTATTAAGACCCATTTATTTTCTTATTTAAGAATAAGAATACAAATATTGCGTTTAAATAAAAAATACAAATTAATTACTATATAACCTAATCTCCATCACTTAAAAAGTACAAACAACTTATTATCAAACAATACTATTTACTTAAATCATTAAACAACAATCAAAATTAATAAAATTGTTCGTTTTCTTTGCTAATTCATATAAAGACAGAAAAAATTGATTACTCCTTTTTATTGAAATATAAAGATTAAAAAATTTTAATAGCTCTTTATTTGATTGACAAAAAACTTTGTTTATGAAAAAATTGTTTCTGTTAATAAAAATTATAATGTCAAAATTTAAGCCGCTATAGCTCAGTTGGCAGAGCAAAGGACTGAAAATCCTTGTGTCGGGAGTTCGATTCTCCCTGGCGGCAATACGAATGAAAGGCTTTGTCATGCAATCATGTTGCAAATAAAGGAGTAAGGAGAAGCTTTAAATTCGGCTATTAAAAAGCTACATAAAATTATGTTACAAAACATTACCTTATCTAAATTAACAGAACATAAGACAAACCCTTATCTCGCAAATGTAATTGTCCTGTACGACAATGCTTAAAACTTTAAGAGGATTTCAATGATTCTCAAAGAAATAAAAAAAATAGAAGACTTAACAGAAAAGGATATAATATTTTCAAATATTGGAAACTTAACTAAATTAAGTACAAAGGTAAATGAAAAAATCATAACATTTTTAAAAAAAGGAAATGTTTCACATATCCCAGTTATAAGCAATTATGAGAATATCTCACATGAAACATTAGTCAATACAATTAATAAAGAACTTTTAAACAACAAATTAAATTTTTTAAAAGAAGAACTAATAGAAGCATCAAAAGATATATATAAGCCATTCTCAGAAAAAGATAAAATATTCACAATTTCAGGGAAGAAAACAACAATTAATTTAAATACACTAATGGAAAGAGAACCTGATTCCATCTATAGTAAAGAAATTATTGAAGGTAGTTTTAAAATTTTACCAAGACATAAAATAATCTCTATTCAAAAAATATTATCAACGATCTATGATTATTTTGATTTTCAAAAAATCATAGATCAAGATAATCTCCATCATCAAACAATAAAAAAACTAAATTTGCAGTCAATCAGAAGAGATTATGAATTTTTTAGAGAACAAGTACAAACAGAAGGTGACTCCATATTAATACATGCAATTGATACGACAATTTATTTCTTATTCACTATTGCACAATTAAATAAAGAGCGAGCAGCAAAAAATGCACCAAGATCAACATCAAAATTTTTTATTGACAAATCACACTATACAGAATTTACAGAATTTTTTTACGATAATGATATTATAATACAAGCTGCATTTGGAGTACTGTTACACCCAATTGGACTTATGCATACCACAATACTACAAAAAATAAGAAACAAAATTAGTATTAAACAAAACGATACAGAAAAACAACTTTTCTCTAAAATAGAATTTTTAGAGAAAAGTATTAATATTTCTAAAAATTTATTTAGAATGAGAGATGATATTTCTGCTATTACAAAAATGATAATTAATGGACAAAAAAATTACCTTAATAAAAAAAATCACACAGAAACAACAAAAAAATTCACACATGAACTTATCAGAATTTTTTGCATAATAGATACTTATGATGAAATGATTAATCCAATAATAATTAAAGAACCCGTTAATCCATTAGAAGCAATTGAATTTTTAACTCAAAACAGCGCAAAATACTATTGGGATAAAGATAAACCAGACGAATATTTACGAAATAAAAAATTTGACATAAAAATGCTAAAAAATTTTTTAAAAATACTTGCACCATTTGACTATGGAACGATAATAAATGTACACACAAAAAATTGCAATGAACCTATATTTAAAGCTGTTGTTTTTAAATATACAATGGATATTTTGCCTATTTTATCCATAATAAAACAAAAAAACAAATCATATAAAATTGGAGATATACTACTAAACTTAGAATCCAGAGAAATAATAATAAAAGGACAAAATGGAGAAATTAAAAAAAGCCCATTTAAAAACACTGATAAATTTGAATTAAGACATAATATTGAAGAACTTAAAAGTGAACAATTTCCACTCTTAGATTCTATCCAGAATTAACAATTTATATATCAAGATTAACTTCAAAAAAATCAAGTCTTGAGCCTCCATATTTTCTAAAATCATATTTTGAAAGTCTTAAAATATTATTATCCAAATTCTCTCTAGCAGGATAATGAATAATAATTTTGGCATTTTTATTTAAACTTTTATTTTTTGAGATTATTTCAAGTAAATTTTTTTTCAAAGGATAGTTAAAGGGAGGATCAAGATAAATTAAATCATAAAAAAGATCTCTCTTTGCAAGAAAGAATTCTGCTTTTGTAAAAAAAAATTTATAAGGTTCATTTACAATATCAAAATTTTTAATCAAAACATTTTTAGAAAATTTATTATAATCAACAAGATGTACAAGACTAGCTCCTCTACTTAAAGCCTCAAGAGACATTATTCCAGTCCCAGTAAATACATCAAGAAAATTTATTCCCGAAATCTGATTAAACAAAATAGAAAAAAATGCTTCCCTAATAATAGCCATCACAGGCCGTACATAACCTACTCTAGGACAAGCAACTTTCCATCCCTTATATTTCCCTGAACTTACACGCATCAGGATGCATTTTAAATCATTTTTCAAAAATATTAAATATATACATAAACCAAATTTTGATATAATCTTGTTTAAGAGAGACAAAATATGAAAGGTATTATACTAGCAGCAGGATATGGTACAAGATTTTTACCTATAACAAAAACCATTCCAAAAGAAATGTTACCAATTTTAAATAAACCATCAATTGATTATATTATTGAAGAATTTATTAATTCTGGAATTAAAGAAATACTCATAATAACTTCAAGAAGAAAAAAAGTTTTGGATAATTACTTTGACAGAGAAGTTGAACTTGAACATACATTCATCAAAGAATGCCAAAAAGATTTTTTAGAACAAATTAAACTTAAAGACATTAACATTTGTTTTATAAGACAAAATACAATGATGGGCACAGGACATGCATTACTACATGCAAAGCCTTGGATAGGCAATGAAAGCGTAATAGTTGCATACCCCGATGATCTACATATTGGATCACCACCCTTAACAGCACAATTAATAGAACTATATAAAAAAACTGGTAAAAATATATTATCCATTATCGAAAATCCTAAAAATATCAATAGATACGGAGTAATAGAACTAAATCAAGATAATATTCATGTAAAAGATATAGTAGAAAAACCAGCAATTGGTCACGAACCAAGCAATAAAGCATCTATAGGAAGATTCTTATATACCAATGAATTTTTTAAATTTTTAGAAGAAGGTTTTAAATTTCACCAAAAAGGAGAATATCACCATATTTATGCATTAAAAAAACTAATGATTGAAAATAAAGTATTATATAAAAAAATTGAAGGAGAAAGGCTTGATATAGGTGATATTGAAGGTTATTTAGAAACAATAATCAAAATTGCAAAACAAGATGATAAATTACTACAGATAATCAACAATTCATTAAGGAATTAAATGACAATAACAACAAAATATCAAAAATTTTATGATAACCTTAAAATATTAAAAAAATACATAAATACAAATGTAGAAGAAAAAATTTTAAAATATAGTATCTTATCAAAACTTTACAAACTCAATGAAAAAGACGTTATAAATCTCATAACAATAAGTAAAAATTATGAACTTAAAAAAAATATATTAAACATCACACTTGAAGAATATTATTACGAAAAAGCACAAGACAATAATCTAAAAAACTGGATATTAGAAATCATTAAAGAAAAAAATTTACTTCAAATAAAAAAAGAAACTAATCTTATTAGCAAAAGACCTGGAATAACATATAAATTAAATTCAAGCAATTTTTTAAAAATAATTGAAATATACAATAATAAGCAATACACAGAAGAAAAAAAAGAATTATATAAACAATTAATACTAAATTTTTCTAATAACTTAAAAATAGAAAATTTAGAACCAACAATAGACATACTAATAGCGGTAAAATATAGAAACAAAGAAAAAATTAAACAAATACTTAAAGATAACTTATCATTTCAAAGATTATTTAAATCAAGTTTAAGCCAAAAACAAAACAGAGTAACTAAATTAAAAAAGCTACTTATTTTAACTTACTGGCCAGTAGGATGTCTGTCTAAGTCACTTTTTAATAAAATTTTAACAAAAAATTATAAATATATAATAGATGAAGTTTTAACTTTAAAATACGATGAAATTTTAAAATACTTAAAAACAATCAAAACATTTAGTCTTAATGAAATTTTTTATAAAGGATCAAATAAAAATTCTAATTTCAATTATTTCTTCAGTGAATTTACAAGATATACTCCAAAAGATTTTCAAAACACTTTCAAAACATATTTATTTTCACTTGAAAAAACAGCAATAAAACAATATCTAAAATGGTTCTTTAAAGATAAAGTACCACATGAATGGAAAGATTTCATTTTTACAATTGAATATATTGATACACATAAATTACTAAACCTTAATACAAATATAGAAGACATGATCACCGCAAAATTTCAAGCAGAAGAATTTTTCATATCTTTTGAAAAAATGAATTTCAATCCATATGAAAGCTCAAAAATATTTCAAAATAAAAACCTACGAAGAATATTTTTAATTAACGTGATAAATTATATTAAAAAACATATCACAAAAATAGATACATATGGATGGATTTCATTTTATATATATGCAGATAAAAATGATAGAATACAAACAGAAAAAGATATAAAACAATTTTTCAAAAATAAAAATTTTGAAATTCAAAATCAAATATTTGTATATTTCCTATCTTTTTATCCCAATATTGATAAAAAACATTTTGAATTTATATCAGAAATAATGCTATACCTTGATTCAAACAAAATCACAATCCCTCAAGAAATAATCCAAATGCAAAAAACAACTCCTCATAAATTCAATTACTGCAAATCATATATTTTTGTAAAATCACTAACTCTAAGAACAAGAGTATTTAAAATACTAAACAAAAATATTAAACTAGAATTATTATTTCAACCAGAAGAATTTCACAAAAAAATATCATTATTACCAGCCATATATTATATTGTTTGCTATTACAAGCCAGATACATTGAAAGAAGAACAAAAAATATCACCTAAACAAAAAGAAGAAATAATAAACTTCATTACATTTCTAACCCAAGAACAAAATAAATTTGGTTTCAAGACACTATAAAATATAGAAATATTTACTTGAAAGTAATAAAATAATACATATAGAAGATATGAAGAAATGTTTATTATTGCTTAAAAATTTGATTGTCTTGCTTATTTTATTACTAAATTCAAGCTTAGCATATTCTCAAAGACTAATTAAACTTGGACAAGAAGAAATAAAAAATAAAAATTATTCACAAGCAATAAAAATCTTAAGTGAAGCCATTCAAAAACATCCAAAAGAACAAGACGGATACTACTTCCTAGCAATAGCTTATAGAGAAAACAATCAATTAACAGAAGCAGAAGGTGCCCTTCTTGACGGAATTGCAATAGGGGGAAATATTGATTACAAATTATATTTTGAACTGGGAAACATAATGTTTAAACGAGGTAAAGGTTATTATAACTTAGCAATAAGATATTATTCTAGCTCTATCAAAAATATGCCCAACTATGATAAGGCACTCCTCAATAGAGCAAATTCTTATGTTGAACAAGGAAAAATTAATTTTAAAGAAAAAGATTATAAAAATGCGTGGGATTCATACACCATGGCAATTCATGATTACTCTCAATTTATTACACTAAGATATGAAAGCTCAAAAAAAAATGCCATTCTACATATGATAGACCTTTTAAGAAATAAAAAAGCTGATCTAGAAAAACTCGATAAAACTTTACAAAATAGAAGCGAAGAACACATTGCCAAAGGAAAACCAAAAGAACAGGAAAATACGCAAAAATATGAAAATAAACAAGAGTTTGGCACTGAAAAACAGTCTTCAAACTCTCAGCAACATCAAAATTCACAAAATCTAAATCAAAACAACAATCAACAACATAAAAAAGAAATAACTCCTACTCAAAAACCTCAGCAACATCAAAATTCACAAAATCTAAATCAAAACAACAATCAACAACACAAAAAAGAAATAACTCCTACTCAAAAATCTCAACAACATCAAAATTCACAAAATCTAAATCAATCCAACAATCAACAACACAAAAAAGAAATAACTCCTACTCAAAAACCTCAGCAACATCAAAATTCACAAAATCTAAATCAAAACAACAATCAACAACACAAAAAAGAAATAACTCCTACTCAAAAATCTCAGCAACATCAAAATTCACAAAATCTAAATCAAAACAACAATCAACAACACAAAAAAGAAATAACTCCTACTCAAAAACCTCAGCAACATCAAAATTCACAAAATCTAAATCAACCCAACAATCAACAACACAAAAAAGAAATAACTCCTACTCAAAAATCTCAGCAACATCAAAATTCACAAAATCTAAATCAAAACAACAATCAACAACACAAAAAAGAAATAACTCCTACTCAAAAATCTCAACAACATCAAAATTCACAAAATCTAAATCAACACAATAATCAACAACACAAAAAAGAAATAACTCCTACTCAAAAACCTCAGCAACATCAAAATTCACAAAATCTAAATCAAAACAACAATCAACAACACAAAAAAGAAATAACTCCTACTCAAAAACCTCAGCAACATCAAAATTCACAAAATCTAAATCAAAACAACAATCAACAACACAAAAAAGAAATAACTCCTACTCAAAAACCTCAGCAACATCAAAATTCACAAAATCTAAATCAAAACAACAATCAACAACATAAAAAAGAAATAACTCCTACTCAAAAACCTCAGCAACATCAAAATTCACAAAATCTAAATCAAAACAACAATCAACAACATAAAAAAGAAATAACTCCTACTCAAAAACCTCAGCAACATCAAAATTCGCAAAATCTAAATCAAAACAACAATCAACAACACAAAAAAGAAATAACTCCTACTCAAAAACCTCAGCAACATCAAAATTCACAAAATCTAAATCAAAACAACAATCAACAACATAAAAAAGAAATAACTCCTACTCAAAAACCTCAGCAACATCAAAATTCACAAAATCTAAATCAAAACAACAATCAACAACATAAAAAAGAAATAACTCCTACTCAAAAACCTCAGCAACATCAAAATTCGCAAAATCTAAATCAAAACAACAATCAACAACACAAAAAAGAAATAACTCCTACTCAAAAACCTCAGCAACATCAAAATTCACAAAATCTAAATCAAAACAACAATCAACAACACAAAAAAGAACATCAAAATAAAAAAACAATGCTTAAAGAAAAATTTGCCGATAATGTAAAAACAAATTCTTTAATTGAATTAGACAAAATTAATTGGCAAGAGGAGTTAAATATAGATGAATAAAAGAAAAAATTTACCCATACTAATAATTTTAATAATATTACTCATTACCTCATTTGGAGGTCTTGGTTATTATATATACAAAGAAAGACTCAATAAGAATAACCAAGAAATAATGTTAAATGAAGTCAAAAACAGCATTATGGATAGAAACTATAAAAAAGCACATTCAATAACAAAAATTCTAAAAGATAGATATCCTCAAAACACAGACATTGCAATGCTTGAAAACACTCTCTCAGAACTTGCAAATGATAGTCCATTTGAATCAAAAAATTTACAAAGAGATACTGCTAACCAAATATTAGATAAAATACAAGGAAAAGAACAATCAATACCACTTGATAATGAAAACTCCGAAATTGCTTTTAACAATAAATACATCAAAGACACTACAAAAATAGAAAATTATGCTGATAGACAAGATAATACTGGTATTGCAAATGAAAATATTTTAGAATTCAATCAAAATACAATACCCCAAAATTTAAACAACAATAAAAACACAATAAAAGAACAACAGAAATCAAATATAGAAAATAAGAATGATACAGATGATAAAAAAAATTTATTTAACTTGCAAAAACTAAAAGCAAGCTTAAACAAAGAATTAGATCAAACCAATACAGATCAAACAAACACCAAGCCAAAAAAAATTATAAAAACAGATCACCAAAATAAAGATAAAGCAACAACAGATAATTTGATACAAGATAATACAAAACAAACTACAGCAAAAAAGGAAAACTTTACCATCAGTAAACCAAAAACTAAAATAGAAAACATAAAAGACACACCTAAAAATCAAATTATTGACAAAATAGAAATACCTTATAATTATTCAACAAAAAAAATACTTTATGAAATATTAGATAATATTAATACTGGCAATTCTTTACTTGCAAAAGAAAGAATTAATGAACTTGTAAAAAAAGGACTAAATGAACAATTTAGTAAAATTAATGATTTAATTGATAAACAAAAAAATCAAGAAGCAGCTCAACTTTTAATCAAATTAATAAAACAAAATGTCAAACCAAACCAAACTAGTAAAAGACAAGCTCCTTTGGAAAAGGAGCTTTTAAAACAAAAACTTCCTATAGAAGAAATTCCACCCATAAAAGAGCAACCAATAGACACCCAAATACAAACAGAAAAAGACCCTAATATACAAACAAATCAATCTATGCAAAATTCACAAAAATTACAAGCCCTTAAAACGCTAGCATCAAAAAATGAAAAACAAAAAAATTTAAAAAAAGCAGAAACAATTTATGAAGAAATTGCAAATACAACAAACAATGAAGAAGATCACTACAAACTTGGCATCATAAAATTTAAACTTAAAAAATATGAAGAATCACTCCAAGCTTTTGATAAAGCAATATCTCTAAACCCACAACACAAAAAAGCATACACAAATAAAGGAACAAGTTTAATAGCATTAAATAAACCACAACAAGCAATTAAAGAATTCGAAAAGGCAATCGCAATAGATCAAAATTATGATAACGCCTATTATAAAAAAGGAATAGCAGAAGAACAAGATAATGATAAACAAAATGCTTTCATTAGTTTTAAGAAAGCTTATGAAATTACAAAAAATCCTCATTACGCTTTAAAAGCAGGCATTATAGCAAATCATCTTGGAGATTTTAAAAACAGTGAAAAATATCTCAAGCAATCAAATACCTCACTTAATGAAAAAAATGATATTATGTTTTACAATTTATCAATGGCAAATTTTAAAAATAACCATCTCAATGAATCACTCATAAATATAAATAAAGCTCTTAATATAAATCCAACACAAACTGAATATTTATATTTAAAAGCATCTATTTATCTAACAAAAGAAAATTATAATGAAGCAGTACCGCTATATAATACTGTAATTTCAAAAAATCCTGACAATATTACGGCTCATATAAATTTAGCAAAGGCATATGAAAAATTAAAAAACATACCAAAAGCAATATCAATTCTTGAAAAGATTAGTAATAAAAATCATGCAATAGCACTAAATAATCTTGGCATACTCTATAAAAATCAAAAAAACTATCAAAAAGCAATAGAAGTTTTTCAAAAAGCAGAAGCTCAATCAAATATTGATGCAAAATACAATCTTGCAACTACCTTTTTTGCTATTAAAGATAATAAAAAAGCCATGGAAAAACTAAAAGAATATATAAAAATAAATCCAAACAATCCAGAAGCTCTACATGCATTAGGAATAATAGAATATACCGAATATGGTAATGACAAAATACTTAAAGAAGTTATTAAAAAATTTCCTAATTATACACAAAATAAAACAATAACAGAAATAATAGGCAAATGAACAAAATAAAATTTCTAGATAAAACTCTGGTACAAAAAATAGCAGCAGGAGAAGCTATAGATAGACCTTGCTCTATTTTAAGAGAATTACTTGATAATGCAATAGACTCTGGAGCAGACAAAATAGAAGTTTTTATTGAAGAAGGTGGAATTCGACGAATACTAATAACAGATAATGGCAGTGGAATTAGCAAAGAAGATTTGAAAATATGTTATCTACCTCATACCACTTCAAAAATAAACGAAGAAAAGGATCTTGAGAGAATCCAAACATTAGGATTTCGAGGAGAAGCTTTGTCAAGTATAGCCATTTGTTCAAATCTTATGATAACAAGTTCTACTACAGGAGAAAATAGCTATCAAATTGAAATTGAAAATGGTATTGAAAAATATTTTAAAAAACAATCTGCAATAAATGGCACAATGGTAGATGTTACAAATCTATTTCACAACTTTCCAGCAAGAAAAAGATTCTTAAAAAAAGACTCTATAGAAACTAAAATGTGTTTAAAAGTGTTCGAAGAAAAAGCTGTAACTCATCCTGGTATTGATTTTAAATTAAGTGTAAATAAAGAACTGAAAAAAGTATATTTTAAAGAGAGTCTAGCAGATAGAGTTCAAAGTGTATATGGAGAGATAATAGAAAACAACAAATTTGGAAAAATAGAAGCTGAATATGATCATGTAAAAATGAAAATATTTTTCGCTCCACCTAATTTCTCAAGAAAAGATAGACGCAACATCAAAATATTTGTTAACAGAAGACCTATTGAAGAGAAAAGCTTATCTGAATCAATAATAAATGGACACAGTAGAATATTAACTTACAAAAATTTTCCTGTATGTTACTTATTCCTAGAAATAGACACTACACATGTTGACTTTAATATACATCCTCAAAAAAAGGAAGTAAGATTTTTTAATTTGCCATTTTTGCCCAAACAAATTTCAAATAATATTAATGAATTTTTTGATAGAGAAAAACAAGAAATTTTACAAGATTATCATAATGTAATAATAAAAAGACAATTAACAAACGATGCTCATTTATTACACCCTGAAAACGATTTAACAAATTCTAATTTTAAAACATATGAAATTACACAAGATGAAGCTTTAATCCTAGATAAACCTAAAAACAATAAAGTAACAAATATAATAGAAGATAAAGTAAAATTTGAAGGTCAAATACCACAAAAATACAAACCATCATTTAAACAGCATATCCAAAAAATTTTTATAAAAACTTCTAAAATGCCAAATAACTTTCAAAAATCAACACAAACAAATGAATTTAAATATATGGGACAATTATTTTCAGAATTTTTAATAGTAGAAAACGCTAATGAAATTTACTTTATAGACCAACATGCACTCCATGAAAAAATCATATATCAAACACTAATAAATTCAGAAAAAACTATACAAAAACTTTTAGTACCAATTGAATTTCAAGTAGAATGTGAAGATACAGATAAAATATTAACAAGTGAATTAGAAGAATATAAAAAAATAGACATCATAGTAAAAAAAATACAAAACCAAACTTATAGACTTGAATCTATTCCCAATATTTGCAACAAATATGAAAATATTATTATTCAATTTTTCAAGACAAGAAAAAGTAAAATAATTGACTCTCTTGAAACCGAATTATATGCAACTCTTGCCTGTAGACAAGCCATTAAATGCAATGACACAATTAGCCTAGAATTTAGTCAATTCTTAATAAATGAATTTTTTAATCTTAAATTAAAACACTGCCCACATGGAAGAAAAATTTATCATAAAATTACTAAATTTGAACTTGAAAAAAGTGTCAACAGACAATAAAATAAACACAGAAGTTATTTATGAGAAAAGATCTTAAATATAAAATTCAAAAACTAATTCAACAAAAGGATAAAGCATTAATTGAACTTGGAAAAGAACTTAAAAATAGCAATATAATAGAACTTAAAAAACTAGAATCTTATACCTCCTTAAAGTTAATTGAAAAAGAAATATCTCAACTTAAAGCAAATTTAAATAAATCAGAAGAAGTCACACACAAATTAAACGAATTATATAAAAAAAACAAAGATTATACATCAAGAGAAAAACATATCTTAAAAGCCTATGAAATAAAGCTCAAAAAAATTATTGAAATCATCATAAATAAATACCCAAACAATCTGTCAATGATTTTAGAACATAACCTGGATTTTATCAAATCAACTCTTGCAAAAGATAAATATAAAACAACAGAAATAATAAATTGTAAAGAAAAGATCAATTTTTTTAAAAAACTTATTATAAATATAAAACAAATGCTCAAAGACAAAAGAAATAAAACAAACATAAAAAAAATGTCAAAAGAATTTGAAAACAAAATATTAAAACAATACTTAGAATCCGAAAATTTAGAGGAAACTGTTAATGAATTTATAGAGAATAAAGACTTAAGCACAGAAATTATTGAAGAATATAAATTAATAACCGAAATGAAAACAGAAATTTTAAAAATAAATAACGAAATTAAACATGCAAATACAACAAATAACATGCATAATAAAAATAAAATAAAACGGACTATAAATATTGTTCAATTTAAAAAAGAATCTATCTTAAAAAAGATAGCCGAAGAATTTGTTGAACTATCACAAACAGAAAAGGGCTTAAATAAAACTGGAACAATAAATTCATCCCTAGAAACAATAAAAAATTTAAGTAAGCAAATATCAAAGTTGAATAAAGAACTCATAAAAGAAATAAAAAAAAGTGAAATTATAAAAATACAAACAAAAATGCAACAACTTATAAAACATAAAGAATCAATAGAAATAAAATTAAATGAACTAAATTCAAAAATAGAAACTATACAAGATGAAATTGACGAACTTGACAATCAATAAAAAATCAATATAATGATCTATGGTATTTCTAAGCTTTATGCGTATAAAGCTTATGGGGCCTATAGCTCAGTTGGTTAGAGCACCCGACTCATAATCGGGTGGTCCCAGGTTCAAGTCCTGGTGGGCCCAAATTAGTTTAGTTTAAAAAATAGATTAGAATACTTACCCATATGATAAAATCCTATATAAGTATCAAGATTATCATCCATCTGGATATTCATTAAGTCATTAATCTTAACAATTGAATATAAAAAATTAATTTCATCTTTGGAGGTTTTAATTAAAAATAAATTATTACTACTAATTTCATTTAACTTTTCTACATCTTTTGACTTATATACATGATCATAAATTGAGGCCAATTCTTCATTTGACAAATTTAAACTTATAATAACATCCTTGCTATATACTCTCATTCCAGAATCAATAAGATGAACCTTTGCCACGAAACTATCAAAAGTTTTATCAGCAAAATTAAATCTTAAGTCTTTACAATAAAGAACATCCTGTCCAAGAATAGAATTAACAAAAGAAGATGAATATTTATCTTTAACTACTTCTATAAATTCTCTACTATCCATGTTTTCAATAATAAACTTATTCAGAGTACCAGCATTTAAAACTTTAACAGCAAAATCAAAAGTCATAAAATAATCAAACTTATCTTTATTAAAATAATAATTAATTACATAATCAACTTCCCTGATCTCAGGATAGTTCATCTCACAAGAACAAAAAATTATTAAAAAAAATAATACTATATTAAACTTTAACTCTCTCAGCATATTCTTTGGTTTCAGAATTAACTAAAATTTTATCCCCAATATTAATAAAAAGAGGTGCCTTTACTACCAAACCTGTATGCAAAGTAACATTTTTCATAGCATTAGTAACAGTATCTCCCTTAACAGCAATCTCAGCATCTATAACTTCAAATGCAACCTTTGGTGGCAACTTCAAATCAATAACTTCATTACCCCACTTAATAAGAGAATAAACCTCGGCTTCTTGCAAAAATAAAACCTTATCTTCAAGATTTACAACATCTCTTAAATTAACACTAAATTGATCATATGTCTCTAAATCCATAAAAATAAGACTCTCATTATCTTTATAAAGATATTGAGAATTAACCTCTAACACTTCAATTTCCTCCACCGTATCAGATCCTTTTAAAGTTTCCTTAATAACAGATTTATTTTTAAGATTTTTAAGTTTTAATCTTACAATGGAACCTCCCCTACCCATTTTTGAAAATTCACGCTCAAGAACAATATGTGGCATACCCTTAAATAGCAAAAAAGAACCTTTATCAATATCTCCGGATTTAATTGTACTCATCTAATACCTCAAATTTCTAATGTGTATAATAACTTATATCAAAAAATCAAAATATTTACTATTCATTGACTTATCTAAGATTAATGATATTATATATAGTTGTAAAAGGAGTTAATTTAATGCAGGTTATCAAAATACTCTTTACTATCTTGCTAGCTTTTTTGTTTAGCAATTGTACCAAAAACAAAGAAAATGTCATCGCAATTGGTGGATCTACTTCAACAACTGCTATTATGGATGAAATGATTTTAAAATACCAAAAAATTAACGATCAACTTAAAGTAACTTATGATGCTCAAGGTAGCAGTGTAGGTATTAAAGGATTATTCGATGGTATTTATAAAATGGCAATTTCCTCAAGAGATGCAACTGAAGAAGAAATTGCTCAGGGAGCAAAAGTCACAATTATTGCTTATGATGCTTTAATATTTATTACAAGCCCTGATGTCAAGATTACAAACATTACAGAAGAAGATTTAGTAAAAATTTTAAATGGTAATATTAGTAATTGGAAACAAGTTGGAGGTCCTGATGCCAAAATTAACTTTATAAACAGAGATTCTTCATCAGGTTCCTATTCATCTATCAAAGAACTAGTTCTTGAAAAAATATTGAAAAATCTTGAAGAAGCTCAATTTAGAAAAGATAGCATTATCGTGAAATCTAATGGAGAAGTAATTGAAAAAATCAGTCTTACACCTAACTCAATTGGTTATATTAGCTTTGGATATGCAAGAGGTGCAATAGAAAAAGGCCTGCATACATTATCAATAAACAGCATATATCCTACAAAAGAAACAATAATAAAGGATAAATATGATATAAAGAGAAAAATAATAGCAATAACAAACAATATTTCTGAAGATCAAAATACACTTGATTTCATCAATTTTATATTAAGTCCAAGTGGACAAGACATCATTGAAGAACAAGGGTTTATAAAGGTCAATACAACTGAAAATAATTAATACTATGAAAAAATTTGACTAAGTATTTAAATTAAATATAATCTTATCAAGATTCAATTTCTTTCTATAGGGGAACTCTTTTAAAGAATGCAATTAACTCTAAAAACAAAAAGAAATATTGTTAGACTGGCTTTTAAATGCTTTATTGTTGCATCTGCAACAATTAGTACTCTAATAATATTATTATTAATCTTATTTATTATTAAAAATGGAATAACACCTTTTTTGAACAATAAAATTAATATTTTAAATTTTTTATTCAGCACAGATTGGAATCCTACCAGTAAAATACAAAAATCTTATGGTATCTTATCTTTTATTATAAATTCCGCTTTAACAACATTTTTTTCTGTTGCAATTGCACTACCAATTGGCCTTGGATTTGCAATCTATTTATCTGAAAAAACTAAAGGTATCTACCAAAAAACATTGCAAACGATCATAGAACTCTTAGCAGGAATTCCAAGTGTAGTATATGGATTTTTTGGAAGCACATTTATATCTTCTCTTATAAAAAACACTTTTATAAGAGAAGACAATTTAGGATATAATCTAATAACTTCAATAATAGTTTTAAGTATAATGATACTCCCAACAATAATTAGTGTTTCATATACATCTCTTAAAACTGTCCCAAAATCATATAAATTAGCATCTCTTGCACTGGCTGCAACGGATTGGCAAACAATATACAAGGTAATGATTCCTTCGGCTAGTAAAGGCATTTTAGCAGGAGTAATACTAGCAATAGGAAGAGCAATTGGTGAAACAATAGCTGTTTTAATGGTTGGTGGTGGTTCACCCCTATTTATAAGAAATATTTTTTCACCTATTAGAACACTAACAGTAAACATTGCAATAGACATGGCATATGCATCTGGAACTCATAAAGAAGCTCTACTTGCAACAGCATTGGTATTGCTATCACTAGTTATAATAACAAATTCAATTAAACATCTGATTTTATCTTCATCTAAAAGGCTAAAAATCAAGTGAAAAAAATTCAAATGAATAAACTATTTAATCAAATTGCATTTTGCATAATCAAATTTATTGCTTATTTTTTAATAACATTATTGTTATTTATAATATCCTACATAGTATACAATTCGATATTCTTTACAAGCAAAAAAGAATCATTATTCTTAGATGAAACAACACATTTCTTACCATTTAAATCAAATAACAATACAGTCAAAATAGCATTCATTATCAATAAAAGCATTAAAATTAACGAAATTACTACTCAAGATATTTATAACATATACAACAACAAGATCTCACACTGGGGTAGTATCTCAGACCAAAATCTTGACATAGTACCAATTGCAAGCTCTCAACCAAATATGTCAAACGAAGTAATACTACAAACTCTTATCAAAAATAATAAATTCAATAACAGATATATAAAACTTGTCGAATCAAGTGAAGATATGATAGAAGCTATAAATCAAACAAACGGCGCTATTGGATACCTCACCAAAGATGATCTTGAAAAATTAGATTTTAAAAAATATCCAAAAATTAAATCACTAAGAATAAAATCTATATCAATTTTAGTAGGGAAAAAAACATTACAAAAAAGTGAAAATGAAATTATTGACATAATAAACCTTCAGCAAATCAAAAAACTACTCATAGGAAAAGCAAATTGGAATGATTTAATATCTAAAGATATCAAATTGAATATCATAAAATACTCAGATTATGATCCAAATGCAATAAAAATGGTAGAAAAAAATGAAGGTACAATTGCAATTGTACCCTGGCATTACTTTTATAAAAGTGATGCACCTTTTTTAAAATTATATGATATAAAAAAAAGCATGCCTTTAAATTTAAATTTCATCTTATCTACACCAAGAAATTCTGGAAAATATGGAGGTATTTCTTATTTAATCTTAAATACATTTTATGTCATACTACTAACAGCAATAATTTCAATTTTAATAGGAATTGGTACAGGAATAATGCTTGCAGAGTATACTTCAAACAAAGTATTCTATAAAACAGTATCTATGAGCGTTGACATCTTATCATCCATTCCTGCCATTATATTTGGACTCTTTGGACTTATATTTTTTGTTCCAATTTTTGGAATGGGAATACTCTCAGGAGCAATCACAAGTTCTTTAATGATATTACCAATGATTGTCAAAACAACAGAAGAATCACTAAAATCAATTCCAAAATCATACAAATACGCATCGTTTGCACTTGGCGCCAATAAAACAGAGACTATAATTAAAATTTTATTACCCGCTGCCAATCCAGGAATATTAACAGGAATAGTCCTTGCAATAGGACGTGCCCTTGGAGAGACTGCTGTACTTCTCTTTACAATGGGAACAAACTTGGGACTTGCAAGCACTTTAAATGAACCGTCAAGAAGTCTAACTGTACACCTATTATTACTATTTCAAGAGGGATATTTAGATAAAGGATTTGCAACAGCATCAATACTCATAATAATAATATTATTAATAAATCTAATATCAAAATTTTTAATTAACAAATTATATAGGATTTAGCAAATGAACCAAGACAAAGCTATCATTCAAACAGAAAATTTAAATTTATTTTATACAGATTTTAAAGCACTAAGTAACATTAATATATCAATATTACGAAATAGCATCACTGCATTAATAGGTCCATCAGGTTGTGGTAAATCAACTTTCCTTAGAACACTTAATAGAATGAATGACCTTGTTGAAGGAGTTAAAATAGAAGGAAAAGTTATGTATGAAGGTAAAAGCATTTATTCAAATAACTTTGATGTTTTAGAACTTAGAAGAAAAATAGGAATGGTTTTTCAAACTCCCAATCCATTCTTAATGTCAGTTTATGACAACATAAGTTATGGCCCCAAAATCCATGGCATCAAAGATAAAAAAAAGCTTGATGAAATAGTTGAAAAATCTTTAATTAAATCCGCATTATGGAATGAAGTAAAAGACAAACTTAACAGAAATGCACTAAGTCTTTCAGGAGGACAACAACAAAGACTCTGCATTGCAAGAACCCTTGCAATAGAACCAAATGTAATACTAATGGATGAACCTACCTCCGCTCTTGATCCAATATCAACAGGTAAAATTGAAGAACTAATAATAAATCTAAAAGAAAGTTACACCATCATAATAGTAACTCATAATATGCAACAAGCTGGAAGAATATCTGACAGAACAGCTTTCTTCTTAAATGGATACATTGAAGAAGAAAGCAAAACAGATGAATTATTCTTCAATCCTAAGAATATTAAAACAGAAGAATATATCACCGGTAAATTTGGTTAAATTAACCCAAAGAAACATCAAGGAACATCATTAAAGAAAACCCAATAACTCCAAATATGGTCGGGATCTTATTATCAATATCTTTCCTTTTAGCCTCAGGTATTAATTGTTCAATTGAGACATAAATCATTGCACCTGCAGAAAAGGATAAAGCAAAGGGTAAAATTCTAGTAAAAGTATAAACAGCATAAGAACCCAAAAAGCCTCCAATAATTTCCACCAATCCTGACATTTGTCCATAATTAAAACACTTCCATAAAGGAACATGGCCTCTTCTTAAAGGCAAAGAAATAGCCGCACCTTCTGGCATATTTTGAATACCAATTCCCAATGTAAGAATCATAGCTCCAACTAAAGTATGCAGATCAGGAGAAGATGCTAGAGCACCAAAAGCAACACCAACAGCAAGTCCTTCGGGAAAATTATGCAAAGTTACAGCTGTAAAAAGCAAAAAATCCTTCTTTCCATGTCTGGTTAAATCTTCATCAATAAATGTTAACTTTTCAAGGTCTGGCACAAATACATCTACAATATATATAAAAAATGCACCACAAAGAAAACCACAAACTGCAGGTATCCACGTAACATAACCAAGCTCTTCTGCCATTTCTATTGCTGGTTTAATAAGCGAAAAAAAACTAGCAGCAATCATAATTCCTGCCGAAAATCCAAGCATAGCATCCATTATTTTATTATTGACTCGCCTAAAACAAAAAACAGCAGCTGCTCCAAAAGCAGTGGTAAACCAAGTAAAAACAGAACCCAAAAACCCTAAAAAAATAGGATGAAGAGTTAATAAATAATCACACAAATGCTTAAACATAAAGTATCCTCCATAATTTTTCTATTATCATATCAAAATTGCCCTTATTCTCCTTATTCCTGATGAAGAAGCTTGTTCTTTTTGTATCTTAAAAGTGCCAAGCTCACTGGTATTATTAACATGAGGACCACCACAAACTTCAATTGAAAAACCATCTATTTCATATACACTTACAATATCTTCATATTTTTCACCAAATAAAGCCATAGCCCCTTTAACCAAAGCATCCTCCAAACTCATTATAGATTTCTTTACAGACAATTTATTTTTTATTTGTAAATTAACAATATCTTCAACCTTTTTTATCTCATCATCCGTCATTTTACAAGGATGACTAAAATCAAATCTTAATCTCTGAGAAGTAATATTACTACCCTTTTGTCTTACATGATCACCTAGCACCAATTGAAGAGCCTTATGAAGTAAATGAGTAGCTGTATGCAATTTAGTAGTCTCATATGAACAATCTGCAAGTCCACCCTTAAATACCTTATCACTTCCCTTCTTAGACACTTCTTGATGTTTTTTAAAATGTTCTTCAAAACCCTCCCTATCCATACTAAACCCATATTCAATTGCAAGTTCTTCTGTAATTTCATAAGGGAAACCATAAGTATCATAAAGTTTAAAAGAAATATCACCTGGAATTAATTTTGATGATAGTTGATGGATCAATTTAACAAATTCTTGTTCTCCATAACGCAAAGTCTTAAAAAATTTTTCTTCTTCTATATTCAATTCATTCTTAATAAAATCTTTTTTTTCTGTTATCTCTTTATAAAAAGATTTATAAATGTCTTCAACAGAATCAACAAGATCTGCTAAACAATGGGATTCCATACCAAGTTTTTTTGCATATCTAATAGCTCTTCTAATAAGCCTTCTTAAAACATAACCTTGTCCCACATTAGATGGAAGAACTGAAAAATTATCAGCTAAAATAAAACAACTGGCCTTAATATGATCAGCAATGATTCTAATAGCTCTATCATCTTCCAAATTATCCCCATAAACCTTACCAGAAATTTTTTCTATCTGTTTGATTATAGGTCTAAATGCATCAGTATCATAAACTGAAGATTTTCCCTGTAAAAATGTAATTGTTCTCTCAATACCCATGCCTGTATCTACACATTTCCTCTTTAATTCTTCATAATTACCATTATTATCCTTGTTATATTGCATAAAAACATTATTCCAAATCTCAAAATATTTGCCACAAGAACAAGTAATATCACACGTATTAGAACATTTATCTATTCCTGTATCAACAAATATCTCGGTATCTGGACCACAAGGACCTACATTCCCAACAGGACCCCAAAAATTATGCTCTCTTGAGAGATAAAATATTCTATCTTTAGAAATTCCAAGTTTTTCCCAAATATCAGCTGTTTTTACATCTCTAGGAATATCTTTATCACCTTCAAATACACTAACATAAAGTTTATCTTTTGAAATATTTAAATAATGAGGTGAAGTTAAAAACTCAAAACTATATTCTACTGAAAGTTCTTTAAAATAAGCACCAAGAGACCAATTTCCAAGCATCTCAAAAAAAGTCAAATGACTTAAATCTCCAACCTCATCAATATCTCCTGTTCTTAAACATTTTTGAACATCAACTAACATATCTCCAGATGGATGAATCTCTCCAAGCAAATAAGGTACAAGGGGCTGCATACCAGCCGTATTAAAAAGAACCGTAGAATCATTATCAGGAATCAAAGATTTACCTACAATCTCACAATGTCCCTTACTTTTAAAAAAGTCTATATATTTTGCACGTAGCTCATCAAGTTTCACTAAACAAACTCCTCATTCTTTCTATAAATAATCAACTCACCTTTCAAAGTTAACTCTTTAATATAATTAACAAAAGACGTAGTCATTGCCTTTATATCTTTTTTTCTTGCTCTTTTTAACAAGGATTCTTCTTCTAAGACAAGTTCTTTACGTCTCCTTGAAATATTAAAAAGAATTTTATTTCTAATCTCATCACTTTTATCTTTAATAATCATTGCAATATCATGGTTTTCAAACTCTCTTAAAATATTATGCATATCATTATCTGTAATTCTAAGTATCACATTAATATCAAATATCTTTTCTTTAATTTCAATATCTTTAACAGGATTGAAAACCTTCATATCAATATTACTTAAAAGATTTTTTTCATCTTCAAAATCCATGTAACTTAAAATATCAACAAGTATCTTAGAGCCATCAAGTTTCTCAGTCTTAAGCTTACCTTGAATTTTTAATCTATCCTTCAATCTATTAGAAATAACCTCAATAACATCCACATTCAACTGCCTTGGTTTAGCAAGAGTCTTAATAAATTTTTTCTTAACATCCATTTCTAACATAGAAAAAACATATTTTTTTTGTTCTTTAGTCAAATAACCATATATAACTAAAAGTGTTTGAACATTTTCATTTCTAATTAAAGCCCAAAGTTGTTCATTTTCAATGCCAGACAAATAATCAAAAGGCAAAAAAGGATCAAGACCTGTAACTTTTTTATAAATCTCCTTTGCTTGTGTTTTAGTTAAAGATTTATTTAATAATTCATAGGCAAACTTATCGTCAACTTTTAAATATTTTTTTTCACTTCTAATCAACTCTTCAAACTCTTTAATAATTCGTTTCTTATCATCAGGAGTAATATATTTAATATTTGTAATTTCCCTAGTAATAGCAATAATATCTGCATCATCAAGTTCAGCCATAATCTCTGCTGATTTTTCAAGACCAATAGCTAAAAAATACTTTGCTATTTTAGATACTTTACTCTCTCTACGAATGAACCCCGGCTTTTCTACTCCTTTATTGGACGCATTTAATTTACTTTGACCATCTTTTTTTCTTTTTTTTACCAAATTAACCCAAGATTTAAGAATTGAGCCTTGTATCTCAGAATCACCCAAATCATCATACAATTCTTTACTCTTAATACCTTTATTATTCCAAATATTTTGAAAAGTCTTTACTCCCAAATTTTTTATATTTTGATATTTGGACAGTCTAGGATCCTGCATAGACCCTCTCAATATTTGTAAGAACTAATAAATGTGAATGGTCTTTAAAAATTCTAGCTGGACATTCCCTCAAAGAAATATCTGAACTTAAAAAATTTTCTAAAGCACCTCTTTTTTCATCCCCAATAAAAAACAGTACAGATGCTTTAGAAGACAATAAAGATTTAGGGGTTAAACTAATTCTTTTATTTGGAAATTTTGGTGAATCATACTCATATTGATATCCTTCCATTTCAGAAAATAAAAGCTTCTTTGAAGGAAAAATAGATGCAATATGCCCATCCTCACCAACAGATAAAATACTTAAATCTAATCTTGTAAATCTAGAATTAAATTCAATATTATAATTATAAATGGAAGACGTCTCATCAAATTCATTGTAAATAAAAGGATGTAAATTTGAACCACAGACTAAATTTTTTTCCACCATTTTAGAAAAAAAATTTTCACTTAAAAGTTTAAAATTACTATAACTGCTATTTAAATCAACACAACGCTCATCGGTTAAAAAAAAATGAGATTTCTTAAGAGAATAATTTTGCTCATCAAAAACATTAAGAAAAGAAATAATATTGCGACCACCGCAAATTCCAATACTAGTAAAATCACTTTGACTAACATTATTTAAAAAAAACTCAAAAAACTTATTCTTTAAATCACTCTCTTTATTAGAATACAAAAATTCCATCACTATTCCTTTGAATAAATCAATCTAAATAATAAGAAACTGTAGTAACTACTCTTAATATCTTTTTTGAATAACGAGCATGATCTTCGTCACTTCTATCAATTGGAATAAACTCAAAATACCCTTGATTTGCTGTTTTCACTTTACCCAAAGCAACACCTGAATGATGTGCAAACTCTAATGCTGCTGAATAAGCATTTTTAATAGAATCTGCTAACATATCCGGTTTAACATCATTAATCTTATCAAAATAATACCTTGGACCAAGATTACTATTTAAAAGTACTCCCTTATTGTAAAGTTCAGTGATATTTTTACTTGCTTTTTCCATTTTATCAACATCTGCAGTACGAACACCTAAAGATACGTAAGCATTATACTTGTAAAGAGTATCACGATAATTTGCAATATTAAGACTCATATTAAGCATATCTATCTCATCTTCATGAAATCCATAACTCACAAAAAAATCCTTTATTCTCAATAAATTAGCATTATTTAATTTATTAATCTCTTCTACACTATTGCCACCCAATTCGTAATTTAAACTCCAACTTGAAAAAGTTGACAAAACCTCTCTTTCACTTAATCCTTTAACAGTAATGTAATTTGCATTTTTTACACCAATACCCTTTATACCACTAGATATAATAAACGATGCTAATAGCACTAGTATAAACGATAATGAAATTAAAATTTTTTCTAGAAACATACATCCTGCCTCTTAATTTTTATAAAACAATATTGTCAAATTAAACAATTTATTTTAGCATATTACGCTATGTTAATAAACAGAAAAATATCAATAGCACCAATGGTAGAAATTACAGATGAACATTTTAGATACATAATAAGATTATTATCAAAAAAAATTACTCTATATACTCCAATGATTTCTGCAAAATCAATTATAATGGGGGAATTAAATACAATTGTCAAACAAAATCCCAATGACTCTCCAATAGCAATTCAAATAGCAACAAATTGTGAAAATGATGCTGCAAAAGCAATTGAAATTCTTGAAAAAAATTTCAATTTTGACGAATATAATCTTAACGTTGGATGCCCATCATCTCGTATTCAAAAAGCAAATTACGGGGCTTGTTTAATGCAAAACCCAATTCAAGTAGGAAAAATCCTAAAAGCCATGCAAAAAAATACAAACAAGCCAATCTCAATAAAACATAGGATAGGAATAAGACATAATAAAAAAGAATACCAAGAAGAAACCTACACAGAACTCAAGCAATTTGTAGACAAAATTATAGAATATGGAATCAAAAATTTTATTGTCCATGCACGAATAGCTATATTAAATGGCTATTCCCCTAAAGATAATCATAATATTCCAAAACTAAAATATGATTTTGTATATCAACTAAAAAAAGAATACAAAAACACATTTATAGAAATAAATGGAGGAATTATCAATAGCAATCACATAGAAACGCACTTATCATATGTAGATTCTGTAATGATTGGAAGAGCTGCAGCACAAAACCCATATTTTGTCGCAAAAATTTCAAGGGAATTTTTAGGAGAAAAAGAACAAATTCCAACAAGAAAAGAAATACTATTTCAAATGGTAGAATATATTAAAGAATACAACGAGCATCCAACAATTAACACTATACTAAGACATATAATGAGAGTGATATATTCTCAAAAAAATGCCCGTAAATTTAGACAAGCCTTAACCGCACCTTTTAATCAAAATCTGAAAAACCATGAAATTCTCTTAAATGCAATTGAACATCTAAAAGAAGACACCCTAAGCTCTAATTCTTAGGAGATATATAATCAAAACCTGTATACTTAACCAAACTCTTAGGTATACGAACCCCTCCTTTTGCATCTTGAAAATTTTCAAGTATAGCAATAAGAGTTCTAGTGGAGGCTATTGCTGTTCCATTTATCATATGTACAAATTTATTCTGCCCATCCTCTTTATACCTAATCTTAAGGCGCCTTGACTGATAATCTGTACAATTTGAAGTTGAAGTCACCTCTCCATAATCGCCATTCTCTCCTCTACCTGGCATCCAAGCTTCAATATCATACTTCTTATAAGCTGGAGCACCAAGATCAGAAGAACAAACATTTAAAACTCTATATGGAATTTCAAGTTCTGTAAAAATTTCTTCTTCTAATTCCAAAAACTCATTGTGAATACGATCAGAATCCTCACTTCTACAAAAACAAAACATCTCAACTTTACTAAATTGATGAACTCTATAGAGTCCTTTAGAAAATTGTCCAGCTGCCCCAGCCTCCTTGCGAAAACAATGTGAGAGTCCTGCCATTTTTAATGGTGATTTGAGATCCAATATAGTATTATAATAATATCCACCAAGGGTAATCTCAGCCGTACCAACAAGATATTTATCAGTATCCTCAATTTTATAAATATTACTCTCAGCACCACGTGGATTAAATCCAATCCCATCAACTATAAATTCCCTTGCAACATCAGGTGTAATAAACAAATCAAATCCCTTTGCTTTAAGTTTACTAAAGGCAAAATTAATCATTGCAAGTTCCAAAAAAACAGCTTCATTTTTAAGATAATAAAATTTATTTCCACTAACCTCACGTGCCTTTTCAAAATCAAAAAGATCTAAATGTATACCTATCTCTAAATGATCTTTTGGCTTAAAATCGAATTTTGGAATATTTCCTGATACTTTTAATACAACATTTTCATCCTCACTAACACCAACAGGGACATCAGGAGCAGAAATATTTGGAATTCGTTTATGTTCAACTAAAAGTCTAGATGTTAAATAACCCAACCTTTCTTCTAAATCCATAATTTCAGCTTTTAAAGCTTTGCCCTTTTCTATTAAATAATGCCTACTAGAATCATCAATATTGTCTTTCATGGCATTAGCATTTTCATTCCTTAAAGCATTCAATTCACCTATCTTTGTAATAAGTTTTCTACGTTCATCATCAAATGAAATTAACAAATCAAGTTCTAATTTTAATCCTCTATTTTTAATATTTTCCCGAACAAGTTCTAAATTATCTCTTATAAACTTCAGATCAAGCATTAACGAACTCCCAATATAATAAATTAATTAAAGATAATTAAAATAAAATAATGAAAAATAAATTATACTAATTAGTATAATAAGTATTATATAATACTTGATAACAATAACATAAAAAACTTTATATATGGAGAAAAATATCTTTATGATAAAATCACCAACAACCCAAAAAGTTTTAATTTTTATATCCTTGCTGATAAGTTTATTAGGATGCACGAAAAAATCAAAAAAAATCAGTTTTAATGATATTGATACGCTTTATAACGAAAAAAATGAAATAATAATTCAATCTATCTCAGCAGAAAAAGAAAGCGAACTTTTAAAATATAAAATTAGAATACCAAAAATAATAACTCAAACAACAGAAAGTAATAAGGCAAAATCACTAAATGATGAGATTGAAAGCTATGCAAATGAGATAGTTTCCAACTTAGAAAGTGCAACTCAAAACACTAGTCAAAATCCTCAAAAACCAAGCTTAAATATAGACTATGAAATTTACTATGGATACGGTATTCACACAATAATAATAAATACCTCTCAGGAAATTAATAATACATATATCACAAATCATAGAAGCTACTATATTAATAGTAATGGGGATTATATCTATAACATAGATGAAATTATTAACATAGAGGAAGCATTTCCATATTTTACCCACAAAATCAAAGAAAAAATTACAACAACATATCAAAATGAATTACTATTTGATTTACAACAAGCAGTAATTTATTTTAAAGATAAAAAAATAATAATAAAATTTCCACTTTATGTATTTAATTTGGAGGCAACAGATCATACAGAAAATATTTTTGAATTTAGCGAAGAAGAATCAAAAAAATATATTAAACAAGGATAAAATTAATTATCAATGAAGAAAAAAAAATTGTTTAATTTAATTTCAAAAACTTATTTAGAAGAATATGATGCTGAAGGGTCTTATTTTAAACATGAGAGTGGATTAGAAATATTTGAGCTAAAAAATAGTACATTCAAAGAAAATGCCTTTGGAATAGCATTTAAAACTATTCCTTTCAATAATACAGGTGTTGCACATATCCTTGAACACGCAATTTTTTGTGGCTCAAACAAATATAAAATAAAAGATCCCTTTCTATATTTAATGAAAGGTAGTCTAAATACATTTCTAAATGCAATGACATTTCCAGATAAAACTCTATATCCAGCAGCATCCACAATACAAAAAGATTACTTTAATTTGTTTAAAATATATTCTGATGCCATTTTTAACCCCTTACTGAAAAAAGAAGCTTTTATGCAAGAGGGTTATAACATAAATCCAAATAACTTTAAGCCATCTGGCATTGTGTTAAATGAAATGAAAGGTAATTATTCAAGCAAAAATTCTTTAATTAATGAAATCTCCACCAATTCTCTTTTCTCTAAAGGTCCTTACCAATACGACTCTGGAGGAAACCCTATTAACATTATTGATCTTACATATGAAGAATTTATTGAATTTTATAAAAAATACTATACATTAGAAAATTGCAAAATATTTTTATTTGGCAATATTGATACCAATAAAAATCTTAATTTCATTGAAAAATATATAATTAGGCCTTGCACAAATAAAAAATCAAATGTCAATTATAACATAGACAAAGCCACAAGATGGAACCAACACAAAACACTCAGTTTTGATATTCCTAAAGAAACTGAAAATACATTGGGAGTATATGTAATAAATTGGTTATGTAGTGATATTGAAAATATTAAAGAAAATATTGGTCTTGAAATCTTATCAGAAATTATTCTAGATAGTTCTTGCCAATTTACTATAAACATGCTAAAAAGCGAAATCGGAGATGTAATAGCTGATGTTAGCGGAATTAACACAGACATAAAAGAATGCATATTTTCATTTGGTTTACAAAACGTACTTCCAGGAAAAATAGAAGAATTTAAAGACAAAGTTTTCCAAGAACTTAAAAACCTTGTAAAGGTAAAAATTCCTCAAGAATTAATACAAGGTATTCTATTTGGTTACGAATTTTCATTAAAAGAAGAAAAAGGACAAGGTTGGCCTATTAATTTAATGATTAAAAGTTTTAAAGGCTGGATACACGGCCTACATCCAACTGAAACTCTAAAAATTAATTATCAGCTAAATGAAATCAAAAACAAATTAGAGAGAGGAGAACCCTATTTTGAAAATTTAATAGAAAAATATCTACTAAACAATAATCACTATACTCTAATTCACTTCAACCCATCGGATAAAATGCTTAAAGAAATGGAAGAACAAATAGAAAAAAAACTGATGGATAGAGAAATTGATATTAAAAAAAATCCAGAGAAATTTTCAAAATTTACTAAAGATTACAATAAATTCAAAAAATATCAAAATAAGAAAGATCTTAAATCTGATATTGCTAAAATTCCTATATTAAAGATAGAAGACCTACCAAAAGAAGTTGATAAAAGCTTAATTTTAAATTATGTTCCCGAACTGAAGGCACATACATTTGAGTTAAAAAAGAATAACAACATATTTAATGTATATCTATTTTTTACATTAGATTTTTTACAAAAAGAAGATTTTTTGTATCTCTCGTTGCTTAAAAGAGCTATTCAAGATTTGTCTACCAAAAATTACTCATATATCACTTTAAATAATAAAATCCAAAATACTCTGGGACAACTAAATATATACGAAAGCTATGAAGAAGATATTCACGGAAATATGATCAATCTGTTTAATATAAATTTCAAATCATTTAACAATAAAATTCAAGAATCATTCACATTAATAAAAGAAATTTTAATCAATATAGATTTTCACGACTACAATAGATTAAAAGAAATAGTCTTAAGTCTCAAAAACGACTTTAAATCAATACTCATTCCACAAGGACACATCTTAGCAACAACAAGATCAGAATCAAAATTAAGTCAAAGTAAATACCTGCAAGAACTTCAATTTGGTATTACGGGAAGACAATATTGGCACAAAATAAAAACCGACATAGAATCTTTAAAAGAAATTGCACATAATTTAGAAAACCTTAGAAATAAGATTATTCTTAAAAATAATCTATCATCCTTGCTTATAGGTAATACTAAAGACGTTGTTAAAAAATTAGAAACAGAATTATTTATACTAAAAGAAAATCTAAATGAAAAAATTTACAGCAACAATTTAATTACAATACAACCATCAAGTAATGTCTTAAAAGAAATAATGATCATTCCATCAAAGATATCTTTTAATGCCATGAGCTTTGCAAGCTATAAAATAACAGATAAAGAATATCCAACAATAAATTTCTTAACACATATATTAAAAAACGGAATATTATGGGAAAAAATAAGGGTTGCTGGTGGAGCATATGGTGCATTTGCATCTATTACAAACGGGATATTTTCTTTTGCATCATATAGAGATCCAAATTTTATCACAACATACCAAGCTTTTGAAGCATCATTAGAAGAGTTAGCTAATAATGAAATTAAATGTGACGAAATCTATACATATTTAATAGGGGTAATTGGACTTAATACAAATGTAAAAACAAAATCCACAGAAATATTACAAAGCTACAAAAGAAAAATGCTAAACATTAGTGATAATCTAAGACAAAATATAAGAAATAATTATTTTAAAATAACAAATACAGATATAAAAAACATCTCTGAAAAAGTACTATACCAACTAAAACAAAAAAACAGCATCACATCTCTTGTTAGCAATACAATCTATGAGAATGACAAAACAAAGATAGAAAAATTTATTGGCAAAAAATATAGGGTAAAAAAAATATATTAAAAACAACAAAAAATAAAAAAATATTAATTAAGCTTTTTTATATTTTTTGTTAAATTTGTCAATTCTACCTGCCGCATCCACAAATTTTTGCTGACCTGTATAAAAAGGATGTGACTTACTTGAAATCTCAACAGTAATTAATGGATATTCTTTATTATCACTATACTTAATTACTTCTTTTGACGTTAAAGTTGATCTTGTTAAAAACATGGCACCATTAGCACCGTCTTTAAAAACTACTAAGTTACTAACAGGATGTATATCTTTTTTCATAAAGCCTCTCTTAATTTAATCAAAGTTTAGTCTAAATTATTAACAAAGTCAATTTCATTAATCTCCATTACTCATGGTTTTTAAAAAAATTTCATTGTTTTTACTCTTTTTCATCTTTTCAACCAAAGCTTCAACTCCTTCATAATCATCAACACCACTTAAAATTTTCCTAATAAGCAAAATTTTAGAACGTTCTTCTTCACTTAAAAGTAATTCTTCTTTCCTTGTCCCCGATTTCTTAATATTAATAGCAGGAAAAAGTCTTCTATCTGCCAAACTTCTATCAAGAATTAGCTCCATATTACCAGTACTCTTGAATTCTTCAAATATAACTTCATCCATCTTACTCCCAGTATCAACTAAAGCTGTAGCTATAATAGTAAGACTACCTCCTTCCTCAATATTTCTAGCAGAACCAAAAAATCTTTTTGGTTTATGTAAAGCATTAGAATCAACACCCCCTGAGAGTATCTTACCAGAAGTTGGCATAGTTTGATTATAAGCTCTAGCAAGCCTTGTAATTGAATCTAAAAGAATCACAACATCTTTTTTATTCTCAACTAATCTTTTTGCCTTTTCAATGACCATCTCTGCAACTTGTACATGCCTACTAGCCTGTTCATCAAAATTAGATGCTATTACTTCACCCTTAACACCACGAATCATATCAGTCACCTCTTCAGGTCTCTCATCAATAAGTAAAATCATTAAAACAATATCTGGATAATTAGTAGTAATTGCATTAGCTATTTTTTGAAGTAAAGTAGTCTTACCAGCTTTTGGAGGCGAGACTATTAAAGCTCTTTGACCCTTTCCAATAGGTGCAAACAAATTAATAAGTCTAGTTGAAATATTACAATTTTCATATTCAAGATCTAATTTTGAACTAGGATATAAAGGTGTTAAATTATCAAAAGGTATTCTATTTTGTGCAAATGTAGGATCTTGATCATTAATACTCTTAATCTTAATCATTGCAAAAAATCTCTCACCTTCTCTTGGAGATCTAATTTGTCCATATAAAATATCACCCGTTCTTAAATTAAAAAGCCTAATCTGAGACGGAGAAACATAAACATCATTACCTCCAGACAGATAAGAATTAGATGCTGTACGCAAAAAACCATAACCATCACTTAAAACATCAAGAACACCGGTAAATAAAACATTAATATTATGCTCTGTTAATATTTTAACAAGTAAAAATATCAATTCTGTCTTTTTCATAGTTACCGCAATAGTATGATTAGTCCCAAGTCCTTCAACAACTTTTCTAATTTCAGTGATTGGCTTATCATAAAGAGTATCAATAACTATAGAATCCTTACCACCTAAAAAATTAATAATATTGCTTTGTTCAAGAGTCTTAATACTACTCTCCAAATCTGGATCTGATATATCATAATCAAAATCAGAAGAAAGCTCATTAGATTCTCTTAATTTATCAATATTAGAATTCCTAGAAGCACTAGAAACAGATTCTTTTTTAGTAACAACTTTAACTACTTTTTTCTTATTATTATCTTCAATTTTTAATTCTTTAGAAGAATTCAAACGCTTCATTTCATCCTCTAAATCAAATTCCTCACATTTTCTATCCATAATCTCCTCTATGAGATAAATTTTTAAGAAGGGTATTTCTATTTAAAATAATAATTAATCATTAAATGATAAAACATAACATTAATTCACTGCAAAGTATCTTTTAATTGTGAAACTGTAAAAGAAAACAAATCTATGCTTTCATTAGATTTAATCATTTCACATTTACCATCAAAAACTATATTATCATTAATAAATATCTTTTTTGTCTTAACATCACCATATATTTTACAACCACTATTTAAATAAACCTTATTGCTAGCATTAACATTGCCCTTTAAAATTCCCTCAATTATCAATGTATCGCAAATTACTACATCAGTAATAACCTTACTATTTTTACCTATAAAAAGTATTCCTTTTTCTGAAAAAATCTCACCCTCAAAAGAAGAATCAAGATATAAAGCACCCTCAAACTTTAATTTTCCTCTAAAAATTAAACTTGAATCAAGCTTACAATCCCATTTGTAAGAATCCTTAACATTAACAGGCATTAACTATCCTTTAATGCTCCAAACCCGTTCTTTTAAATCTTTTCCTGGACGAAAATAAGCAACATGATGATCATCAACATTCACATATTCACCTGTTTGAGGATTACGAGCATTTTGGCGACCCTTCCTCTTTCTAAGCTCAAATGTACCAAATGATCTAAACTCTATAACATTATTAACACAAAGACTGTTTTTAAGTTCTTCAAAAAAAGCATCAACTACAAGTCTTATATACTTCTTTTCCAACTTTTCATTATTATTTTTAATGTTTAAAAATATTTGATCAACAATATCTGATTTAGTAACTTTGGATCTCTTTGAACAAGACATAAGCTAGTTCCTTACTGTAATAACAAAATACTCAAATTTGACTTTTTACGTGCGGCTTTATTTATATGTATTATTCGCTTTCTAGCAGCAGTATCTAATTTTTTTGAAACAAATTTAAAAAACTCCAAAGCTTCATCTTTTTTCCCGTCTTTTATAAGTTTTATACAACGCTTTTCTAGTGTCTTAAGTTCACTCTTAACACTTACATTTCTCAAATTTCGCTTCAAATTTTGTCGAGCTCGCTTTAATGCTGATGGATTATTGCCCAAATTAAACTCCTTAATGCAGCAAACATGATAATAAATAATATACCAACTAATTATGATATAGTCAATCATACACTAAGAACACTTATTGCAATACTTATCAATATAAGCAAATACTTTTTTCATTGAATAAGACATTCCCTCATCATTAATATAAACTTTCTTAAAAATACTCTTATAAGAATAAACAAAAGACAAATATCCATCACCAGTTAACTCAGAATTATAAACAAATATCTTATTAAAAAACTCATAATAATATTCTTTTCCAGAAAAAAGCTTTCTCTCATAAACAGAATTTTGCCTAAATTCATAAAAAATTACTAAATTTTTAAGCACCAAAATATCTCTTATTAAAACCTTAATTCCTAAAATAAAAACAAGAGAAAACACTATTATACTACCAAATGAAATATAATAAACAAAAATATTAATTAAAACACGAAATAAATACATCAAAATATAAGTACCTGAAACATGATATCTTATTGGTAATTCTTGTATCTTTGTAATAAATAAATCACTTCTTATAAGTTTGAGTTTTTTAAAAAAACTACTCAAATACTCTTTTCTTAAAAAACACATTTTTATTTTTGTACCATTATTTAAACCTAAAATTAACATATTATCTAACAATCTTTTTTCAATCCATATGATATCATGAAAATCAAAATTAACTTTAAAACAAAATTTTTTATAAAAAATTTTGTTTCCTTTAAAGTCAATTTCATAAAAATATCTTAAATAAGAAACCATTACAAAAAAATTTATAAACATTAAAAAAATAATAAAAATACTAAAACTGCTCCTATATAACAACATATAATATATAGAAAAGCTTATATTAAGACAAAAAATAAAAAGTAATCTGATTTTATAAAAAAATAATTCCTGCATCTTAATTTATTTAAACATTAAATTTAAATAAAATTATATCACCATCTCTTACCAAATAATCTTTTCCCTCAAGTCTAAGACGTCCCTTTTCCTTTAAACCATGAACGCCTTGAAACTCAATCAAATCATCAAATGAATACACCTCTGCTTTAATAAAACCTCTCTGAAAATCACTATGAATAATACCTGCAGCTTCTGGGGCTTTCATTCCATCAATAAAAGTCCAAGCTCTAACTTCTTGTTCTCCTGCAGTAAAATAGGTTCTTAAACCTAAAGTATAATAAGAAGTACGTATTAAATTACTAAGACCACTCTCTTTGATACCCATAGATTCTAACATTTCTCTTCTCTCGCTTAAGTCTTGAATTTCAGCAAGTTCTGCCTCAATCTTAGCACACAAAATTAAATAATTATTACCCTCACTTAAAGCTATATTTTTAACAACATCAGTATATTTATTACCAGAAAGTGAATCCTCATCAACATTGCAAACATATATAACATTTTTCATAGTCAAAAGATTTAAAGACTTAACAAAAGTATAACCAAATTCATCAAATTTAAACTCGCTTGCTGGTTTAACATCAATCAAATGTTTTTCAAGATCTCGAAGAAGTGAAACAATTATCTTTGCATTTTCACTAATATTTTTATCAATACTCTTTGCATTTTTTTCATTTTTTAAAATACTTTTTTGAACCGTTTCAAGATCTGCAAGACATAATTCTGTATTAATTGTACTTATATCCCTTTGAGGATCTATATCCCCATCAACATGAATAACTTCTCTATCATTAAAGCATCTAACAACATGAACAATAATAGAAACTTCACGAATATTCGCTAAAAATTTATTACCAAGTCCTTCTCCTTTGGAAGCCCCTCTAACAAGACCCGCAATATCAACAAATTCTATCACAGCAGGAATTATTTTTTTTGACGATACTAAATTAGCAATTTTCAAAAGTCTCGCATCAGGAACTTCTACTATTCCCACATTAGGATCAATAGTACAAAAAGGATAATTAGCAATCTCTGACTTTGATGCTGTTAAGGACGAAAATAAGGTAGATTTCCCAACATTGGGCAATCCCACTATTCCCACATTAAGTGCCATAAATAAAACTCCATAAAGTAAAATTTAATTAATTAAATATGCAAATTCTCCTCTACCTATTTGTTGATTGAAATTTACTTCAACAGATAAATTATAATATCCATTAGGTTCTTGAGGGCCTGGATAATCATATTCAAGCAAATAAGTCCCTGTTTTCTGTTTCATCATTAAATCATAAACTTTTGATACACCCTCATAAGAAGAAAAAGGAATAATAGCACCACCAGTTTCATTTACTAAATACTGCAATTTAGACTCAATAGGACTATTTCCAAACAATATTAAATAAAATCTAATATCATTATTTTTATAATAGCTTAAAATAGTATCCACAGAATACCTACTAAAAGCAGAATGACTCAAAGATCCATCACTAAAATAAATAACGGCCCTTCTTGCACTCTTTGACATAAGTTCAGAACCTGCAAGTTTAAGACTAACATCCGTCTTTACATCATTTAAATCATAAACACCAAGAGAATTTGTTTTATGAATCATACTTAATAAACTATCGATATTATCTACCAAAGGTAAATTAGTTGCATTTATAAAACTAAACTTTTTATTTTTTCTAGATTTTATAAGAGTATTTACACTCATAATTTGTTCTGACTCGTAATTTTTCATAGAAAAAGATTTATCAAAAACAATTGCAATATTCATATCATTAGAAGTATTAATATCATAAGCAATTTTTGGATTTACAATGTAATATCTCTCATTAGCAACCGCAAAATTTTCACTCTTTAAACCCACAATTGGTAATCCATTTCTATTGCTAATATTAAGCTCCACATAAATTTTAGAACCTCCAGCCCTAATTACTCTACGAACATCAACATTTAAACTATCATAAACACTAACATCACTTTTATAAATCGCAATATGAGCATTATCAAAATCTGATACAACCATTTGATTATTAACATCAATAATTGAAGATGAAATTTTAGAATCTATCTTATCTGCTTTTAAAAGCTTAACAAAAGTTTTACTTGAAACACTATATTTATAAACACCATATTTTGAAGATATAATAATGCTATTACTTGCAAAATCACTGCTAAGACCTTCTATCCCTTCAAAAGAAGTTGAAATAGAATACAAATGATTACCACTAGTATCAAATACTTCAATAGAATTTCTAGGAGCATCAGCAACATAAATATTTCCATTCAAATACGTAACACCTGTTGGACCTAAAAGCCCTGCATATCCAACCGTTTTCATGCCAAAATTCAAAACAAAACTACCCTTAGCATCAAATTTGCTGATTCGCTTATTTCCCCATTCACTAACATAAATATAATCTCTCTCATCAACTGTTATATATTGAGGAGCAAGTAACTCACCATCCTCAGTACCTTTCTTTCCAATTGAACCTTTTTTAATGCCAAAAGTCTTATCATATATACCAATCTCATCATTTGAATAAAGTGTCACATATAAAAGTTTATCAAGCTCAATAACATCATAAGGTGACTTTATAGAAGTAATTCCATCCTTAACTAAAACATGAATATTATTATTAGCATCAAAATGTAAAATTTCATTTCCTACAAAATTAGCAGCATAATAACCACCATATTGATCGGCCTTTAGAGATGTAATCTGATATCCATTTGGTCGTTTATAAATGGAATTATCAAGAAGCGCAACTTGAACAAATTTTTCAATATTTTTAAATTCATTATTTAAGGATATACCTCTTCTTTGTTCAATTATAGATATCAACTGCCTAAGATAAGCCGATTTATACCCTTGAGATTGCAAATTTCGCCATTCCATCAAAGCTTCCTCAACATGCCCCAATCTATAATAAACATTTCCTATCCAAAAATGATAATCAAGATTACTTGGATCAAAGCTTAAAACTCTCTTAAAAGACAACAAAGCATCATCATAAAGACCATTATTATAAGAATTAAGTGCCCATTTAAATTCTTCTTGAGCATCCTTGTTAGTAACAATACCTTGAGCATTTAAAACAAATGCATTTATTAAAAAAATGGCTATATTAAACATCAAAGCTATTTTTTTAATACTAAAACAAGTACTATATAAATTTAATATTTTTACACGAAACATATTATATATATTATACTATGCAATATTGTATATTAATATCTGTATTCTTGAATATATAATATATTTTTATATACAAAAACAAAACAAAAAAGGAAAAGAATGAAAACAAAATATTTTTCTCTAGCCGCATTTTCTGGATTGCTTACAAGTTTAGCAATTCCAAATGAAATAAATAATATGGGATATTCACACATTGGTTTGATAGCATACATACCACTTTTTATTGCATTAACTAAAACAAAAAATAAAAAATTTCTTATCACCCTAACAACATTTTATTTTTTAATAGCCAATAGTTTACAAAGTTTTTGGCTTGCATTCTTTTATTCATTCGGTATCATTACTTTTTTAGGAGCAATACTTGGATATATTCCTTATGCTTTAGTTTTAGGATATTTATTATATTACTCACTCAAAACTTTTAATAACAAAACATTAACCTTAGCTATACTTTTTACATTATATGACTACTCAAAATCAATTGGATTTCCAGCATATCCTTGGGGATTTTCAGCATTTATGGTACATAATTTTAATGATCTAATACAAGTAGCTGATATATTTGGGGTTTTATTTGTATGTTTTGTAGTCTATTTTTTTAATGCAGGAATTGCAAATTTTTTAATAAATCAAAATAAAACAAATATACTAAGTATGTTATTTTCTATTTTATTAATAAGTACATCTTTTGCTTATGGAAACATAAAAAAAATAGAATTGAATCCAATCTTAAACAAAGAAATAGATACACTAAACATTGCAGCAATTCAAATTAATATTGATTCTTGGTTGCCTGGCAATCGTAAAGAAGGAATTAAAAAATCTATTACAATTACAAAACAAGCACTAAGAGAACATCCAAATACAGAACTCGTGCTCTGGAGTGAAGGAGTATTAACTTATCCTTTCAATACTTATAAAGATTATGCATATTACGATCAAGAATTGCTTGAATTATATAATTCAGTAAATGAACTTATAATAAACAATAAAGCCTACTTTGCAATTGGTTCACCATCAAAAACAGATAAACGATTACTTACACATCAAAATTCTGTTTATGCAATAAATCCCAACCTTGAAATAACTAATATATATTCTAAAATATTTTTGGTTCCATTTTCAGAAAAAATACCATTTTATGAATATAAATTTATAAGACAATTTTTCTATAAAAATTTTGGCCTTTTTGGACAAACTAACGGAAATAGACTTGAAATCTTAAAGCTTAAAAAATTTAATCTAGGTTTTTTAATATGTTATGACGATGCGTTTCCAGATCTTGCAAGAAACTATAAAAAACAAAATGCCAATTTACTATTAAATTTTTCAAATGATTCTTGGTCACATACAAATTCATCAGAATGGCAACATTTTGTAGTGGCAAAATTTAGAAGCATAGAAAACGGAATTAAAACAATCAGAGCTACTAACTCAGGAATAACTGCTATAATAAACGAATATGGTGAGAATGTAAAAAGTTTAGAAACATTTAAAGAAGGATATCTAGTATCAAAAATAAAATTGCCCCCAAGATTCACAACAATCTATGAATACATTGGAGACCTCTTTATATATGCTTTAGCAATAGCAATTGTAATTATGACCCTAAGATATCATTTAACTGAAAAAAGTAACCATTTATTATCTTGATTTACAAAACATAAAGTTTGAACATCTCTCCAAAATGGAATATTTTGAGTAATATCATTCTTCTTAGCTTTAACTTTGACAGTATAAGACGTATCTGTAGTTTTTGTAATACTTAAAGATTTAAGATCATAAAAATCATCAACTGAAAGATAACCTAAATCATCTCTATTAAAATCACTTGAAGCAAATTCCAAATTGGCAATAAAATCGGATTTAGGTGAAACTTTACCTAAAACTTTAACATCATCAGCAATAACAGAGTCAAGCAAATTTAAATCTTGCAAAAGAAAAGCCCTTACAAATTTATTAAATTGAAATTTAACGGCTTGCTCTTTGTGATTTTCTCTTTCTCTACTTGCAACATATTCTATTCTAGGAGCATTTGTAACTTCACTAATTTCAATCTTATCGTGAATTATTCCTGGAATATCATCAAGCTTAACATCATCAAAAGAAAGAAAAGTTGCCTCACCTTCTAACTTCATCTTAGAATCAATATCCTCTACAGCACTTTTTAAATCAACTTCCCCTTTTAATTTTGGATACATTTCCAAAGCTTTTTTTTGAAAAATTTTCCCCTTTGTAACTTTTCCAACATCAATATACCGTTGTCCAACCTCATAATAAAAAATAGCAAGTTCCTTTTGTCTCTCATCAATTAAAGAATCATTACTTGCAAATAAATTTATAAAAATACAAGAAAAAAACAATAAGACCAATTTTTTCATGTTAACCTCCAATGAAATCTAGTCATTCCAAAAAACAAAACCAAACTAATAATTTCAAAAATCATAAACAATTATATTACAAGTTTATCTTTAATGAAAGTAATGAGATTGCTTTTCTCTCTATCATCAAAAACATTTATTTTATCATAATTAAACATTAATTTGGGAGACAAATTATAACTATCATACCAAGTTAAATATTTCTTATTAAGTTTCTCAAGATAATCTTTTGAAATATCTGTCTCACAACTTCTATTTCTTTTCTTAATACGATTCTCAGCCTCAGCAATACTACAATCAAGATATATCATCAACTCAGGTTTTTTAGAATGCTCTAACATATTATCAAGTAAATCAAGATATATTTTATATTCATTATCAGAAATATATCCATTATCATTTAAGAAAGAAGCAAAAACACAATCACTATAAATAGATCTATCTAGTATCCCTTTTCCTTTAGATTTAAATACACTCTTTATAAGTTTAAATCTTTCATTCAAAAAACTAATTTGCATTGGAAAAGCCCATCTAAATTTATCCTTATAAAACTCATTTAACATAGACAATGTAAATTCATTATCTAATTCACGATAAAAAGGAATTTCAAGATCTAAAGATAAAATATGTCCAAGCGTAGTCTTACCTACACCTATTAATCCCTCAATTACAATTACCAAGCCTGCCTCCAAAATTCATAATTATTAATTAATAAATAATGCATCATTGAAACAAATAAAAACATAACTATACATTAATAAAACAAACAATTAAATTTTTTAATAAAAAAAATTAATATAATTAATTTCAAGTTTCTTAAATTATTGACATTAACAACAATAAAAAATAAAATTTCTATAGCATGAAACAATCCTATATATTTCAATGATCAATTCAGAGGAACATTAAATGGGTAATCAATCCGAATTAACCAATTTCAATAACAAATTAATATTGCCTAAAACAATAATTAAAATCTTCCCAAAAATAACAATTAATAATTATTTAAACAAAAAATATAAACAATATACCAACATAATAAAATTTATAAATCAAAGTAAAAAATCAACAAATAAAAACTTATATTCTAAAAAAAAGCAAAAAAACTATATGACTTTGTCTATATTAAATTGCATCAATTTTAAAATAATAAATAATATCAAAAAACAATGGTCAATCAACATAAGAATTATATTGAGAGGAATTTTAATCATCAAATGTAAATGTCATATAGTTAAAAGTATTATGAGAGAAAACTCAAACGATAATAACAAAACATCATCCCCCATACAAAAACAAAATAGTTTGTTTTCTTATTATTATGTTAGTTAAATTACATCAAGCATAATATAAATTATTTAAAAAAGTTAATCTTAAATTAAGTCTTATCTACAATAAGGAGGTTAAAGTATGGTTTACACAAAAACTCAAGAATTTATTTCAGAATTTTTAGGAACATTTATTTTACTCTCAATAGGGACAGGTTCTGTAGCTATGACAACATTATTTCCATCAAACCCCACTATAGCTGGAGAAATAATAAATGGTGGATATACAAATATAGTGTTTGGATGGGGTTTAGGTGTAACGTTTGGGGTTTACACCGCTGCAAAAATCAGTGGCGCTCATCTAAATCCTGCAATCAGTCTTGGACTGGCAACTATTGGTAAATTTCCAAAATCAAAACTTTGTTACTATATTCCAGCCCAAATACTTGGAGCATTCTCTGGCGCATTAATGACACTTATCGTATTTTATCCCAAATGGATAGAAATAGATCCTAAATTTGAAATCACCCAGGGAATCATGTCAACTTTTCCCGCTATTCCTGGTTTTTGGCCTGGATTTATTGATCAAATATTTGGAACATTTCTATTAATGTTTTTAGTCTTAGTTGTTGGCAAATTTATAAAAGAAGATATTCAAAATCCATTTTTCCCTTTCATTATTGGAGCAATAGTTATAGCCATTGGAATAAGTTTTGGAGGCATGAATGGTTATGCTATTAACCCAGCAAGAGACTTAGGCCCAAGAATATTATTATTAATAACTGGATTTAAAAATCATGGTTTTAACGACATTAATGTACTTATAATCCCCATATTGGGACCTATCATTGGTGCTAACATAGGTGCAATGGTTTATAAACTCACATTAAAAGACAAAAAATGATTGTAAATACAAATAATAATATTGACTATAACACAATAATAAAGGAAAAGGAGAAAAAATTATTATGAAATATATTTTATCCATAGATCAAGGAACAACTAGCTCAAGAGCAATAATCTTTGACAGAAATGCAAATATAAAAGGATTTGCACAAAAAGACTTTAAACAAATTTATCCTCATCCAAGTTGGGTTGAACACAATCCAAATGAAATATGGAGTTCTCTACTAGAAATAATATCAGAAGCATTAGCAAATGCACGAACTCATCCTAATGAAATTGCAACAATCGGAATTACAAATCAAAGAGAAACAACTATTATTTGGGATCGCTATACAGGCCAACCAATTTATAACGCAATAGTTTGGCAAGACAGAAGAACAGCAAAAATTTGTGATGAACTTAAAACACAGGGCAAAGACAAAATTTTCTTAGAAAAAACAGGTCTTGTACTAGATCCTTATTTTAGTGGAACAAAAATAAAATGGATACTAGATAATGTTTCACAAGCGAGAGAACGAGCAGAAAAAGGAGAATTATGTTTTGGCACAATAGATACTTGGATAATTTGGAATCTTACTAAAGGTAAAATACATATTACGGATTATTCAAATGCATCAAGAACTTTACTTTTAAATATTAATTCTCTTAATTGGGATGACGATCTACTACAAATCTTAAACATTCCAAAATCAATCTTACCTGAACTTAAACAAAGTTCAGAAATATATGGAAAAATTGACTCTTCCATAATGGGAACAGAAATCAATATTTCAGGCATTGCAGGAGACCAATTTGCAGCAACATTTGGACAATCATGTCTTCAAAAAGGAATGGCAAAAAACACTTATGGCACCGGTTGTTTTACTACAGTTAATATAGGACATAAACCTATAATCAATGAACAAAAAATATTAACATCAATTGCATGGGTAAAAAAAAATATAACAACTTATGTTTTTGAAGGAAGTATTTTCATTGGCGGAGCTGTAATTCAATGGCTAAGAGATAATTTAGAACTATTTAAAAAAAGCAGCGATGCAGAAATACTAGCTGCCTCAGTAAATAATAATGGGGGTATCTATTTCGTACCAGCATTTGTAGGCCTTGGAACACCACATTGGGACCCTTATGCCAGAGGAACAATTATTGGACTTACAAGAAGTTCAACAAAAGAACACATTACAAGAGCTGCACTTGAAAGCATTGCTTTTCAAAGCTTTGATGTATTAACTGAAATGAAAAATTCAATTAAAGGTTTTGATATTAAAGAACTAAGGGTTGATGGTAAAGCTAGTCAAAATAATTTACTCATGCAATTTCAAGCTGATATTTTACAATGTAATGTTGTAAGACCAAAAATCACAGAAACAACAGCTCTTGGCGCTGCATATTTGGCAGGACTTGCCATAGGATATTGGGAAAATACAGAAGAGATTACAAGTCTTTGGAAATCAGATAAAATATTTGAACCTTTAATGAAACAAAGTCAAAGGGAAGATTTGATTTATAATTGGCATAAAGCCATAAATAGGGCAAAATCTTGGATTGAATAATCAATCATTAATTATAATAACATTTAAAGTTAAGTGATATTGATTAAATTATAGATTAAAACATATAGAATTAATATTAAAGAAATGGAATTAATAAATTACAAAAAAATGGAGATGTTAAATTATGAAAAAGATATTTAATTTTCTAAAACCAGCGCCTCACATACAAAGAGTAGACAAGGAATTAGAAGAATCATTATATAAAAAATTAAGATTACAAATATTTCTTTCAATAATTATTGGATATGCTGGATTCTATTTAACAAGAAAGATTTTTTCATTTGTAATGCCAGAACTTGAAAAAGAAGGTTTAAATAAAAGTCAACTAGGAATCATTTTATCTGGAGTTTCAATTGCATATGGATTTTCTAAATTCATTATGGGAAATGTCTCAGATCGCAGTAATCCTAGATATTTTCTATCACTAGGATTATCCCTAACAGCAGCAATAAGTATTATATTTGGACTATTGCCATGGAGCTCAATTGATACTTCAATTGCTATAGTATTAATGTTCATTTTAATGTTTGCAAATGGATGGATTCAAGGCATGGGATGGCCAGCATGTGGAAGAACAATGGTTCATTGGTGGTCAAAAAAAGAAAGGGGAATAATTGTTGCTACCTGGAATGTATCTCATAATATAGGAGCAGGAATAGCTGGAATAATATCCGCACAAGCTTTATTTTACTTTAATGAATGGCAAGCCGTACTTTATGTACCAGCATTTATAGTAATAATAATTGCAATCTTTGTATTAATGACACTAAAAGACACTCCTCAATCTGTAGGATTACCCCCAATTGAAGAATATAAAAACGATTATCCTGATAACCATACAGAAGATGCAGAAAAAGAACTTAATGCAAAAGAAATATTTATCAAACATGTACTTAATAATAAGCTACTATGGTATATAGCCATTGCTAATGCATTTGTATATTTTATAAGATATGGAATACTAGATTGGGCACCAACATATCTTGCACAGGTTAGAAACTTTTCTATAAAAAATTCAGGATGGGCATATTCCCTTTATGAATTTTCAGCTATCCCTGGAACACTACTTGCCGGATGGATGTCTGATAAGGTATTTAATGGAAGAAGGTCTGAGACTGGAATAATATTTATGACTGCCACCCTTATTGCAATAATTATATATTGGCAATTACCAGAAAATACTCCAACACTTACAACCGTTTTACTAGCAATAATAGGATTTTTAATCTACGGACCTGTTATGCTTATAGGTCTTCATGCACTCGATCTTGCACCTAAAAAAGCTGCTGGTACTGCTGCAGGATTTACGGGATTATTTGGATATATAGGAGGCTCTGTTACTGCTAGCGCCATTACAGGTTTTGTATTGCAATACTTTAGTTGGGACGTTTATTTCTATTTATTGATGATTTCATGCATATTTGCAATAACATTTATAGCATTAACATTGAAAAAAGAAAAAAACAATAAAAATAAATAATAATAGTTATGTTAACAATGAAAGCTTAAGAATGAAATATATTATAATATATTCATCAAAATATAAGTTATGAGAGGTTAAATTAATGAAATTCAAATTAATAATGTTTGCAATAAGTACTGTTCTTATCATTTCTTGTGCAAAAGAAAATGCAAAAATAAATAAAAAATCAGCATTAATTATAGCTCACAGAGGTGCAAGCGGATATTTACCAGAACATACATTAGAAGCCAAAGCATACGCTCATGCCTTAGGCGCTGATTATATAGAACAAGATATTGTTTTAACAAAAGATGATATCCCTATAGTAATGCACGATCCTGAACTAGATACAACAACAAATGTTGCAAAGCTGTTTCCAGGAAGAGCTAGAGAAAACGGAAAATATTATTCCGTCGATTTCACATTAGCAGAAATCAAATCACTAAGCCTTAGCGAAAGATTTGATCCTGAAACACAACAACCAATATACCCTAACCGTTTTCCTGCAACAGAATATGATTTCAAAATTCCAACCCTAGAAGAAGAAATAAAATTCATACAAGGACTAAACAAAAGCACAGGGAAAAATATTGGTATTTATCCTGAAATCAAAAAACCACTATGGCATAAACAACAAGGTAAAGACATATCTAAAATAGTAATAGACATTCTAAATAAATATGGATACAAATCAAAAGAAGATAAAATTTATCTTCAAACATTTGATTTTGACGAAATAAAAAGAATAAGAGAAGAACTTGGATATCAGGGAAAATTGATAATGCTTGTTGGAGAAAATGACTGGGAAGAAGCACCAACAGATTATGAATACATTAAATCAGAAGAAGGTATGGCTGAGGTTGCAAAATATGCTGACGGAATTGGACCTTGGATACCCCAAATCATTATTAATGGGCAAATCACAGGTCTTATAAGTTTAGCTCATAAATATAACATGCAGGTTCATCCTTACACGTTTAGAATTGATGCATTGCCTTCATATGTAAAAGATCCAAATGAATTATTAGAATTGTTATTTATAAAAGCTAAAGTAGATGGTCTATTTACAGACTTTGTTGACATATCAATAAAGTTTATGCAATAAAACCATAATTTTAATAAGGAGAATATCTCATTTATGCTAGAACATAAAAAAAAAGTATTGGGGGATATTGATAATCAAGACTTTGACTTAATAATAATTGGTGGAGGAGCAACAGGCCTTGGCATTAGTGTAGATTCGATTACAAGAGGATATAAAACCTTACTTATAGAAAAAAATGACTATGCTAAAGGCACATCTTCTCGATCAACTAAATTAATACATGGGGGCGTAAGATATTTAGCACAATTTAACTTACCCTTGGTAAAAGAGGCTTTATATGAACAAGCTTTGCTTGAAATAAATGCCCCTCACATAGTAAATAAACGTGCATTTATTACACCCATGTATAATATTTTAAGTATTCCTTATTACTATTTAGGGCTCAGTTGGTATCACAACCTTCTTGGCAAACATAAAAAACACAAGTATAAAACAAAATTGCTATCAAAATCAGAAACAATAAAAAAAATACCAAACATTAAAACCAAAGGTCTTAAATGTTCTGTTTTATACTATGATGACTCGTTTGATGATGCCAGAATGGCAATTAGCATGCTTAGAACTTTTATTAATAAAGGAGGAAATGCTTTTAATTATACAGAACTTACACAATTTATCAAAAAAAACGGTAAAATATCTGGTGCTATTATTCGAGACACAATAACTGGCAAACAAGTTACTGTTAAGAGTAAATGCATAATAAATGCAACGGGGATCTTTTCAGATAAAATTAGGAAATTAGATGACATTAATGCTTCTAATATCATAAAACCTTCTCAAGGAACTCATCTGATAATCAAAAAAGAAAAACTAAATACACAATATGCAATGCTAATGCCTAAGATAGCTGATAAGAGAATTTTATTCACCGTACCTTGGTATGATGTCATTATCTGTGGAAGTACAGATATAGCAATAGATAAAATCGAAGAAGAACCCAAAAGATTAGACAGTGAAATTGAATTTTTATTAAACAATATGAATAATTATTTAAATATTAAAATAAACAGAAATGATATTCTAAGCACATATGCAGGAATTAGACCATTAATAACAGACCCTAAAGGACAACAAAACACATCCAAAATATCAAGAAATGAAAAAATATTCATATCAAACTCAAATCTCATCACAATTGCCGGGGGTAAATACACTACCTATAGAAAGATGGCTGAAAAAGCTTTAACAAAAGCAATAAACGAAAATTTAATACCTGCAGCAATGCCAATAACAGAAAATTTAAAAATACACGGATATATGCAACGAGAAGAAATCAACAAAATACCAGAACACTTTAGAGTCTATGGAAGCGATTTTCAATATTTAAGTAAAATGAAAGAATTTGAAAATAAAATTCATAAAGAATTACCATTAAATGAAGCTCAAATAATTTTTGCCATTGAATTTGAACAAGCAAAAACCGTTGAAGATGTTTTATCCAGAAGAACAAGAGCACTACTCCTCAATGCAAAAGCAACAATCGAAGCTACACCAAAAGTTGCTGAAATTATGATGCATAAACTTGGCAAATCTGAAACTTGGAAAAATGAGCAAATCAAAAACTTTAAAAAAGTAGCAAAAAAATATTTAATCTAATCAAAGGAGGATATAGTCACATCCTCCTTTATTTTTAAATCTATAAATATCATTACATTACTACAAATATTAATTAAATATCAAAATAAACTTGGGTCATCTAAATAAATTTACAAGCAATCCTTGAATTTCTTCAAGACTGCTTAAAAGCTTAAATTGGGAAATCTGATTTTGCAAAACAGAATAAGCAAATTTATCAAGCTTTTCATTAATAATTTTAATAATGCGATATTTAGGTCTCTTAAATTCACCATTCCTACCTCCTTTTTGCTCTTTAAGCGAAATAGAATTGGATAAAACAACAGATAAAAATTCACCTATAGTTTTTTTATAAAAAATAACATTCTGACGCGAAGGTTCGCTTAACAACTTTTCACCAATATCGTTAATTTCAGCTAACATATCTTTAATTAACTCAAGATTAAATTCACCATTTTCAAAAACAATCAAATGTTTATCTTCTTTTACAAGTTCAGATTTAAATATTGCAGAAAAAATATTTGTTTTACTAGAATTAATTTTTTTCTTAGAAGCCTTATAGTCTTTTAAATCAAGATTAAAAGCACCTGAAACTAAATTATCAATCTTCATCCATCTTTCTCACATCATTAAATAAATATTTATCATTTTCACGAACACAAGTCTCCTTGTTTCGATTTTCCCATTTCATTCCCTTATTAACCTCAATCAAAATATTTTCATCAACTTTATAAGATCCTGTATAAATCAATACATCTTTCTCGGAAAAATTAAGACTTCCTATCCCAACATTCATATATCCATCAATAATTGCACCCTCTTCAACTTCAATTGACTTGCATGAAATATTACCAATAATGCAACCTGACTGAAAAACTTTAATTTTATTATTAGCATGCACATTGCCAAGCACTATCCCAGAAACAACAACCTCATTTGCATTAATATTTGATTTAACCCGCCCTGTATCCCCAATTACAACCCTTTTAGTAGAATTAATAGTACCCAAAAAATCACCATCAACTCGAATAAAATTACTTGAAACCAATTCTCCTTTAAAAAAATCGCCTTTCCCAACAATTGTCTTAACTTCATCACTCAATAAAGACGATCCAACCTTTCTATCTCTTTTAATAACCAATAAATTTAACATCTATTTAGAAGCCCCCGTAGCCAAATTTAAATACATATCAGGATTTACAACTTGAGATCCTATGCGAACTTCATAATGAAGATGTGGACCTGTAGAATATCCTGTTTGCCCCAAAAAACCAATAACTTGACCCTTTCTCACATAAGAACCCTTTGAAATATTCAATCTAGACATGTGTGCATAAAGCGTTGAAAGTCCATATTTATGTTTAATTTGGACAAAATTACCATAACCTGTCACTTGATAACTAGCTCTTACAACCTCACCATCAGCCGCCGCAACAATGGCTGTTCCAATCCTAACCCCTGCAATATCTATTCCCTTATGAATATACCACTGTCTAGTAAAAGGCTCAATAGCTGGACCAAAATGCAAAGAGACGATACCATTTCCTTTAATAATAGGCCAAAGCGAAGGAATATCATTCAATAATTTATTTTGAGAATGAAGCAATCTAACTATATTCTTAAGAGGCGAAATTGACCCTTCAATCGTGTTCTTAACATTCTTAAGATCATTTAATTCCTTAAACGAATTGGCCTCTAACATTTGTAAATCAATAAAATCTGCAAGATCTCCATCTAATTTACTTCTATTCAAACCAACATTATTCTCCTTGATTCTTAAAGAAGAACTAAGTTCATCTAAAACTTTAGAAAAATTATTAGAAACAGAATTAATCTCCACAACTGTATTTCTAAAATCCTCAATCTCAGACTCTGCAAGTGCATAATTTTTTTCAGTAGAATTAACAATAGATTTAAGAGTAACATAATTAACAGCAAGAAAAATAAATCCTATAAAAATTACAAAGAAAAATACACAAAATAAAAATAAAGTAAAAAAAGAAATCTTTATATTCTTGACATTCCCTCTAACATGAGGAATAATCATAAAGCTAATATTTTGTTTAAAAAAAGAACAAATATGACTCAAAAATTTAAAAAAAGAACTAAAAATTGTAAAAAAGATCCTATCTAATTTTTTCAAAAATGATAAAATTCTAAAACCTCTTTTATCTTTCATTACAAACCCTCACCACAACATCAATCAATAAAATTTAAACATAAAAAACTTATAAGATTTAACTTAATGTTGAACATTAAATAATACCATCAAATTAAAAAATTTACCCTTAAGTATAATACTCTCTTAATCAAATTATAAATTATTTCTATAAACGTAACAGAAATATCAAAAATATACATAAATGATTTACTATTATATACAATGAAAACATTATTCTTTGCAACTAGCAATATAAATAAAATAAACGAAGTGAAACAAATCTTAGATATACCCAAAATAAAAATAGAGATTCCTCAAAATTTTGATATAAAAGAAACAGGAAAAACATTTAAAGAAAATTCACTATTAAAAGCAAAAGCTTTATTTAAAATTTTAAACAACAAACAACCTGTCTTTAGTGAAGATTCTGGATTATGCATAGAAGCACTAAATATGGAACCTGGTATTTATTCAAAAAGATATGATCAATATAAATTAGGAAAAAAACTGGACAACAATGAAAAAAATCATCTTATTATAGATTTAATGAGAGAAAAAAATAATAGAACAGCATATTTTATATGTGTAATCAGTTATATTGATGTAGATGGAACAATAAATAATTTTGAAGGCATGCTTAAAGGAACAATTGCTCTAAATATTGATTATTATCAAAAAAATGGATTTGGATATGATCCAATATTTTTAACTACAAATAATAAAAGACTAAGCGAATTAAATCTTGAAGAGAAAAACAAAATATCTCACAGAGGAATAGCATTTGATAAATTTAAAAAATTTTTAATGCAATTTTTAGATTAAGACCAAAAACTAAATTTTAAAAGCCAGTACAATCTCCAACTTAATTGTAAAATTATAAGTAAAGATTTAAAATGGTTATTATTCATAATTTATAAAGTTTTATATTAAACAATGGAGATAATTTAATGATAGAAAGAAATGAAATCAATGAAAATGACAAATGGGACTTATCTTCTTTATTTAAAGACAACGAAGAATATAAAAATACTGTTAAACAAATAAGATCAAAACTGCAAAATTTTAAAAAATACGAAACCTTAGAATTTGACCTAAATACGTTTAAAGAAGCAATAAATTATTATTACGAGATTGAAGAAGAAATAGAGAGAACAATATATTACACACACATTCAACTAGAAACAGACGTAAGCAATCAAACTTCAAATGAACTTCGTGCCATGAACATTAATCTAGAAACAGAAGCATCAAATATCACATCATTCTTTATTCCAAAAATTTTAAAAATAGAAACAACGAAAATAAAAGAATGGCTTCAAGACAAAGAACTTAAAGATAAAAAAATAGCTATTGAAAAAATTTTAAGAGAAAAACAACATATCTTAAGCGAAAATGAAGAAAAAATACTTGCCAATTACACATCTCTCTACTCATCATACAGTGATATATTCTCAGCATTAACAAATGCAGACATGGAATTTGGAGAAATCAATGGGCAATTATTAAGTAATTCCACTTACACCCTATTTCTTCAAAACGAAAATCAAGAAATACGCAAACAAGCTTTTTTAAAATTTTATCAAGAATATGAAAAACATGAAAATACACTGGCCAATCTTTTAATTGCTGATATTAATAAAAATAAATTTTTAGCAAAAACAAGAAATTTTCAAGACACTATCTCAATGAAGCTTTTTCAAAATAACATTGATAAAACAGTTTATACAAACTTAATAGAAACGGTTAATGAAAATTTATCTGTACTTCATGAATATTATGAATTTAGGAAAACAATACTTAATCAAGAATATTTAAATCATTATGATGTTTATGTTCCTTTAACAAAAAACATTAAATTTAAGCATTCTTTTCAAGAAGCTTGTGATAAAATTTTAAAATCACTTGAAATATTAGGAAGCGAATATATTGATGTATTAAGAAAAGGGCTTTTAGAAGAGCGTTGGGTTGACAAATACGAAAACAAGGGAAAAAGAGCAGGAGCATTTAGCGCAGGATCATATAATGGAAAGCCTTATATATTAATGAACTATAAAGATGAATCTATAAGAGATATGTTCACCTTAGCTCATGAGGCAGGACATTCAATGCACTCATACTTTAGTATCAAAAACAATCCATTCCCTCACTATCAATACTCCATTTTTGAAGCAGAAATAGCATCTACAGTAAATGAACAAATCCTTGCAGAATATTTACTTGAAAATGAAAACGACGTTGAAAAAATAAAATATATTAAACTAAATCAAATTGATGATTTACTTGCAACATTTTTTAGACAAACAATGTTTGCAGAATTTGAATATACAATTCACGAAATGATCAACAAAAATGAACCAGTAGTAAAAGAAACCATTAAATCAATTTACTTGAATTTATTAACAAAATATTTTGGTAAAAGTCTTAAGTTTGACCAAAAAAGCTCATTAGAATGTCTTAGAATCCCACATTTCTACTCTCCATTTTACGTATATCAATATGCAACAGGCATAACAGCTGCTCTTTTAATATATAAAAATATAAAAAATAACAAAAAAGATGCAACTAAGAATTACATCGACTTTTTAAAAACAGGAGGCTCAAAATATCCCCTAGATTCTTTAAAAGTTACCGGTGTTGACTTAAACTTAAAATCAACAATACAAAATACAATTAACATATTTAAAGAACATCTTGATAATGTAAAAAAATTATTTTAGTAAAGGAGTAAGCTTTGATAAAAATAAATCTTATTTTAGCTTGGTTAGTACATATTTTAACGGCTTCTGGATTAATAGTTGGTTTTTATTCAATAATTGCAATAATAAACACAGATTATAATCTCTTGATAAAACTTACGATTTTGGGACTTTTAATTGATGGAATTGATGGAACACTTGCAAGAAAGTTAAAAATCAAAGAAGCAATACCAACAATTAATGGAGAACTCCTTGACAACATCGTAGACTATATAAACTATACATTCATTCCAACAATATTCTTTTATTATAGTAATTTTATACAAGAGAAATATAAAATAATAATATGCATTGGAATTTTGCTTGCATCAGCATATCAATTTTCACAATTAGATGCAAAAACAAGTGATGATTATTTTAGAGGTTTTCCATCATTATGGAATTTTCTAATAATTTTCAATGTAATATTTGAAATTAACAAAAACACAAACATTATCATAATATTATCGTGTATTGCATTTAGTTTTGTACCAATTAAATTCATTTATCCATCAAAAACAAAAGAACTAAAATATATAACGCTTCCTATAACAATAATAACTTCCTTATTAGTAATACTAATAATATTCATCAAATTACCAGATATATATTTAACAATAGGCAAAACATTGATAATTATTTACTGTTTATATCTCATCTTAGCAAGCATATATTTAACTTGCAAAACAAAACAAAAATAATGAGTTATTTATGTACATAATATTAGAATTTATAGATCTAAATATTGCTTATGCACCAATTGTATTTTTTGGATTACTAATTCTTGCAGGCCTTAACATCCCAATTTCTGAAGATGCAATAGTAATAATGGGTGGAATACTTGCCAGTCGTAAAAACGAATATACAATATTAATATTTCTAGGAATTTTTTGGGGAGCTTATATTGGAGATATAATTTCATTTTATATAGGTAGATTCTTAGCTAATAAATTTCTTAAGCAAAAAACAAAAACAAATAACTTACTAGACAAAATAAATTACTACTATAAACACTATGGAAGTTTGACTTTACTATTTGGCAGATTTATTCCTTTTGGATTTAGAAATGCAATATTTATATCTGCAGGAATGGGCAACATGCATAGTAGTAACTTTTTTATAATTGACCTTTTTGCAGCAATGATATCAATTACTACCTACTTCACATTAAGTTTTAAAATAGGAGAATCATTTAATACAATATTCCCTAAAATAAGATTTATTTTACTAATAATATTTATCATAATAATAATACTGATCTTATTAAGATATATTCTAAAAAAGAAAAAACCTAAAAAAGTTGACAAACTTTTCGAATAGCAAATATAATATGTATGCGCTGTGGTGGTGGAAGTGGTATACACGCTAGCTTGAGGGGCTAGTGGGCGTAAGCCCATGCTGGTTCAAGTCCAGTCCACAGCATATATTAGGAGCAAATTAAGGGCTACAAAGTTTTAAAATAACAACATAAATGTGCTACGTCAATATTAACAGAGTGTTGCTATGCACTGAGGAATAAATGTCTAAATATGACTTTAAAAAAATAGAAAAAAAATGGCAAAATTATTGGGATAAACACAAAACATATAAAGTAAACGAAGATCCAAATGTTCCAAAAGAAAAAAGAATCTATATTCTTGACATGTTTCCTTATCCTTCAGCTAATGGACTCCATGTCGGACACCCTGAAGGTTATACGGCCACTGACATATTAACAAGATATAAGCTTTTAAATGGATTTAATGTACTTCATCCAATGGGGTTTGATAGTTTTGGATTACCTGCAGAAAATTATGCAATACAAACAGGAAAACATCCTAAAAAAATAACAGAAAAAAATATTGAAAAATTTAAAGAACAAATTAAAGCATTAGGATTTGCATATGATTGGGACAGAGAAATTAAAACTCATGATGTAAATTATTATAAATGGACACAATGGATCTTCCTTCAATTATATAAAAAAGGCTTGGCTTACACAAAAGAAATACCTGTCTGGTATTGTCCTGATCTTGGAACAGTGCTTGCAAATGAAGAAGTAATTCAAACACCCGATGGACCTAGATCAGAACGGGGGTTTCATAAAGTAGAAAGAAAACCTTTAAGACAATGGCTACTCAAAATCACCAAATATGCAGAAAGACTTATTAGAGATCTTGAAGAAGTAGATTGGCCTGACTCTGTCAAAGAAATGCAAAAAAATTGGATTGGAAAATCAACAGGAGTTGAAATTGAATTCTTAATAAAGGAAAGTAAAGAAAAAATAAAGGTATTTACAACAAGACCAGATACAATTTTTGGAGTAACATATTTAGTACTTGCACCAGAACATCCTATGGTAGATAAAATCACGAAAGATGAACTTAAACCTATAATATCAAAATATAAAGACAAAGAAATCCTTAAAAGCGATCTTGAGAGGACTTCTCTTGAAAAAGATAAAACAGGAATATTTACAGGGGCATATGCTATTAATCCAATAACTAAAGAGGAAATACCAATTTGGATAGGAAGTTATATACTTGGCACTTATGGAACTGGAGCTGTAATGAGTGTTCCTGCACACGATGAACGAGATTTTGAATTTGCAAAAAAATATAATTTGCCTATCAAACAAGTGGTCTCTCAAACTGGAACTAATGAAGTATTAATAAAACCATTTACCGAAAATGGTATTTCAATTAACACACCTACAGAATTTAACAATCTCAAAACTATAGAAGTAAAAACAAAAGTAATAAAATGGCTTATAGAAAATAAAATGGGCCAAGAAAAAGTTAATTATAAACTTAGAGACTGGATTTTCTCAAGACAGAGATACTGGGGAGAACCTATTCCTATTTTATTTGATGACAACCTAAATGAAATACCATTAAACGACGATGAACTACCCTTAACACTTCCAGACATAGAAAATTATAAACCATCTGGCACAGGAGAATCGCCTCTCTCAAAAATTAAAGACTGGGTAAATGTTAAACGTAACGGGAAAATATATAAAAGAGAAACAAACACAATGCCCCAATGGGCAGGCTCATGTTGGTACTATATACGCTACCTTGATCCTCATAACAAAAAAGAATTTGCAAATAAAGAAAAAATCAATTATTGGATGCCAGTTGATCTTTATATTGGAGGCGCTGAACATTCAGTGCTACACTTATTATACGCAAGATTTTGGCATAAAGTTCTTTATGATTTAGGATATGTTAATACAAAAGAACCCTTTAGAAAACTTATAAATCAAGGAATGATAACATCATTTGCATATCAAGACGAAAATGGTATTTTAATTCCCAATGATGAAGTGGAAAAAAAAGACAACAAATTTTTTTCAAAAAAAAATAATAAAGAACTAAAACAAATAATAGCAAAAATGTCCAAATCACTTAAAAACATAATAAATCCGGATGACATCATTAAAGAATACGGTGCAGATTCAATGAGAATATATGAAATGTTTATGGGACCTTTAACCGACTCAAAACCATGGAATACACAAGGACTCATTGGAATTTTTAGATTTTTAAACAAAATATGGCTCATCAAGAACAAAGAACTTACTAACGAAACACCTCCAAAAGAAATAATATCGGAACTGCATAAAACAATAAAAAAAGTTACAGAAGATATAGAAACTTTAAATTTTAATACCGCAATTTCAACATTAATGATATTCATAAACGAACTTCTAAAACATGAAAAAAATTACTTAAAAATATTTAGACCTATAAGCATTATCTTATCACCATTTGCACCACATTTAGGAGAAGAATTATGGGAATTCATGGGCGAACAATCCAGTATATTTAAAAATGCAAAATGGCCAAAATATGATTTAAATTCAATTATTGATGATACAAGAGAAATTGTACTACAGGTTAATGGTAAAACAAAAGACAAAATTATGATAAAAAAAGACACTGATGAGGAAACTCTTAAAAAGATTGCTTTTAATAATCAAAAAATTATACAAAATATAAACAATAAACAAATAATAAAAATTATTACAGTTAAAGACAAACTTGTAAATATAGTAGCAAAATAACGAGGCAAAAATGGATCTAGCGACTCTAGGTATTAAACATAAAGTTTTCATATTAACAACATTCACACTAATAACAATTGTTTTAGGATTTTTCTTAAAAGATATAAAATTTGACTCCAACATATTAAAACTCATACCAAAAAATGCACAAATTGAACAAACTCTAGACATAGACAAAAGTAGTTCTCTATTATCAACAATAGTAATGTTTAAAGACAAAAAAAATATTTTCAATAAAGAAACTTTTAGAAAAATTAATGAAGTAGCAAGTGATATAGTCAATATTTTAAAAGTAACACCCAACTCCGTTACAAGCATATTTACTTACTTCCCACAACTAAAAAAAGATGTATACACAGATGAAGATATAATCAATATAAAAAACAAAATTAACGCAACACCATTTATTAAAAAGCTATTTCTAAATGATGATGAAACTTTAATATACTTTATAATAATATCAACAACAGATACTAAGACAAACTTTAGTCGAAGCTTAAAAAACGAACTTGAAGCAATGGAAGACACAATTAAAAGACATGAAACTGATACTCTAAAACTTTACTTAACAGGAGATCTTGTAGTAAGAGAAAAAATACTCAATTATATGGCTGATGACTTTAAATTGTTAGGACCATTTGCTGCAATCGTAGTCATTGTATCACTCTATCTTATTGTAAAAAATATACTAGGAGCAATAATTCCCGTACTCATTGCAATATGTGCTTTAATTTGGACTTTTGGAATTAAAAGTCTTTTTATGTCTCCAATTACTGTCCCAGAAACAACAATGATAGTCCTACTAATTTCAATTGGATGTGCTAATGCTGTACATATAATAAATGGAGTATTAAAACAAATTAATAAAAATAAACCCTTAACCGAAACAGCCATCATAACTACAATTAAAACACTCAAAACACCAATAATTTTAACTTCTCTCACAACAGCTTTTGGCTTTTTATCGCTAATCACTTCATCTATTCAAGCATATAGAACAATGGGAATTTTTATGTCACTGGGTGTCATTATTGCAATGTTTATGTCCTTATTAGTACTACCTGGAATATTAGTTAAAACACCATTTAAACATAATAACAAAAAAAACACTCATACTTTTCTTGAAAAGCTTTCGCTAATAAACCAAATAATTACAAAATGGATATTAAATAACAAATACATTTCATTCATTATAACCGTAATAATTTTACTGAGCTCAATTATAGGACTTTTTAAAATAGAAATTAATTTCGATGAAAAAGATTATTTTAAAGAAAATACAAGTGTCAAACAAACACTTAACTTGATGCAAAAAGAAATAGGAGGAACCTCAGTAATTAAAATTGAAATTAATGGCACCCCAGGTGAATTTAAAAATGAACAAAAAATGAAAAATTTGGATTTAATTACAGATAATATTGATAAATTCAGTTATAAAACACAATCCAATTCAATAAATGGCATTATAAGACTTATGAATTTTAAATTTAAAAAAGAAAATCCCAAAGAATACAGATTACCTGAAAATCAAGCTGTATTAAACAAGCTAATACTATTAATTAGCAGAAGCAATTCCATTAAAAATATGACTAATATGTATATCAATAATGATTGGTCGCAAATATCAATTATTATAAGAACTGATCAAAATTCAACTGAAGAAATTAAACAATTTGCAGACTATGCAAGCAATGTGATTGATAAATATATGCCAGGACATGAATACCATTTTTCAGGTGCTTATGACAAAATACCTATATCACAAACTATGGTAAGAGAACAAATCACAAATATTATTACAACACTTAGTGCAATAGCAATATTACTAATAATATTCTTTAAATCCATAAAAACTGGGATTATCATTGCAATTCCAGTAGCATGGTCGGTATTTTTAAATTTTGCAGTAATGAAACTTTTTGGAATAACATTAAATCCTGCAACAGCAACAATTGCCTCTGTTAGTATGGGCATAGGTGTAGATTATTCTATTCACTTCTTTAATGCATTTATATTAAACTATCAAGTAACTAAGGACTATAAAAATGCTTTACTTGAATCAATTCCTAACGTATTTAATGGAATATTTGCAAACTCAATATCGGTAGGAATAGGATTCTTAACATTAATATTTTCAACTTACAAAATAATTGCAACACTTGGAGCAATAATAGCTTTTACCATGTTAACAACATCTATTGCATCATTAACACTACTTCCATTATTAATTTATATATTTAAACCAACTGTTAAAACAGTAAGTACAACAAAAGTGTAAAGATTACAAATAATATATCTCAAAAACATTAAAACACAAATTAAACTTAAAACTTTATAAAATCAAAATAACAATTTAATTACTTCTTTCATACTATCTACAAGATGAAAATTTATACCATTTTTAATATTAATAGGAATATCATCAAGATCTACTTTATTTGCTTTAGGAATAATAATGTGCTCAACACCATTTCTCTTAGCAGCAATTATTTTGGCTTTCAATCCGCCAATAGCCATTACATTACCTGTTAATGATAACTCTCCTGTCATAGCCAAATTGGGTCTTACAGTCTTATTAAGAGCCAGAGATATAAAAGCACTAGCAATAGTAATTCCAGCAGAAGGCCCATCTTTTGGAGTAGCACCTTCTGGAATATGCAAATGTATCATGTATTTTTCAAAAAAGGACTTATGCACTTTAAGTTCATTACTAATACTATTGACATAAGTAAACGCAATATTTGCAGATTCTTTCATAACATCTCCAAGCCTACCTGTCAACTTAATACCAGGAGATTTAGATTCAGTCTTTACAGTCTCAATAATCAAAGTTGACCCACCATAATTGGTCCATGCAAGACCCATTACCATACCTGGAGACATAGCTTTATCTAAAAATTTTTCTTTTCTAAATACAGGAATGCCAATATACTCTTCCAAATTTTCCTTAGAAATCTGATATGCTTTGACAGATTGATCTTCAACAAGCTTTCTTGCAATTTTTCGAACAATTTGTTTTAAATATTTCTCAAAATTTCTCAGTCCATTATCTCTAGCATATTCTCTAGCTATCTGAACAAGAGATGAACTTTGAAATTTTAAGGAATCTTTATCAACACCATTTTCCTTTAAGACCTTTGGTATCAAATATTTTCTTGCTATCTCTATTTTTTCATCATCAACATATCCTGAGAGTTGAATTACCTCCATCCTATTTAATAAAGGTGTAGGTATTGTTTCAAGAGAATTGGCCGTTAAAATAAAAAATACATTAGAAATATCAAAAGGCAAATCAAGATAATGATCTCTAAAATTAACATTTTGTTCGGGATCTAAAACCTCAAGAAGAACTGAAAACGGATCTCCATAATGAGAAGACGATACCTTATCAATTTCATCTATTAAAAAAACAGGAGAATTTGTTTTTGTAATTCTGAGTCCTTGAATAATTTTTCCAGGTAATGCTCCTACATAAGTTCTTCTATGTCCTTTAATTTCTGATTCATCTCTTATACCACCTACAGAAAATCTAAAAAATTTCGTATTAAGAACTTCAGCAATAGCTGCTCCTATCGAGGTTTTACCAACCCCAGGTGGACCAACTAAAAGCATAATAGCCCCTTTTTGAGATTTTCTTAATTTAAGGACAGAAATATATTCAAGAATTCTATCTTTAACCTCCCTCATGCCATAATGAGTTTTATCTAAAATTTTTTCTGCTCTTTGTAAATTAAATTTATCAAAATCAACCTTGGTATCTTCCCAAGGAAGATTTGTAATAAGTTCAAGATAATTCCTAACTACAATATACTCAGACGAATGTCTCTCAAGAAATGAAAACTTCTCAAGCTCCCTTCCAACCGCATCTAAAGCTTCTCCTTTTAAAGCTAAAGCATCTATTTTAGATTTCATTTTTAAAAATTCACTATTCTTCTCATCTCCAACACCAAGCTCAGTCTTAATAGCTTTAAGTTGTTCCTTTAAAAAGAACTCTTTTTGCTGTTTTTCTAATTTTTCTTGAATACCTTTAGCAATTTTATTTTGAATCTCAATCAGGTTTAATTCTTCATAAAGCAATTCTAAAACCTTTTTAAGCCTATCCTTAACACTTAATGTTTCAAGCACCTCTTGATGAGATTCCTTTGAAGACGCTATCATTCCTGCAACAACATCACATAATCTACCCTTATCTTCAATATTCACCATATTTAACTGAAATTCGGGCATTTTCCTATGTGAGAATATTTCTTTAGTTTTAAGTAAAATACTACTATAAATTGCTTTTAAATTAACATCATACTTTTTAATTGGAATTTGCTTTAAATAATCAACTTCAATTATTGGAAAATCCTCATTAAGAACAACTTTAACAAATTTAACTCTATCAATAGTGGAAACAAAAATATTATATCCACCATCAGGAAGATTAATCTTTTTTACTATTTTAGCAGTAACACCAACAGAATAAATATCCTTCTGATAATTAATAGTTAATTTACCATCCTTATTATTCCCTGATTTTTCTAAAAATTTATCACGCAAAACAAATAAAGAAATAATTCCATTACCTTTAATAACATAATCAACAGCCTTCATATCAATATCAGAAACTATAACAATTGGAATAAACATACTTGGAAATACAGGATGTGATGGAACAGCAATTAAAGGTACTCTTACGGGTTTATCAAAATGTGGCAAAATGCCTCCAGAGTTCTTTGAACGCTTCTTTTCCTTAGAAACAGTATCTTTTATTTCTTCCATAAAGTATTCAATCTCCCTAGATTTCATTATAACAAAAGAAAATTTTTATGAGAATTCATTTAATAATGAATTTTTTTATTATACAATAATGTATAATGCTGTTTAACAAAATCAATGCTATAATAACAAATCTATATCATAAAAAAAATTATTCATTATTAAACCTATTTCATTCAAAAGGAATCATTCATACAATGATTCATGATTACACCATAGAAAAGTTTAAGTTAAATATAAATAACTTAGTAAAAGCCAATTTTGAAATAGTAAAAAAAAACAACTTATGCAAAATAATAGAAGTTAATGATGAAGAATTTATTGTTCAAGACTTAACATACGAAAAACTAACAATTATTAAACTATGGATCAAGCTTATTAATTTAAGTTTTGATGAAGGAGAATGCTTCAAACTATTTAACGAAGCTACAGAAATGCTAAATAATTCAAGCTTAGGAAAAACACAATTAATTGACTTGCAGTACAAAATAAGATTTTTAATAATCAAAGGACTTTTATATTTATCAAACTTATGTTTTCAATGTAATAAACAAATAAAAGAAAATTATTATTACGACACACACATTTATGGTTTTAATTGCATCAAATGTTCCAATAATAAAAATCAGTACATTAATACAGAAAGTTTTAAGTACTTAGAAAACACAACTCAAACAAATATAAACACAACTTTAAATGCAAAATTAACTAACAGAACAAAAGAACTTCTAACATTTATGATTAAAAACAAACTAAATAGAGAATTTGAGCAAATACTACTCTAAAGAAAGCAAATTGGAACAAGAAATGAAAATCTGGAAAAAAAAAGAAATTGATATTGCAGAAAAAAATATAGTTAACATTAAAAAAAAATATAATATCAGTCTTTTTGAAGCAACACTACTACTTAGCAGAGAAATTAAAGAAGAAGATTTCTTATTTTTCTTAGAAAGCAGTGTCAATTTAATGCACAACCCATTTTTTTTAAAAAATATAGACAAATTTATTTATAGAATAAATGAAGCCATTTTAGAAAAAGAAAATGTATTAATCTTTGGAGATAAAGACGCTGATGGAATCACAGCAACAATAATAATGTATGAAACTCTTAAAGATTTTGGTATTAATGTAACTTATAAAATACCATCTAATGGAGAATTTTATGGGCTTACAAAAGAAGTTATTGATAAGGCATTTAACGACAAAATAACACTAATAATCACTGTTGATTGTGGAATTTCTAACATTGAAGAAATAAATTATGCAAGATCAAAAAATATAGAAGTAATAATTACAGATCATCACCTTCCAAACAAAGAAATCGACACAGAAAATATTATCATAGATCCCCATTTAAAAGGTGATCTTTATCCATTTAAAGAAATAGCTGGATGTTATGTAAGTTTCAAAGCATGTCTTGCATTATATCTTTCTACTACCAATTTTTATAACAAAGACTTAATATTTATGTTTTTAGAAAAATTCGAAAACAATATCAAACTTCATGCAATAGAAATTAACAATTACATTTTAAAAAAGCATATAACTCTAGACAATAATAACGATTTACAAATTAATATTAATCAAATAGAAGAATTTTCACAAAATAAACACATAATTGTATTTAATAAAATTGAACAAGCTCAACTTTTAAATGAATTTTTTAAACAAAAAATAGATATAGAAATCATTGATATTAATGAAAATTTTATAAAAAAATATCCCAAACATGCCAACAAAACACTAAAAGAACTTATGCAAATTACCAAATATTTCAAATATAGAAAAATTAATATTTATGAAAAACTGTACTATATGTTCTATAACATAATATTTGAAACAAACAAAAATTTACTGCAAAATTGCCTTAAAAGGCTTAAATTTGTTGCAATAGGAACCATAGCTGATAATATGCCAATTATTGATGAAAATCGAATAGCTGTAAAAGAAGGACTTAAAGAAATAGCATTAAGAGAAAATATATCTATAAATTATCTATTAAAAGAAGTCAATATATTAACAAAACCAATAATCACTTCAACAGATATTGCATTTAAAATTGCACCAATATTAAATTCAACAGGAAGACTTGAAAAAGCAGACATTACAATACGATTTTTATTAAGTCAAGATACTAATAAAATAGAAAATAAATTTAAGGAAATCAAAAATATAAACACTTTAAGAAAATATAAAGAAGATATATCTTGGAATACTCATAATGAAAATACCATTTTTAAGAATGATAAATTCATAGTATGCTATGACAAAAATACTCCAAAAGGAATTAGTTCTAGAATGGCAACAAGACTCTCATCCTATTATAAAAAAGTCGCTGTCTTTCTTACTAAACAATCAGATATAATTAAAGGATCTATTAGATCAAATAATAAAGTAAATTCCAAAGAACTAATTTCAATGATCCCAAAACATCTAATAATAAATTCTGGAGGGCACAAAGCTGCTGCTGGATTTACATTGTATGAAAATGTACTAAACGAATTTATAAGAGAACTTGAAAATGCTCTCAAAAAAATAGAATATAAAGAATTACAAGAAGATTCAATACTAATTGATGCTATAATACCTCAAGATTTAAGTAAAACAGAACTTATCAAAACAATAGATTTGTTTGAACCATATGGACATGATTTTAGAGAATTTATTTTAATGATGGAAAATGTATGCATTCAGGACATCAGAACAATTGATAAAAATGGAACTTCAAAACACATAAGCATGAAAATCATTAATAATATAGATTATTATAAAGCAATTTACTTTAATGGCACTCAAACTATTCAAGAACTTGGCATCAAAGATGGTCAAAATATAGACATAATATTCACAATCAGTGAAGATATTTACAATCAAAATGATAAAATTTTAAAAATTATTGATATAAACAAGAGAAAAAATTAGTGCACAACATCAAAAAACTTTTATTTATATTTACACTTGCATTTATATTTATAATAGGATTATTTAAAGTTAATGCAAAAAATAACGATATTACAAAAATATACTATAAAAAAGAGACCTTTCAAGGGGGAAACATCTATTTTATAAGCAATAAAAACTTTAAAAAATTATCTCTCTTATCAACAAATCAAAAACCCATTTTAAGTACATCGCCTTTTAAGTGTAATATAAGTAATAAAGACTACTATATAGCTTTAATAGGAATCACACCAATGATCAAAGAAGGAAAAAGAAAAATTCAAATAGAGTTTGAAAATAAACAATACATAAAGGAAATTGAAATCAAAAAATTCACATTCAAAAAAACAACTGTCAAACTTAATAAAAGCAAATCTAAACTTATCAAAAGTCAACAATCACCTAAAGCAAAAAAACAAGCTCTAACATTATGGAATATCATTGGAAGTGTAGGTGATACAACAATTTATCATTATGATACATTTGTCCATCCAATAAAAGATAAATATCAAATAACTAGTCCTTATGGAGACCAAAGAATTTATATGCAAGACAATCAAAAAATATCAAGCCAAAAAATACATAACGGAAAAGATTACGCGCCATTTAAAAAAGAAAAAACACCTATTTTCGCAGCTGGTAGAGGAAAAGTAGTATTTGCAAGAGACAGAGAAATCACTGGCAAAACCATTATCATTCAACATTTACCAGGAGTATTTACAATTTATCTACACCTATCAAAATTTGGAGTTAAAGAAAATACAATAGTAAATACAGGAGAATATATCGGTAATGTCGGAAATACGGGAATATCAACAGGTCCTCATCTACACTTTGAAATTAGAATTAATGGAATCGCAGTAAATCCAGATTTTTTCTTAGAAGAAATGCTTATTGACAAAAATCAAATAATCAATAACACTAAAAAGATAGAGTAAAAAAAGGGGGTGATTTTTTGGTAACTGTCAATGTGGACAAAAATGAAGGATTGGAAAAAGCATTGAAACGTTTTAAAAGAATGATTGAAAAAGAAGCAATCATCAGAGAATGGAAAAGAAGAGAATATTATGAAAAGCCATCTACTATTCGTGTTAAAAAAGAAAAAGCATTCAAAAGAAAACAAGCAAAAAAAGTAAGAAAACTAAAACAAAAAATTGGTAAATAATAAAATCAGGATATTCATGGTGAATGTCCTTTTTTTTACATTGAAACTCTTTAAATAAAAACATCTCGTGGTTTTGAACCATTCACAGGACCTATATATCCCATCTCTTCCATCAGTTCAATAATTCGTGCAGCTCTATTATATCCTATCTTTAAACGCCTCTGAAGATAAGACGCAGATGCTTTTTTAGTAGAACGAACAATTTCAAGAGCTTCTTCAAACATAGGTTCATCTGAAGAATTTATCACCAAAGTATCAGACTCAACAACACTATCAATAAATATTTCATCATCAATATAATTTGGTATACCAAATTTTTTAACCTCTTCAACTAACTTATAAACTTCCTTTTCAGTTAAAAAACCACCTTGAATGCGTTGTGGAAAAGGCGTGATAGGACTAACGTAAAGCATATCACCTTTTCCTAAAAGTTTTTCAGCACCTGATGTTCCAAGAATTATTCTTGAATCCATAGAACTAGCAACCATAAAAGAAATTCTTGAGGGAAAATTGGCTTTTATTACCCCAGTAATAACATCAACAGATGGTCTTTGAGTAGCAAGAACTAAATGCATTCCAACAGCCCTAGCCATAGCTGCAAGCCTAGAAATCAAATTTTCTAAATCCTTTCTTGCAGAGAGAATTAAATCTGCAAATTCATCAATAATTATTACCAAATAAGGCAACGGCACTTCATTTAATCCTTCTTCCACTATTTTCTTATTATAAGAATTAATATCCCTAACAAAAAAATTATCAAGAAGAACATACCTTCTCTCCATCTCATCAAGACACCAACGCAAAGCCTCCAAAGCTCTATTTACATTAGTAATAACTGGAGTTAATAAATGAGGAATATTATTAAAAAGTTTAAGCTCAACTACTTTAGGATCTATTAACACAAGCCTAACATCATCTGGAGATTTTGAAAAAATAATTGAAGCAATAAGTGAATTTACACAAACTGATTTTCCAGCACCAGTAGCACCTGCTATTAAAAGATGGGGAGCAGTCACAAGATCAAAAACAACATTATTTCCACTAATTTCTTTACCAAGTGCAAAAGGCACTTTAAAATCATTTTGAAATTCTTGACTATTTATTATCTCTGATATCAAAATGAATTTTCGTCTCTTATTAGGTATTTCAATCCCAACAGCTTCTTTACCAGGTATTGGCGCAATAATTCTAACTCTAACTGCTGCAAGACGTAATGCAATATTATCAGATATAGAAGTTATTTTGGAAAGCTTAATACCTTTATCAGGACGAACAGCATACATCGTAACAACAGGACCTCTAATAATATCAATAAGTTTGGCATTAATATTAAATTCTCTAAAAGTTTCTTGCAAAAGCATCGCTTGCTTTTGAATTTCTCTCTCATATTCAACATCTTCAGTTTCATTCTCAGGCTCCCTTTGAGCAAAAACAGAAATATCTATTGAATAATTTTCATCACTTTTAACTTTAAATAAAGTGTCATTCTCATATTCATCTCTAACAATATTATTTATTATTCCATTATGCCTTATATCACTAGCCCTAATTTTTCCACTAACTACTAACCTACTATCCTCACATTCACTTCTCAAAATTTTATATTGACAATTATTCTCAGTATTTAAATCACATTGAACTTCTTGCAAAGATTCATCTTTTGGTAATTTATCATCCATTACCTCAGATTTAGAAAAAATAGTTTTATCCAAATCAACATCTAAAGATTTATTAGAATTTCGTAAAAACTCCTTAAAAGACCATAAAGCCTGATACTCTTCATCATTAATAATATTATCTTCCTTATTCAAAATACTATCTGAACTTACATTATTCTCACAATCTTTATAAACCTTAATATCTTTCTTAATCTTTAAAGTACTCAAAAAAGGCAAATAAGAAAACATGTTCTCAAACAAAATTTTCAATTTAAATGTTATAAAATGAAAGGTAGTTAAAATAAAACTAGCATCTTTAAAAAAAACATAATTTAAATAAACCCAAACAATAAGTTCTAAAATAAAAAGAAGACAAACAAATAAATTTCCAACTATAATGCCAAAATTACTCAAGAACCAATTAACAAAATTAGAACCCTCAAAATCAGAATTAATTCTTAACCAAAAGGTTAAAGTAAAAAATAAAATAACCGTATAATTCCAATTAAATATAAATTTTTTGCTAAGCATATTATTGCAATAAACATACCAGTTTACAAGCGGATAGAGTATTAAATAAAACGACAAAAATGAAAAAGTATTAAGAAGCATCTGCCCTATAAGATTAAATACAAAAAATATAAATATATTTCCTATAGGAGTTAATGCCACCAAAAGAGAAAATAGTATAACAGCCAACATAAAAAAGAATAAAAACTGAAAATAACGATAAAAATTCTTCATATTCTACTAACATCAAACAAGGAAATAAACTAAACTCACAACTGAAACTAAATAAATTGAAAAATAATACAGTTTACTATTCTTAAGCATCTTAACAAACAAACTAATTGAAAATAGTCCAAATATAAAAGCAAAAATTGCTCCCAAATTTATCTCAAAAATATTAAAAATTATATCAGACTTAAATAGATCATTATACTTTAAAAATAAACTTCCAAAAACAATAGGAATTAAAGATAAAAAAGAGATTTCAAGGGATTTTGTCCTGCTAAACCCAAGCAAAATTGACGCAAAAATCGTAATTCCTGAACGAGAAATACCCGGCATAGCTCCAATTCCCTGCATAATCCCAATTAATAATCCTGAAAAAAAAATATTTTTTTTAAAATTAAAAATTTTAATTCTAAATTCAATCAAAAATAATAAAATACTTGTCACAATAAAATTAAATAAAACTAACTTAAAAGTAAATAACACCTTAAACTTTTCTATAAAAATCCCAATCAATGCTGTAAAAAATGTAATTATTAATATAAGTAATATCAAGTTCAAATTTGAAGAATCTAATTCTGTCATTTTTAATTTTCTTAAAATAAATTTAATAAAAACCATTACAAGCTCTAATATTCGTCTTCGATAATAAATTATTACAACTAAAACTGTTGCAAAATGCAAATAAATATCAAATACAATTGGAAGATCAATGTTCATAAACTTTTTTAAAAGTAACAAATGGCCTGAACTAGATATAGGCAAAAACTCAGAAATGCCTTGAACAAAACCTAAAATAATAACCCTTAAAATATTATCCATTTAACTTCACAACCTAAAAACGTTTGGAAAATTTACCCATAATATACTCTATAATAAAATCCATTCCCTTTCTTTCATATAAAGCATCATATAATACAGAATAAACTAATATTTTTTTAATATAATTCCTAGTTTGTCCAAAAGGAATAGCTTCGATAAAAATTTCTTTGGGCAAATGCCCATAATCTTTTTCCCATTTCCTAACATTTCCAATACCACCATTATAAGATGCAAGAGCCTTATACACATCTTCCAACATGTCTATTCTTTTACGTAAATAATGAGTCCCAATAATAACATTATCCTTTGGCTGTTTCAAATCATAAGAATAGTATTTATAATATTTGATTTCTCTAGATACATCAGCTGATGTTGCAGGCATAATTTGCATAAGTCCGATAGCACCAGGTTTAGATACAGCATCTCTTTTAAAACTACTCTCAGCTTTTATTAAAGAAAATACAAGACTCGACTCAAGTTCCCTTTTCCCTGACCAAGATTTAATTAAAGCCGTGTACAAACATGGATAGAGACGCTTATAATCATCTTTATTTAAAGCCGAAAAATCTTGCCTTACAAGGTAATTAATAGCAAGTATAGATTCATAATAATATTCATGTTTCACAAATTCATCGTAAAGATTACGGTAAAAATTAGGAGAAAATCTATAACCATTTTTAAAATCATTGGCAACAAACACACTAACATAAGAATGCAAATTAAATTTTAAAAACCCTTCCAAAAACCTTTCATAATCGGACTGATCATAATTTATATCCAAAGCATTTTCAAACAAATCATTAATATTTTGATCAAGCAAATACCTACTCATAAACGATGCATAAGATATTTGATCATATTTAATAGCAGAACGCAAAAGCTCTCTATACTCACCGACTGACTGAGATTTAATAAATTTGTGATATATAAGTCTAGCATTAAGAAAAGCAAGCCTTGCTAAAACAGCATTGTCAATAACATTTTGACCATTATAATATAGTAAATATAAATTATCATAATCTCCAAGTTGTACAGCTTCTAAAATATATTCATCTAATACCTTAATAAAAGCAAAATTACCCTTATCTTTACTTGTATAAAAATTAGCTATGTTTTTAGAAAAATAATTTCTTGTATTTTTCATAAATATGAAATTTCTAAAAATTTCATTAAGCATTTCTAATCTATAAGGTTCATTTATAATAGAAGAATTTTCCAAATATTTAAGTATTGTCACAAAACCTACATCTTTTTTTAATTTTAAATTAAGGAGCCCCAAATAATAATCTTTATAAACACTATCTAAATTACTAAAAAAAGATAATGCCTTGTTAATATAACCTAAACTTACAAAAGTCTTATAAACATCATTTAAAAAAATAAAATTATTATAATACTTCTTAAAACTATCATCTAATATATTAACAGCACCTTTAAAATCACCATTAGCAACCAAAGATTTAAATTTAACAAGACTTAAAAAAGTTGAATTTAAAAGATTATCTTTCCCTTCAAGAACAAGATAATCATGAGCCCTTACATGCAAATATTCTGCCGGCAAATTCTCAAACAATTTCTTGAAATAAATTAATGACGTATTAATATCAGAAATATTAAAATAAAGCACTGCTTTAAATAAAAGATTTTCATTTTCTTGTGCCTGCATGAAATCCATTTTTTCTAGCTTATTTAAAACTAAAAGAGCTTCATTATTCTTTTTCTGCCAATAAAGACTTTTAAAATATCCTAATATAATGAATTTATTATCATTATATTTGTTATAAAGTTTTCGACCAACAAGTTCTGCCTCATAATATTCTCTTCTAGAATTATAATATTCAAGAAGTTTTACACCAGCAAATTGAGATGCAATATTATTATTACTATTTATTGCTTTGTGCATATATTCTCTAAATTTTTCATCATACCCTATTTTTTTGAAAAGATAAGCAACATATACATAAGAATCTGAATCTATACCAAAATATTTATCAAAATTTTGTCCTACATAGTCAAAATTCCACAACCAATTTAAATGATTTAAATCAAAACTATTGATACTTTTTTTTAAAATATTGCTACTTAAAGATTCTTTCACAAATGAACAAGATAATAAATTCAATAAAAACAAATAAATAATTTTCTTAAACATTACTTTTTTCACATCTAGTAATTTTTTCTTCTTTATAAAAAGAACAATAAGAAATTGTAAAATTTTTAGGATTTAATATTTTAGAAAAAATCAAAAACAATGAAAAAAATATCAAAAGAAATAAAGAAACAAGACTTAAATAAAGCATAGAAGTTTGAATACGATCTTCTTTTAAATCAGGATCAAATTTAGGTTCTTCAACATCCACAGTAAAATTGTCTTTACCTAAATCCAAAGAAACATCATCAAATTCAACATCATCTAAATTTTTACTAACATCCGCAATAATATCTTCAACACTCAAATCATCAGAATAAGAATTTTGGATAACATACACATTAAAGCTACTAGAACTATCATCCTTATCTTTAACTGATTTTACATCATTCTCAGAATTATCAAAAACATCATTTCTCTCATTAACATCAATAGAAACCTTATCCAAAGTAGAAATACCTTGATTTACAGAATATTGATCAATATCATCAAGTACATGTGCAACTTCTGTTTCTTCAATAGGATTATCTTCCAATTTATCTCTTGTAGGGGCAAAATCCAAATTTTCTAAATTTACATTAGACTCAGAATCTAACTCTTTACTTCCTTCACTTAACAATGCATGTTCATCCATATCATTAGTTAAATTTAAAGAATCCACTACTAAATCCAAATCATTCTCTTTCTTTAAAAGCAAATCCTTAGAATTAGATAAATCATTAACATTACTTAAATCAAAATCCAAAGAATCATCTTGCTTCTCTTCAACAATACTGTCAAAACTCTCCTTGCGATTTGTATCTTGAAAATCAATAGGCAAATCATCCACTTTATCACTATTTAAAGAATCACCATTAACTTCATTTGTATTAACTGAAAGACTCATCAAACTCAAATCAAACTTGGTTTTATTAGTAATTCCATCACACTCTCCATAAACATAAAGCATCATAGAATCTATTTTGAAATAAATATTTACATTCAAACTATCTTTATCAAGATTATCTAAGAAAAAAGACCCAATAATAATGGGATTAGAAAAATTTTCATATTCACTAACATAAAAATCTAATTTTATGTTGGTCTCATCTGCAAGTTTACCCAATACCATCTTCTTTACAGAAGTATCATCCAAGCTTAAAACTGAAAAATATTCATTACTAGAAAGCCTTATGCCCAAAAAACCTTTCAACAATTCCAACCTCTTTGTTCTTTTATAAAAAACAAATTTATATATAATTAACTATAACAATAATATAATATAATTAATATCATATTCAACTTATGTATATGCTTTTATTTAAAAGAAACCATGTTATATTTAAAGCTATAATTACTGCTTATGTAATATTGCTAATATATGATTTTAGGAGAAGTTAAAGTGTTGCCATTATTCATAATACTGTCCTCTGCCGCAATATCTGTTTTGGTATTTATACTATTCAGAATTGCAGTATTAAATACAAAAACAAGAACAAAAGGTAAACATCACAAAACATTTCACAAAACGAAAAAATTGATCTCAAAAGCTATAAATATACTAAAAACAAACCCAAATGAAGTAGGGGCTTTACAAACTTTAAATGACTATTATTATACTAATAAAGATTTTGAAAATGGACTTAAATACGCCAGAAAATTATGTCAACTTATCGAAGAAAATCCTACAAATAAGAATATTGATTCCTTTAAAGTATTCTTAAGTTATGGATTTTATAATCTTGAGAGAAATTTTAATTTAGAAGCATTAGGACTTCTTAAAAAAGCATACAGCCTAAAAAAAGACGACGTAGACGTAAATTATTATCTTGGAATAGCATTTCTTAAAAATGCACATTATAAAGAAGCACTTCACTATCTTACAAAAATATATCAATTTGATAAAAGCAACAATGACGTTTTAAAATACATAGGGATGACTCTTTTTTATACGGGAAACTATACTAAAGCTGTAGGAATATTTAACAATATAAAAAAACATATACAAAATGATGTCAATGCTCTACTTGCATATGCTCAATCTCTATCCCAATTAAACCAAGATCAACTTGCACTTGATATTGCAAACAAAATCAAAAGCAAAGATGGAATGATATATGAAGCTCTTTTAATTGAATCTGAGATTAATGCAAAAAATCATAACTTGGTAAAATTAGAAGATAATATTAAAGAAATGATAAAAATTAAACCTGATTTACCCACAAAAATATCCCTTAAACTTTTTTACAAACTAGGAGAACTTTACATAGAACATGAAAATTACAAAAAAGCAACCGAAGCATTTACCCAGGTTGAAAGAATTGACCCAAACTATCAAAAAATTGCTGAAAAACTAGAATTTAGTAAAAAATTAAATGAAAACTTAGCATTAAGAATATACCTTAAGAGTCCAAAAGAAAAATTTGATAATCTAGCTAGTGCAATCATCCTTAAGTTATATAAAAACAAATTTCAAGTGAGAGACAAAAAGATAAATGAAATAACATCGCAATTTATAGATATCAACTTTCAACTTTCAAACAACCAATGGGAAGAAAATATACTAGTAAGATTCGTAAGAACGGATCAAAAAAATTTTGGAGAACTATTCTTAAAAGATCTGATTTCAAAAACCAAAGAAAATAAAATTAAAGGACTATGTATTGCACCAGCAACATTTTCTGAAAAGGCTAAACAAATTATTGAAGGCAGATTAATTGACCTAATAGAAGGAAAAAAACTTACACAAATACTGAGAACATTGGACATATCAAAATACATATAGCTTATCTGAGATATTTCATAGGATTACTCGTTTTACCATCTTTAAAAATAGTAAAATGTAAATGATTTCCCGTACTGTATCCAGTGCTTCCCATACGTCCTATCATTTGTCCTCTAGATACTCTATCCCCAACTTTAACTGCAAATGAACCTAAATGCGCATAAAGAGTTTGAAAACCATTATTATGCGCAATAACAATATATTTTCCATATCCTCCAACACTAAATCCCGCTGTTACAACAATACCTTCCTTTGTAGCAACAACAGGTGTATTAGCAACATTTGCAATATCAATTCCATTATGAAAACTAATAGTTTTAGTAAAAGGATCAGGACGATAACCATAACCTGATGTAATAATCCCCCGTGTTGGAAACAAAAAGGTCTCACCTAAAGCATTTCTAAGTAAATCTTTAGACATCTTTCCACCAGGAACAAACAACTTCTGACCTAAAGACAAAACCTCATTATCAAGATTATTAGCATCAAGAATATCCACTTTAGGTATCTTATATTTCTTTGCGATTGATGAGAGGGAATCATTTTTACCAACAGTATAAAGAATTCCCTTCATATTAGGAACATTAATAATAACATTGGGCTTAATATTTCTTACATCTTTAATATCATTATAAGAAATTAAAGTTTCACTAGTAATATTATACCGAGATGCAATATGAGAAAGTGTCTCTCCTGGCTTAATTTTATGTTCAACAACCTTTAAAACAAAAGGCTTCCTTATAGTAGTAGCATTATAATTGCTTGCATCTAAACCAAAGAAATAATTATTAATCTGACTTAAATCTTGATCACTATAATACAAAAAAGTATCAATAAAATAATCTTTGGGAAAGCTTAATTTGTTTAAAAAAACATATGAACCATAATACGCAAAAATATTTAAATAAAAGATTAATATTAAGACAAAAACTAAAACATTAATTTTAAAAATAAAATTATAAATAACACTATAAAACAAATTTACATCATAAGTATTAACCATTTTAAATGTAACCTTCTTAGAAGAATATCCACACTTATAATTATTAATATCCATAATCTGCCCAAACAAAGTTATAAACAACAATTTAAATACATAAAAAAATTTAGTAAAAACATTAAAAAAACAAAAACAGCTTTTCCGTTTTTTTTTATTAAAATTACGAATATTACCAAAATCTCTCAACTCAAAATCACCTTTAACTGCCCTATTAAACAAAAAATTTTTCTTCCTTTTAAATACATTCTGATCTTTTTTTGGTATAATCATATCATGCCTTATTATATACTATACACTAGAAATTTCAATTCGATAAAAACTCAAATGGAAATTTAAGAAATGTTACAAATCCACAAACAAGTATTAATTCCCGTTACATTGGCTTTTATGTTATTAATAACAATGATCAAAATGTCACTATCTTTTCATTTAGTTAAAGGTTCGTCAATGTTGCCAACAATTTTAGATCAAAATTGGATAATAAATCATAAGCTAGCTTATGGTATTAGAATAAAAAATAAAGAAACCTATGTTGTACTATGGAGCAAACCTAAAAAAAATGAAACAGTACTTATCAAGGACCCTATAACAAAAAAAATATCTGTTAAAAAAATTTTTGCAATCCCAGGAGAAAAATTCATTAAATTACAGCCAAATATAATATCTATACATAACCTAAACTTCAATATAAATAAAGAACATCTACAAAAATTAAAAAGCATATACATTCCAAAGGATTATTATTTAGTAGTAGGAGATAATAAAAAAGTTTCTCTTGATTCTAGAGAATATGGATTTATAAACATTAACGACATTATTGGTAAGATAATATATCAATTATAAAATAATTAAATTAATTCCTAAATGAAAAATATTTACAATAATTCAATTTTATCTTCTAATATCTCTTTAGCTCTAATATTGCCTGATGAAATCAGCAAACATTCCTTTTCATTATTATCAAAAGAAGCACTTGTCATTCTTATTTTTATTGACTTAGAAACATTAATATCTAAATCTCTTGCAGCAATACTTAAAATACCACTCTCATCCAACCTGAAAAGTATTTCTATCTTTGGCACACCTTTTAGAGCATTTTGTATATTACTAAAGAAAAATCTACTTATTGAACAATTCAAAGATGCCTTATTATATTCACCTTGCAACACATGAATTTCAATCTCCTCTTGATAATCATTAGTTGTTGTAAATATTTGTCTTTCACACACTGGTAATAAAGTATTTCTTTTAATCAATGTAAAAAACCCATCATTACAAGTTTCAATTCCAAGAGAATAAGGCGTAACATCTTTAAAATCAATAAGAGTATCATTAGTTGCAAGACTAAAAGCATGAATACCAGCACCAGTTGCAACAACCTCATCTTGATTTAATGAATCTAAAATTTCAATTTCAGGAAAAACTTCATTCAATCTATCTTTAACCAAAGGAATTCTAGTTGAACCTCCTGAGAGTACTATCTTTAAAATATGTTTAAGATCAACACCTGAATCTGCAATACATTCATTTGTAAGACTAATAGTTCTATCTATAAAATCCCAAATCATTAAATTAAATTCATCTCTTGTAAGTTTATAATTTAAATGATTACCATCAGTAAAAGGCAATACAATATTAACTTCATCCATAGTAGATAAATTTTTTTTAGCATCTTCAATTTTCTCTCTTAATTGTTCAATAAGTACAATATCATCCAAATTTATATCAGGATATTCTTCTTTAAAACTAGCTAAAACATGTTTTTCTACAACCTCATTAAAATCATTCCCACCAAGTCTATTTTCACCTTTACTTGCAAGAACAGTATAAGTATCATTTTGTTTTTCTAAAAGAGTAACATCAAAAGTTCCACCACCAAGATCATATACAAGAAATAATCCTTCTACTTGTTTTTCAAAAGCATAAGACAAAGCAGCTGCTGTTGGTTCATTAAGTATTGCCCTACATTTTAATCCTGCAATATCTGCAGCCCTAACAACACCCCTTCTTTGAATTTCAGAAAAATACGCAGGAACTGTTATAACAGCATTGCTTACTTGAGTACCTAAAAATTTTTCAGCATTAATCTTAATATTCAATAATAAATGAGAAGCAATGTCTTCGGCTTTATATATATTATCACCAACTTGATAAACAACATCAGTCCCCATATTGACTTTAAAATTATAAAAAGTTTTATCTGGATTTACCAATATTTGATGTTTAGCAGCACTACCAACAATCACACCAAAATCTGTAAAAGAAACAATAGAGGGTGTCATTCTCTCACCTCTATCATTCAATATCACTCTAGAATTAACATCAAAATAAGACACTACAGTATTTGTAGTTCCAAGATCTATTCCTATCCACTTTTCCATCAAATACCCCTATGAATTGAAATAATTAATTCAATTTCACCTAAATCTAATTTTAATTTTTTAGCAATAACTTCTAAAGACATTCCCTGTTCATAGAGTGAAATCACTTGTCTACGAATATTATATCCCTCTTTTATTATATTTTTCTCAATAGTGGGTATTGAATAATCTAAATTACCCTTATAAGAACCACTATCACTTTTAATCCCAAAATTATTATTTACCATTGAAATTGAATGGGAATTAAATCCCAATAATCTTTGATCAAGTATTTCTATTCTCTCATCAACTTCTTTAATAATTCTATTTAAACTTTCAATTTTAATTTCAATAATACTGATATTTCTATCAGTAGCTTGATTAATCTCAATAATAGTTTTATCTACTTCACTCTTAAATTTTTTAAGTATGCTATTAGATTTTATTTTTAAACTAATATATACATGAAAATATATAAAAGTAAATATAATCAAAATGAAACAAAAAACAACAAACATACAGAATGCCCTATCCCAAACTATCTTTCAATATCAATATTCTTCCCAAGCTTTGGATCATGTAAATTAATATCATATAAATCAGAAGAATTTTTATCATCATGCTTAACTTTTGATATTGTAACAGAATTAAAGTTATCATCTTTAAGCTCATCAATAGGAAATATGACATTTATTTCCGAATCATAATGATAATCTTCTCTCTCATTTAAACTCAAGTGTTGAGTTTCTCTTATCTTTTTTTTTCTCAAAGTTTCATTTGAAACTTCACTCGCTTTAAAAGCACCCTGTGTAATTATCTTTGTAACTTCAGATGAAATATTAATATCCAAAAGCCCCTCCTATAATTTATAAACTATCTAGACTCAAAAGGAACATAAGCTACCATTTTAATAATACCGTCATCCTCTACAAAAGTAATATTATGATAATCCCTTGGAAGCTCATAATAAGCATCTTTAATATACAACTTAACCCCAGCATAAGCTATATATTCAACAAAAATTTTGCCATCAGTCTTACTATTTTCAAGTGCCCTTTGTAAACTTTCTTGTTTATCTTTTACCATTTTTATTTCTAAAATTAAAATATCTCTCTCATTAATAAGTTCATTACAACTATCAATTTTTAAAGACTTTTCGGCCTTATCAACAGTAATCTGAATATTTTTCTTCAAAGCAGAAATATCTTTTGTTAAAACCTCAAGACGTTTCTCTATTTTGACAAGATACTCATTAAATCTAGATAATAAAGATTTTATTTCAGGATCACACCCAACACAAACAGCAGTCTCAGCATTACCCTCAGATCCAATAGAATACGCTCTAACTTCCTCTCTTGCATGAATATCAGAACCAACTATTTTAGATTTTTTCCCAATACAGAGTACCTTTTTTGTACAAGAAACAACAGAATTAACAATTCCTCTTACAACTTCAATATTACCCTCACATCGTACATCAACATTTTCTAAAAATTTAGATTTAATAGATTTCTTAGCATAAATTTCCGAACCACCCTTACCATTAGCTCCACTACGAAGAACAATAGAGCCATCTGTACTCAAATTACATCTACCAACAAGTCCATTAACCTCTATTCCACTCTTAGCCATAACATTATATCCATCCAAAATACTTCCCTTAATTAATACCATACCGTTATTCACTATATTACCAGTAGCAGGACCAACATCACCATCAACAACATAAACATTATGTACAGCAATAATACCATTCTCAATAAATATATATCCATCACATCCTGCAAGAATTTTATTTCCTTCCCTTAAAGTATTCTCTCCCAAAACCAAATTCAATTCCCGACCACTCTCTGCTTTTAATATCTTTCCAAAAACAGTATATCCATCAATACCCCTTGACAAAGGAACAATTTCTGCAAGCTCATCTCCCTTATTAACATTCCTAAATTCATTACCCATAGCACCATATTCAGCTGAATACTTACTCTTCACAACAAAATTAACATAAGCATCCCTTCCTTTAACAGAATTAACTCCTTTTGCCATCTCAATTGATTCACCATAAAATGGATAGTCCACAAATTCTTTTATTTTATTTCGAAGCAATGCTTTATCTACGACTCCATATTTTTTAAGAATATTAAAAATATCTTTTTCTAAAACTTCAGCACCATTAGGTCCAGGAGTAGTAAATTCAATAGTTACTGACATTGAGTCTTCTGATATATGAACCATCATAGTTACACTCTCTGCAAGTTCAGCATCAAAATCAGAGACACGTTCATATTCACCACTAGCATTTTCAACTATTGTTCTAACAAAATTCTTATCCAAATTTTTAATATTACTATAAGATGCAAATTTATCCATTACATCCTTAAAAGTAACAACACTTCCTCCTCCTTGAGCAGGTGTAACTTTTAAAAATACTCCCTTGGCACTTCTTCTTATAAAAAACTTTCCATCCAAAGAAATACTCTCATCAGATTCGCTTTGTGAACTTAAAACATCAAGAACCCCAAATTTTGAATAAGAATTTTTATAAGCAACTATTCTCCATTTCTTCTCACCATACCCAAATATCCCATTATTTCCACGTACTAAAATCTCATAATCCAAATCTTTATATGGCACTGAAAGTTCCAAAGAAGCATCATTTAAAGCCTCTTCAAGAGTATCCGCTTCTATTTCTATTAAACGAACCTTATTTTCTCTCTCTAAATATCGTCTTATTTTTTCTCTTAAATCAGCAAAATCACCAATATCAGTCATAATTATTCCTTTTTATTAATCAAAGTCTTAATAGTATCAGCAACAACTTTGGGATCACTGTTCTTAACATATGAAATCTGTTCTGATAATTTACTCTCAAAATTAACATTATTTTGCCTATCTCTAACATCCGCATACTTGTTCAAGTCTTCAGAAAAATCATAATTGCTATTATCAACTTTATCATTCTTACTTGAAAAATCCTTTATCAAGGAAGAATCTATATCATTAGGTTCAGGTTGAGAATTATCATTTTTATTAATAACATCCTTATTACTACTCAAATCATTATCTTTAAAGAGTTCATACAAATACTTGTTATATATAAATTCAATTAAAAGTCCTATAGCAAAAAAAATTAAAAATTGAAGAAATGCTCTAAATAATACTGTCAAAAAAGACACCCGAGCAAAAATACCAAGAATCATCGCAAGAATAAATGCAAATGAACTAAATAATAAAACATACTTGCTTTTTTTCCCAAATAACATAATTACCTATTCCATGCCAAAAAATTTAGATATAAAACCTATCACACCTCTCCTTTTTTTATTATCAAGAGTAATCTCTTCAAGAGCAGCAACAATAGAATCAAGACAATAACTAGCTTTACTATTAGGATTCAATAAAATAAAAGGTCTCTGCTTAAAAACAGAATTTTTAATATTTTGATCCTCATAAACATAACCTAAATAATCAACATTTAAATTCAAAAACTGATTCGATATATCAACAACTTTCTTAGCCACTATTTTTCCTTCACTAACATTAGCAACTCTATTTACAACCAGTCTTAAATTTTTTAAATTTTCCATCTTATGAGACAAAACCTTAATGATACCATAAGCATCAGTTATGGAGGTAGGTTCTGGAGTTGTTACAATAACCACATCATCACTAGAGAACAAAAACGAAATAACCTGTCTTGAAATTCCAGCACTAGTATCTATTATCACTATATCATATTCATAAACTTTTAATAATTCTTTTATAAACTGGTTCATCTCGGTTTCTGACAAATCCAAAAGTTCTGTTGTTCCAGAAGCACCAGCTAAGAGATCAATATTATATTCTGTCTTAGTAATTACGTCTTGGATACAGCGACCTTGTACAATCATATGATAAATATTGTACTTTGGAATCACTCCAAGTAAAATGTTAATATTAGCCATACCAATATCTGCATCAAAAACTAAAACTTTTTTACCAAGATGTGCATATTTAAGAGCAAGCCCCACAGCAATATTACTTTTCCCAACACCACCTTTACCACTAGTAACAGAAATAAATCTTGTTTTATTATTTTGTATTTTATCATCAACAACAAAGCTAGACTTATTATTTAATCTCATAATATCACGTAAACTTTGAGCCTGATCTTCCATCATATATTATCCTTAATAATAAGATTTACTTTTTAGCTTTCGAATAAATTCAACATCATCACTTATTCTATATCCATTTATTTTTTTAATGAAGGTAAGCGGTTCTGCAATACTAATATTATGAGGAACAATTTGCCCATCAGTAACATAAGAAACTTCCTTTCTCATTTCATGAATCAAACTTATCAAATTACCAACACATGTTGTCTCATCAAGCTTTGTAAAAATCACAGTTTTATAACTAAAAGGAGAAAACTGATGAAATATTTCTTTTATATCTGATGTTTTTGTCGTAGAACTTACAGCCAAATGAAATTCAGCATCACGACCACAAGCATTAAGAAGTTCTTTCATCTCAGCAAGTTTCATAAAGTCCTTAGGACTCTTACCAATTGTATCAATAAGAACAAGATCAAAATCTTTTGACTGTGTAATCTCTTCCTTTAAATCTTTAAAAGATTCAATTGCTTTAACAGGAATTCCCATAATATCACCATACGTCTGAATTTGTTTTTTAGCACCTATTCGATAATTATCAATAGTAATAATCTTAATATTTAAATTCTTATCATCACTATTAATACCATAAATCGCTGCAAGTTTTGCAATGGTAGTAGTCTTCCCAACACCCGTTGGCCCAACTAAAATAAAAATCCTTTTCTTAAGATTATCAATAAGAGAACCTGAACATTTAATAGTTTTAGCAATATATATTATTACACTATCTTTGACTTTATCATAATCATCAAGATCAGATAAACTAAATTCCTTTTTAATAAAATTATTAATATCTCTAATATAACTTTCAGAAAAATCATTACTACGTAAAATATCTTCTATTTTTAAAATAGTTGGATGATTAATTTCTTCCTTTTTATGTGCAAGTTCATTTTTAAGAGATTTAACTTCCTTAATTACATCTTCAATTGAAGAAGTCTCTTCTTTTTTAATACTTTGAAGAATCTTACGTTTTTCTTCCTCAACATTTATTTGCTGTTGTCCAATGTCATACCTAACATAACCTGAAACCTCAATCCAATCCCTACTAAATAATCCAAATATTCCTCCATGAGATATTGTCTTATAAGTCATAACTCTAGCATTTTTTCCATACTTTCTCTTAACAGTTTCTATAACTTCATTATAAGTAGGACCTCTTTCTGTAAAATACTGAACCATAATATTACTCTTCAACCTCTACTGTTTTAAGTACATTAACTTTAACATTTTTAGGAACCTCTAAAACAGATATAACAACAACATCTGAAAGCTCTCTACTTGTTAAAACCCTTATTACAGGACGTGCCGATTCACTAGATAATATAATGGGATAATATCCTTGCGATTGAACTTCATTTACAAGTACAAAGAGTTCATAAAGAAATTTAGATTTTAAATTTGGATCAAGGGAACTTACAAGATCGTTATTGGCCTCAAATCTTGAATCAATTATCTTCTGTTCAAATTCTGGATTAATTGTTATTACATTAAGCTCTAAATTAGAGTCCAGATATACATTAACTATTTGCCTTCCAATTGCTTGCCTACATTTCTCAATTAAAAAAAATGTATCTTTAGTAACATTTGTAAAATCAGCTATTGTTTCAAAAATTGTAACTAAATTACGTATTGAAACTTGTTCTCGCAAAAGACCTTGTAACACTCTTTGAATCTCTCCAACCGAAAAATCTTTTAAAACTTCTTCAACAATAGCTCCATAATCTTTTTTAAAGACATCAAGAATATTTTGAACATCTTGACGTGTTAAAATCTCATAAGAATGTCTCTTAATAAGTTCAGTCATATGCGTCGCAATAATTGAAGGTGGATCAACTACAGTATAGCCCAATTTCTCAGCAATTTCTCTCACATCATCATTCACCCAAATAGATGGAAGACCAAATGACGGATCTTTTGTAAGATCTCCTTCAAGACCAGAATCCAAACCTACATTTATAACCAAAAACTTACCTAACTTAATCTCTCCATGCCCAATCTCCACTCCTCTAAGTTTAAATGAATATTCATTTGGCTCAAGCCGCATATTATCCACTATTCTAATTTTAGGAACAACTATTCCAAATTCAAGAGCAATCTCACGACGTATTTTTACAATACGATCAAGAAGTTCTGATGTTTTAGAATCATCAACTATTGGAACAAGATTATATCCAATTTCTAAAGCCAATGGATCTAAAGGTACTACTGGTGTAATTTCCTTATCCGCATAACTTAATATTTGCTCTTCAGCTTTCTGTTTTTCATAAAGTTCTCTATCCCTAGATAAATTAGAGAGTGAATAAGCAAAAAATCCTATCAATAAACTCAAAAGAATCAGTATTAATGTAGGAAATCCTGGAAGAAATGCCAAAAATAGCAAAAATCCAGATACAATCCAATAAATTCCTGCATAGGAAGTAAATTGTTCAAAAATTTCCCCTCCAAAACTATTTTTTGATATCGACCTAGTAACAATAAGACCTGTTGCTGTTGAAATCAATAAAGCTGGAAGTTGAGAAACAAGCCCATCTCCAACAGTTAAAGACACATAATTATTAATTGCATCATTAAAATTAAGACCTTGAAGGGTTACTCCTACTATAAGCCCTCCAAGAATATTTATAAGAGTTATTAAAAATCCAACTTTCACATTCCCAGAAACAAATTTAGAAGCACCATCCATAGCACCATAAAAATTCACTTCAGATTGCAAATCATTTTTTTGTCTTGTAGCCTCTTCTTCTGTCAAATTCCCAGAACTATAAGCAGAATCAATAGCCATTTGTTTACCAGGAAGAGCATCAAGAGCAAAACGAGCAGCAACTTCAGCAACTCTAGTAGCACCTTTTGTTATAACAATAAACTGAACAGCAATAATAATAAGAAATATTATAAATCCTACAACAAGACCTTGAGTTCCAGAACTTCCAACAACAAATGTTCCAAAGGTTCTTATCATTTGACCATCAAAATTGATTCCTTTGATCAAAATTAATCTAGTAGAAGAAATATTTAAAACAAGACCAAAAATAGTCATAACAAGTAAAAGTGTTGGAAAAACCGAAAAATCGAGTGGACGCTTAGAATAAAGAACAATAAGAATAATTAAAAGACTCATCATTAAATTAATCGCAATCAAAGCATCTAAAATAAATGCAGGAAGAGGTAAAATAAAGCCAGCAACAATAAGTATTAATCCAACTGAAACTATTAAATCAGCTTTATTATTAAGCCCAAAATACCCTAATAAAGAATTTTTCTCTAAGTCCAATAACTTAAACCTCTAATTAAATTTTTTAGCAATAGAATATACCTTCACAAGAATTTTAGAAACAATTTCCCAATATTCTCTTGGAATCTCTTCATTAATATCAACATTAGCATAAAGATCCCTTGCAAGTGGCTTATTTTCCACTATAGAAACATTATTTTCTCTTGCAATTTGTTTAATTACAAATGCAATTTCATCTTGTCCTTTTGCAAGCACTTTTGGTGCTAACATAGTATTGCTATCCCATTTAATAGCAACAGCAAAATGCTCTGGATTTGTAATTACCACATCTGCTTGAGGAACTGCTACCCTCAAATTAACATTTAAAATTTCTCTCATTCGCTCCCGCATTCTAGAACGGAGCAGAGGATCTCCTTCCATTTCCTTTCGCTCTTGCTTGATCTCTTCTTTTGTCATTTTCAAATTCTCAATATAACGAGCTCTTTGAAAAAGATAATCTAGTACACTAAGACCCATCAATACCATCACTGAAAAAAAACATATTCTATAAGCAAGACTTAATATTACAGAAATACCGCCTTCAAGGCTATACTCAGGCATTTTTGAAATTTTACCTATATTGCTTTTCAGCATAATATAATATATAAAAGATATTATAGCAATTTTCAATAAACTTTTAAACAAATTAAAAAAAGCATCAACTGAACCAAAAGAATTTTTCATCCATTTTGAAAAATTTGGATTTATTCTATCCCATTTAGGCATTATAGGCTTAAGAGTCATAACAAAGCCAACTTGCATAATATTAACTAAAAATCCAACTATAAAAGACACTATAAAAAATATACTCACATATCTAAATAGAGGTCTAATATATGCAAAACTCAATGAATAAATACTAATTGACATTACTTCTGGTAACTTACTAGCCTGCCATTTAAAAATATCCATTAATTCTTGAGCAAAATAAGATAACATAAAAAAAAATACAGCAAACAATATAAAAAGAGAAATGGATGAATTAATTTCTATTGATTTTAACACTTGACCTTCTCTTCTTGCTTTTTGTTTTCTTTGCTCAGTAGGAACTTCAGTTCTGCCCTCATCCTCTGAGGCAAAAAAATTAAGGGGTATATACCAACTTTTATTTAAAAATTCATCTCTAGTATTCATTTTAAAGTCTCAGAAAATAAATTTAATGCATTACGCATAGATTCTAAGCTAAGTTCAATTACTCTTTTAACAGATATCACAAAACTTGGAAAAGTAATATATAAAACAATTAATCCCAATCCCAAAGAAATCGCAAAACTAATCATTAATAAATTAATTTGAGGAGATGTTTTGGAAATTATACCTAAAATTAAATATAAAAGTAAAAGAACTCCTAATATTGGAAGAGACATTATTAAAGATTTTTCAAAAAGAATAGCAAAAGAATAAAATACTAACTTTATAAATTCATAATTCTTTATATTAACCATATTCTCAACTCTAACATTTAAGACAGAATCATAAACCCCAATAACTAAAAAACGAAATAAAAAATCATTTGATAAAAACACAATCAAAAAAAGATAAGTAAATATTTGAGATATTACCAAATTATCCTCTTCTGCAAAAACATCAAAAATATTTGCATAAGCAAGTCCCATCTGATTTGAGAAAAAAAAACCAAGTAAATGAAACACATTAAAAATAATACTTACAAAAAAAGCTTGAATAAGTCCTAAAATAGCCTCTCCTAGCAATATTAATACAAATGCAGTCAAATTATTCAAAGGATAGACAACATTTACCTTATCTACAACAATAATGGACAAAATCAATGAAAAGAAAAAATTTAAATAACCCATTTTAATAGTCGAAAAAAAAGGTGAAAATCTTAAAAAAATAAAAATTCTAATAAAAATAGGTAAAACCACAAAAGACTTTAAAATCAAAAAATCCATATTCATAGATTAATCCAGACATTTACATATTTTGTATCTGATTAAAAACTAAAAACGTAAATTGCATAAGTTTCTTTAAAATCCAAGGTCCAAATATCACAAGAACTAAGAGTATTATAATAATTTTGGGAATAAAACTAAGTGTTTGATCTTGAATCGAAGTAACAGCCTGAAAAATTGAAACTAAAAGACCAACTATAAGAGCTGTAATTAACATTGGCGCTGAGAGAATAATAATATTTTCAATAGATATTTTAATCAAATAAATAATTTGTCCAGTTGTCACTTATGACCTCACATAAAACTTTTTATAAGTCCACTAGTAATCAAAGTCCAACCATCCACCATAACAAAAAGTATAAGCTTAAATGGTAATGATATTATTACAGGTGGCAACATTATCATACCCATTGCCATTAAAACTGCAGCTACAATAATATCTATTATTATAAATGGTAAAAAGATCAAAATACCCATTTTAAAAGCAACTTTGAGTTCATGTAAAATAAAAGATGCAATAAGAACATGTGTTGGAACTTCACTAAAGTTTTTAGGTTTTGCATAATCACTAATACTCATAAACAATCTAATCTCCTCATGCCTACTATTAGACATCTGTTTATACATAAAATTTCTAAGTGGAGCAATCCCTCTATCATAAAATTCATTAAAATTTATTTTAGAATCTCTCAAAGGTAAATATGCATCTTTATATATTATGTTAAAAGTTGGCCACATAGTAAAAAGAGTTAAAAATAAAGCTAATCCCATTATTACCTGATTAGGTGGTGATTGCTGAAGTGATAATGCTCTTCTAATAAAATCCAATACTATTGCTATCCTTAAAAAGGAAGTCATCAAAACCAAAAAAGCTGGAGAAAGCGTTATGATGCTTAATATTAATAAAAGTTGCAGAGGAAAAACTATGCCACCACCAAAAGAATTTAAAAAATCAACAAATGGAAAATTCAATCCAGTAGTAGGTTGCAAAGACTTGGTTTGAGCAAATGCAAAATTTACAACTCCAAATAACAACAAAAAACTTAATTTTTTATTCAAATTTAACCTCTAAAACTTTTTTAATCTATCCTGTTTACTTTTCAAAGAAGTCTCAATATCATTTTCCAACTCCGCATATTCATCATGATCATTAATAAATGATTTATCTTTCTTATTATTGCGTAATATTTTATTAAAAATTGACTTAAATGAATTTATATTACCACGGCTCTTAATTTTATTAAGTTGAAATTCTAAATTCTCCAACTCTTCACTTGTTGTTATCTCCTTTAGTACAATAGAAGAACTATTTGATACTAAAAATACATAAACATTGCCTAATACATTAACAATCCTTATAGAATTTTTATTATCTATTTCATAAAAAGCAAGTTCTCTTATTAAACTCGACATATCATTATTTTTATTTTTTTTATAGCTTAAAATCATTTTCTTAAATAAAAAAATAAAAATAACAAAAAAAAGAAAAAACAAAACCAAAGTAAACAAATCTGTAACATTAAAAAGAGATATGCTTTGTATGTCTTGATTATCTAAAACAACCTTATTATCATCAAATATTGGCAAATTAACTTCATTTTCTAATTTAGAAGTAACATTTAAATCACTCTCATTATCCTGCGCAAATAAATTTTCTGCAAAAAATACAATAAAAGTGAAAAATAAAATTAACCTATTCATTTTTAATTTTAATTATTTCGGTAATTCTAACACCAAAATTCTCATCAATTACAACAACCTCTCCTTTAGCCACTATTTTTCCATTTACCAAAATATCTACAGGTTCACCAGCAAGTTTATCAAGTGTAATGATCGTTCCTTCAGACATAGCAAGTATATCTTTTATTTTACGTTCAGTCCTACCAAGTTCTACTGTAACTTGCATAGAAACATCCATTAAAAGACCAAAATTGCTAGGATCAACACCTTCAGGCAAACTATCAATCAAATCAGGAAGTTTAACACCCTTTATCTCAGGTTTTTCCTCACTAAAATCATTCTTATCATCTACATCCATTATTTACCTCTCTATTAAATTCATTAAAACATCAAAACTCTTTAAGTTATTCAACTTCTTCCGTAAGTTCTTTCAACAAATCAAAATCCTCTACCTCACCAACTTTTCTTGTAATTTGAACTGAAATTTTATTCCCAACAAGTCCCATTCGACATTTAAATTTTTCTTTAGTTCCTACTTTCAAAATCAAATCTTGATCTATTGAAGAATTTTCAAGATTAATAACATCCCCTTTCTCTAAAGACAAGATTTCTCTTACCTTTAATTTCACTTCTCCTATCTCAGCCACCAAAGGCATATTTGTATATTCAAGTTTTTCTCTAAGTACATCAAGATTCTCACTGGTAGTTCCCACACCAATTAAAGAATGCCAATATCTTGTTGACAGTTTAGATACAATAGGTTCTATTGTAATATAAGGCAAACAAAAATTCATAAGTCCTTCGACTTTACCTATCTTAACTTCAAGTGTAACCAAAATAACCATTTCTGTTGGAGGAACTATCTGAGCAAATTGAGGATTCACTTCTATGTGCCCAAACCTAGGCCTTAAATCAACTACTTGAGACCAAGCCTCTCTCATATTAGCAAGAATACGAATAATAACACTTTCCATTACAGACTGTTCTATTTCTGTTAAATCTCTACTCTTATCTTTAATGGTGTCACCATCACCACCAAAAAGCCTATCAACTATTGCAAATGCAATAGTTGGATCAACTTCAAATATAGCAGAACCTTTAAGAGGATCCATATTAATTATTGCTAAGGTAGTAGGATTTGGAATAGATCGAATAAATTCTTCATAAGTCAACTGATCAACTGAAGCTACATGTACATGAACCATTTTTCTCAAAAGAGCTGAGAGTGAAGTTGTAGTATATCTTGCAAATGCTTCATGAAAGCTTGATACTGTTCTTACTTGTTCTTTTGAAAATTTATCTGGTCTTTTAAAATCATACACTTTAACTTTTTGTTTCTTGCCCATAGGGCTAGATATAATATTAGAAAGTGAATCATCTGATGATAAATTATCAGACGAATTAATAGATTCTAAAAGACTATCTATATCATCTTGTGATAATGCTCCCGGATTACCTGCCATTTAAAATTCCTTTTAAAAATCACATATCAAAAATATCAATTTGCGTCAATGCTATCTCTTTTATTTCACCATTTCTAAGAATACTATTAATTCTGGCCTTAATTTCTGCTTTAATCTGACTTTCATTTTTTATCTCTTGGCCTGTTCTTTGACTAAAATATTCCCTTATAATATCTTTTAATCGCACCTTTTGTCGTCCAAGTTCACTTAAAATATTAACATTATTCTCAGCATAACCTAGTGCAAGTTTTATTACAAAAGTTTTCGGAGGAGTATCTTGGGTAGTCCCTCTAATTTCGTCTATACTTTCATACCATATAAGCATAGGAGGCTTTCCTAAATATTCATTAGAAAAGATTGGAAAATTATTAGGTGCGCCACTTTGACTTACTACCATCTTAGAAACAAAATAAGAAACTATTATCATGATAACAACAGTAAATAGTCCTATTGCTAATATTTGCAAAATCCTTATTATCACATCGGGTAGTAGTCCTATTTTTTTACTATCAGAACCTCCTACATCCATACTATCATCATCTTTTTCAGGCATATTACCTCCTATAAATTTCTTATTTCATTACTAAAAAATATTATTATTGCTTAATACCTTTAGCAAAACTTAAAGAAGCATCACTAGTAATCAAAATATCTATTCTTCTATTATAAGCTCTACCTTCAGGAGTATCATCAGTAGCAACGGGCCTACTACCTGCAAATCCAGATACCTCAAATTTACTCTCAATACTTTCTATTTTAGAATGATCAGTATAGTTTAAAATCTGCTCTAACATGTTTACTGCTCTTGCTGATGAGAGTTCCCAATTACTTTTCCAAATTCCATTTATATTAACATCGACATTATCTGTATGTCCTTCAATTTTAAAATTATATCCTTGATTATCTAAAAACCCAATAAAAGAAGCTATCTTTTGTATAACATCTCTATTATCATCAAGTTTCACCTCAGCACTAGCTGAATCAAAAAAAGCATCTGCTAAAAGAGATACAACAACACCTCGCTCATGTCGTCTTACAATAACCTTATTCGACTGAATTTTTTCAACAAACTCGATAATAGATTTGTTTTTAGAAGCCTGAGAAGCTTGTTTGTTTTTAGCAGTAGAAGGCAAAGACATAAAGCTATTACTCAAATAAGAAAGCTTATCAATATCCAAAGTCTTACCTCCCTTAAAAAATCCAGAACCCGTAAAAGAAGCTGACATTATTTTTAAAACATTTTCTTTCATAATAACATCATTTAATGAAAACATAGTAACAAAAAAGACAAGCAACAAAGTCACCATATCTCCATAAGTCACCATATATTCAGGAGCACCACCATCTTCACACTTTGAACGTTTCTTTTTAGTTTTAAACATCATTATTCACCTCCAAGAACACCACTACCAAGTTGATTTCTATCTTTAGGAGTTAAAAACGTTACAAGTTTTTGCTCTAAAATTCTAGGATTGTCACCTGCTTGAATTGATAAAATACCTTCAACTATCATTGCTCTAACTGATGCTTCCTCAAGATCGATAGACTCTAATTTAAGTTGAATAGGAGTCAGCATTAAATTTGACATTATTGTACCATAAAGAGTTGTAACAAGAGCAACAGCCATAGAAGAACCGAGTGCTGATCTGTCTTCTAAATTTCCAAGAAGAGCAATAAGTCCAATAAGAGTACCTATCATTCCAAAAGCAGGAGCAAGTTTTGCCCAGGTTCCAAAAAGATCTGCACCAACCTTATGTCGCTCTTGCATCTGTTCAAGTTCAAGAAAAAGCATAGTTCTAATTATCTCTGGATCAGTACCATCAACAACAAGTCTCATTCCAGATTTAAAAAAAATATCATCAATTTGATCAAGTTCATCATCAAGAGATAAAAGTCCTTCTTTCCTAGCTTTTTCTGAAAGTTCTACTAAAGTTTTTATAATAGGAATTTTACTAAAAGAACTTCTTTTAAAGAAAAATCCTAAATATGTAGGTATTCTCTTAACAATAGTAATTTCCGAAGAAGCCACAAGCGCAGAAAAAGAACCAACAATAGTAATAAACACAGAACTTAAATCCCAAAAAACTCCTAATCCTGTAGGAGTAAATGCCATAGATATTAAAATAGCACCAAATCCAACTCCCCATCCAATTATACTAGCCAAATTCATAATTCAACTCCCTTATTCTCTTGTATAATTCTATCTAACAAAGCAATTTCTCTCCTATACATCTTGATTTTATTGACCACATCTGCCACGCTCTCTTTGACAACCAATTTCTTACCATTCATAAGTAAAATTGTAGTATCAGGATTAGCTTCAATACTCTCAATATGAGAAGGATTTAAATAATAACTATCTCCATTAAGTTTAGTTACATAAATCATAAACTAAAATAAAAAATCAACTCTTAAGCCTTACAAGCTCTTGCAATAACTGATCTGAAGTAGTTATAGTCTTAGCATTAGCTTGAAAACCTCTCTGAGTCACTATCATATCTGTAAATTGTTCAGCAAGATCAACATTAGACATTTCTAAAACTCCTGACCTAATAGTACCAAGTCCTGCAAATCCAGTCTCACCTATTCTAGCTTGTCCTGAATTACTAGTTTCAGTAAAATTGGTATCACCTGCTTTTGCAAGACCCCCAGGATTAACAAATGAAGCAAGAGCAATCTTTCCAATAGTGCGTCTAATGCCATTTGAATAAACTCCTGTAATAACACCATTTTGATCAATCTCATAATTCTCCATATATCCCATACCATACCCATTTTGAACAATAGCTTTTGTAGTACTTGCATCAGCAAATTGAGTAATTGAATCAGCATAACTACCAACAGTTCCAAGTCTAAGGTTAACGGTCTGCTCACCACCTTCTCCAGCATTAGCATCAATAACACCAAAAGTTATAGGAAACTCAAGTAAATCTCCTGGTTGACCTGCTTGACCATTTAAAGAAAGCAATGCTCCCTCATTATCAAATCCCATTGTAAAATTAGAATTTTCTTCTCCATTAACTAAAACTGTAGCATTCCATGTATTAGGAGTAGTTGCATCCTTTAAAACTCTAAGTTCAACAACATTAGTATTCCCAAAAGAATCATAAACAGTTTTATTGACAACCCAAGTACCACGAGCAATATCTACTTCGTTTGCACCTTGTTGAACTACAGGCAATCTCTTATCAAGATTACAAGCAAAAGTAATGTACTCAGTAGCTTTAGCACCCTCTTTATCTCCAATAGGAATAATCAAATCTCTAATATCAGAAGATGTATTGAAAACTTGCTCTCCTCCAACAGATTCTGCCATCCAACCTTGAATTCTCATACCATTTGCAGGATTTACAAGATGTCTATTAGAATCAACATCAAATGCACCTGCTCTTGTATAAAAAGAATTATCACCATCCCTTAATATAAAAAACCCATTACCACTAATTCCTAAATCAGAAGCTTTTTGTGTACTTTGAAATGAACCTTGAGTATGAATAGTATCAACAGCAGCAACAGTCATTCCAAGACCAATTTGTTTTGGATTAACACCTCCACGTCCATCAGTAGGACGAGATGCCCCAGAAATACTTTGAGATATCATGTCTTGAAAATTAACTCTTCCTTTCTTAAAGCCAACGGTATTAACATTTGAAATGTTATTACCAACAACATCCATTCTTGTTTGATGATTCTGCAACCCAGAAACACCAGAATACAAAGATCTCATCATATAATTACTCCTCCAATCCTACTGATAAAACATTATTATAAACATAATATTTTCCATCAATCATAATTTGTGGATTTACTCCTGCCTTTACACTTGTAACTTTACCTTTAATAATTTTTCCTTCAACATTTTCAAATTCAACTATTTTCCCTAATAAATTCAAATCCTTATTTACACCAAGGATAGATGATAAATTTTCAAAAGATTTACTCATATTTGTCATCTGTTCAAGTGCCGAAAACTGTGCCATTTGAGAAATAAATTCTTTATCTTTCATTGGCTCTGTAGGATCTTGATATTTAAGCTGAGTAAGAAGCAATTTCAAAAAATCATCTCTACCCAAATTACTTCCCTTAATATCCCTATCTCTTTTTAATCCAGCATTAACTATTTTTTTAGACTGCCCTATATTAACTAAATTATCAATATTACTAATTGTATTCATCTATCCTCCATTTTAAACAATTAAATTAACATTTTCCTCTAAATCACCAGAAAATTCAACATAATCTTCAATTCTAAAAACCTGACTCTCCTTTAAAGAATGTCGATGACCCTCAAAATCATCCTTAAAATTACTACCAGAAGAAAATCCCAAATCACTACCTGCAAGAGAAAGATTTAAACTAGTATTAAAACCATTATCACTTAACATTTTATTGAGTGAATACATATTTTGTTCAAAAAGAGTCCTAACATTATGATTATCAACTATTATCTTTCCTAATAAATTATTATTAGAATCAAGATTTAAATTAATTCTTATACTACCAAGTTTTTTAGGTTTTAAAATCAACCTAATCTCTCCTGTATCATTCGATTTTAACACAATTTTAGCCTTATTCACAATATTACGATTAACTTTCAAATTCCATTCTGACATCAAATTATCATCAATTTGACTTAAAAAAAATTCTTTTATATTTTTTACACTAGATCCAGATAGATTATCCATAAATTCGCTAGAACCATCAAATGTTTCCTTTAAAGCATATTTCCCAACAGAACTATCATTATCAACTAATCTAAATCTAGAATTTGTATTCAAAAATTCCTTAACACCACTATTCTTCTTAAAATTTTTAACATCAATACTAATCAAATTTTTTTCTTTTTCTGTATTCTTTTTTATAATACCCAAATCTCCACATTCAAAATCAGTACCAATATTGAAAAAATCAGCATTAAAAACAAAATTTAAATCACCAATTAAAGTAGCAAGTTCAGATAAGACCTTCTCAACATTACTTAACATTTCTCTTCTATCAACAAATTCAGAATCAAAAGATAAATTTTCTCTTAAATTTTTCAAACTTTCAAAATCAAATAAACTTCCTGTTTCTTTAAGCAAGGATTTAAAGTCAGACATAAAATCTTTATCTTTAAATTTTTCCAACACAAAAGAATGATTTAAAGAAAGATTTTTAGAACTTTTATTTATAAGCCCATTACTCTTTAAAAACTCTAACAATGAAATTCTTAATTTAGACATACTTTGAATTTCTGAAGAAATAAAATCTGCAAAACCACCCTTTTTATCTTGACTTAATAAACTAGCATTTATAAAATTAAAATTTTTATTTAACTTTGATAAATTAACATCAATAATTTTACTTAAATTACTCATACATTACTCCAATGCACTAACAGACATTTTTCTAATCAATACAGCAGCCTTCTTAGAATCCATAAGAGACAACCAATAAGGCACAATAGATGCTCGTCCTTCTTTTTTGGCTATATCTTCTACTTTACGCATATAAGATATAGCAATCTCATCATTAAGTTCTTCAATTCTTTTAACTGCATCTTCTGGTGGCATATTAATCAAATATAAAGCAGCCTGTGCAAAATTTGCATCCTCATCTCTATACTTGTTAACAATATCATCAATTAACTTTTGTTTTAAATCCAAATCTTTTTGTTTTTGATTAAGTTCCGCTTCCAATTTATTTAAATTATCTTCCCTTTTCTTTAATTCTTCTCTCAATTTTTCAACTTGTTGACTCTTAATATAAATGGCCTCTTTTTCTTTTATCATCCTAATCTCATCAAGACTAATATGTGTATAATCAAGTAACTGCTCATCATCTTTAAAAAATAAAGTTCTAATATACTTGGGCAAATAGTCTCTAGTATGATATATACCAAATAAATCTGTTAAAAAAAAAGAAAGTCCTAAGAAAAAAATAACCAAAAATAACCACAAAAAAAATCTAAATAAAAATAACAAATAATTATTCATTATTCTTTCCTAATTTCTTACAAATCTTATAATTAACATACTCGTCTAAAGACAAAATCTCACTTCTTATTTTACCTTTAATTATAGTATTATTTAAAGTTTTTATTAATATGTCAACCTTTTTTTCTTCTGCATACTTTTTTAAATAAATATCATAATATTTATTATACTCTCTCTTAAGCTCCTCAAGCTTTTTTATCTCTTCTTTTTGTTTTAAAGAAATATAATCCAAATAATTTCCTTTCAAAAAAAGGTCTGCACTATTTAACTTACAAAGTCCTTTAATAACACCTTCCAAAAATTCTTCTATTTTTACAATCTTATTATTAACATTCATCAAATCATTCTCACTAAATTTTCTATTATAGGTTCTAATGGTTAATATTTTTTCAAATTTTTTTTTCTTTAAAATTAAATCATTCAAGCTAATATTTCTCTCATTTCATTATCCAAATTTTCAAAATCACATTCTTCCTGCATCCCTTGGGATAAAAAATCAATAATTTTTGGATATTTTGCAATAGCTAAATCAACTTCTTTATTAGAACCCTTAACATAAATCCCTGTTTTAATTAAATCCTCATAGCTTTTATAAATTGATAACAAATTCCTAATTTTAGATATCAATTTTTGTTTCTCAAAATTGACTATTCTATGAAGAGATCTTGAGGTTGAATTTAAAATATTTACCGAAGGATAAATTCCTTTATCAGACAAATCTCTATCTAAAATAATGTGTCCATCCAAAACAGCCTTCATATTATCAGATATAGGTTCACTAAAATCATCACCCTCAACAAGCACAGTATAAAATCCTGTAATACTACCCTTTGCATTAAGTCCTGAACGCTCAAGCAAAATAGGAATTTCCACAAAAACAGACGGAGGATATCCTTTAGTAGCAGGGGGCTCTCCCATCGAAAGACTAATTTCTCTTTTAGCATTTGCAAATCTTGTAATTGAATCAAACAATAACATAACATCCATTCCACAATCTCTAAAATATTCAGCCACTAATGTTGCTGTATAAGCCCCCTTATATCTTGAAATAGGAGACTCATCAGAAGTTGACACAATTAAAACACTTCTATTAAAACATCCATTTCCAAGCTCATATTTAATAAACTCATTAAGTTCACGACCCCTCTCCCCAATAAATGCAATGACATTAACATCTGCTTTTGAATTCTTAGCAATCATACCAAGCAAAGTAGACTTGCCAACACCAGCACCTGAAAAAATACCTACACGTTGTCCCCGTGCCACTGGCAAAAATCCATCAAGAACTCTAACCCCAGTAACTATTTGCTCAGTAAAAACACCTCTATCTAAGGGATTAATACTACTAAAACTTAATTCTTTATAATTATTACCAAAAAACGGACCTTTGTTATCAATAGGCCTCCCAAGCGAATCAATCACCCTTCCAAGTAATTCATCACTAAGATTAATTTGAGGTTTCTTATTTAAGGAATAAACTTTATCTCCAACCTCAACCCCATCAAATCCTTCATAAGCCATAAGACTCACACAAGATCCATTAAAACCTAAAACTTCCGCATATATTTTTTTTCCACAACTCTGCTCAATTAAACATAAATCACCAATACCACATTTTGGACCTAAACTTTCCAGCAAAAGTCCTTTAATTTTTTTTACCCTACCAATAAGAGATATAGTATGAATATCATCTAATATATTTGAATAACCTTCAAAAAAATTATCCATCAAAATTCCTCAGTAGCTAGAATATAGAAGAAAAATTTTTAAATCTCTCCTCTATCCTATCAAGTTGAGATGAAATTCGTGCATCTATCTCACCAAAATCAGTCTCAATAATACATCCACCCTTTCCTATATTAACGTCCTCAACAATTTCAAGATTTTCTATAAAATCAAATTTAGAAATAAATTCATGTTTTTGATGACTTACAACATCTATATCATCGAGATTCACACGAATAATAATACTAGTTTTACTTTTTATTTTTTTTAAAGCCTCATTTACATTTTCTATAACAACACCTTTTTGAGAATCTATGATTTTTTTAACCACTTTAACTGCAATTTGCATTACAAGATTCATTATGTGTTCACCTGAGGACTCAAGAATTTCCTTTCTTTTTGCAATCAAAGAAGATATAATACCATTCAATTTCCCAAGTATTTTATCAAAATCTTCACGTCCCTTTTGAAATCCATCATCATATCCTTCATTTCTCCCTTTTTCAGTCTCAATTTCAAGTTCTCTCTTTAATTTTTCTTCATGTTCTTTAATTATCCTTTGAATTTCCAAATTAGATTCTCTCTCAATTGCTCCTTTTTTATCTTCAGCCTCTTTTTGTAAACTTTCAGCTTTCTCATTAGCCAAACTCACTATTTCATTAGCCTGTTCCCTAGCTTTCTCAAGAATTTTAGAACATTCAGCATCAATTTCTGCCTTAATAAGTTCATGTTCATGTTCAAGTTCTTCTTGTAGTTTTGCCTTTTGACTCATTAAAGTTTCAAGCTCATTACGAAGCTTAACACTACGACTCTCTACATCAAAAATTTCATTTTCTTTTCTCTTAACTTCTAATGATTTAAAGAGAGGATTTGCAATTTCAACAAACTCTAACTTTACTGCATTTACAATTTCTTTTGATTTATATAAAACCTTAGGCAAATACAACTCCTTTATTAGATAAGCACATCTTCCTCACCACCTCTAGAAATTACTATTTCACCCTGCTCTTCTAATTTTCTAATAAGAGAGACAATTTTTTGTTGAGCTTCCTCAACATCTTTACGTCTAGTGGGACCCAAAAATTCCATATCTTCTTTAAGCATTCCAGCGGCTCTCTTAGACATATTCTTGAAAATTTTTTCTTGTACAGGAATATCAACTGATTTTAAAGCTTTTGCCAATTCCTGACCATCGATTTCCCTTAAAATACGCTGTATTGATCTGTCATCAAGAAGCACAATATCTTCAAATACAAACATTTTCTTCTTAATTTCTTCTGCAAGCTCAGGATCTTCTTCTTCAAGAGATTCAATAATAAATTTCTCTGTTTTACGATCAGCCATATTAATTATTTCAACAACATTATCAACACCACCAGCTGAAGTATAATCTTCTGAAGACAAAGAAGCCAATTTTTTTTCAAGAACTCTTTCAACCTCTCTTACAACTTCAGGAGAAGTTCTATCCATCAATGCTATTCTTCTGGCAACATTAGTTTGAATTTCAGTAGGAAGACTAGAAAGAATAAATGAAGCCTTTTGGGGATCAAGATATGACAGTATCAAAGCAATTGTTTGTGGATGTTCTTGTTGAATAAAGTTTAAAATATTAGCAGGATCTGCTCTTCTAACAAACTCAAAAGGTCTTGATTGCAAAGCAGAACCTAAATTATTAATAATATCCACTGCCTTTTGAGTACCAAGTGATTTCTCAAGAAGTTCTCTAGCATAATCTATACCACCCTTTTGAATAAATTCTTGGGCCATCATTAATTCTTTAAATTCCAAGAGAACACTATCTTTAAGCTCAGAAGTCACAACATCAAGTCTTGCTATTTCAAAAGTTAAAGACTCTATTTCTTCTTGAGAGAGATATTTAAATATTTTTGATGAAATATCAGAACCTACAGAAACTAATAAAATAGCAGCCTTTTGTTTTCCTGTTAAAGTAGAAACACCAAATATTTCTTTTTCTTTTTGATCTTCCATATAAACTATTATCCTTTATACATTCTTCACAATCCATGTCCTAATAAGCTTAGCAACATCTTCGGGTTTCTCTCTAGCTAAAATTTCAGCATTACTTTGAAGTTCATCCTCTTCTCTAAATCCACCAACAACATCATCAATCCCAATATTATCACCATCCATTAATGCCTGTTGACGTCTTAAATGTGCTTGTCTTGCAAATTCTTCTTCTCTAAGACGTCTTCTTCTCTCAAGTTCTCTAGAAATAATGAAAAACACTGTAAATATTAATATCAATAAAGCAATTATTATACTTACAACAAAAATAAGAAATTTAAATTTTTCACCTGCAAAATAATCTTCATCTATTTTTCTAAATTCACTTGATCTATCAAAGATAATATTTCTAACAGTAATTGAATCACCTCTTTCTGGTTTATACTCAAAAGAACTCTGCAAAACATCAGTTATACTTTTTAAAGTCTCATCAGAAATAGGCTTATACTCCCTTTTTCGCATCCCATTTTCCATAACGAAATTTCCAGACTCATCATAAACAAAATCCCAAATACCATCTATAAAAATTCCAAGCGAAATCCCAGAAACTCTAGCAGGTTCCTTTTCACTTAAAGATTTTTTTTCATTAAGAGCAACATTTTTTATTTCTTTAAACTCATTTGATTTTCCAATAATATCGCTCATATCTCGGTATTCAGGAGGAGTATTACCTTCCTGTCCAGGAGGACCCCATGGACTATAACCTTGTCCTTCATACTCTCTCTTATGTACTTGAGAAGAAATTAATGTAGAATCACTCACTTTTCTTGTATTATAAGAAACTTTTGGATCTTGAGGTTCAAGCTCAATAGGAGCATACTCTTTAGATTCTGTAGTTTGCTTTGAAGTATCTAATGTAACATTAACCCTTGCAATCATAAATCTATCACTAGACAAAACCTTACTTAAAGCAAAATCAATCTCATCACGAAGCATAGATTCATATTTTAATTTAAGTTTTCTTTCCTTCTCAGCTAAATCAATTCTATCAACACCATCTAAATTAGAAAAATCATTTAAAATGGTTCCTTTATTATCAACAATAACAATATTATCTGCTTCAAGACCTTCAACAGCATATTGAATTAACTTAACAAGACCTTCTACTTTTTGACGATTAGTTGCAATATCAGAACCAGGTTTAGGAGTAATTCTAACAGACGCTCTCACAGATTCTTGTGATTCTTTAAAAAGAGCTTTTTCTGGCATAACAAGATTAATACTAACAGCATCAACATCATCAAGAGCAACAATATGTTGCTCAACAGCTCTTGTAATTGACCTTCTAAGATTAATATTCCTCTCAAAATCAGTAATAGTCCATCTATCAATATCAAAAAGAGACCAAGGATCCATATGCATAGGAATAAGCTCTTCTCTTACAAGAATTGCTCTTATTCTCTTAGACATATTTTCATCACTTAAGTAAATTCTTCCATCAGCAGTAATAGTATACTTTGCATTCTCTCTATCCAATCTCTGCACTATTTTATCTAACAAGTACTGATCCTTAATCGAAATACCAAAAAGAGCAATACCTTGTTTTCTAGTAGAAAAACTCACCAAAAAAACAAGCGACAAAATTATAAATAAAGCAATAACCCCAAAAGCCACTTTTTGAACCATAGTGGCTTTTTTTATCTTTTTACTTATTGATGCAAAAAACTTAGTAATAAAATTGTTCAAACTGCATAGCTCCTTAACGAATATTGATTACATCTTGATAAGCCTTTATGCTTTTCTCAACAACAGCTTTTGTAATACTTAAATTCATATTAGCTTTAGCCATTGATATTACAACATCATGAACATCAACACTATCTGGATGCAAAATAGCTTGCTGTGATACTTTATACATATCCAACTGACTATTATTAACATTAGATATCAAATTTAAAAAAAGTTCTCTAAAGGTTCCTGCTTGTTTTTCACTCTTAACACTAAAATCAGAAAAACTTTTATCAAAATGCAAAGGATTTTTACGAATTAAATAAACATTACTATCTGTAAAAAAAGAATCTACTTTCATTTTCTACAAACCTCCTTAATTTTGAAGTATTGATAATGCACTCCTAAACATTGATTTACTACTATTAATTACAGAAGAATTTGCTTCATAAGCACGAGAAGCAGAAATCATATCTACCATTTCTTCAACCACATTTACATTAGGAAATTCCACATAACCTTTCAACTCTCCAGATTTTATTGCATCAGGATGAGTTGGATCATATTGTAGCTTTAAAGGAGACTTGTCTTTTTCAATACCAGAAACTCTGACGCCTTGTCCAACTCCATTATCAAGATAATCAGGAACAAAAGGCCCCTTCCAATATGGACTTACAACTCTAGGAGCAAAAATTATTCTCTCTCGTCTATAAGCTCCCCCATCAGCAGTCCTGGTAGTTTCCACATTTGCAATATTATTTGCAATAACATCGAGTCTTAATCTTTGAGCTGTCAAACCTGTCGAAGCAGTATTAATACTTGAAAATAATCCCATATACAAATATTCCTTGAGGTTATAACTTATTTTATTACAATATTTACACTTTTAAAATGATGAGCTTGAATATTTGTAAATAATCCATACATCATTTGGTTCTGAACAAGACTTTTCATTTCAGAATCAATATCAACATTATTGCCATTATTATTCAATGTTGAGAGATGATCAAGCATTCTTTGAGGTTTAACATCTAAATATCCTAACTCTTTAAAACCATCTAAATGTTTATTATTACCTCTAATCAAAGACAAATTATTTGTCTTTTCATTCAAAATTGCTCTCTCAAGCTCAGCCTCAAAAGTAACCTTACTTCTCTTAAAATTCGGAGTATCCACATTTGCAATATTATCAGCCACTACACTTTGTCTTAACCCAAGAACATCTAAATACCTATGTGTCAAATCTACTGATCTTTGAAAAATATCCAAACTAATATCCTCATACTACAAATTGTTTTTTACTATATTATATAATAATTTAAGTCTTTTTGTTCGTTAATTTTTATTTTTTCATCAACATAGTCCAAATTTATTTCAATTTTTTTCAACTTACTACCAGGTGCTTCAAAAAAAAGATCGGCAAGGATTTTTTCCATAACTCCATGCAATCTCCGTGCACCAAGATTTTCTCCCTCAAAATTCATATTAAATGTAAGTTCAGCAATCCTATCAATTGCCTCTTCAGTAAATGTTAAGGTTAAATTATAAACTTTAAACATCGCAATGTACTGTTTTATCAAAGAATTTTTAGTACACTTTAAAATATTTTTAAAATCATCTATACTCAAACTTGTAAGTTCAACTTTAATTGGAAACCTACCTTGAAGCTCTGGTATTAAATCAGATGGTTTAGATAAATTAAATGCACCAGCAGCAATGAACAAAATATGAGAAGTATCAACTATTCCATACCTAGTATTAACTTTAGATCCTTCAACAATTGGCAAAATATCTCTCTGCACACCTTCTCTAGATACATCATTTCCAGTTCTATTTTTAGTAACTATTTTATCTATCTCATCAATAAAAACAATACCCATATTTTCAACCCGTGATTTAGCAATATCTACAATATTTTCATAATCAACTAATTTTTCAAGCTCCTCAGATATAATTATCTCTCTAGCTTTTTTTATTTTTAACTCTCTTCTCTTTTTTCTATCAAAGATATTATTAATAAGACCCCCAATACTCATATCAATCTCTTCTAAATTACCACCTGAAAATATTTCTATAGTAGAAACAGGCATCTTACCCGAAACATAAACATCGATAAGATTCTCATCAAGCTCACCTTTTCTTAACTGTTTTCTAAACTTATCTCTCAATTTATCACGAACTCTCTTCTCTTCATCAGTAATATTATCATTCTCAGAATTCTCAGAATTTTTTAAAAGTTTATCAATGATTCTATCCTCAGCACGCTTACTTGCTTCTTCTTTAACAGAATCATACATCTCTTCTCTTACCATATTAACTGCAATACTCATTAGATCACGAATCATAGATTCAACATCACGACCAACATAACCTACCTCAGTATATTTAGTAGCCTCAACTTTAATAAAAGGAGCCTTAATAAACTTTGAAAGTCTTCTTGCAATTTCAGTTTTCCCAACTCCAGTTGACCCAACCATAATAATATTTTTAGGCATAACATCGTCTCTTATTTCTTTAGGAAGTTTAGACCTTATATACCTATTAACAAGAGCAATTGAAACCAATTTCTTTGCTTCTGACTGTCCTATTATATACTTATCCAATTCTGCAACAATTTCTCTAGGTACTATACTTTGATCCTCAATCTTATTCATCAACCAATCTCCTCAAGCACAATATTTGAATTTGTATATATACAAACTCTTGCTGCTATCTTTAAAGCTTTAAAAGCAATATCAGCAGCACTTAATTTTTTATTTTCCATGTAAGCAAGAGCTGCTGAGTATGCATAATTTCCACCACTACCAATGGAAATTACATCCTCTTCAGGCTCAACAACATCTCCAGTACCTGAAATTAATAAAATATTATCAGAATCAGCAACAAGCATCATTGCCTCAAGTTTATGCAGTATTTTATCAGATCTCCAATCTTTTGCAAGATCCACAGCGGCTCTCTTAATATCAATAATTCCATCTTCTCTAGACTTCACCTTTTCCTCAAATTTCTCAAAAAGAGTAATAGCATCAGAAGTCGAACCTGCAAATCCTGCCAAAATCTTTCCATTAACCAACTTTCTTATTTTTACAGCATTAGATTTTAAAACAGTATATCCAAAAGTCACCTGCCCATCTGCTGCTACTACAGTCTTTCCTGCCCTTCTTATTGCAATAACTGTGGTTCCTTTAAAATTCACGACGTCCCCTCCCTATTTAGATATTTCATTCAATAACTCACTAATAAGCATACTAGATATATCTCCACCTATACAACAACTATCCATATCATCAACAATTTCAAGCTTATTATACTCAACATTTAAAACCTTATAAAGATCTGGTACTGATTTTATTTCTAAGGCTCCAGAATCATATAAATCCCTAGAACCATCACCAGAATAATTAACATCATAAACATAAACATCAAGACCAACATCAAGTCCAAGTTCAGCAGTAATTAAAGCACCTGACTTTTTTGGTGCACAAGTAACAAAAACAGCATTTGCAAGACCAGCCACTATCCTATTTCTTTTTGCAAAAAAATAATTTTGTATCTTCTCATAAGGCAAAGTCTCAGTCAGAATACCTCCACCATTTTCTAAAAGACGAGCAACATATTTTCTATTTTGCTTTGGATAAATATTATCAATATCTGTCGCAATAACTGCATATGTCCTCTTTTTTTCAATAAGTGCACCAATATGAGCCGCAATATCAGCACCTACTGCAAATCCAGATATTATCTCGATATTATTCCTAGCAAGATGAGATGACAACTCTTTAATTTTATTTGCCAAAAAAGTACTAATCTGTCTTGACCCAACAACAGCCCAAGATACAGAATTAGAATCTGGAAGATTCCCTTTATAATAAATGACAAATGGAGGATCATAGATTCTCTCTAATTTGAAAGGATAATCTTTAGACCCAAGAACTACAACCTTTGTACCCGTCTTATTAATAATTTTTTGTTGCAACTCTATTAATTTTAGGTCTGGAAGCTTATGGATTTTTTTAAAATCTCTAGATAAATAACTAGAAATATCTCTTAAACTTAATTTACAAAGTTCATTGAAATCAAAATTATTAAAAATCCTAAGCTTTTCTTTGCTCTTTAAAAATTTTAAATTATCAACATAAAGTAATTTGCACATAAAAACTACTTAAAATCATTTATTATTTTACTAACTCCCTCTATCTGTTCTTGAGTTGAAGCCTTACTTTTTGCTTTATTATAAAATAATAAAGCATTATTAAAATCACCAAGAGAATAATAATTTGCACCTCTTAACATCAAAAACTCAAAATAATTTTCTCCCATAAATTCAAGTTTACTTAAATAACCTTTAGCTTCTAATTGCTTATCAAGATCATAAACATACATAGTAGAGAGAGCAAAAATTGCTTCCTTAAAATCATCTTTAAGAGATATCGATTTTAAAAAAGAATTTTCAGCAAGAGTAAAATACTCCTCTATCTTGTCTTGAGTTTGCATTCCCTTAGCTAAATTATAAGAAGAAACACCTATATAAAAATGAGACAAATGATTATCGGGTCCATACTCTAAATTTTTATTTAAATATTCAATAGCAGGCAAATATTGACCAAGCTTAATAAGCTCAAGACCAATTAAGATAAAAAACCTGGCCTTCTTATCAATAGAATTTATTATTTTTAAAACATTTTTTTCTTCCCTATCAATAAATTCTTTATAAACTTCTACCTTTTCTAATGAACCACCACCAGATAATTCCACTTCTCTGATTCTAAGTCCAAGATTTGATTTTTCTTTAGCTCCATCACCACAAGAAACCCATAGTAACAAAAATACCGATACACATCTCTTCATTCAATTGTCGCCATTTTTCTTATTTAAATTTCTAAGAAATGTGGGAACATCAATATCATCTTCAAAATAATTCACATTTTTTGATTTTGCTATAAAATTATCATTAGCCCCATAAGTCACCCCAGAAGCATCTTGACTACCTGACATTAAACTATCAAATTCTTTTGAACTTAAAGTATTATTCTCAACAACTCCAGATAGGTCTTTTTGTTTTTTAGCAGAAAATCCAGTAGCAACAACTGTAACATAAATCTCATCATCCAGATTTGAATTAATTGCATGTCCATATATTACAGTAGCCTCATCATCAACACTAGCAGTAATAATTCCCATAATCTCTTCAAGTTCAAGCAATGAAAAATCTTCACCCCCAGTTATATTAACAAGAAGACCCTTAGAACCTTCTATTCTAACTTCCTCAAGTAAAGGATTACTAATAGCAGAAGTAGCAGCATCAACTGCCCTATTCTCACCCTTGCCATAACCAATACCCATTAAAGCATCTCCTTGCCCTTGCATAATACTCTTAACATCAGCAAAATCAATATTGACTTCTCCATGTTCAATAATAAGACCTGCAATTCCCTGTACACCCATTCTAAGTACATCATCAGCTCTCTTAAATGCATCCTTAATCGTAGTTCGTTTATCAACAACTGTTAAAAGCTTTTGATTTGGAATAATGATCAAAGTATCAACAGATTTTCTTAAATTATTTATTCCTTGCTCAGCAAGTCGCATCTTTTTAGGTCCCTCAAATTTAAAAGGCTTAGTAACAACTCCAACTGTCAAAATCCCAAGTTCCTTAGCAACTTGAGCAATAACAGGAGCAGCACCTGTTCCTGTTCCTCCTCCCATTCCAGCAGTAATAAATACCATATCAGCACCTGCTAAATGATTTTTAATAACATCAATGTCTTCTTCTGCTGCAGCCTGTCCAATTTCTGGTCTACCACCAGCCCCAAGACCTGCTGTAACTTTAGCACCAAGAGCAATCTTGATGGGAGCAATAGACGTTTGAAGAGCCTGAAGATCAGTATTTGCTACAATAAATTCAACATCTCTTACTCCATATTCAATCATACGATTGACAGCATTACTACCACCACCGCCTGCACCAATTACTTTAAGAACCGTAGGATTTGTAGCAGAATCAAACCTTTTTGAATGACTATCAATAATATTATAATCTTTCATTTAAATGCCTCCATGACCAATCAAAACCACTCCTTCAAAAACCAACCTTTCAATTTTGAAGATATTTTACCTTGTCTTTTAGATTTATTATTTCCTTTTTTCAACTTATTAAATTTTTGTTGCTCATGTTTATACAAAACAAGACCAAGAGCTGAAGAAAATTTAGGATCAATATACTCTTCCCCAACCCCATTAATATTCATTGGAAACCCTATTCTTGATGGATACTTAAATATTTCTTCTGTCAAATTAGAAATACCAGGAAACAAAACTCCCCCTCCAGTCAAAACAATCCCTCCATTAATCTTATTATAAAGTCCCCTCTTAACTATTTCGGCTTTTATCATCTCAAAGATTTCACTTAATCTCGAACTAATAATTATAGCCAACTCTTTTCTACTCTTTTCTTGAGGTGGTCTAGTTCCAAGATTAGGTATAATAACACTTTCCATTTGAGTCTCAAGAGCAGAAATATGGGCAACTCCAGCTGTTATTTTAATATTCTCAGCAACATCTTCGGGAACTTTCCAAACTTGTGCAATATCAAGAGTCACTCTATTTGCACCTATAGGAATTACTCCTGTATAATAAGGAGAACCATCAACATAAAGAATGATATCGGTTGTACCTTTTCCCATATCAATAAACAAAACTCCCATTTCACGCTCCTCTTTAGATAAGGTAGCATAAGATGAAGCCAAACTTCCAAGAACAACCTCATCAACAGAAAATCCTGCTCTATTTACACATCTAACTAAATTCTGACTTGAAGAACTAGATCCTGTAATAATATGTACTTCACCTTCAAGACGAATTCCCATCATATCTATTGGATTTTTTATATGAGGGATTCCATCCACAATAAACTCTTGAGGAATTACATGTAAAATTTCTCTATCCATTGGAATTACAATTGCCTTAGCAGCCTCAATAACACGTTCAACATCTTCATCACCAATTTCCCTGGTCTTTGAATTTATTGCTACAACTCCACGAGAATTAGTACCCTCAATGCTACTACCTGACATAGAAACAGAAAGAGTAGCAATATCACACCCAGAAATAAGCTCAGCAGCCTCAATAGAATTCGATATCGAATCAAGAGCTGCCTCAATATTTATAAGGACTCCTTTTCTAACACCCCTTGAAATGCTAGTGCCTATTCCAACTATCTCCAATTGATTGTTCAAATTTACCTCAGCTACAACAGTACAAATTTTTGAAGTTCCAACATCCAATCCTACTATCAAATCCCTAGACACTAATTCTCTCCTAACAAAATGATATCACCACTTCTTAAATCAACAATATCAAATCCTTCCTTAAGTAAATTAGATATCATGAATACCTTATGCATTACACTTATTAAATCCATATCCATTCTTATCAATATCTTATTATATATATTCTTTATATACAAAATAATCTTGTAATCATAGAAATTCAACTTCAAAAAATTAATTTCTGATATTAAATTATACAAAGTATTTTGATTTATTTTAACATAGTTAAGGTTCTTTATAATAGTTAACATCCCATCCTCTAAAAAATCACCAACTTCAATGCCAGTTAAATTCAATCCGCTAATTATAGGCAAATCATAAATCAAATCTTTAGATTTCTCTAAAATAACACCATCTGAGGCAATAAAATAATAGACAAAACTACCATTAATATTCTCATAAGCAGTAGCCACAGGAACTCTTCTCTCAATATTGATGCTAATCATATTAGGAAATTTAAGTTTTATCTTCACATTCTTTACTCTTAAATCCTTCATAATATTCTTCTCATAAATACTAATATCAGCATTATAATAATAAGTATTAGGCTTAATTCCTGAAATACTTAATATATCTTCCTTAGAAATATGAATGTCATCATTGAAACTAATATACCTAATTAAAAAATAAGGAGAAATAAAAATAATAAAAATAATTTCAAGTAATATAAAAGATATTATTACATAAATATAAATAATTAAAATTTTTCTATAAATCCCCATAAACCTAAAACTAAATCACAATTACTCTAAACTATGTACCCTCAATATCTCTTGAGACATTTGAAATAAGACCAGAGAGTGCCATCGTAACAACAATAGAAGAACCACCTGATGAAAAAAATGGCAAATTTATACCTGTAGGGGGCAAAAGTCCAATTGCAATCAAAATATTCATGATACTTTGAAGAAAGATTGCAAGACTTGAAATAAACGCAAGAAAAAATTTAAACTTGGTTTTAGCATGAATGGCAACAAAATATCCAAAATAAAAAAATAAAAAAAACAATACAATAGCAAAAAAAATTCCAAAAAACCCTAATTCTTCTCCAAGTACAGAAAAAATAAAATCAGAATTAGCCTCAGGAAGTCTTCCAAGCTTCATCTCACCCATTCCAAGCCCCTTACCTAAAAGACCACCACTCTTTAAAGCATTAAGTGACGATATTATTTGATATCCCTTTCCCAAAGGATCATCATAAGGATTTAAAAATGCAAAAATTCTTGCAACCCTATAAGGTTCAAATAATAAAAACAGCATAGCAATTGGAATAAAAGTAAACAAAATAGCAAAAATGTATCCTAATGACATTCCAGCAATAAACAAAACAATAAAAAAAAGAATAGCAAAATAAATAGCTGTTGAATAATCATTTTGTAAAATTATAAGCAACCAAAAAATACCAAAAATTAACATAGGTTTAAGCCAATAAGAAATATAATTATTTGCTTTTAATTTAAACTTACTCAAATAATTTGCAAGATAAATTGTAAAAGAAACCTTAAAGATTTCTGATGGCTGAATACTGATACCTTTAAAAAATATCCATCTTTGTGCTCCAGAAACACTAGGAGAAAAAAAAGTCGCTAAAACTAATGCAAAAGTTATACACAATATAACAAAAACTATTTTTTTTAAAAAATCTAAAGAAATCTTATCAAAAATAAAAAACACAATCAAACTTAAAACAAGATACTTAAGACGCATTAAAAATAAAAAATTAGGATCCCCTGTAAGTTCCAAACTTAAAAAAAATGAAGATGTATAAAATACAATAAGACCATAAGAAATAAGTGAAAATAAAACAAGAAAATAACATTTTCTAAGAGAGGTTTTCTCTACAAACATAACTCCCAATCTAAATTTCTTATCTAATCTTAATAGTACTTAAAGCAAGTATAGCAAATATTAAACCTATGATCCAAAATCTAATAACAACCTGCATTTCAGACCACCCAAGCTCCTCAAAATGATGATGAAGTGGCGCCATTTTAAATACCCTTTTTTTGGTTTTCTTATAAACCACAACTTGAATAATTACAGATAAAGTTTCTACAACAAAAACTCCTGCAAGGATTGCAAAAAGAATTTCACTCTTTAAAATCAAAGCTACCATTCCAAGTACTGCACCTATTGAAAGACTACCAGTATCACCCATCATTATTTTAGCAGGATATGCATTAAACCACAAAAATCCAAAACTACCACCAAGCAAAGCCCCAAGAAATATTACAAGTTCTTCACAACCTTTAACATTTGGAATATTTAAATACAATGCAAAATCAACTCTACTTGTAAGATATGCAATTATTATTAAAGCACCTATTACAACAATACTAAGTCCAATAGCAAGTCCATCAAGCCCATCTGTTAAATTAAAAGAATTAGATGCAGATATCAGAACAAACATCCCAAATGGAATATATAAAATTCCCAAATCTAATTTGAGAGATTTGAAAAATGGAAAATAAAGTATACTAACATGTTCTCCACCAAAATAGTAAAGCATAACAACTGAAATAAAAGAAAATAATATTTGCCCATAAATCTTAAATTTAGGATTAAGTCCATCCGAATTTTTCCTTTTTATTTTAAGCAAATCATCTGTAAATCCCAAACACGCAAAACTAACCATAACAAACAGTACAATTAAAAAATAAATATTAAAAAAATGAATCCAAAAAAATAAAGAAACTAAAACACAAAAAAAAATAAGAACACCACCCATAGTAGGAATTCCCATTTTTTCACTTAAATGGCGTTTTGGTCCATCCTTTCTTAAAATTTGATCCAATTTTAATTTCTTAAGCCTTGAGATAATAAATGGACCAAAAATTAAAGCAAGCAAAAATGCAAAAATAGTAGCATAAGCGGTTCTAAAAGTAATATATTTCAATAATCTAAGTCCTAAAAAACAAAACATAAATCCTCTCTTCCACCATTAATTCAAAGATAGTCAAGCACTCTCTCAAGTCTATTTGTCCTTGACCCTTTAATCGCAATAAAACACCCTGATTCTAAAGCATTTACAAAACAATCAATAAAACTCTCAAAATTATTAAAATAAAATAAACAACTATTTGAGGATAGACTATCAACTCTCTTAACTGCTTGAAATTCTTCACCAATTAAAAAAACCTTATCAAAATTCATTAAAACAACTTCTTCTATAGCTGTTTTATGAACCTCATATGCAAATTTTCCAAGTTCTTTAAAAGACCCAAGAACAATGATTTTTCTATCTTTAATCTCAAGATCTAAAATCATTTCTTTCAAAGCCATAAATGAGCTTAAATTACCATTATAAGAATCATTTAAAACCAAATAATCTTTTATTCTTACAAGTTCTGCTCTACCCTTTTGAAAATCAGCATGTAACAAACCATTACGAATTTCATTTTCACTTAGTCCAAGAAATAAAGCTAAATTAATACAAGATATTGCATTGCAAATATTATGTTTCCCGGGTAATAAAATGGAATAATCACATCCTTTATAAGTAAAATCATAAGAAAATTTATCATTTACAAATGAAAATGATCTAATTTGAAGATTATGAAATTCAAAATAAAAGATATTGATATTTGGGTTTACAGATTTGGCTATTTCTTCTAGATATACATGCTGAGGACAACTTTCATTTAAAATTAACATTTTGGTATCTTTTGTAATAATTTTACTCTTCTCATAAGCAACAATTTTTAAATCCTCAAAAGCTTGCATATGAGCATAACTAACATTTGTTACAATAACAATTTCAGGATTTAATATCTCAGCAATGATATTCATCTCTCCAACATAACTAATTCCTACTTCAAAAACAGCATACTCTTCATCTCCTTTGGTTCTTAAAATACTCAAAGGCAATCCAATATCTGAATTTAAATTTCCCCAAGTTTTGCAAGTTTTATATCTCTCTGACAATATACTGTAAAGCATCTCTTTCGTTGTAGTCTTTCCATTACTACCTGTAATAGCTATTCTTTTAAAACGTGTTTTTTTAATAAAGTGAGCTGCTAAATTTTGAAGACAAGTTACAACATTAGTAGTTAGCAAAAAAATTAAATCCTTATCTTTTTTTAAATATTCAATACACAAAAGTTCCCGATCTTTAGAACATACAAAACATTTAACACCAATATCAATTAAATATTTAACAAAAAAAAATCCATCTACCCTATCACCTTTATAAGCAAAATAAAGACTAACTTCACTATTCTCTACATTTATCTCACGACTATCTAGTGAATAAAATGATACAATTTTTTGCACATTACTAACATCACCAATAAATTTAACATCCTTTAGAGAATCTAAAATATCTTTAATTTTTATATGCACCAAATATCCTCATAGATATTATCGTTTAATAATATTAATATCTTTATTATCTTTTTTTTCTAAATCTAAATAATTTTGACTAAGATCTTCTATTCTATCAATACTTTGAAGCTCATATATTATGGTCAACAATCTAAGATTTTCATCAATAATATCATTTTGTTCATTATTCAAATCATCAAACTCACGTAACTTTACAACATATCTAAAATTAAAATAAATATTTAAACATACTATAATTGTTAATAGCAAAATTAATAAACAGTAAAAACTAATTTCAAATCTTTTAATCTTACTCATATAATTTTTTTACAGCCCTTAGCTTAGCACTTCTTGATGCATTATTGTACTGTTTTTCTTTAAAACTTGAGGTTATAGGTTTTTTAGTAAGTATGCAATACTGATCTTTAGTCAAACCTTTAAAAAATTCTTTTACAATTTTATCTTCCAAAGAATGAAATGTAATAATGGCCAAAATTCCATTCTTTGACAAATTTGCTATCCATAATGGCAAACTTCTCTTTAAACGATCCAACTCATCATTAACATAAATTCTTAATGCTTGGAAAGTTTTTGTTGCTGGATTTATTTTAAATTTTACATTAGGATACGCTTTACAAATTATTCTCTGGAGTTCTCTTGAGGTTTGAATCTTATTAATTTTTCTATACTCTAAGATAGCCTTAACAATTCTCCTAGAATAATATTCACCACCCAATTCATAAATCAAATTTTCAAGCATTTCTTTATCAAAAGTATTAACAATATCATAAGCACTAATACCCCCATCAGAAGGAAAAAGCCTCATATCTAATTTTTCATCTTCCAAAAAAGAAAATCCTCTACCACCAACTTTGTAATGAAACATAGAAATACCAAGATCAGCTAAAATAAAATTAAATCGACGATGTAAAGAATATTTACAAAAAAAATCATCAAACCAAGTATTAGAATAGGAAATTCTTTTACTAAATTCTACAAGAGATTCTTTTGCCCTATTCAAAACAACATCATCTCTTTCAATTCCAATAACATTAATATTTTGATATTTACTAAGTACAGCTTTTGAATGACCACCTTCTCCAAGAGTACAATCAACAAAAACAAATCCATCATCTAAATATATAGTTTCTACAAGATTAATAACATCCTCAAGAAGCACAGGAATATGAAAAATGTCACCCATTAAGTGTAAACCTGTAAGTTAAACTATTTTCGACATTATAAACATCCCCATATTTGATTTTAATCTCATTACTACCATTAGTAAATTCAAGATTATCTATCTTAATACTTCCATTATTTTTCTTTAAATCAAAAACATTTAAATTATAATTTTTATTTCCAGAAACAACGTATGAATTACCATTTAAATACATACTTTGAAAATCAATACGAAAAACACTGTTATTATTTAATAATACTTCAAAATAATAAATACCACTAAGAATTTTTGATTCCTTAGCAACATCTCTTTTTAAAAAATTCAAAACAAGAGTATAATTCCCTAACTCTAAATCTAGATCTACATTCTCTTTTAATGAAAATACAATATCATCTTTACTTTTTAAAAAAAGTTCAGACACAAAAAAAGAAGAAATAATATTTAAATTATTTCTATTTTTTATAACAAATAAAGGATTAATTATCTGTCTATTATAGTGATCAACCACTACGATATCAAAATTTTTATTATCCATTAAAAAAACTTTATCATCCTTATAAACAAAATCACCAAAAAACTCCAAATTAAAATTTAAGTCTTTATCAAAAATGATTAAAACACTCTTATCATATTCATTTATCTTATTCTTGGAATATAAGACTTTATAATTATTTGAAAAAATAGAAAAATGAGTATCTAAAGCTCTCAATTTTATACCAATATTTAAAGTATCATTTTTAATCTCTCCAAAATCATCAATCAAATCAAATTTTTCATCCTTGCCAAATTCTAAAAATGAATATAAATTAGATATACTAAATAAAAAAAGAAAAATAATTATCATTATTTAAAGTCCTAAGTATTTTAAATCACTCTTATCATTAAAATATAAAATCCCTTTATCAAATTCAACATACGACCTTACCTTATCTTTGAAAAAGATATTATCAAACAACCTATAAGAATTTACAGAATAAGTCCTTATATTGATTATACTACTATTTAAATCATAAAAATATATTCTATATGTATTTGATAAAGAATCATAACAAGCTTGCAAAACAGAATTTTCATCATTAATCCTAAAAGTTTTACCACTCTTAATATTAAGTATTAAAAAGGAATCGAAAGTTTTAATAAACAAATTATAAAATTTATCTATCTTAAAAAAAGGATTAAAATCTTTTATCTTTAAATCTTTTAAAGATAAAACCTGATTATATCCATGATCTAAATTAATTACCTCTAAAGAATAAAATTCATTCTGCCTTAAAATACATAAATATTTGTTATCTAAGCTTAATTTAACACATATAATGGGCAAACCAAGATCTAATAAATCACCACTATAAATACAATTTCCATGCTTATATACATAAACATTTCCATCAGATGCCCCTAAAACCAAAACACCATCATTATAATCAACACTTAATATTGAGGCTACAAATTTAAAAGAAAAAATTTGACTCCCATCTTCTCCATAAACTTCTAAAGTTTTATATAAATTATTTAAAGCAAAAATAGCATCACCTTTTGTAAATACAAGATCTTTATATGATAAAGAAAATAAAAATTTATTTGTATTTTTAGAATATATAGAATAATTATTTTGGGATTCACCAAGTACATAATAATGCTCAGAAAAACTAACCAAACGATCATTTATAACATGATAATAATATTTATTTAAATCTAGATTTAAGATTTGATCTTGCATAAAAACATTATTATTTGAAAACATTTCAACCAAATTATCATATTTTGCAAAATGATTAAATTTATAAGAAGTCGAAACATCAATTGTTACCCGCAATAAAGAATTAACTAATATGATAAATATCAACAAAAAAATCGACAAGAAGAAAAATCTCATTTTGATAAATTTCGTTGAACTTTCTCTATAAAGATGCATATTTATTACGTCCTCTCCCAATCCTTAAATTCTATTTATTTTTGCTTAAATCAGACTTAAATTTAACAGACCATACTTCATAAAATTTAGAAAATTTTTCAGCCATCTCCTTTTGAGAAGTAACTGTAGCTAAAATTTTTCCAGCCTGAATATAATTTAAAATTTGCTCTGTCAATCCATAAGCCCCATTTGCTTCATACCTTGATCTTAATAAAAATGCCCCTTCTTCTAAGAGTTCTAAAGATTTAGTTAGATGCAATAATTGAGACTTATAAAAAGGACTATCAATAACTAAATTTTTTGCCAAATTTTTAAAGTCAATAAAATTTTTTGCCAAGATAATAAACTTCAAATATATATCTTCTAAGAGAAAAATTGACTTGGAATCTCCTTTACTAAAATACATTCCCAAATCAATAAGATATCCCAATTTTCTAATAATTAAAAATCTCTCTTCAGGATTTAATTTAATAACAGATCCATTTGACACAAGCTCACTAAGAGATATGAGTAAAGAAGGGCTTACAAATAATGAAAAATCAGAAATAAAACTAAAAAGATTTGTTCGAAAATCATAATTAACCTTCAATCGAGGCCTTGTATAAAAATAATTTAAAGATAAAATATAACTTAGAACATTTAAATTCAAATTAATAAAATTAACGGTTTTATTTGAATCCACCCCAACTTTACCAGATTTTTTTACATTCTTTATTTCATCTAAAGTTTGCAAAATAAGACTATCAATAAACAAAATTTTTTGATAATTTTCATTATGCACTAAATCCATAAATACCTACACTTGCAATCAATTATTACTTTTAAAAGACTACTACATACCCAAAATTAATATTACTAATATTACCATAAAGCATTCTAACAATTCCTAAAACACTCTCATAGGCAAACAACAAAGACACCTCCTTAAGCACAAATTCTCTTTTAATACACTTTTCTTTACTAAAATATAAAAAGTTTGCAATATTAGTAAGATAAGTGACAATAAATATATGCATATTTTGCGATAAACTTTTCAAATATTTACCCAAAGTTACATTAAACTTACTCTCTATAGCATAATCAATACCATTAACTATTATATGATTATCATCAATGCTTTGAACACTCTGAATAGTCAATATTGTTTTTAAAATCTCCCCTACAGATGCAACTCTATACATTATTGATTGCACTTTTAAAGCAATATAATTAGAAATAAAAAACTTTAAATCACCTACAGCTGCCAAATTCATTTTACCTTCAAATACTGATACAAAGAATTTTACATCCCTCATATTAAATTTATGAAAAATCTCAATTACTCCCGATGCAAATTTTAAAGCAACTGTTTTTATAATATTTGAAATACCAAATGATAATTTTTGCAAATTTTCAAACAAAACATTTAATTTTTGCTCATTAGCTAATTTAAATGTTGCAATATTAAGCAACAAATTAATAATCTCACTATACTTATTTACTAACACTATAACATTTTTAAAATTTGGTCCATATTTTTTATTAAGACAAGGAAAAAAATATAAACGTCTATCTACTAATTCAAGCTCATTTTCATCACAAGCTTTTCCAAGACAAACTCCACTATAATCGTGACCAATATCCTCAAGTTCATAGTAAAAATTTTTAAAACAATTTTCAAATTCAAAATAACAAATATTTACTTTTAAAAAATACTCAGCATCACAAATCACCTTTATTATCTCTCTTAAACAACAAACATTATCATCCAAGTTTAAAACATTTCTTAAATTTAAGATTGAATTATATATAGATTTGTAACTTTTAAGTTCATTTTTAATTGTTTTTTCATATTTCTCTATATTATCACCATACAATTTTTGTTTTAAAATAAAACCATAATAACTATTTAAACACCTAATATACGATTTAAACTCTAATTTATATGTTTCTAATTTAATATTTAAATTAACATAATCATTCAAAATATTAAGACAATCTAAAATATTTTTTAAAAATAAATATTCCCAATTTTGAAAACAAATTTTAAATTCCATATTAAAAATCGAATTTAATACGAAAATAGAAATTGGCTTGTCATTGACATAATAATGACCCACAATGACATTTACAAAATCAAATATTATTGTTTTTAAATCTTTGACCAAAATTCCCCTAAAAAATAAACAACGTCTAAACTCATCACTTGCTTGAAATTTAGCAACTAAAACATCTCTACATCCTTCATTAGAAATTACATCATGTTTAATTTTGTAACCAAATAAATAATAAAATAAAGACAACAACAATATACCCCTGATATTATCAGATTCATCCTCAAATGCAAATAATCCCACATTTAGCCTCATATAAAACTTTTTAATTAAAATCAAATTTTTTATAAAAAGTTCAATCAATATATGACACATAAAATAAATTATTATAAAACCATAGTCTATAATAACTTATTTTTCAGTCTTCTAACAAAAGTATCCGTACAAAAGGATGCAAAACGTAAACTTTTATTATCAAGTTTTAACTCAAAAACAATATTAACCCCAAATGTACCAATATTAACACCATCAACAAAAATTGATGCAGAATTTAATGTATACCCTTTTTGAAACGCAAGTGACAGTTTACTTTTACTTGAAAAAATAAAAGAACGATTATAAACAGAATGCGGTGAAATGGGTGTTAAAATGAAAGCCTTAAGATCAGATTCTAAAATAGCTCCTCCCGCTGAAAAAGAATACCCAGTTGATCCTGTTGGAGTTGCAAATATTATTCCATCACTCTTATACGAAAGAAAATCTTCTGAATTAACTTTAAGATTTACATAAATCAATTTATTTAAAATACTAGAACGAATAATCACATCATTTAAAGCATATTTAGTAAATAAATTATTTCCATCTTCATAAGCACTAATACAAAGTAAATATTTTTTATGAATCACTAAAGAATTATTAAAAAACTTATCTATCACATCTTTAAAGTCTCTAGGCTTTATATCTGCCAAAAATCCTACTTTACCCAAATTGATTGAAATAATAGGAATATCAATATCATTCTTTAAAAGTAAACTACTGGCTAATAAAACAGTACCATCTCCACCCAAAGTTATTGCAAAAATCAAATTATCTTTATTTGATATATCACATAAAGATTTATTCATTCCTGCAAATAAACTTAAAACACCATACTTAAACTCCAAATATCTTTGTATCTCACAAGCAAGAACTTCAGCATCTAAATTTGAATAATTTACGTAAATTAAAACTTTACTACTCATTATTCTCCTTATATGGAATCTTTTCAAACTCGCCCTTATCAAATATTCGTTCAATATCAATTAAAATTAAATATTCACTCTCAAAATTTTCTTCTTTCTCAATCTTAACAACACCAGATATATATTTTTTATCAAAAGTTTGTAAAGTTGCAGGAGGCTCTTGTATTCTTGAAACATCAAAACTAATAACTTTTAATACTTTATCTACAAATATTCCTAAAAGTTTATTTTGAATATTTACTATTAAATAACCTACTAAAAGTTTATCTTCTTCTGTTGCATAAACAGAAGGAATATTAAATCTAATATTTAAATTTATCAAAGGAATAACATTTCCTCTAAGATTATAAATACCTGTAATATAATCAGGAACATTAGGTATTGCATAAACACCTTCTAAGGGTACTTTAATTACCTCTCTAATATGCTCTATTGAAACTCCATAACTTTCTTTACCAATTTTAAAACATGCAACTTGTAAATGAGATTTTTTTTCCATAATTTTATCCTTTATAAACATACTTTAACAATCCTCAACAAAAAACAATTTAAAAATAACTCTATAATTTAGCAAAATCTTTAGCTAAAAAATAAATTTCAAAGGAATTTTTACGAACAGCTTTAGGTCTCACTTTTTTAACAACTCTAAAACAACTCTTAAGTTTATAAAAAATCTGTTCTTCCTCACCACCTTGAAAAACCTTAATTAACAAATTTCCACCTCTCATCAAACTCTCACAAGCTAACTCAAATATTCTGATATTTAGATTAAAAGAATTACTAGTATCAACTAATCTATTACCAGTAGTACTAGGAGCTGCATCGCTTACAATCAAACTATAAGGTGAAAAAATTTTGATTTTCTGATAAACCTCATCAAGATATATATTGCCCTTAATAAAATAAAAATTACTAGTAAAATTAAGATTTACATCATTAAGGTCAACTGCAACAAGCACTCCATTCTTAAGATTAGCATAAGCATATTGAGAAAAACTGCCAGGAGATGCTCCAATATCTAATATATTACCAGAAGAGAACAAAGAAAATTTTTTATCAATTTCAATCAATTTATAAACAGATCTAGCAAGATACCCCTCATTTTTAGCTTTTTGTGAATATTCATCAAAAACATTATACATATAACTCTCTTAAACACACTTAATCATCATACTTTTTATTATAATTATAATTATGCAAAATAAATCATTTTTAGATAAAATCGAAAAAAATATCAATAATATATTTTCAAAAGATTACTTTCTAAACTTATTTACAGACAAAAACCTAAAACTAACACTTAACATACAAGAGAGTACAATAAATGCAATTCAAGCACCTGCTATTGAAATAATAAATAGAGGTGGAAAAAGAATCAGACCAATGCTAATGATTTTATTGGCACATGCACTAGGATATAACAACTCAGATACTGAAAATCTATATAAAATTAGTATGTTACTTGAATTACCTCACTCTGGAAGTCTCATTATCGACGACATAGAAGATGGTGCTCTTAAGAGACGTGGCAAGCCTTCTATTCATTTAATTTATGGATTAGACAACAGCATTAATACAGCAAATCTCATTTACTTTCTACCCGCAAAACTAATACAAACTTCAAATTTAAAGACAAGTCAAAAATTAATTATTTATGAAAATTTTTTTACAACTCTATCAAATCTTCATTTAGGACAAGGAATTGATATTACATTACATAATGGAACATATATTCCAAGTATTGAAGAATATATATCTTTAGTTGAACATAAGACAAGTTCTCTTTTTGGAATGGCTGGATTTTTAGCAGGAATACTTACTAACAATGAAAATAAAGCAAAAAATCTTTACAATACATTCCTAAATATTGGAACATATTTTCAAATGATAGATGACATTAAAAATATCAAGGACGGAGTTAAGGGAAAAGATTTTGGAGATGACTTAATTGAAGGGAAAAAAAGTTTACCTATAATATACTTTTTAAGAGAAAAAAATTTCGATAATAAAATTATTCATGAACTAGCAAAAATTAAAAATCAACCTATAGATAAAGTAAAAGAAAAAATATTACAATTCAGTAATATGATCAACTCATCAAATGCAATCCAAAATTCTTCAATTCTTGCAACGTCATATCTTAATAAATTTATAGAAGAATTAAATTCATACAAACTGATTAATAAATACAAAGATATGATAATCAAGCTTGTAACAAAAATAAAAGAGGATAACCAATGAAAAAATACACAATAATACTAATTTGGTTCAATATAATTACTACTATTCATGCAACAATTTCTACAAAAGATGTCAGTATAAATAAAATAGAAGAACTTTATACAAAATCAATATTACTTAAAGAATTTAAAAAATATAATCAATCTAAAGCATTATTAATGCAAATTATCAATCAAGATCCAAAACAAGTTGATGCATATTTATTACTCTCAGAATTAGAATATCTCATGAACAATTGGTTAAAAGCAATAAAACAAACAAATAATTACCTACATATAATTGATTTCCAAGATACAAAAAATTATCTTGACATATCATGGGCATATTTTCTTATTGGAGAACTGGGAAATTCAATGGATTATATAATGCAATTTATTCAAGATAATAAAGAACTATTAAACAGTAATATATACGTATTAATTGACACTATTTTAAAAAAAGGATTTTATCATCTAATGCAAGATGAAGATTTAATGTTTAATATAATAATGAATACTATTTTTCAAATAGAAACACATGATGATACCATATTTACAATCTTTTTAAATAATTTGGATGTCATCAAACAAATTCCTTTTTATGAATTTAATAAAACTAAAATCGAAGATTTGGAATTACAGATTAAAACTTTAAAAAATCTTAAAAATGAAAATAACAACCTCTAAAATAATTTAGTTTTTCTAAAAAAAGCAGCAAATACATTAATCAATATAGCCATATAAAAAGGCAAAGAAAGTGCAAAATAAGAATTAACATAATCTTGAAGATTAAAAAATTTGTATTCAATAAACACCATAAAAAATGAACTTGGCAAAATAAGCCAGGGATTTGCAAATGCAATATACAATATACAAATAGCAAGCCAACCATTATTCAATCCCAAATCATAAGAATAAACATTGAAATTTATAGCAAGCAATGAACCCGCAACACTTGCCGATATTACAGAAACAAAAATAGCAAAAGACTTAAAATAATTACTAGTCTGTTCACCTAATACATTTTCATAATCATTTGAACGAATAAATTCAAATACTACCCTAACTTTTGAATAATTTATTACATAAATACTAAAACTTAAAAAAGTAAAAAAAAATATAACAAAAAAAATAATGGCAATATTATTGGAAATATTTAAACTAAATCCTGGAATAAAATTGAAATTAGCTCTCATTAAAATTCTAACCAAGAAATTACACAATATATTAATTCCTATACCCGTTATAAAAATATTATAACCATTTATTGCAATAAAAGATAAAAAACAACCAAAAAGTAAACTAATACAAATTGTCATAATAACTGAAATAAATATTCCATAGCCCCAATATATAAAAAGAGAAGTCAAAAAAACAGACAAAAAAGAAATTCCCTCTATAGATATATTTAAAAGCCCTACTCTCTCAGTATAAAGAATACCAAGAGCTAAATATGCAAATATTATAGAATGCAAAAAAATACTAAACACCTACTTTTTACCCGTATTAATAAAAAACAATGCAATGAAAATAGAAATGGCCTGATATAAACCAATAAATTCATACTTAAATGAATAATTTATTTTAAGATAATTATTAAATTCGTTCAACATTGCAAAAAACAAACTAAAACATAACACATAAATATAATTAAACCCCGAAACCACAGCAACAACAAAGCCATTCCAACCAAGTCCAGAAGTTAAACTTAAAAACAAATAATTCTTAAAAAAAATTACAAATATTGCACCTACAAGACCATTTAAAAAAGCACTGGTAAACACTGTACAAAACTTATATTTAAATTCATTAATACTAAAAAATTTACTTAATGTTTTTCGATCACTCAATATTTCAAGTTTTAATCCCAAAATAGTTCTTTTATGAATAAATACATAACATCCCCAAATTAACAGACTAAATACAAGCAAATATGGTAAAGCAACATCACGAGCAAATATTTTATTAATACTTTTAGTTTGACTTAAAAGTTCATTTGAACTTAAAAGCTTTGATATAAACCCATCCACCAACCTTTGATTTCCATAAGACATCAAAAGACCAGTAAGCATACCATTTACTCCACAAAAAAATGTTAATAAAAAAGGAACTATACCTATAAGTCCAACTAATAATGAACTTAAAAACATTATTAATATAAAATTAAAGTATGTAAGCCCACAAAAATCACAAAACACATAAGACAAAAACGCTCCAAAATAAACCTGACCCTCATCACCAAGAGTTAAACTATTACTCTTAGCACAAGTTGAAATTCCTGTTGCAACTAACAATAACAACATAAAATTCCATAAAATTACTTTTATGTAAGAAAAACTAAAAAATCCATCAAAAAAATAACTAATACATAACGCACTAAAAGAAAACATAAATAAAATATATTCTTTTCTAAATGTATTCATACAAATAACATTTCCTTTAAGGTTGACTTATCGACATATTCTCTTTTTAATCTCAACACGACCTCCCCTGTTTTTATTGCCAAAATATCATCAGATAAAAGCAACAATTCATCCAAATTAGGGGTAATTAAAAGTACGGGCTTCTCATTAGAAAAATTACGAATAAAATTAGACGTTTCAATATATGCCCTATAATCTAGATTGCTAAGAGGTGAAAAACAAATTAAAAAGCTTTTTGTAATATATTTTTCTCTAAAAAGAGCAAGCTTTTTTAAAGTTCCACCAGAGAATGCCACAGATTTAGAATAAAAAGTCTTTAATATCTTACTATCACAATATTCCATATCATTTTTAAAAAATTTTTTAAGCTTATTAATGGTAGATTTTTTAATAAAAATTTCATTTTCAAAACTCATTATTTTAGATAAAAAACTATCCAATATAGTGATATTATCAGGAAATAAATTACCAATTCCTAAAGGCAAAAAACCTGCCTTAAGCTCATTAAAATCAACATTTTCATATCGATGTCCATTCATTTTAATACATCCTACAAATGGTATTTTTCCTAAGAATAACTTTTCCCAAGTTTTTATTGCTGCCTCTTCTGCAACAATGCCCAAAATACCTCTCTTTTTCAAAGAAAAATTAATATCATATTTCCAAAAATCTTCAAAAAATAAACTAAATTTTATAAATTCTTCATTTTGTTCACCACGTTTAGAATTTACAGCAATAAATTTACCAGAAGGTATTTCAAGTTTATTAAGTATAATTTCTTTATTTGTTGTTCTAAAACATTTTCCTTCTTGTAAAATAATAAATTCATCACTAAATTTTATGGCATCGCTAATTTCTCTATGTGTAATAAAAAGCGAAGTAATACCTATCTTTCTAAGATCTTGAAGTAATTTAATAAATTCTTTTGCCTCTTTTTGAGAAAAATAAGCAACACTCTCATCAAAAATAATAATCTTTGCATTTTTTTTAAGGGAAGACATAATAAGCAAAAAATATATTTCTTTAATATTTAAATCTTGTATCCTTGTTTCTAAATCAAAAATGATATTATAAAATTGTCTAAGCCATTTATAATATCTATAAGTTGCAGATCTATTCATTGGCATAAAAAACTTAGAATCAAACCAATAAATACTAAGATATTCCCAAACTTTTAAATTCATATCAAGCTTTGGAATCTGTGATACAATATAAATACCATTATTCTTTGCTACATCTACATTCCAATTTTTTTGTTTAATATTATTAACAAAAACCTCACCACTATCAAAACGAACAAGCCCAGCTATAATTTTTGATAAGGTACTCTTACCTTCTCCATTTCGCCCAATAACAGTTAAAATTTTAGATTCCTCAATTCTTAAATTGACACTATTTAGGATAGGTCTCTCAATATCTGGAAAATATTTTACTATATTTTTAAACTCTACCATAAATTATTCTAAATTTATTTTGATTTCAGTATCATTCATCTCTCTCATTTTTTCCTCAAGCTTTTCTTTAAGATCCAAACCTATACTCTCTAGATAAAATTTATTTAACAAATTAAATGAAACCCCCTTATCTTTAAATCCAAGCACCCTATAAGTTCCATACTGAATCTCATCCTTAATAGCTTTACTTAAGACCTCTTCCAAGAATAATCTTTGATTTGTAATACCCGATCCAATAATATTCTCTTTATTATCCAAATAATCCTCACCATCAAAAAGAACAACAAAAACACCATGCTTACGAACTGCTGATAGAACACCCTTAATAGCTGCCCCTACAATCGGAAGAATGACAGATACTTTTGAATCCAAAATCAAAGATTCGGTCAAAACTTTGACTCTATTACTGTCATGCCAATTTCCTAAAGTCCTAAAAAAAACCTCTGAATCTAAAACCTCTTTAATACCATTTTTAAAATAAGGAAAAATATAATTATTCATAACAGGATACTCTTGTCCAGCAATCAAAGCAACATTCTGATTTGCTAAATTTGAATCTTTTAAAAATAAACCAACATAATAACCCAATAAATAAGCTTCTTCGGCAACGTTATAAGAAAGAGAATATACTTGGGGATTAGTATTTTTAACTAAAGAATCAAAAAGCAAAAATTTAGTATAAGGATAATTCCTGGAAACTTTATCTATAATGCCTTGCATGACATTATTTGTTGTTATTAAAAAATCATAATTTTTGGAATTTAATAATTTCTCGAGTAATTCTATCCATTCATGCTGATTAAATCCAGATTCAAATAATTCAATATCAATATCACTTCTACTATTTTGAAATTCAATTAAACAATCATACATTGCCTTATAAGAAGGCGAACCAGTAATACTGCCAGGAATAAATAAAGCAATTTTTCTATTAGATGAAAATTTAAGCCCTCTAGCCTTAAAAAAATTAATATAAACAAATAAAAACAAACAAATTAATGAAATAACAATCCAAAAAATTCTAAAAAAAAAAGATTTACTCACAAATACAAAACACCTTTTTCTCATAAAATACAACTAATTTTGACACTATGAGAACAAAACGGCATAAAATCAAAACCCTAAAACCTACCAATATACCAATTACTTTCATAAAAAGTTTCTTTGTAAAAAGATATCATAAAATTCGCTATTACGTCCAATTTTAAGCAAATTTTGCTTTAATTTGATTAAAATATCAATTTAAAAAAAAACAAAATCATAAATCATTAAAGAGAAATTCAATTTTATAAACTCTCAAGAAACAAATTTTTAAAACTAAAATATCTCCCTCAAACATTTAGTATTCAAATTCATTATAAAATACTTTCCTAAAAAAAATTATCTTTCAATCAAATAAAAAACTATATTTATAGTTTCTAAATTATAACAAATTTCACTGCCAATTCATTAGTTTAACAAAAGCATTTCTTAATATCAAAATTCTCTAGGTGTTAATAAATAAAATTCATTAACACTTAAATTACTAGGAAGATCACCATTTGTACGAACTAAATACATTTTAAAGGAATGAATTGTTTTAAAAAATTTTTTTGCCAAAGATGACCTATTTTGTTTATAATTTTCAAAAAATTTTAAAACAGATCCATAAATTATCACTTTATCAAACATATCAGAAGTATGATTAACAATATCCTCTATAAAAAAGAAAACATTGGCTAAATAAACAAAATTCTTAAAAAGAATACCTACTCTTCCTCTTAAATAATTAACATCATTTATCATATCAACCCTATTTCCTAAAGTATAATTTTTATCCTCTAAACTCCACTTAGAATATATAACGTTAAATTTAGGATCCCTTACTAAATAATCGTACACGAAATCAAACCTAAAGCTATCCTCAACATACTTTGAAAATACATAAGCTGAATGCTTATTATTTAGAGAAATAAAGTTTTTGCGAGACATTTCTTTTAAGTTTTGAATCACATTTTGTGGCACAGCATCATCGGTTTTATATAAAAAAGAATTATTATTCCAAAGTAAAATACTAGTGTTTGTCGAAATCCAATATGTATCTTTATTATAATGATTAAGAATACCATCAAACACACTGACAAAATAATTATTAAAATATTCACAATTTACATAAAATTTAGCTGGAGCATCTGTTTTAAAAAAATAATTATTAATATCTACAGAAAATGAAGAACCCTGAACAATTTTATAAATTGTCACATCTAAACTTCCCTTAAATAAATATATTTTTGCATCTTGCATATCTTTAAGAGAAGAATAACAAATAAGACTATAAGTATTAGAATGCAAAGTCAAATCTGATTCAATACCATTAATCCCATATAAGCTTATTTTAAGTTTAGAATTACTGCCCACATCAATAAAATCATATTCAAAAATTTCATCTCCTAAATTTAACTTAACATAAACAGCATTTCGTATAACATTAATTTGTCCTTCCATTTCCTTAATAGATGCTACTTGAGAAAACAATATTACTTGGGATGACAAAAATAAAAGGATAATAATATATAATTTCAAAACCAAATTTTCCTTTTCAATAATATTACAATGTTAATTATATCTTTTTTAAAGAGATTTATTAACTTTAATAAAAACGAAAAATACGTTATACTTCTCTAACACAGCATAAAAAAATAATATTTTATGTTAAGCCTGTTCTTTTCAAGAATCTAAGGCGTGAGAAAAGTTACACAATGTGTAGCCAATTTTATGTCAAAAGGATGTACTTATGATTAAAAAATCCAAATTATTATTTTTAATATTATCTATGCTTACTCTTGTCCTAATTTCATGCCAAACTGCACCTCAAGAAGAAAGATGTGGAGAACCAGTGATTTTTAAGGCAGATTAAAGGCAAGAATTAAAATATTGATGTAATAAAAATAGAACGTAATATGAAACAAAAAAATTGTATAATATCAAATTGTGTAATAATATACTACTTAGAAGCTTTATAAGAAGTGATATGTAAAAAGTAAAGTTCTTAATTTATGTAATCAATATCACATAAGAAGGATGTATTTATGATAAAAAAAAGCAAGTTATTATTTTTAATGTTATTTGTTTTTGCTATTTCTCTAATTTCATGCAATAGCACACCAGAGGATCAACAAAATGACAACTCCAAAATCTCAATTAAAGAAACTGGAGATATCAAAAGAGACATTGAAGAAATGAAAAATGGAGTCATCAGAGAAAGGGGTAATCTCTTTTATTCTAAAGAATTCAATGAAGCTGAAAAGCTTGAAAAAGAAATGAATAGTAAATTTTCAAAAGGAATAATCCAGGAAGGCAATGAACTTGCCATAAAAGTACTGGAACGATATAGAAATATCGTAAGAGACACAATAGAAAAAAAAGAAAAAATAAATTATTTAAAAGAAAATATTGAAAAATATTTAAATGACGCCGAAGTTAATGAAGCATACATATGGATTCCATTAGAAATCGATGAAGTAAACAATTTATATTTTGAGGCAACAAGAAAATACAAAATATATGATATCGAAAGTGCTCTTGGAATGTATAGCAAAGCATTTACTAAAGCACAACAAACGGCTAAAAAAGCAAAGGAAGCAAGAGCTCTTAAAGAAACAGAAGAAAGAATGTACAAACAATTAAAAGCACTAGAAGCTGCTTCTAATCTTCCTATTTATAGCAACAATAAGCTTATTAAGCCATCACCATGGAATGGAAGAAGTTTAATTCAAGATAAAGGTGAAAGAGTAAATCTATTGAATTTACAAGATAACACTTACTTACTTGGACAAATAGACGCAATAGTGCTCCCTTATGAAGAGAAAGTAGAAGAAGTAAAAAATACAGAAGCAAATAAATTCAAAACACTTCAACTCATTGAAAAAGCCAGACAACTATGGGAACAAGGACTTGAAGCCAAAAATCTCAATAATCTCAGGCTAGCAAACGAGCTATTCTTAGATTCTGCAAGATACTTAAAAGCTTATCAAAGTCATTCAAGTAAAGAACTCTACATAATCAAAATTGGAAATACATTATGGGGAATTTCTAAAAAATTATATAATGACCCTTATTTATGGCCAAAAATCTGGTTTGCTAACAGACAAAAAATTCAAAATCCAGATCTCATACTTGAAAATTGGAAAATAATAATTCCTTCTAAATAAAATATAAAGAAGAAAACAAACATAAACTTGTTTTCTTCTTTTATATCTAATAAAATTAAATTAAATATTTTCTATAGAACAAGAGTATAACAAATGAATAAATTAATACTGCCATTAACTATTTTATTAGTCTCCTGCTACACAATAGCTCATCTAGATGACCAACTTACAGAAAAAACCTCTCACAGAATTTATTTAAAAGAAGCTCAAAAAGCAAAAAATATTAATGACTATCAAACTGCTTTAAAAATATATGAAAAAATGATTCAAAATTACAAAGAAAACAAAGAAATTGTTGCCACCGGAAAGTATGAAATTGCATTCATATATTATGTTAATAATAAAAAAGAAACAGCAAAAAAGCTCTTTGAAGAATTGATACAATCTAACATTGAAACACCTAAGTGGGTTATCCCACTATCTCAAAAAATATTACAAAAGATCAAAACCCAATAAAAAATAAAACAACTTCAAATTAACAAAATTTACTACTTAAGTAATATACCATAAATTGTAATATCCTTCTCCTTAGCTGCTCTAATAACATCTTCATAAACTATAGGACCTCTAGGATACTCATGAGGAGGAGCATTGCCAAGTACAATAATAAATCTATTATCTGATTTCCAATCAAATTGAGTAACAGCAGCATTAACTCCTTCAAATACCGCTTCAGGATAATCTCCTCCACCCCCAACATTAATACTTTCAAGAATATTATGTAAATATTCTTTACTATTAAAATCAAAAGATCGTGTTAAAAAATCTTCAAGATAGTCCTTATAAAACACAAAACCTATTCTATAAGACTTAAACTGATTCAATTGAGGTTCTACCATGTCAAGAAGGTGTTCTCGTAAAATTTCAATATGATTTTTCATACTATCAGTAACATCAATAACAAAAACTAGATCTAAATCAACAAGTGGATCTTCTGATTTTTCTAAAATATCTTTTATTTTATCAACAATATCAAGTCCTTTATTTGCAGTAACAACATCATCAGCAAATCTAGAAAATCCCTCTTCTAAAACACTATTTTCAACTATATTTTCTCGTTGCGTATCCCCAAAAAACAATTCATAAGCATTATCTTTATATTGACCTAAATAATCATTATATTTTTTTTCAAAAGTTCTAATTGAAAACCAAAAAGGTTCCTTATTTCTTTTTAAAATTTCCAAATCGATATCTCCACTTCTTGTTGAAAAATTTGGAAATCCATACCTCAATTTTTTAGGTATTAAAATATGAAAAGCTTCTCCAAATCTTTTATTTTGCACAGGAGTAGAAGATGTTAAAGATAAAAGACTTCTATTTTGAATAACTCGACCATTTAAAATTCTAATTTCATCACCATTAATATTATTATATTCTAATGTTCTAAATGAATAAGTAGAAGCATCTTTATTTTTATCTGGAATTTCAAAAGATTCGGTTAAAATAACTGATTTAATATTTGGTTTTTTTCTAATAAAAAGATGAAATCCATCATCATGAGCTTCAACATAAACATCATCAATATTAATACTCAAGTGATCATGCGATTCAGAAAACAAATTAAATACAATAAACAAGAAAATAATAAAGCAAGCTTTTCTCATATAAACCCTTACACATTAATCGGACAATTCTACAATGTCCTTAAGCTGATAAATTATAAAGATCTAAAGATTATCAGCTAAATTATCATAAAATAAAATCTTTAAACCTGTAAAATCATTTTTAAATACGCTTCTAAGATTTAAACTAGCAAGATCTCTTTTAACATTTTTCATCATATCCTCATCACGATTTAAGAGATCAAATATTCTAGAAGATTCTGTTAAATTTGCAATTCCTGAATCAAAAAGATCATGATCTATAATAACACCAGACTTAACCTTATTGCCAAGAGATGCTATTATCTCAACAACTCCAAGATTATTATAAACTTCAATTTCTCTTAGCAACAAAGCTTTATGATGATCATTTCCTTTAGGTCTCAAACTTAAAATACTGGATTTCTCTGATTCCAAATTTTGCAATACTCTTAAATAATAACTCCTAGAAGCTTCAAAATCACCCATTTTATAAAGAACAGATGCTATTGAATTTAAAACTTTATTACTATTTGCAAATCCAGACATATTTTCAACTTTGAATAGCGAAGTTAATGCATCCTTATAATTATTTTCCTTATAACTAAGTAATGCTAATTTATAGTAAACATCTGGTGAATTAATCCCTTCATTTATTGCCATTTTATAAGAAGATATGGCTGATTGAAAACCATTTAAAGTTTTAAATATATCTCCTTGCTTTTCATAAATTAAAGCAAGTTCTCTCGAAGCTTTAATAAGGCCATTTCTTTTATAAAAATCATATTCATTTAAAGCCAAACTGACAATATTACTTGCTTTAAGTGTATCATTTCCCTTCTCATAAATATCTGATAAAATCCTATAAGCAATAATCTTGTCACTAGCATTATTAATTAAATCTTCTTGTCTAAAACCGTTTATAGCCGTTAATAAATATCCTTCTGACTTTTTCAAATCTCCCATATAATAAAAATATCTACCACTTTCAAATAATGCCTTATTATAATCAGGATTTTTTAATAAAATTCTCCTAAGAATATATTCAATCTCCGAATTAAGATTAACATCATTTAAAATATCAGAAACACTCTTGCCACTATTTATTTTAAAATTAGAAAACTCTTTATTAAGTAAATTCATTTGAGCATTTAAATATTTTAAATTTCTAGAGAGAGCATTTATTCGCTTATTATAAACTGTAAATTCTACATATTTATCTATCAATTTCTTAACATACTTAGTATAAACTACCTCATCAATATCTAATTCCTGATTTGTTTTAATAAAAGCATTTACATTGTCAGCCTCTCTCTCAGCACCAGCTTCAATATAAGCATCAAAAAGCTTAAATAAAACTTCCTTCTTATGATGTCCATACTTTGAAAGTAAAATGGTATAATCATTTATACTATTTCTATAATACATAGGATCCACTTGAGCCCACTGAAAATAATTCTCACCCTTAGCCATTAATGCCTCATAATCATAAATATCGTAAGATATAACTTCATCCAAAATCGAATTAGCATCAGAATATTCACCAAGCCTCATCTTCATAAAAGCATAAGATATATACCCATCTTTATCAAAAATTTTTCGTCTTCTCTTAGAAGCACCCTCAGAAAATGGGTCAACAGTAAACAATTCTTCATATTTTTCCTCAGCACTATCAAAATCCTTTATACTCTCAAAAGCCTTAGCATAAGTTAAAAACCACTTTCTATTAGGACGCATATAATATGCATCCTTAAAAGTAGCTTTAGCAAGTTCTCTTTTATTTTCATATATATATGAAATTCCTTCTTTATATTTTTTATCAGATGCAATATAAAAAAACATAATATCTACTAAAAAATAAAACGACAAAAAGGTTAATACAATAAAAAAAGAGGCAATTTTTAATATTGGTGTTAAGGCTTTAGAAAGTCTATAACTAAATTGCTTCTCCAGTTTGCTAAATTCTTCTGCCTTATAATACATAATGGGCAATTTAACAGATCTGCCAATAATATCTCCAACAAATTTAGCAATAAAATTGAGCCCTTTTTTATTTTGCTCAACAAGATCAACTAATGCCTCAATTTTATACTTAGAAACATTTTCTAACATTAATGCTTCGGCAATAGCAATTCTCAAATTTCTAGGATAAGAATCTAAATGTTTAAAAAATAAAGAATAATTAACTTTAAAATCAGAATCCTCAAAAATTTTGTTCTCTTGATCCTTTAAAGATTGAAAATCACCTGTAAGATTAGACCAATCTTTCTCCTCTTTAGTATTAGGATCTAAAGAATCATCACTAGAATCAAACTTATTAGAAGAAATTTCATCATCTGCTTCCTTGATTTTACTAATCATATACTCAAGATCAAAATCATCATTATTATAATCTTGAGATTCCTGAGTAGAACTATCATCATTTTCAAAAGGATTTTCAAAATCAGAAGAATTTGAATTTAAACCATTCTCTACATTTGAATTTTGAACATTATCATCATCATCAACATTATTACCAGAATTATCTAAATTCAAATTAATAGCATCATCCAAACTTACAGAATTATCATCAAGAACTTTATCTAAAGTTTCCTCAAAATGTGAACCTAAAACATCAAAATCCTCATTTAAATTATCAAATTCAGAATCAATTTCTACATTTTCGGAATTTTTTAAAAGATTAATATCATTTTCACTAGCTTCACTCTTTTGTCCTTCCTCATTATCAAGAACACCAAGAATAGCATCTAAATCTGGGCCTTCATCATGTTCTTCATCAAAATCAACAACTTCTTCTTGTTCTTCCCAAGGAAGAATAGACTCACCATCCTTTGGAGGGTCAATATCCATTGTAATGCCAAAACTATCTTTTCTAGCTTTCTCATCAGCAATATTATCTATTATTTCCTTCTTAAACTTATTTATTTTTTCTATATCAGGCATATTACAATAAAATCCTAAATTAAATCATTATATATTTTAGCTCCATCCTTATGAAGAATCTCAAAACGTTTTTCTAAATCATCAGCAATTTTGGAACCTAAAATTTCTTTTGTTGGTTCTAAACCTTCTTTTTTCAATTTTTCTAAAATCAAAGTTTTATATTCAACTATATCCAACACTTCGGTTGTATTATATACAAGAACATCTTCTCTAAAAATATCACACGACATATCATCATTTGATGAAACTTCAAGAATATTGCCATTAATACCAACCATTATAAAATAATCAAAAATTTTAAAATAATTTGAAATTTCTGAAATTATCTTTTTAGTCTCAGGTTTACCTTTTCTATATCTTGTAGCTGTTGGGAAAATAAGAATTATATAACCACTATTCTTTTTATCTGCAACATATCTCATAGAATTAGCATTAAAAACTCGTCTCTCCCTCATAGTTTTACTATCAACATCAACAAATGCATGTGGAGGATAGATGAATATTACATTATAGCCCAAACTTAAACTTTTAATTAATAAATTATCTTTAAAAAGTTTAACACCAGCTATAGGAACAACATATTCTGAAATTTCCTTACAATTCATTTTTTCAAGCAAAAATTGAAAACAAGGAAAATCGAAATTACTATAATGTTCCATTAATATAATTGAAGACTTACCGGATTTGGACTTTTCATAAAGTTTTAAAATATTTTGAATACCAACAATAGTAGAATTACTCTTAAGTAATCTTTCTATCATCGTATCAACCAACTTTCTACTAACAGAATCAGCCTCATGATACGAACTATTTAAACAATTTATATTTTCAATATCTTTAAACCTACTAAAGAATTCGTTCTCAATACCTTTAAAATACTTATTAAAACTTTTATTCCGTATAAACATAAAACTTCATCCTTTAAAGTTTTTGAAAAACAACATACTAGAAATCCAAAAATACTCAAATGTAATATATAACATGCATCAATAATTTTATATAAATTATACTTTATTTATTTAGCAAATTAAAGTAAAATCCATTCAAGTATATTAAACAAGAATAATTCATTAAAAAATACAAAATATTTATAAAGGAGAATAAATTATGAAATATAAAGTCATAATTCTTTTATCTTTCTTAATTATATGGCTAACTTCTTGTTCAAATAATGAACATAAAGAAAAGATAATATTTAGGACAACAGCTGAATCCGAACCTGATTCACTAGATCCTCAACTAGCTACTTCAGCTCAATCATATAGAATAATCGTAAATATATTTTCAGGATTAACAACAAAAAACACACAAACTGGAGGATATAAACCAGGACTAGCTAAATCTTGGGATATATCTGAAGATGGACTTGTATACACAATGCACCTAAGAGAAGATATATTTTGGAGTGATGGAGTCCCTATTACTGCTGAGGGAATTCGAAAATCTTATCTTAGAGTATTAAATAAAAAAACAGGTTCACAATATGTTGATATTATTAAATCAACAATAAAAAATGCACAAGATTATTTTGATGATAAAATATCAGAATCTGAACTTGGCATTAAAACTATAAATGATTCAACATTAGAAATAACATTAATTAGTCCAAAACCTTATTTTCTTGATATGTTAACGCATCAAACATTCATACCAGTACCAATTCACACTATTGAAAAATACGGACAAAACTGGACAAACCCTGAAAATATAGTAATAAGTGGTGCATATAAATTAAAAGAAAGAACACCAAATGAAAAAATAGTTCTTGAAAAGAATAACAAATATTATAACTTTGCAAATGTCGAAATAGACGAAGTAATATTTTATCAAGCCCAAGGAAACACTGCTTATAATATGTATATAAACGATGAACTTGATTTCTTAACAGCAATAACACCAGAATACCTAGATGAAGCTAGAATAAGAAACGATTATTACTCTCACCCTGCAAACACCTTAATCTATATGGCATTCAACACAACTGTCAAACCACTTAACAATGCAAAAGTTAGAGAAGCTTTAACCCTTGCTATTGACAGAGAAGCTCTAAACAAAATGTCTCTAAAAGGTCAATCACAACCAACTAGAAATATAACCCCATCATTTGAAAACTATGCTTATGGTAAACAATTAAAATTATTTGATCCAGAAAGAGCAAAACAATTATTAGCTGAAGCTGGCTATCCTAATGGTTCAGGTTTTCCTACTCTTAAATACAAAACTTCACAAAAAAACATAATGAAAATAACCGCAGAATTTTTACAAGAACAATTCAAAAAAGTATTAAACATCAATGTTGCGATTGAAATTGAAGAATGGACCACATTTTTAGGTAGCAGAAGAACAGGTAATTATCAAATATCACATATGGGATGGACAGGGGACTATGTAGATCCATCAACATTCCTTACTCTATTTACAACAGCAAATTACAACTTTGGCTCATACGGTTATTCAAGTAAGCAATATGATAATTTAATAAACCAATCGAATTTTATCTTAAATCCTACAGAAAGACAAGAAATTTTACGCAAAGCTGAAGAAATAATTGTAGAAAAAGATTTTCCTGCAGCTCCACTTTCAATACCAAAATCATATGCTCTCTTTAGACATGATAGATGGATTGGATGGACTCCCAATATTGCAGAAGTTTATCTTTATGAAGATATAAAACAACAAAAAGAAAACACATAAAATATGAAATACAATACAAAAATTAACAAACATAAACACTAACAATTATTCAAATACAAGCCACTTTTATAAATGAGTTATATGAGTGGTTTTTTTAAAAAAACTTAAAAAGTATTTTAAATATAATAAAAGTCTTTAATTAAGAGATCTCTTAACATAAATTACTAAAATATATTTTAGTCTCAATCACAAAATACATACAATATTTCAAATTTCATGAATACATATTTTCAAAATATTCATTTAACGATTTTATTTTATAATTTTCATCAAATCTATTTCAATTAAATATATTTTATGCTTTATTAAATAATTTAAAACAAAACTAAGTAATTTAATAAAAAATTGTCAAAAAATCATCTAAAACTTTCAATCATTTCAGCTAAAATAGAATTAAAGTTAATAAAAGTAATTAAGTTAAATAAGGAGATCAAAATGCAAATAAAAAAAATAACATTCATTATATTTTTTTTAATAACTATCCTATCCTGTAGTAAGGAAAGCAACAAAGAAAATGTATCATTTAAAATCGCTATAGGGGGAGAACCTAAATCAATAGATCCTCAATTAGCTGAAGACAAAATGGGTACTACTATAATTTCACAAATGTTCAATGGCATCGTAATTGGTGACCCAAAAACTGGCGGATACAAACCAGGGCTAGCTGAATCTTGGGATATATCTCAAGATGGCACTGTATATACATTTAATTTAAGAAAAAATCTTGTTTGGAGTGATGGAGTCCCTATTACTGCTGAGGGTATTCGAAAATCTTACCTTAGAATATTAAATAAAGAAACAGCATCAAATTATGTTGCACTTGTTAAATCAACAATTAAAAATGGAGAAGATTATTTTGAAGGCAAAATATCAGAATCTGAACTTGGTATTAAAGCTATAGACGACCTAACACTAGAAATATCTATTACCGCTCCAAAATCTTATTTTCTAGATATGTTAGTACACCAATCTTTTATACCAGTACCAGTGCATGTTATCGAAAAACATGGAAATAAATGGACAGATCCTGAAAATATGGTAGTAAGTGGCGCATATAAACTAACTGAGAGAACACCAAATGAAAAAATATCACTTACCAAAAATGACTACTACTTTAATGCTAAAAATATTGAAGTACAAGAACTGATATTTTACACAATAAATGACGCATCAACTGCCTACAGAATGTATGAAAATAATGAAATCGATGCTGTCTTTGCAATAATTCCATCTGACCTAATAAAAGAAATAGAATTAAGAAATGATTATTACTCATCACCTATTAATGGTCTTTATTACTATTCATTCAACACACATATCAAACCTCTTGACAATGTAAAAATCAGAGAAGCTTTAACTCTTGCTATTGACAGACAAACATTGACATCAAAAATTATAAAAAATGGGGCTATTCCAACAAGAAATGTAAGTCCAAAATTCAACAATTATTCCTATAAAAAATCATTAGAACTATTCAACCCACAAAAAGCAAAACAATTAATGAGTGAAGCTGGTTATCCTGATGGAAAAGGTTTTCCTACATTAAAAATCAAATATAATACAAATGAAAATCACAAAAAAATTGCTGAATTCATTCAAAACCAATGGTTGAAAATTTTAAAGATCAATATTGAACTTACAAATGAAGAATGGGCATCATTTCTAGACAACAAACAAAAAGGTAATTATGAAATAGCAAGATCTGGTTGGATAGGTGATTATGCAGATCCATCAACATTTTTAACTTTATTTCAAAAGGGACTTTCAAATTTTTCATCATACAATTATTTTAATGAAGAATATGAAAATTTAATGAAACAATCTAATTTCGAACAAGATCCGATTAAAAGACAAGATATATTAAGAGAAGCCGAATCAATAATTATAGAGAAAGATTTTCCGATAGCTCCAATATACATATATGCAGGAAATTATTTATTTAAAAACGATAAATGGACTGGATGGGAACCTAACATTGCAGAAAGATTTGACTTTTCGCAACTTAAACTCATAAAATAGAAAAAACAGACATCTAAATGAAACATTTTTGTTAGATGTCTGTAAATTGAAAATTTTAAAAAAATTAAAATTATAATTATATATTTAATACAAAAAGATTTACCTACAAAAAAATTCAAATATAATACTGACAGATGAAATTAACTACTCATACAACATACTACCTTAATTAAAGCAATATAATATTAATATTATAAAGAACAAAAGCAAGAAAACCATTAAGTCTACTTAAAATCAACAAAATCAATAGTTACAAATCAATTAAAATAAAGTGAATTTTTTTGAATAATATCTCACCTTCTATGTTACAATGGTTCATTATATAACGCATACAAATCTTTATCTTTCTATCATAGTAAGGAGCAATTATGTTAAGGTTTAGTATACAAAAATTACTAGAAACATTACCAACTTTAATAATAATAATTTTTTTATGTTTTTTGATAATGAGACTTGCTCCCGGAAATCCATTCGATTCTGAAAAACCAATTGATCCTCAAGTAAAAGAAAAACTAATGCAAAAATATCACCTTGATAAGCCTTTTTATATGCAAGCTTATTACTATATTAAAAATATATTAAAAGGTGACTTTGGTCCATCAATAGCAAAAAAGGACTTAAGTGTAAATCAATATATAAAATTAGGGTTTCCTAAGTCATTTACAATTGGAATAATTAGTCTTATAATATCTCTTACACTTGGAATTGTACTGGGCTCACTAGCAGCAATCAACAAAAACACACACATAGATTATATAATAAGAATGGCTGCTATATTTGGAATTTCCGTGCCCACATTTGTAACCGGTCCTATTTTACAATACATTTTATCTGTCAAATTAAAATTGTTCTATACTTCTGGATGGATTTCAGAAAGAGGTGGTCTTGCAAATTTAATTATGCCAATATTAACAATGAGTTTACCATGGATAGCTATTTTTACGCGCATAATTAGAGGTTCTATGCTAGAAATTTTAAATAGTGATTTTGTACGAACAGCAAAAGCTAAAGGACTAAGCTTTAATGTAATAATTAGAAAGCATGTACTTATAGGAGCTATACTGCCAATTGTAAGCTATATAGGCCCTGCATTTGCTGGTATAATTTCTGGAAGTATGGTTATCGAACAAATATTCAGAATTGCTGGAATGGGCATATTTACAATAGAAGCATCTCTAAACAGAGATTATCCATTACTAATGGGCTCATTATTAGTATATTCAGCAATATTGCTCATCTCCATTTTGGCATCTGATATTATATACAAAAAACTTGATCCAAGAATATAGGAGAACAAATCAAATGAGCAATATAAAACAAAATACATGTGTAAACATCGATACTCAAACAGCAAATAAAAGAGCATGGTTAAGATTTAAAGAAAATAAACTTGCGTATATTAGTATATTTGTCATTGGATTTTACATGGCAATTGCAATACTTCAGCCAATATTACCAATATATAAATATTATACTCAAATTGTAGAACATGTCGATTTACCTCCATCTTTTAGATATGCAGGAGAACTTTGGTACAAAAAAGAACTTGATTTTATAAAAAGATTAGCAAAAAAGGAAAATAGAGAAATCAATGAAGAAGAAAAAGAAAAACTTGAGGAGATAAAAAGAAAGATAGAAACTGAAATCCAAATTATTAATGGAAAAGAAACCAAAATACACAAAAGAATATATTTACTAGGCACAGATAATCTTGGACGAGACTTGCTTTCACGCATAATACAAGGAAGTCAAATATCGATATCTATTGGATTTATTGGAGCATTAATATCAATGCTTATAGGAAGCATAATAGGAGCAACAGCAGGTTTCTTTGGCGGCATTATAGATAGAATTATAACTAAAATAACGGAAGTTCTCTATTCTTTACCTAATCTACTTGTAATAATAACCTTAATGACGATTATGGAAAGAAACATCATCGGCTTATTTATTGCAATAAGTATAATCTCATGGTTAACAATTTCTAGAATTGTAAGGGGACAAGTAAAAACACTCTCACAATCTGAATTCATAGAAGCCGCCAGGACATTGGGTGCAACAAATAGAAGAATGATATTCAAACATTTAATACCCAATAGCTTTGGAATGATAGTGATTATTACAACAATGAATGTTCCCTCATTCATTATACTTGAATCATTTCTATCATTTCTAGGACTTGGAATATCAGCACCAATGACTAGTTGGGGAGAATTAATTAAAAATGGAATTCCTACATTTATTGAATATCCATGGAAAATTTTCATACCAGCATCAATCATGACAATTTTCCTATTATTTATGAACTTCTTAGGCGACGGATTACGAGATGCATTTGATCCAAAAGATAACCTCTAAGGAGATATAAATGAACGAAAACTATATGCTAGAAATCAAAAATTTAACAATTGAATTTCAATTAAAACACACAACAATATATCCTGTAAATAATATAAATTTAAAAATGAAAAGAGGAGAAATTAGAGCTATTGTTGGAGAATCTGGCAGTGGAAAATCTGTCACAAGCATGGCAATATTAAAACTATTACCCGAATCTACAACGATATATAAAACTGGAGAAATAATATTCGAAAATCAAGATTTACTGAAACTCAAAGAAAAAGAACTTCAAAGCATAAGAGGTAATAAAATAGCAATGATATTTCAAGATCCAATGACGTCTCTAAATCCATATCTAAAAATATCCACACAAATTGAAGAGACAATCATGTTACACCAAAAATTAAATAAAAAGCAAGCAAAACAAAAAGCAATAGAAATGTTGAAAACAGTTGGTGTTATAAACGCAGAAGAGAGAATAAAACACTATCCACATCAATTCTCAGGAGGAATGAGACAAAGAGTGATGATTGCAATGGCATTAAGTTGTCATCCATCATTATTAATTGCAGATGAACCTACAACAGCTCTTGATGTCACAATTCAAGAGCAAATACTATTACTAATTAAAAATCTCTCTAGGAAATTTAATACCTCCACCATATTAATAACACATGATTTAGGAGTAGTAGCAGAAATATGCGATACTGTCTCTGTAATGTACCAAGGAAAATTTGTAGAAGAAGGAACAGTACAAGAAATATTTAAAAATCCTAAACATCCATACACAATTGGACTTTTAAAATCAATACTAACTCTTGATAAAAATCCAAATGAAAAACTTTATTCAATTAAAGATTATCCCATTGAAACTATTACAAATAACAACGAGGGTATTTAAATGACAAATGAAAAAGATATAATTCTTAAAGTAGAAAATTTGGTACAAACATTCACAATCGGAGAAAACTTTTTATTTTGGAAAAATAAACGTAAAGTAAACGCTGTAAACGGCATTAGTTTCGAAGTTGAACGTAACAAAACACTAGGACTTGTTGGCGAATCTGGATGTGGAAAATCAACAACATTAAGAACAATAATGCAACTCTATACACCAACATCTGGTAGAATATATTTTAATGGTAAAGACATAACAAAACTGTCAAAAAAAGAACTTTTAAAGACAAAAAAAGACATGCAAATGGTATTTCAAGATCCACACACATCCCTAAATCCAAGAATGACAATAAGAGAAATAATAGCAGAACCACTTGTGATATACAATGAAAACAAAATTATTCCACGAACAAAACAAGAAATAGAACAAAGAGTAAATGAATTAATGGATATTACTGGTCTCTCAAAAAGCATGTTATCTAGATATCCACACGAATTTTCAGGAGGACAGAGACAAAGAATAGGTATAGCAAGGGCACTAGCTTTAAACCCTAAACTTTTATTATTAGATGAAGCTGTATCTGCATTAGATGTGTCAATCAGAGCACAAATTTTAAACTTACTTAAAGATTTACAAAAAGAATTAAGTCTATCTTATCTATTCATTTCACATGACTTAGCAGTAGTAAAATACATGAGCGACAAAATTGCCGTAATGTATCAGGGTATAATCTTAGAAATTGCACCTAGAGAAATTTTATTTTCAAATCCTAAACATCCATACACAAAAACATTAATAGCCTCTATTCCAGAAATTGATCCAGAAAAAATAAAAAATAAAACTATTAAGCTTGATGAACCATCTTTAACGAATATACGAAATACATATTCACCAACAGAAAATGAAATTCTTGAAGAAGTAGAGAAAGATCATTTTGTATCTAAATATCTTTTTGATGAGATGAATAGTTTACTTAATAAAAACTAAAATAGTAAAACATATAAAACACAACTTTTACTTGTTTAAAATCTTCTTCCCTTAAAAATAGGGACCATAATTTAATAAACCCAATGTAAATTAATGAATAAAAATTAAATTTTAATTTGAATATTTAGTTATCAAAATAAGAGACTTCAAAATCTACCTTATTCTCAACATTTTCAACTGAATATAAATTAACCCTATTTACATTATTCTTATCTATAACCTTATTCCCAGAATCTACAAAATAATAATAAATCCTACCCTTAGGAAGATCTTTAAGCTTAATAGTATATACACCCTTACGTGATTCTTGCTCAACCAATCTGTTTAAAAACGGATTAAAATTATTAAAATTGCCAGCTATTGTAACAATATGTCCAGGTTGTCCTATATAAAAAAGTTCCACTTCCCTACCATCAGACGAATCAATTGGATTTCTCAAAGAAACATAACCATAATCCACACCTATATCAATTATAGAAAACGGAATTAGATCCTTATTAAAAACTACATTTTTATTATATTCATCATTTGTCCAGATACCATCCACAATAAGTCTATATTTAATTTTACCAATTCCATGAGGAAGATTAATTTTTACGAAAAAAAGCCCATATTTATTTTTTTTAAACAAATATTTTTTCGCATAATCATCAAACTCAAAAGCAGCAAAAATCTTTCGAATACCCTTATTTGGAGGATAAAACATAATAACTCGCTTAGAATCAACAATAGGTGATAAATTATTTTCTCTGGTTGATACTTCTAAAAATTCATTTAAAGACAAATCAAAATTTTCAATTATATAACTCGTTGCTAAAACATTAATAACATTACAGAAAAAAAATATAAAACAAAATAACCATCGCAAAGTTTTTCCCATAATTGAATTATAAAACTCGCCAAACAATTCTTTTACAAAAAGACTACACATTTATTTTATTTGCTATTATACTAAAAATATATACTAAAGTAAATATACATAAATATTAACCAACAAGGAGTGTAAAAATGGGCTTTCATATTTATGAAATAAAAGCTAGACAAATAATTGATTCTAGAGGCAATCCAACTGTTGAAGCAGACGTAATACTTGAAGATGGTACTCTAGGTAGAGCAGCTGTTCCATCAGGTGCATCAACAGGAACTAATGAAGCTGTTGAATTAAGAGATGGTGATAAATCCGTTTATATGGGAAAAGGAGTACTTAAAGCAGTTGAAAATATAATAAATATAATCTCTCCAGAACTTGAAGGAATGAGTGCTTTAAACCAAGTTGAAATTGATAGAAAAATGCTTGAACTTGATGGAACTCCTAACAAATCAAAACTTGGGGCTAATGCTATTCTTGCAGTTTCAATGGCTACAGCAAGAGCAGCAGCTGAACATCTTGGACTTAAAGTTTATCAATACCTTGGTACATACAAAGCCAACATTTTACCTACACCAATGTGCAATATCATAAACGGAGGTGCCCACTCTGACAATTCTGTTGATTTTCAAGAATTTATGATAATGCCAATTGGAGCAAAAACATTTAGTGATGCAATAAGAATGTCTGCTGAAGTTTTTCATACACTTAAGAGTATTTTAAGCAAAAAAGGTTATGCAACATCCGTGGGGGATGAAGGGGGATTTGCACCAAATTTAAAATCAAATGAAGAAGCTTGTGAAGTTATTATGGAAGCCATAAAAAGTGCAGGATATACACCTGGAACAGATATTGCAATTGCTCTTGATCCAGCAACATCTGAATTATATGATCCAAAAACAAAAAAATATGTATTTAAATGGTCAACAAAAGAAGAATTAACATCTCAAGAAATGGTTGAATATTGGGCAAAATGGGTAGAAAAATATCCTATTATATCAATTGAAGATGGAATGGCTGAAGAAGACTGGGATGGCTGGAAAAAACTTACAGATAAAATTGGAAATAAAATTCAACTTGTAGGAGATGATTTATTTGTAACAAATACATCATTCCTAAAAAAAGGAATTGAAATGAAAGTTGCAAATGCAATCTTAATTAAAGTAAATCAAATTGGAACATTAACCGAAACTTTTGAAGCTGTAGAAATGGCAAAAAAAGCAGGCTATACTGCAATAGTATCACATAGATCAGGAGAAACAGAAGATACAACAATTGCTGATCTTGTTGTTGCACTTGGAACAGGACAAATCAAAACAGGTTCTCTATCCAGAACAGATAGAATTGCAAAATACAATCAATTATTAAGAATAGAAGAAGAATTGGGCAGTATTGCCGAATATCATGGAAAAGACGTATTTTATTCCATTAATAAATAAGAATAAATAATTAAAGCCCTCTTTCAAAGGGCTTATTTTTATATAAACAAAATAATATAAAAATAAATATCTATCTTTTTGAAAATTGGAAACTCTTCCTAGCTTTCTTTTTCCCAAACTTCTTACGTTCAACTTTTCGTGAATCTCTTGTTAAAAATCCATTGGATTTAAGAACCATTTTATACTCTTCATCAAGATCAAAAAGAGCCCTTGCAATACCATGTCTAATAGCACCAGCCTGACCTGAAATACCTCCACCATAAACATTAATATAAATATCATATTTACCAAGAGTATGCGTTAAAGCTAATGGGGATAAAGCTATTGTTTTTAACTTTTCAAGCTGCATGTAAACATCAAAATTCTTGTGGTTAATCTTAATGTCACCCTTACCTTCTCTAATATAAACCCTAGCAACAGAAGATTTTCTGCGCCCTGTACCCATTCCTAAATTAACACCCTTAACATCTGATTTTGCCATTTTTCCTCTCTTAATTTGCTTCTAATTTATAAAGATTCTGAGAGCTAAGCTTATGATTAGCATCAGCAAAAACCTTTAGATTTCTAAAAAGCTCACGACCCAAAGGACCCTTTGGCAACATGCCCTTAATAGCAATTTCAAGAGGAGCTGTTGGTTTTCTTTCAGATAATGTTCTATAAGTATCAGAATAAAGACCTCCAGGATATCTTGAATGTCTATAATAAATTTTTTGAAAATATTTCTTACCAGTAAGCTTAACCTTTGAAGCATTAATAATAACAACATTATCACCTAAATCTTGGTGAGGAGTATAATAAGGTTTATGTTTGCCCCTCAGAATTTTAACAGCTTCTGTAGCAATTCTACCAAGAACTTTATCCGAAGCATCAATCACATACCACTTTTTCTTCACGTATCTTGGTTTCATCCATATTGTCTTATTATTAGTCATTTTATTCATAATAATATAAAGTCCTCGCTTAGATATTCTACAAAATTATACCTTTTCATTGTATTATTTGTAAGTTAACCTGTCAATACTAACATCCAAATTTGTTTTGAAGCTTAGCAGAAATTTTTCGAAAACCATCTAAATCTCCTTTAGAAAATTTCAAAGGTAAAAGTGAAGGAAAATCAAAAACAGGACTAATTAAATATCCATTACTTAAATATTCCTTAAAAACCTCACCATGATATTCAGATTTATAGCAAGGAAACATATACCTATTAATCAATTTAAACATAGGAGTAGAAAAAATATCAAAATTAATTTTTAAACTTTTTTCATAAGATAAAATTTTAACAAGCATATGCTTAGCAACTGCTAAAGTTAAAGCATCAAAAGAATCTCTAAATTCCATTTTTTTAGACAAATTATCTACTATAACAATATTAATAGACATACATCCAGGCATTGGAAGCTTTATAAACATAGGATATCTCACATTATTAAATCCAAACTTAAACTCATATATACCCTGCCTCACTTCCCAAGGATTACTAAAATAATTTTGACCTGTTAATGACAACAAAAAATCTCTAGCATCTCTTTCAAACCTAAAAACACGCACAAATCCTGCTTCTTTAAAGTAAGAAAAAAAAACATTTTCAAATTGCTTTTTAAATATAGATGGATAAGATGCTGTAAGCCCTCTTGAAAAAGTTTGCTTAAGAATCAGATTTAATCCTTGAACTCTATGCCCTAAAAAATTTAAACCTTCATTTAAATATAAATCTAAATACCGATTACCATTAATATCATAAAGATAAAAAAATCTTGCTCTTTTAATTATGGGAAAACAACTCAATAAAGATTTACTACACATCCTGCAATTTATTCATTAAAATTTCATTTGAAAGAACAGGATTAACCTTACCAGAAGTTTTACGCATAATCTGTCCCATCATAAATTTAACAGCATGACTTTTCCCTTTTTTGTAAAGTTCAATTGATTTAGGATTTTCGTTTAACACTTCAATTACAATTGATTCAATAAACGATTTATCGCTTATCTGTTCTAATTTTTTTTCATTGATAATAGTAATAGAAGAAACATTTCTGTCAACCATTTCTAAAAATATTTCCTTAGAAATCTTTCCACTTATTTTTCCATTAAGAATAAATTCAACAAGCTCACCAATATATGATGCTGGTAAATTAAAATCAAGTATACCTATTTCCCTTTCATTTAACACACTTAACACTTCAGATAATATCCAATTAGCCACTTTCTTAGGTTCACTTGAAGTTAATGCTGCCTCTTCAAAATATTTAACCAAATTTTTATCTGAAGTTAAAGTTACAACATCAAAATCACTAAGCCCATACTGCTCTTGCAACCTAATTCTTGCATCAAAAGGTAACTCCACCATCCTATGAGATTTAATATTTTCAATATAATCACTCTCAAGTTTAATTAAAGGTAAATCTGGATCCTTGATATAACGATAATCAGATATTGTTTCTTTGCTTCTTTGAAGAACTGTAATACCTTTCTTATCATCAAATCCCATTGTACACTTCCCGACACTTTCCAAAGTTTTTCTATACAAAATCCATTCTTCTTTTTGTTTTGACTCCTCATAATCAATTGCTAACTTTACTGACTTAAAAGAATTTAAATTTTTTATCTCAGAAATGGGAGTTTTATAGTTAACATCATTCTCATTAATAAGTAAGTTAATATTAACATCACAACGAAATGATCCATTTTCCATACTACACTCAGACAAATCAAGATATCTAAAAATTTCCCTTAAAGCATTCAAATAAGCTACGGCTTCTTCTCCACTACGTATATCAGGTTGTGATACAATTTCTAGCAATGGTGCTCCTGCACGATTAAAATCAATATAACTTTGATTATCATTTGAAAGCAAATGCAAACTTTTTCCAGAATCCTCTTCCATATGTATTCTTGCAATATTAATTCTTTTTACACCCAAACTAGTTTTAATAAAAATAAACCCATTCTCACAAATAGGCTCATCATTTTGAGATATTTGGTATCCTTTGGGCAAATCAGGATAAGCATAATGCTTTCTATCGAATTTAACAATATTTCTAATTGTAGAATTAGTAGCATGCCCTGCCAAAATTGCACTACTAACAAGTTCTTTATTTACGCTAGGTAATGCTCCAGGAAGCCCAAGACATATTGGACAAACACGAGAATTTGGAATTCCACCAAAATCATTTTTACATCCACAAAAAGCTTTAGTCTTTAATCCTAATTGTACGTGGACTTCTAATCCAATAAGCAATTTATATTCCATCTAATTCTAATTCCTCTATTATATTTTTTGAAAAACTTAAAAGTTCAAAATCCCTCTTAACTCTACCAATAACTTGCATACCAATAGGTAATCCCTTATCATCTTTAGCAAATGGAATTGAAAGTGCAGGAAAACCAATAAGATTGGCAATCACAGTACATAAATCAGAATAATACATTTTCAAAGGATCATCAAAATTTTCACCTATTTTAAAAGGTTTCAAAAAACTTGTGGGAGTTATAATATACGAATAATTGTTAAAAATTTCATCAAATTTTGGAATCAATACGTTTTCTATAATTTTACAAGCCTTAGTATAATATTCCAAATCATATCCTTCTGATAATAAATAATTACCAAGTACAACACGCCTTTTAACTTCTTCTTGTAAAAATAAACTTCTATGTTTGTAATAAAAATCATTAAGACTCAATGTATCATTTAATCTTTTTCCATAATGAAGACAAGTATAACGAGCAAGATTAGATGCAGCTTCAACAGGAGATATTGAATAATAAAGAGAAAGTACAAAATTAAATGCTTCTATTGAAATTTCATGTATCTCAACACCCTTACTTAAAAGAGCAGACTTAAATTTAGAAAACTCACAATAAATATCCTCTTCCATCAAGTCTTTACTAAACTCTTTAATAACAGCCAATTTAGTACCTTTTAAAGGTTTATTTAATAATGGATAGGGTTCTTGAATAATATCTATACTAGTAGAATCCATTGTATCAATTCCACAAGTATATTTTAATATTAAAGCCACGTCATCAATAGAATTAGCAAAAAATCCTATTTGATCAAGAGACGAAGAATAAGATGACAGTCCATAGCGAGACAATCCTCCATAGGAAGGCTTAAATCCAATTACACCTGCAAATGAAGCAGGAAGCCTAACAGAACCACCCGTATCACTTCCAAGTGAAAAAGGGGCTTGACCTCCAGCAACAACAGCTGCAGAACCACCAGAACTTCCCCCCACAACATATTCTTTATTTGAAGGATTAAGAGTAACTCCATAATAAGAAAATTCACAAGAAGAACCCATTGCAAACTCATCCATATTAGTTCTTCCAATTATAATTGCCCCATTATCTTTTAATCTTTTAATAACAGTTGCATCATAAGGAGAAATATAACCTTGCAAAATCTCAGATGCACAAGTTAAATCTTTATTTTTAATTGCAATATTATCCTTAACGGCAATAGGAATACCAAGTAAAGGCAAATCTTGTCCCCCACCTTTACTTAAAAGATCATCATATTCTTTGGCTATTTCCAATGCATCATCAAAAAACTCAACATAACCATTAATATCTCTATTATCTTCATAAACTTTCTTATAATAAAGGATAATATCATAAATCTTATATTTCCGAGTCAATATTAATTCTTTAATTTTTATTAAATTCAAACCACTTAAGTCCAAATCATTACTCCCTATTCAAGTACTTTAGGTGATAAAAAATAACCATCAACAAAAACATTGCTAAAATTCTTAATAGATTCTATTGTCAACGAAGGCAAAATCTCATCATCTCTTAAGTCAGAAAAATTACATACTGCTTTATGGAAGCCATCTTTAATTTTAAATTCAGAAATTTTATCTAACATATAAACAATTTTTTCAAATTTCATAACAAATTGCTGCTTTTCATCTTCACTTAACTTTAATAAACTCAATTTTAAACTATTCTCTAAATGAATATTTTTCAAATTTCACCTCTACATTTTAGAAAGTTTTTTAATATAACTTGAACTCAAAATAGCTTTTTTCCCATTTTTCAAACTAATCTTAAGAAATGGTCCACCATCTTGGTACCACTTATCAACAATAATGCCATTCTCACCATTATAAATTATATAATCGCCAATATTAAAATTTTTATTATCACTTCGTGTAAAAAAAAATTTAAAATTATCTTTCAAATATTCTGGAACAAAAACAATATCATAATTATCCTTATGGATCTCTTGAAAAAAAACTGATATAGCTGTATTTTTTAATATTCCTCTAAAAAATCTTTGCAAATTTATTGTAATAAAAAGTTCGAATTTAGCCCTAGTAATAGCAACATAAAAAAGTCTCCTCTCTTCTTCTAATCTATCAGCTGTCAATTCTTCAATCTCAGCAGGTAATAAACCTTTCTCAAGACCAGATATTATTACCCTATCAAACTCAAGTCCTTTAACGCCATGAATTGAAGAGAGTAACACACTAGATGCAAAATCTCCATGAACTAAAGGAGACAAAGACGAATTTTCAAGAAATATCACAAGACCTTCAAAACTACCAGAATATTCAACTCCACTACTAATAAGCTCATCAATATTTTTTGATTTCTCATCCTTATCAAATTTTTGATAATAATTCCAAATTCCAAATCCCATTGTAACATCTTTAATAAATTCAGATAAATTTACATATATACCCTTTTGTATATTTTCTTTTAATTCATCATATAAACTTAAAAATATATCAAGAGAATCTCTTGCTTTTCCTTTAAGATTTTTAACAACTTTTCTACTTGCAAGCATTAAGTCAAGATTCACATCAGTATCATTTAATGTCGCAATTATCTTATCAATGGTAGTTTTACCAAGACCTCTTGCAGGCTTATTTATTATTCTCAAAAAAGATACTTTATCTTTTTTATTTACAAAAAGTCTTAACAAAGATATGACATCCTTAATTTCTTCTCTTTCATAGAATCTAATTGAACCTAATATTTTATGCGCAATATTATTTTTAAAAAAAGCCTTCTCAAATTGCAAAGACTGATGATTAAATCTATAAAGAACAGCTGTTTCAAGCTTATTTTCAATAAGAAAATTTGCAAAATACTCAGCTTCTTCTGTAGGATTTTGAAATATAAAAATTTTTATTTTTTTACCTATCTTATTTTCCGTAGCTATTACTTTATCATACCTATTTTGATTTTTTGAAATAATATTATTTGCAACATTGACAATACTTAAACTAGAACGATAATTTTGGACCAAATAATATTTAGACACATTATCAAATGTTCTTTCAAATTCAAGAATATTTTCAACTCTAGCACCTCTAAAAGAATATATAGACTGATCCTCATCTCCCACTACCATAAAATATGCATCTTTATAATACAGTTCTCTTAAAAACAAAAACTGTGAATAATTAGTATCTTGATATTCATCCACAAAAATAGCCTTAAATCTTTTTTGCACCCTCATTCTAATATTTTCGCAATTTTGTAACATCAAAACAGATTTAAGAATAAGATCGGCAAAATCAAAAGCATTACTTTTAGATTTTTCCTGTTCATAAAATTCAATCTCAGAATAAATTTTATCATCAAAACCACAATTATTATGTAAAGAATAATTCTCCTTATATTTCAATATTGACGATGTTACATACTTGGCACATTCAATATTTGATGCAAGTCCAATTTGTTTAACAAATTTAACAACATCATTAACATCCCAAATTGTAAAATTTGAATCATAATTTTCATCATATTCTTTAAAGTAAAGTCGCAAAAGCCAAGCACCAAAAGAATGAAAAGTTTGAATATGTAAAGACCTATCAAAATTAAAAAGAGAATTCAATCTAAAATTCATTTCACGTGCTGCTTTATTTGTAAACGTTAAAGCAAGAATTTCTTCTGGTTTTACTTTACCTTCATTTATTAAATGCGCAAACTTAGCTGTTATAACCCTCGTCTTACCACTGCCTGGCCCTGCCAAAACAAGAATGGGGTTCGTAGTATCATCAAAGACAATTTGCTTTTGATCAAAATTTAAACTAAAAAGAAATTTTTGTATTTCACTCATCAATAAACTTCAGAAACTTTAAGATCAAAACCACCTGGTGTTTTTAACCAAAAAAATTGAATTGCTATCATTTCACTTCCATAACTTTTTAAAACAGAAGTAACATCCTTACCTTGAAGAACAATATTAACATCAGAAAGTCTTGTAAAAAACAAAATTAAAGACTTTTTAAAATTTAAATTTAAAGGATCACTTCCCTTCAATAAAAGCAAAGACTTACCATAAAGATTATTCTCATCAACATATCGTAAAAACGTATCATTTAAAAAATTAATTGATAAATTAATATCAGAAATATTTGTAGAAGAATATACTGTAGGATATTCACTAATCACTCTATTTTTAGGACCATTAACTTCAAATCCCCAATTTACAACATTAAATCTATTAGAAAGATTGGTCTCAAAAACATATTCAACATTAAGCATAAAAGATTCCAAACTTACATGAGCCTTTCTAACCTTATCTTGAGAATAATTATCATATACAATTTTAACTCTTATATTACCATTCAAATCAACTTCTCGAAATTTGCCTAAATTAAAAACATATTGCTCATTTTCTAAATCATTTGTAATAACCAAATCATCGTTCATAAAAGAAACTCTATATTTTGCAATAGAATTTCCAAAAATTAAGGACAAAAAATCACCTTCTCCAAGCACAACATTCCAAAAATTTTCTTTATCAAATAAAACCTCATGAACCTCTGGTACTCTTTTTCCAACATAATTTGCCTTAAAAATTCTTCCTAAAATTTGTTTAAAACCACTAATATTTGTAACTACAAACACTAGAAATACAATCCCAACCACTCCCACTAATATCTTAATTATCTTAGAAAAACCTATATTAGTTATATCAAAATATTTATTTCCAAGCTTACTCTCACTTACAAAAGTTACACTACCATTTTGATCATCAGACTTAATACCAATATAATTACTATTAAGTCTTCTCTTATATTCTTTAAAGAGAGATGAAACATACCAAACATCAACTCCCAAATATTCACTATAAGTCCTTAAAAAACCCACAGCCAAAACTTCATTTGGAAATGATTCAATATTAGAATCTTCAAGTGCTCTAAGATATTTAATAGAAATCCTAATATCATCAGCTATCATCTCCAAAGTAAAGCCCTTATCAATCCGAGTTTTTTTTAAAAAATCTCCAAATCTAATGAAATCGCTTCTGTCCATATATTAACACCTCAGGTCTTTTTAACATCATATAAAAAATTATCCACCTTATTTGCATTCTTAGGCAGATCATATTTAAATTTACTATCAGAAATTCCAACATTAAACTTGACAGACAAAAGATCAATCACTATTTCTCTACCACCACCTGTAGGATAAGCAATAACTCTTCTAATTGCACCACTTGGTGTAAAGGCAATCATAAAAGAATCAATTGTGGCAGCACCTTTATAAAGCCGTCTTGAAAAAGTCAGTTTCATAAAATTTTCAGCCCCTCCCCTTCCCCCAGATTCATCAAGAGGTTCTAAATTGGGAGAATTAGTATAAGATACACTATACTCAGTACTCAAAATATTCATAAAACCACTTCCCGATTTTCCCATAGTTAACTGTTGTCTAAAAGAAGTACCAAGAGACGGAACATAAATGGTCAAAAATTCTCCATCACTCACAAAGACCTGATTATTTGAATCTAAATTAATAATAAATTTATCGGGAGATTTATATAACAAAGTTCCTGTCTGTTTAAGACCTTTTATATTAAGACTAATCTTAGCCTGCATATCATTTACATTTTGATATTTTGAATGAACCTCCTCAAAATATTGATTGGCAGATATTTGGGCAAAAAGCAAATAAGGAGATATAATTAATATTATCTTTTTTATTTTGTTCATTATAAAACTCATACACTAATTAAGCTACATTTAATAACAAATACAACTCTAAATACCAATAGTACAACTTGTCATAATAAGCTATTATTTATAATATACCATTTTGTAAACTAATAATAAACATATTTAGCAAAAGATCAAAGGAGATAAAATGTCATTAAACTATCACGAAATAAACATTTTGCTTGAAGAATTGCCATTAATAAATTCATTTTTAAAAAAAATAAAACAACCTAATTACAAAAACTTGGTTATAGAATTTTACAATAAATCAACAGATGAAAAAAATTTTAATGTATTAATATCTCTAGATTCACAAAAAACAAGAATTCACAAAACAAATAAAAAATTTGAAAATATCAAACCTCCTCTAAGATTTTTTGAATTTTTAAAATCAAAAGTCACAAATGGCAAAGTATGCGAAGCACATCAAATAAAAAATGAAAGAATAATTTTAATAAAAATAAATAAAAACCAAAATTATTATTGTATTTTCATAAAATTATGGGCATCTTCTCCTAATATAATTGTCACAGACACAAATTTTAAAATTCTTGATGCATACTACAGAAGACCAAAATCAAAAGAAATAACAGGTGAAATATTTACAAAAGCCAAAAAAATTATTGAAAATAACGATATAACTGAGAAAAAAGAAGTCAAACTCAAAAATGAATATGACAATAAATTACCATACTCAACATTCATTGAAAATTACTATGACAACTTAAAAATAAAAGAAACTAAAACACATAATACAGAAATGTTTAATAAAACATATGAACAAGAAAAAATCAACTTAGAAAGAAAAATATACTCTCTAAACAAGCAATTAATTTCAATGGACATAATAGAAACTCATAAAGAAAAAGGTGAAATGATTTTATCAAATATAAACAAAATTAAAAAAGGAATGAGTGAAATTACTTTACAAAACAACAATGGAGAAGAAATTAAAATAACATTAGAAAAAAAATTATCTCCTCAAGATAATGCTTTAAAATATTTTAAAACATACAAAAAAAACAAAAATTTTCTTAAGATTGTACAAGAACAATTAAAAAATGCAAAAACACAATATAACACATTAATATCAAACACAACTTATACAAAAGAAAAAAACCATACAACTCTGACTGATGAAAAAACAACAAAACAAAAAATCATTAAAAAAACATCTATTGGGCTCCATTTTATATCTCATGGATTTGAAATTATTGTGGGAAGAAATGCAAAAGAAAATGACGAACTATTAAGAAGTTGGGCAAAAGGAAATGATTATTGGTTACATACAAGAGATTATCCTGGTGCTTATGTATTTATTAGAAATAAAAAAAACAAAACACCTCCTCTTGAAGTTTTAATAGATGCTGGTAATTTATGTGTATTTTATACAAAGCCAGCAAAACAAGCGGGAAAAGCTGACCTTTACTATACCAATGTCAAATATTTAAGAAAAATTAAAGGAGAAAAAAAAGGACTTGTAATACCTCACAGAGAAAAAAATTTAGACATCAAATTAGATCTCAAAATATTAAACAAACTTAAAAACAAAAATTAAGTTTATAATATATCCTAACTTAAATCTAAAAATTAAATGACAAGTTCTTTCAAAAATATTGTTATTGGGGATTAAAAAGCATAAAATTTAAATACTGTAGGAGAAAAATAAATATGATACAAAAATTAACAAAAATAGTAGCAACAATATCAGATCTAAGATGCGATCCAGAACATATAAAAGAATTATATGAAGCAGGTGTAAATGTAATACGACTAAACACTGCTCATCAATCACATGCCGATGCAATAAAAGTCATAAATAACGTTAGACAAGTTTCAAATAAAATAGCATTAATGATTGATACAAAAGGACCAGAAGTTAGAACAGCTAATATTGAAAAGCCTATTACTGTTCAAATAGGAGACAAAGTAATAATCTCTACAACACCTATAAATGATTCTAATGCATTTCAAACTAACTATGATGGATTTGTTAATGAAGTTCCAAATGGAGCAAAAATTCTAATTGATGATGGTGAACTTGAAATGATTGTCATCGAAAAATCTGCAGATAAGTTAATTTGCCAAATTAAAAATGATGGACAAATTAAAAACAAAAAATCAATAAATACACCGGGAATTTCACTAAAATTACAATCCGTTACTGATAAAGACAAAGGCTTTATTGAACTTGCAGCAAAACAAAATATTGATTTTATTGCACATTCTTTTGTAAGGCATGCACAAGATATTCAAGACGTCAAAGATATATTAAACGCCGCAGGAAATCCAGACGTAAAAATTATTTCCAAAGTCGAAAACCAAGAAGGAATTGATAACATAGAAGAAATTGCCAAAGCTTCCTACGGAATTATGGTTGCAAGGGGAGATATGGGAGTTGAAATACCTGCTGAAGATGTTCCTTTAGCACAAATTAAAATAACTAAAACCTGCATTAAGTACGGCATACCTGTAATTACAGCAACGCAAATGTTGCACACAATGATTGAAAATCCAAGACCTACAAGAGCAGAAGTATCTGATGTTGCCAATGCAATTCTAAATGGTACAGACGCAATAATGCTATCTGGAGAGACAGCTTATGGAAAATATCCAATTGAAGCTGTTAAAATGATGACCAAAATTGCAAGAGAAGTCGAAAAATATAGAGAGCAAACACTGTTTCAAGATGAAATTTTCTGTAGCAAAAAAATAATAAGAAATTACATTATAAAATGTGCAATCGATGCAACTAAAATAATGCCTATTAAAGCTATTATCGTTGATTCACTTAAAGGAAGAACTGCCAGAATAATGGCAACATATAGAGCAAGTGTGCCACTATTTATTACGACAAATAATGAAAGAATAGCAAGAGAATTATCACTCTCTTATGGTGTTTATTCTAATCTTGTTGAAAACAATTTTAAAAGAACAAATGAATTTGTAGCAACTTCTCTTAAAATGCTTAAAACACAAGAAATAGTTAAAAATTCAGATATTATAGTAATTATTTCTGGAAATCCTAACAGAGATACCAATAAGGGTACAGAATTTATGGAAATAAACACAGTAGAAGAAGCAATTAAGGGACATAATTTATAAATAAAATAAGAAATAGTTTAGTTGATAACATTTTTTATCAAACTAATATAACACCAAAATTATTCAGCTTATATAAAAGAAAAACTCATAAAGCACTTTTAACTAGTTATGGGACTTATGAGTTTTTCTTAGATAAAATTGATATATTTAAAAAAATAATAACTTACAATACAAAAAACATATTTATATTTTCATATACAAAAGAAAATTCAAAGATTAATATATCAACTCATAAAGCTTGGAAATTTTTTGATAAAACAATTGATGTTAATTTAGACATAATAAATTTAATAAAAAAATTTACATTTACAAATGTAGAAGACAAAATAATAGAAAATGATCACAAAATTGAAATTGTCTTAAATTTTATTAAAGATATAACACAAAATATCAAAATTATTCCCATTATTTTAGGTAACCCCAAAAACCAAACTATTAAAGAATATTGCACATTTTTAAAACCATTTACAACGCAAGAAGAAAATTCTTTTATATTTTTATCTCATTTTATTTCACACTCTACAAATCTAAATAAAGCTACCCAATTAGCAACAACCTTAAAACAACTCTTAAACACGTCTTCCTTAAATTCATCAATTTTACTAGAACATCACAAATCACACAAAATATTCCCTGAAAATATAACTGCCCTTATTATAATTCATCAAATTTTTACCAACTTTGAATTTTTAAATCATCAAATCATTAACAATAACAATGAATATTCAATAACAGAAAATATACTAATAAACTAAATTAATAAAAAATAGTCTTTAAATGAAATCATCAATTTTTTTATTATTTTTCTTTAAAAAAACATTCAAACCTACTTTTGAAATACTTCTTAGAGTACTTGCAGAAATCTTAATACTAACATTTTTCCCAAGTTCTGGAATAAAAAATTTCTTATTTATTAAATTAACCTTAAAAGTTCTCTTAGTCTTAACACCAATATGTTGTCCTGCTCCACCTTTCTTTTTGGCAAGTCCCTTTCGTGGAACATTATTCCCAAACATTGTCCTTTTTCCTGTAATTTCACATTCTCTCCCCATCTAAATCTCCTAAATTCCATTTTTCTTAGTTAGATACAAATCCATTAACTTTAAAAATAAAGTTAATCCTTCAATGATATTTTTAATTATACTACCAAAGTTTACATTATTGCCATAACTTTTTACAAGTTCAAGATCAAGTTCTTTCCAATTATAAATAAGTTCCTTTTCTGAAGAAGGTTTAAAATAATCTTCTAAACAACCACTTAAAAGCTGTTTTAAAGAATAAATTTTTGAATAATAGTCATTTAATAAAATTAAAGCTTTTTTATTCACATCTACTATTATATTTAACAATAATTTTTCTGATGATTTGTCTCCTCCAACATAAACCCTATGCAAAAGTGCATTTATTCTATTGCCATAATTACCCTGTTCCCCAAGACTATTATCAAAATCAATAAGATTAGAATAAATATTAACTAAGTCATGAATGTCATTAGAAACATCTCTAGAAATTTCCATATCTTTCCATTGTCCTTTAATAATCAGGATATTAACAATATCATTTAAATCTTTTTTTACTAAATTAACAGCATGAGTTTTCAAATAACCTAAAATGTCAGCGTAAACATATCCGGTAGTATTTGTAATTTTAGATGTAATTTTCATGTTCATATGCTCATTATAATTATCTAAAGTTAAAAGAGTAACTCCAGGAAATAATTTTTCTGCCAAAATTTTAGATTTGCTATTTTTTTGCAAAATTTCAGCTTTTAACATTTCATTTGAAACATGTTTAGAGAGATAATTAAAAAACGCTTTTGCTTTTGTCTTTTTAAGGCCAGAAATAGGCAAATAATTGGGATCACCACTAACATATCTTACAAGATACAAAATTTCTTTATTTTTATTTATCTCAATTATAGATGTTACCATCTTAAGCCAAACATTTGGCTTCATAGGAAAATTATCTTCATCTCCATATATTTTTAAGAGAATATCATAAAGATTTCTCCAAATAGAAATATCCTTAATAGAATAAATACATTCCAAATAATCCTTAATATCATCAAGGATTACTCCACAACTGACAGCACTAAATCTAGGTTTATATATAAAATCATCTTCTGGAAATAAACTATCAAAATGCTTAATAAGAATATAATACTGATATGAAGCTAAATCAAAAAAGATATCTAAAGCTCCACAGGTTTCATCGATCAATCTGACCTGTTCCTGAGTTATACTTTTCAATAAATAATTTAAATTGGTATCCAAATTTTTCAGCATATCAGATGTAAAATTTACTATCTCATTAGCAGAGAAAGAATAAATATGTTCCAAAGCTTGCTTTTGAGTACTATTTAAATACTTCTCAACTACAAAATGAATTATCTCATTTGAATTTCGATATCTTTGCACAAATAACTTTAAAGGAAAAAAAACCTTATAAAGATTATAAATAAACTTAGCAAACTGAGGTAAAGCTTGTATTTTGGAAACGCTAAAAAAATTACTTGACTTACTTAAACTTTTTTTTACTTCTTTAAGCCTTCTCTGCTTCACTTGCTCAGGAGTACGTTCTCTATTAAAAATAGCAACTAAAAAATCAACTAAACTCACATTAATAGCTCTCCTTTTGAATACAAAATTTAAAGTTATCAAAGATACCCAAAATTATAAAATAACTATAAAAATTATACATAATTTATTGTAAAATAAAAGTCAATGTAATAAACATATTTTTTATGTATATAAAGAAATTAATTTTAATGACAATTTTAGCTTTAATTTTCAGTTGCTCAAAAGAAACTGCTATTACTATCTTAACTGACAATAAAATTATTCCTATTTATATAAATCAATTTAATGTTCAAAATAAAACAAATTTTATTATCAAGTACAAAAAAAATATTAACGTACAAACCATTAATAAAGAGAATGCTCAAATAATCATTGCAAAAAACTTAGACAACATAAATATAACTAAAAACTTTAAAAATATACAAAAATATTATTATTCTGACTATCCAATATTAAATAACATATCAAAAAAATTTGCATACAAAATCGTACCATTAAGTTTCGATATTCCAATCTTAATATATAAAAATGAATATGATATACAAAAATATATTGATATACAATCAATCAAAGAAATATATACAAATTTCAAAAAAGACAAAAAAATTTTCATATCTCCTTATATTTCTGAAAATATATTTTATACAATATCTGAAATCAACGATATAAATATTTACTTTGGAAACAACAAGCCAGAATATGATGAGAAGAAAATATTAAATATAATTAATTATTTCAAATCTTTTATAGATGTGAACGAACTTACATTGCATAAAAATTTTACGGAAAAATACAAATATTTAAATTTAGAGACGATACTACTACAACAAAAAACTATTTTAATTGCAGGTTTAACCAACTTAGCATATTACAATAAACTAAATCAGAATATTAAAGACAAAATTAATTTTTCATATTTAACAAATAAAGAAAAAAAATCATCGATATGTAATATAAACTTTATGGGTGTTAAAGAAACATCACAACCTATAGCAAAATTTATTCGATGGATATTAAATCAAAAAATACAACAATCATTAATCACACTTAAAGATAAAGCAAAATTTAATGAACATTTTGGATTGATTAATGGATTTACACCATATAAAGGATTGAACTTAAAATTAAAACATGTAATTAAAGAAATCCCACAATTTATTATAAATGAAAATTATATGAATAAAGATTCATATATACTTAATAAAGAACAAATAGAAAAAGAAAACAACATAATTAATGAATTAATGTTATCTAACATCAAAAATGCAAATTCTTCATAAAGATGGTATATCTTTTTTATAATTGACAAGCATTACATACAATACAATAAGGAATAAAAAGGAAAAAATTAAAATAAAAGATATGTATATATTACCAGACAAATGCATAAAGAGTGCTATTAAAGTTAACAACAAATAATTTATCAAAAGAGATACAATACCTGAAAAAATAGCTACTACTATAGATACAAGAAATACCATAAATTTTAAATCAAACTCAAAATCCACTTTAGAAGCTACAGCAATAAATAGAACACCCAAAAAAACTAATAAAATAGGACTTATCATTAAGAAAAGACTTGAAGAAAAAATACCTATCAATCTTAAATTGAACGTTTTAATTTGGTTAAAAGCGCTGATTAAAACTTGAATAGGTAAAAAAATACTACCTTTAACAGAATTTGCAAATAAATGTAAATTATCAACATTATTATTAAGATCAATGATTTTTATATCACTTAAGTCAAAATCTTTAAGCAATACAAAAACTCTAGTAGCAGTAATATCACTATTTTCACTTTTTTTATCTAAAACATTTTGATAAACCGTATTGCCCTTAAGAGTAGCAAATGGGACTTTTATATGTAATATAACTTTACCTAAACTATCAAACCTAATAAGTTCAAAATTTTTAATCATTTTAGTATAAGAAAAAACAGTATTTACAACCTTTTGCATATAAATATAATCATATGTACCATCACCAGAATTGCCCTGAACTAAAAATACATCATTGATGCCATAATGTTCATAATATTTTTCAATCTCATCAAAAAAGAAATAATGAATTTTAAGTTTATCTAAAGACTTATTCTTATAACTTAAAATCTCATTATCATTTGGAAACAAATTATGAAGCTTTAAAAAACCATAATATGCTGGTTTAAATTTCTCTGTATTTAGATATAAAAAATTCCTCTGTTTCTCTTCAAAAATCGAAGCTTCTCTTTCAAGTTCAACATTTTTATACTCATTAATAGCTTTAAAAGTTAAATCTAAAAGCGCAGAAAATTCATCATCTTTGGTTGCAAAAAATCCTATATAAGCAAAATAATTAGCCGTAGCATAATCACCCTTATCAATAAATCCATTAATAATATCCTGAAAATCTCTTTTGCTCAAACTTTTTATTAAATACATTTTAAGAGTCTTTCGAACTTTTTCTAAATCAACACCATAAAGAGGCATTCTATCATATTCAGATCTGGCCAAATAATAATTAATAGAAAGTTCATCATTATCAGAAATAAGCCTCATTTTTTCATACATCCTAAGCAATTCCTCAAGATATTTCTTTTTCTGCTTAAAAACCTCTACCAATTCATTGACATCAAGTGTCTTATTTGAAGATAAATTTATATCGATATTTTTAAGCTCATTCATTATTGTAGTTGTCTGCTCTGCAAGAAGATTATATCTCTCATAATTATATTTATATTCATTTCTCTGAGAAAGAATATAAGACATAATAGAATTAAAAATTAATACAAAAACAATACCTATTACAAAAAATAAAAACATAAAAGGATAAAATTTTTTAAACAAATATCCTTTATATCCCTTAAAATAAAGCCGTGTTTCTGGTTTCGCTAAAAAAATAAAATAAATCAAAACAAAAAAAATAAAAAAACCATTAAAATTATGATATACACTCAAAACAGTATCAAAAAATGTAGCTACTAATATATGTTTTTCTAAATAGGCAACTCCAAAAAAATATGTATAACAAAAAACCAAAGCAACAAATAAAAATAGAAAAACAATAAAATTACTTAAAAATGTAAACAATTCTTTTTTCATATCTAACAAATTAATTAATGTAACGTATTATTATCAAATCCTTCATTCACTTTAATATATTTAAAAAGAAAACCAATCAAATAAGTAGAACAAAATGTAAGTACACAAAAAATGAAAGTAAGATAATTAGATATTACATTTTCACCCATAATTAAATCTAAACTCTCCGGAAATTCAATTGCATAAATATTATAAACTTTAAAAAACAGTATGACAAAAATAGGATAAAGGAATAAAGACAAACTATTGAGAAATATAAAATTAAAAATATAAGAAAACGAAAATAAAAGCAAAACAAATCCAAATATATTCAATATCAAACCAAAAGATTCTAAAGAAAGTAAAAAATTATTAAAAATGTCTAAATCATTAAAAATATAACCAACTAAATTACTATAAAGCTTTTGAGTAAAAAATGCATTTTCATTAAAATTCGCCACATCAGATTCAGAAAATCCTGAATTATATGAAAAAGATTTAAAATCCTCATCATCAAACTCATTATCTGTAATTTTTAAAACACCTTTAAACCCAAATGATTTAATATCATTACTATAAAAAACTATTTGATCATCAAAAAAATGCACAGTATCATCTTTAATTATCTTCTCATCCCTGTTATGTAAATCAAAAAAGATAGTATTAAAATTAACAGAAGCTAAAAATCCAAAATAAGACAAAAACAATATAAAAATAAAGACAACAATATATAAAATCCCAGAAACTCTGAATGTAGTCATACTAAAAGGATAAGCAATTCTCATAAAAGTAACAACTAAAGATAAAGGAAAAGCATAAAGATAAGCATCATAATAAAGTTCAAAACTTAAAACAGAAAGATCTACATGTAGGAATGTGTACTTCAAGTAAGATGTACAAACAAAAACAAACGAAAAGAGAAAAAACATAAAAATAAATCTACAAGATATTAAGGATATAAACCTTACAATATTTAACATATATGTTCCTACAAGTGATAAACAATCTAATCTAAGACTGCCCCCCAGAGAGAACTTCTCTAATCTTTTCTTTGGCTTCTTCAAAACTAATTTGCAAAGCTAAACTAATCTCATGTTGTAAAATTAATTCAAAATCATTTAAAATTCTCTTTTCATAAAAAGGCAACTCTTTTTGCATAGATTTTACATACAAAAATTTATATAACTTAGCAGTACTTAATATATCACTCTGCTTATAAAAATCATGACTACCATCTTTGATCTTTTTTTGATCTATTTGCCCCTCAAAATCCTTAATAATATCAAAAACTTCTTCTACCTTTTCTTTACTAACCAAAGCTCTAATTCCAAGATCTGCAGCTCTAGCTACTGGAACCATGAAAGTCATCTCATTAAATGGGAAATATATTTCATAATAATCAATAAATTCACCATTAAATTCCTTATTCTGAATATTTTTTATTTTGCCTACTCCCTGCATTGGATACACTACAGCCTGATCTAATACAAATGACATTTCTTTACCTCATTAAACTTGTAAACAATTAAAACCAAAAGAAATCACAAAAACACAGTTAAATTTGTTCTAATTCCAAATTTATTGACATAAAACAAATTTTCAAGATAATTACTATTACAAAAACTTATTATCATACTAGGAGTAAGTTTATTAATATTAGCAAAAAACATTTCCTTATTTCTCTTAACAGCCCTCAAGTCATAGTAACCAATAAAGTTAATTTCTTTATGCGACTCTTTTAATCTTAAAAAATTTTTTTTAGAAATTATTTTATCTTTATCAATAATATAACACGTTTTATATGTATTCTCCAATACACTCATTAAAACAAGTAAAATAGAATTTGAATCATAACAACCAATATCAATCCTCTTTAAAAATTTACAAAGTGTTCTAAGTAACCTTGAATTTGAAAAAACAAGAGAAGAACTTTTAACAAGATTTCTAAAACTCTTAAAGATCAAAAATTTCAATAAAGATTTACAGTCAATAAAAATTACCATTGAATGATACGGATGAGATATTAGATATTCAAATCTACTAATCAATTTTTCATGATTTTTAAACACATCTATTGGCGCTCCAAGAAAATAAATCCTATCTGGTTTTGAATATATATCTTTTAAATTAGCCATTATTACCCTCTAATAATAATTTAAAGTGAGCAAGTGCATAAACAATAGCTGTATCAGCTCTTAAAATAGGAGTATTAAATCTTACAAATTTAAAATTCAATTTTTTAAAAAAATCAATTTCCAACTTTAAAAAACAACCCTCAGGACCTATTAAAATCCCAATTTTACCAAAAACACTAATGTTTTCACCCAAATGCAAAAAATCACCCTTACTATAAGCAACGTAATAATTCACAGATGACGAATAAGGAATACTAAAAAAATCATTATAAAAATTAATACTGGGAATTTGAGCATTTCCACTTTGTTTTAAAGCCTCATCTATTATCTTTAAAAATCTTAATTTCTTTGGTTCTAAATTATCCATATCTAGCTTAGCAATAGAATTATCAGCATTAACAATATTTATACTATTAACACCAATCTCAACAACTTGTCTTAAACTTAAATCTAATTTCCTACCCTTAAGATTTGATATAAATATATCTATTGCAAAGTCACGCATCTTAAGCTCCTCTACTCTAAGAGTAGCAAACCTAATTCGGTGATTTTCTATACTCAAAATTTCAGAAAATCTTATCTCTCTTTTACCTAAAAGAATATTCAATCTATCACCTACCCTTAATCTTCTTACATTAACAAGATAGTGATAAATCTTAATATCATCAATAATGATGTCATCATCAAATAGACAACTATAATCTAAAACTATTTGTTTCACAAATTAATTTTGTGTCCCTTTCTTTACAAGATATTCATAAGCAGTTTTCAAGACTTCATCATAATATAAATTATAAATTGGCTGATTATGGTGTATATCTTGATAAAATTGCAAAAACAAATAACGCCCCAAAGCTTTCTTATCTATATTACTAATATCCTTACCAGCCTTTACATAAGAAGTTTCAAGAAATTTATCCACAAAAATATCTACCTCTTTCTCAGAAAGCGATTTTTTATTTATCTTGCTATTTAAAAACTTTTCTATAGCCTCCTCATTAAGCATTCGGGTATAAACTCCAAATTCAACTTCAGATAATTCTCTTTCCTTAATCTCCAAATCAGGTTTAATACCAACATTATGAATACTCTGTCCAGAAGGGGTATAATATTTTGAATGCGTAATCTTAAATCCTCCTGTATGGAAAGGCACTATACGCTGAATCACTCCTTTTCCATAAGATTTTTCACCTATAACATACACTCTTTGATTATCTCTTAAAGCTCCAACTAAAACTTCCGAAGCTGATGCTGAATATTTATCAATCAAAGCAACAATTGGCATATCTAAAGGTACTATATGTGAAGAATCGGCTCTATACTCCCTTGTGACATATTCTAAAGGTATTTTAAAATCTCTTGCCTTTGTTGATACAATGAGTCCTTCAGCCAAAATATCATTTGCAATTTCTATTGCATCGGTAAGATAACCTCCAAGATTAAGCCTTAAATCTAAAATTAAAGAGTTGATATTTTGCAATTTAAGTTTTTCAAAAGCTTTTTTAAAGTAAATATTAGTACTTGGATTAAAACTTAATATCCTAATATATCCGACATCATTATTAATAACACTATATTTAATTGTTTCTATATCTATTTTTTCTCTCACAAGATCATATTCAAGTTCTAAATTTTTATTTCTCAAAATAGAAATTTTAACTTTTGTACCCGCTTTTCCCTTTAAAAGCTCGCTAACCTGCTCTATTGTCATAGAATCAGTACTATTACCATCAATAGCCTTAATATAATCACCAGAGCGAACACCAGCTCTATAAGCAGGTCCTTCTTCAAAAGCATTAATAATCATTATATAAGGAACATCAGAAGCAGTATTGTTAGACTTTTTAGAAATCTCCTTTTTTGCAATAACAACCCCAATTCCCACATAATTTCCCTCAGTAGTTTTTGAAATCTCTACTAAATCTTTTTTTGTCAAATACTGAGAATAAGGATCATTTAATGCCTTAAACATACCCTGTAAAGCCCCTTCAAAAACAGCCTCATCATCAATAGGTTCAACATAATTTTTCTTAATAAAATTAAAAGCCTCCATCATCATCTGACCATAACTTGACGCAGACAAATTGCTCTTAGAAGAATTTGCTTGAGCAAAAATAGACTCTACAATAACTGAAGAACTGATAACTAAAGCTAATACAACGTATAAAAATACCAAAAATTTCTTTTTCATTGAAAAATTCCTACACAAATAAAACTTGATTTTATCTTCATAATATAATATTTTAAGATTATGTTAAAGATAAATAGCTTAAAAACAAAAAGAATAATCATAACTCTCATTATCGCAATGCAAACAATTGCAAGCACATTAATTTTATTAGCACTATATAAACTCACAAGTAATACAATATTTATAAACAATTCTTCTATAAAATTTTTAATAGCATTTATTATATTCTCTCCAGAATTATGCGTAGCAATATTAACAATACAATATATACTCTACGATCAACTTAAAATTCTAAGTAATTTAATTAACATAACTAAAAGCCTGCAAATCATAATGAACATTTTGCTTGCTACATTAGGATTAGCTCTTGAATTATTCAAAACATATCAACCATGGCTATTTACTTTTTTAGCAATAATAATAATCACTTACGTTATATTTAACTTAGTGATTTTGATTCTACTTAAATTCAAGGACAAAATAACGGAGTAACGGTTGATTATCATTCCTATAGCTAGTGGAAAAGGAGGAGTTGGTAAATCTCTTTTTTCAACAAATATTGCAATTTGTCTTGCAAATGAAGGGAAAAAAGTATTACTTGTAGACCTTGACCTGGGTGGTTCCAATTTACACTCTATGCTTAATATTATGCCAAAAAAAAGCATCGGAACATTTCTCAAAACACAAATTCACTTTCAAGACATCATCCTTGAATCAGGAATAAAAAATTTAAATTTTATAGCAGGAGACTCAGATATACCAGAACTTGCAAATATAGCTATCTTTCAAAAGAAAAAAATAATAAAAAATTTAAAAAATCAAAATTACGACTATCTAATAATTGATCTTGGAGCTGGGACAACATTTAATACAATAGATTTTTTTTTAATGTCAAACAGAGGAGTCATAGTAACAATTCCAACAGTAACAGCAACAATGAATGCCTATTTATTCTTAAAAAACGCAATCTTTAGACTAATATCAAAAATATTTACAAAAGAAACAAAAGCATACAAAATAGTATCCAATATAAGAAAAGATTCTACAGATTTACAAAAAATATACATACCAAATCTTCTACTTAAAATAGAGGAACATGATCCTGAAAATTATGCAAAATTTATGCAAATATTCGCACAATTTAGTCCCTTCATTATATTTAACATGTTAAACAAACCTGAAGATATTATTAAAACTGAAAAAATACTAAAGTCGGCTAAAAATTATTTAAATATCAATTTACAAAGTATAGGCTCAATTTATAAAGATGAACTTGTTGATCAAGCATTAAATCACAAAATACCAATAACTATTTATAAGCCAACAAGTTTAATTTCAAAAAGCATAAAAAAAATAGCTAAAAGATTAATTGAACTTGAAGATGTAATAAACGATGTAGAGCTTTTAAATGAAGATGACTTAAATGAAAGCTACTATTTTGTAATAAAAGAAGCACAAGACGAATATTTAGAAAAGTACGCATATCTTGAATCATTATTGATGAATAAAACAATAGACAACAATGCAATAATTGATATAATCAAATCTCAACAAAAAGAAATTGCAACACTTAGAAAACAAAATATAATGTTTAAAAAAAAATTATTTACAAAATTAAAAAAAGACTAAGGAGACAGAAATGCCAAATTATATAAATTATCCTAGCTGGTTGCATCCCGAAATCATTAAAGGAATTCCAATTACATGGTATAGCCTATCTTATATCATCATTATAATAATTTCTTATAAATTTATCTGGTATCAAATCAGGACTGACAAACTTGACATAGACAAAAATGATTATGAGCAATTAATGTTCTCCATCGTCATGGGCGCAATCATTGGAGGAAGATTAGCATCTACTTTAATTTATGATAAAAGTGGTATTTATTATACACACCCATGGATGATTTTTTTACCATTTGACCAAAACTGGAATTTTACAGGCTTTAGAGGAATGGCAATACACGGAGGATTTTTTGGAGTCATTATTGCACCGTTAATAATGATAAACACAAAACTTAAAAACACGAATGTAAAAAAATATTTTAAAAAAATAACAGATTATGGTGCAATAGCTTTCTCTTCAGGATATATACTTGGAAGACTTGCTAATTTTGCAAATGCAGAACTTTATGGAAGACCAATGAAAGGTGGTGTAATCTTTCCAAATGCAGAACCTTTTAAAATAAGCCAAAATGGAGTCAAAGAATTCGCAGAATCGGTTGGCCTTGAAATATTACCTCATGATTTATTTATTAATTTACCAAGAATCCCATCCCAACTCATAGAAGGATTGTTCGAAGGACCTGTAATCTTTTTATTATTATGGTTCATATTTAGAAAAATAAAAAAATATGATGGCTTTATCTTTGGTGTATACATAATACTTTATGGAATATTTAGATTTTTAATTGAATACCTAAGAGAGCCTGATAAAGAAATAGGATTTATTATAACTTACAGAAAACCTGAGAGCATATTGGACTTTTCATTTTTAAATATATCAATGGGCCAAATATTTTCGTCAATTTTAATATTAGCAGGAATAATCTGGCTTATATGGACTAAAAAACAAGCTCAAAAAAACTAAATAAATCAACAAAAACATAGATTTATATAAAAAATAAGATAGATTTATTTAAGTAAGATGAGGAATAAAAATCCAAATGCAATCGTAATATCTGAAAAAGCTGTTAGTGATAAAGATGTTATAAAAATAAAATCTATTTTTACAATATCTCAAATAATAGAATCTAGAAAAAATGTCTCAAGTTCATATATCAAACAAAGCAATATTAAATTTGCCGTTATTTATAATCATAAAAGACCAATAGATTTTTCAATAAATATAGCAAATGACTTAAAAAGTATTAATAACGTTCATTCAATTATCATAAACAATGAATATATAGATGAATCGATTTATAGACCAAATTACATAGAAATATTACAAAGCATACAAGAACTGAGCGAAAAAAATAAACTAATACAACAGAAAAAATTTTATTATGATAATAAAAATGCCAATCTTGATTTTTTCTTAAACTTATCTGAACTTATTCAAGAAATAGTCATTATCACAAACACTGAAAATGACATCATTTATATCAATGAAAAAGGCAGTAAAGAACTTGAATTACCAATAAAGATTAAAGGTAAAACAAACAAAATAAGTGATATCGATATAATAGATTTTGAAAAAGAAACTAAAATAGATTTAAGTTATAATATAGATGATATTCCTGAATTTAAAAATATACTGATAACTGATTGTCTTTTAAAGGTAAAAAATAACAAAAAATTAACCGTCGATCTATTTATAAGTACAATTGCTCAAAATAACATTGATAAATTAATTACAATAAAAGATGTATCTGATTTAAAATCTAAGCACAATATTCCGCACTTCGAAGTCATCGATCAAGAAACTGACTTATATAATATTAAAGAACTTGAAAAGTTATTGATCAACCAAATTGATTATTCTTCTAAAAAAACATATCTATTTGATTTGGATTTACACATAAATACAGAATATGAATATAAAGGCAATAGGGACCACATAGACGTAAAAATACTTAAAAAAATTACTTCTAGAATAATGTCATTCTATTCAGAATATATATTTAAATTAAAAGACAATAATCTAATAGTTATTATATCCACAAGTGGAGGAGAACAAAGAGTCATTTCAATTGCAGAAGAAATAAAAAAAACTATCTCTAGAGAACTTAAAAAAGAAGGTCTCATAATACTTAAATTTAATATAGGCATAATAGAAGTAAACTTAAAAGAAGATATAGAAACAAAAATTTCAAAATTAAAAATAGCAACAAAAATATCTGATGAATACAAAGATTCCATGCCTATTTTATATAAAGATGAATTACCAGAAACAATAATTATTAAAAATCAAAATAAAATATTTGAATACATAATAAAAGCAATAAAAAATGACTTCTTTAGTCTATACTACCAAAAAATTACCCCTCTCAAAAAAGATTTAACACCTAAAATTGAAATATTAACAAGACTTTTTGATTACACAGGAACACCAATTCCAAACAATCATGTCTTTGGTTTAATAGATAAATATAATTTAACCGTAGAAGTAGATAAATTAGTAGTTACTAAAGCATTAAGAGAATATACAAACTTTGTAACAAAAAATGGTGTTCATATCTTTTCAATCAATATTTCACCATATTCACTTAAATCCAAAAACTTCAGAATCTTTTTAAAAGAAACCCTTCTACAAAGTCATGTCCCACTTCAAAATATATGCCTAGAAATAACAGAAACTGGCATTGTAGAAAATTTCGAATTAATCAACACATATTTCAATGAACTTAAAACTTTTGGAATTAAACTTGCACTTGATGATTTTGGAAGTGGATATACATCTCTTTCATACATCAAAATTTTACCAATAGACATCATCAAAATAGATGGTTCTTTTATTCAAGTAATAAATTCTAGTCAAATAGATCTTGTAATAATAAAATCAATAAAAGAAATTGCTGATACAAAACAAATAAAAATTATCGCTGAATTCGTGTCTAATGAAGAAATTTTTAAAAAGATTAGTGAAATAGGAATAGATTATGGTCAAGGATTTTTATGGCATAAGCCAGAACCAATATAAAAATACATAAATTTTTATACATCAAAAGATTTAAAGTTACATCACAAACATTATTAGGCTGACAAAATAATTAATACATAACAAATTACAAGTGCTAGAATGTTATAATAAGTAATTAAGAGGAGGAATTTTATGACTAAACAAAATCCTTGGCTGTCATTAAACGAAGAAAAGAAAAACAATATATTAGAATTTGCTCACAAATACAAGAAATTCTTAAATACAGTAAAAACAGAACGAGAAGCTACCAACTATGCCATACAAAAAGCAAAAGAAAAAGGTTTCATCAGCGCCTGCCAAAAAAAAGAACTTCAAGCTGGAGACAAAATTTTCTACACATCTCGCAACAAAAACATAGCTCTTGTATTTATAGGAAGAGAACCTATTGAAAATGGAATGCATTTTATTGTCTCACACACAGATTCACCAAGACTTGATGCTAAACCATCACCAATTAGTCAAGAAAACGAATTTACAATGATGAAAACAAATTATTATGGTGGCATCAAAAAATATCAATGGCTATCTACCCCCCTATCAATAAGAGGAATAATATTTTTACAAAATGGAGAACAAGTAGAAATTAGCATTGGTGACAATAATGATGATCCTGTATTTGTAATTCCCGACATATTACCACACCTTGATAGAAAAGTTCAAAGAGACAAAAAAGCTGATGATATTATTGAAGGAGAAAATCTAAGAATCATAATTGGAAGTCTACCTATTGAATCTAGAGAGAAAGAAAAAGTAAAATTTGCTACTCTTACATTATTAAAAGAAAAATACAATATATCAGAAGAAGACTTTGTTTCAGCAGAAATAGAAATAGTACCAGCAGGAGAAGCAAAAGATGTAGGAATTGACAGAGCACTCATTGGAGCTTATGGACAAGACGATAGAGTTTGTGCCTATACATCACTAGAAGCTATCCTAAATTTAGAAGAAACACCAAATAAAACCGCTATATGTTTCTTGGTAGATAAAGAAGAGATTGGCTCAACTGGCTCAACTGGTTTGCAATCAAGATATCTTGAATATTTTGTATCAGATATAATATTTAAACTAAAACAAAAAGAATATAATAACCTTATTGTACACAAAGCATTATGGAACTCAAAAAGCATATCCGCAGATGTTTGCGGTGCAATAAATCCTCTATTTAAAGTACATGATGAACAAAACGCACCAAAGCTAGGATATGGAATACCTATAATGAAATACACAGGTCATGGAGGTAAAATTATGGCCAGTGATGCTGATGCTGAACTTGTATTTTATATTAGAAATTTATTAGATAAAAACAATATAGCTTGGCAAGTAGCAACACTTGGAAAAGTAGAAGAAGGAGGAGGAGGAACTGTAGCAAAATTCCTAGCACACTATGGAATTAGAACAATAGACATGGGACCTGGAGTTATTAGCATGCATTCACCATTTGAAATAACCTCTAAATTTGACATATATACTGCTTATATGGCTTATAAAGCATTCTTTAAAGGATGACAAAATGCATAAAGAAACAATAGAAACATCAGAACATATTTTAGAATGCTTTGGGGGAATTACAAACATAAAACAAGTAGTTAAAGATTTAACTAGAATAAAAATATTAGTTGACAGTAATTCTTTAGTTAAAAGAGAAAACTTAACAAAAAATAAAAATATCATAGGGGCAATTAAGTCAAACGAAGTTACAGAAATCGTAATGAATTTTGCAATAATTGACGATGTTTACACCAACATAATATATATGATAAATAAAAAAAAATAATAGACCCAACTATTTGGGTCCTAAAATTTAAAATTTTTTATATAATCAATAACTGCTTCTGGTTTTAATTCTTTATTTAAAATCTTATACACTATCATTGCCAAGTTTTGAAAATCTGAACTAATACCTAAAAATTTAAAAAGCAAAGCAACTTCCCTAGCAGCAACCAATCCTTCAGGTAAATAACCAATTTTATTAATGTTACTTATTAGATCATCTATATCTCTAAAATCCTCCAAAATATTTTTGCCAACGATTTCACGACCAAATCTTCTATTTCTTCCAAAAATACTTCTACATGTAACATCTAAATCTCCAGAACCAGCTAAAAACAAAAATGTTTCCTCATTGCAAGATCCAAGCTTAAATGCAATATTTTTCATGTCATTTAAAGAAACAGAAAATAAAAAAGACTCTGTATTATTACCTATCAAATTTGGATCTTTAATTTTACATTCATCCAAAATTCCAAATGCAATGGCAAATATATTTTTTAAAGCTGATGCCACCTGAACACCAAGAATATCATAACTATAAAACATAGAAATAGAAGTACCACTAAATAAATTAATAAATTCAAAAGCATTGGCTCTATTCCTACTAGCAGCAACAAGTCCCGTAATAATTCCAAGTCCAACTTCCTCAGCATGACTTGGTCCTGCAATATAAGTAATTTCATCCTTATATTCTCTTAAAACACCTTCTGCAACCTCTATAATAGTACAAGGTTTATCATCAATTGTTATAAAACCTTTTGTTAATATTGCCAGCTTAAACTTTTTAGTAGTAAGCACACTTTTCAATTTATTTAAAACATTCAAAGTATAAAGAGAAGGGGTTACAACAAAAATATAATCAGATTGATTTACAATATCAAGTAAATCAGAACTTGCAATCAAATTATCTGGCAATTTAATACCTTTTAAATACTTAGTATTCTCATGGCTATTATTAATACTCTCTCTAACATCTTCTTCAAAAGACCATATTAAAACAGGATCCTTAAACTTATCTGCCAAAACTTTAGCAACAGCAGTACCCCAAGCCCCTGCTCCCACAATAGATATTTTCATATATACCTCCTTATAACCATAAAATTATAATAACTCATATTTAATCGTATCGTCTAGAAAAATTCTAATCTTATCATTTTCTTTAAATTTTTTCAAAATCAAATCATCAATCAACAAACTTCCAATTTCTTTAATCACAATTTTACGAATACCCCTAATTCCAAGCCCATTCTCATAAATATGTTTTTGAAAATAACCAATAACAGCCTCTTCAAAAAAAAGATCTATTTTTTCATTTTTTAGTATTTTAACAAAATTATTCACCTCTTCAATAATCACCCTTTTAAAATCACTCTTACTTACAGGTCTAAAGAAAAAAACATGATCTACTAAGTCTAGAAATTTATTAGAAAAACGTTTTTCTAATAAACTTCTGATATCAACAGTTTCATTTTTAAATCCAATACCATCAAGTTCTCTATATTCTATATTAATATCTATAATTATAATGCTACCTGACAAACTGACACTTCTACCAAAATTATCAAAAAGTCTACCTGTATTAAATCCTTCAAAAAAAAAATCTATAACTCTCTTAGAAGACTTATCAAAATCTGACAAAACAATAATTGAATTTAAAGACTCATTTAAAAATCTAAAGAATTTAGTAGGTTCATCATAAGCTTCAGAACCATATACTGGTCCTATCAATCGATTAATACCATCAAAATCACAATATTCACTCATTCCCAAAGTAAGTTTAGGCATATTAAGTTCTTCTGATAAAACACACGCAAGTTTATTCTTATCTACATCAGAAGATCCAATTAAAATGAAAATACCAAGAGTACTATTTTTAAAGAAAAATTTAATTCTTAAAAGCTTAATATGCAAAAGTAATTCGGATAAAATACTCTCATCAATTATCATACTTGTTCTTATCTTATGTTCCAAATTCATTAGTAAATCTTGATCATAATCATCAAAATTAAAAATACTGGTTCCAACCATATACTTAACAAAATCTCTGACATCATCACCTGTTATAACTTTTTTATTACCCTCAAGTTTAAATTTAGAGCCAAGACCATCTAATAGATCAAAAGCTTTATCGGGCAAAGCTCTATCTTTTATGTATTTAGACATAGTAATTGCAACCCATATAGCTTCATCTGTATACTCAACATGATGATGTTTTTCATATTGTTCCTTAGCCCCTTTCAAAATATGATAAGTATCCTCTAAACTTGGTTCTTTAAGTTCAACACCATGAAATCTTCTTAGTAAAGCTTTGTCTTTCAAAAAAAATTTTTTATATTCATTTTTGGTAGTAGCCCCAATAAACTTTATTTTACCCAAAGTTAATATAGGTTTTAATAAATTTGAAACATCTATGTTACTAAAAGATGTAGCACCAGCTCCAACTATCATATGAATCTCATCTATAAAAAGAATTACTTTTTTTTTAAAATGCAAAAAATCTAAGAGTTTGTTAACCCGATTTTCAAGATCTCCCCTATACCTAGTCCCAGATATAAGTCTTCCAATATCAAGAGAATAAACTTCACAATCAATCAATTCATGAGGCACCTGACCTTCTCTTATAATATAAGCAAGTCCTTGAAGCAATATTGTCTTTCCAACCCCAGGCTCTCCAAATACAATTGGATTACTTTTATGTTTACGAAGCATTATTTGAATTAATGTATATAATTCTTTTTTGCGACCAATCAAAGGATTTGTAGCTAAATTGGGATCCAAATTATCAATAACATTAACTAAGAAATCATCAACCAAATTGTTCTCATCCAATGAATCATCATCTTGTTCTAATTTAAAATAATCTTCCTCAAAAATATTTAAACCTCCATATTTATCTATCCCTTTATTAAAAAGATCATTTGTAAGCAATTTTTCATTTTTAAGAAAACCTAAATCTAAATTCGAACCTAAATAGTCATAAATCTCCATTATTTTGTCAAATATATCTAAACTAAAACCCGATTTTAATAAAGCATCTAAAATTGTATTTTTTCTTTTCCTAATTAATACCCATAACAAATCTTTCTCTTGTAATACATAAGGTTTTTTATAATAAAAAATAGTATCGATTATTTCTTGATATAAATCATTAATTTTAAAAAAATAATCATAAAAATCAGCATTTCTTATAGGAAGTTTTGTAAAAAATTCTTCTAAAATTTTATTAAAACTATAAAAATCAAGTGCACATAAACTAAGCAATTCTCTAATTTCATCATCACTAATTAAACTATAAAAGATATGTTCTTCGGTAAAAAAAAGATGTTTACGTTCCACAAAAAACAGAAACGATTTAAAAAACAAATGATTTAAAGCTCTTCTGTTATACATGAAACACCAATTATAAAACAATTCTCAAAATCTTTTTCTTGCCTATTTTAAGTTCAATTTCACCATTGATAAAATTGTCCTTACAAAGGCAATAATTTTGATCTCCTACCCTTACTTTATCTATATAAACTCCACCAGAATCAATAAGTCGCCTAGCCTCTGACTTACTCGATACAACCTTTGCTAAAACCATTAAGTCAACTAATAAAATACTCTCCTCTAAATTAGTCAATTCCAATTTAAAAAAAGGAATATCAGCTCTCCCGTCACCTCCTTTAAATGCTGCTTTAGCTGCTGAGGATGCTTTTAAAGCCTCATCTTTACCATGAACGATTTTTGTTATCTCAAATGCCAAAATCTCTTTTGCATTATTTAACAATTGTCCCTTAACACTTGCAATACGTTCAATCTCTTCTTCTTCTAAAAAAGTAAATAAATATAAAAATTTCTTAACATCTAAATCTGGAATGTTTCTAAAATACTGATAAAAATCATAAACACTATAAAGCTCTGAATCAAGATAAACAGCTCCTTTTTCTGATTTACCCATTTTCTTACCATCACTTCTTGTAATAAGCGGCAATGTAAGCCCAAACACTTTGTTTCCCGATTTTCTATTAACCAAATCAACACCTGAGACAATATTTCCCCACTGATCATCACCACCAATTTGAAGTTTACAATTTTTCATACGACTTAACATATAAAAATCATATGACTGTAAAAGTTGATAATTAAATTCAATAAATGAAAGACCATCTTTTAATCTTCTCTTATAAGTTTCAAAACTTAACATACGATTAACAGAAAAATAAATACCAACTTCCCTTAAAAATTCAATATAATTAATGCCATCAAGCCATTCGGCATTATTAAGAATATACCCACCATTACTAAGATCTATTATTTTAAGCAATTGAGAACTTATTGTTTTAACATTCTCATCTATATCTTCTTTTAATAAAATTTTGCGCATTGAATCCTTACCAGAAGGATCTCCTATTTTTGTAGTTCCACCACCAATTAAAATAATTGGAATATGACCCTGTCTTTGAAGATGAAGCATTACCATAAAAGGAATTAAATGTCCAATATGCAAAGAAGCAGAAGTAGCATCAACTCCAACATAAAAAACTATTTTTTCTCTATCCATCAATGTACTTAACTCTTCCAAATTAGTACACTGTTTTAAAAATCCTCTCTTATCTAAAACCTTTAGGGATAAATTCATTTATTTAAACTCCCTTGTAATTTAGAATTCCCGTTTTAACATATGAATACAAATCATCAATAGAAATTCTTGTTTGAGTCATAGTATCTCTATCTCTTAAAGTTATTGTCCTATTTTCAATCGTATCATAATCTATTGTTACACAATAAGGTGTACCAATTTCATCTTGACGTCTATAACGCTTACCTATCGTACCATTCTCATCATAAAACATATAAAAATCATCGCTAAATTGCATAAACACTTTTCTAGCAAGTTCGGGTAATCCATCTTTCTTTACAAGAGGAAGTATTGCAACCTTATAAGGAGCAATCTTAGGATGTAAATGTAACACTATTCGCTTATCCCCTCCCTCAAGTTCCTCACAAGCATAAGCATCACAAAGAGTCATTAGTACACTTCTTGTAAGTCCAAGAGAAGTTTCAATTACATAAGGAATATACTTATCACCTGTTATCAAATCATGATATTCAAACAACTTAGATTTACCACAAAATTTAGCATGTTGATTTAAATCATAATTACCTCTATTATGAATTCCCTCAATTTCTTGAAAACCAAATGGAAAATTATATTCAATATCAACTGCAGCTTTTGCATAATGAGCAAGCTCATCATCATTGTGTTTTTGAAATCTAAGATTATCAGCTTTGATTCCAAGAGTTTCAATAAAAAAGTTCATTCTTTTCTCTCGCCAATAACAATACCAATCATCCATCTGACTCGGATGTACAAAAAACTGCATTTCCATTTGTTCAAACTCACAAACTCTAAATATAAAATTCTTTGCTATTATCTCATTCCTAAAAGCCTTACCAACTTGTGCTATTCCAAATGGAACCTTAAGTCTTGTAGTATCCAATACATTACGAAAATTAACAAAAATGCCCTGCGCAGTCTCTGGTCTTAAATAAATCTCACTAGAACTATCCTCAACAGCCCCAATATTAGTCTTAAACATCAAATTAAAACTTCTAGGAGTTGTAAAAGTTCCTATAGAACCACAATTAGGACACCCCTTAGATAAATCAATAAAATCTGTCCTAAATCTATTCTTACAATTTCTACAATCAACTAATAATTCCAAAAAACTATCAACATGTCCAGAAGCTTTCCAAACTTCAGGCCTCATCAAAATAGCACTATCTAATCCCACAACATTTTCATGAAAGTAAACCATACTTTTCCACCACTCTTCCTGTATATTCTTCTTAATCTCAACACCTAAAGGCCCATAATCCCATACACCCGACAAACCCCCATAAACTTCTGAGGATTGAAATACAAAACCTCGCCTCTTAGCAAGTGAAATAATATCTTCTATTTTAGCCATATCAAACATCCTAAAAACTTAATCTATAATTCATACTTTTTTAAAAAATCCTGTGCTTTATTTATTCTATCAAAGACCGTAACTTTACCAAGTAATTGCAAAGAATCAAAAAGAGGTGGTGATACCTTACTTCCAAGAACTGCAATCCTAATTGGAAGCAAAACCTCTCCTATTTTTAGATCATTTTCCTTAGCAAAATTATAAAAAATTTGTTCATTCTCGGACAATATCCTTGTTTCAAAACCTTCTAATACTGGTTTAATTTTTTCTAACAATAAATAAATATCTCTTACTGTTTTTTTCTTCCCCAAAAATTCATTTAAATTCCAAGTTGAAATATTTGTATAAAAAAACCTAAGCATGCCAACAGCATCACCAAGTTTTCTAATTCTTGGCTTTATTAACGGGACCAAAAGCAATAATTTTTCTTTGTCACAAGAATTACTATCCTTTTTAATATAACCTGCCTTTTGCAAGAAAGGCAATAAGAGTTCGGCTAATTCATGATCTTCTTTTGTCCTAATGTAATGACTATTAAAAAAATCTAATTTGTTATAATCAAAAACAGCTGGTGATTTACTGATTTTATCAATAGAAAATAATTTTTGAAGTTCATTTTTGGTAAAAAACTCACTCTTGCCATCATAAGACCAACCAAGCAAAGTAACATAATTAATAATAGCCTCAGGAAGATATCCATCATCAATAAATTGCTTTAAAGCTGTAGCACCATGCCTCTTACTTAATTTTTGTCCATCACTTCCCATTACCATTGGAAGATGACAATAAATAGGAGGATTCCATCTAAAAGCATTATAAAGAAGCACATGCAAAGGTCCTGAAGAAATCCACTCCTGGGCTCTTAATACATGTGAAATTTCCATTAAATGATCATCAACAACATTTGCAAGATGATATGTTGGAAATCCATCAGATTTCAAAATTACAGGATCAGGACTAATATCCTTATTGGCCCATGTAATTTTGCCAAGCAAAATATCATTAAAAGAAGTTTCACCATCAAAAGGAATTTTAAATCTAATAACAGGACTAATGCCTAAACTTAAAGCATCTTTAATTTCATCTTTGTTCAAGTGCCTGCAATGTCTATCATAACCTGGTGCCATCTTGTTAATAGTTTGAATTTTTCTAATTCTCTCTAATCTATCAGGTGAACAATAACAATAATAAGCATTTCCCGATTCAATCAACTCTTTAGCATATTTCCTATATATCTCTGTTCTTTGTGATTGAATATAAGGAGAATAAGAACCTCCACAAGTAGGCCCTTCATCAAAATCAATACCAAGCCATGCTAAACTTTGATACAAATCTTCTTCTGCTTCCTTATAATATCTAGTCTGATCTGTATCTTCAATTCTAAGTAAAAATTTTCCATTAAAGGATTTGGCAAAAAAATAATTAAATAAAGCTGTCCTAATTCCTCCAATATGCTGCAAACCAGTTGGAGAAGGAGCATATCTAACTCTTATATTCAAAACACAACCTCTTTTAATAAAAAATGTCCTTTTTTGAAATATCATAAATATAATAAAACACTACAAAAAATAAATTTGAACCAAGTAATTTTGTATGTTTAATATTAAGTCTATCTTTACGTTTTAAATACTTATTCCTAATTTCAAGTCGTTTCTCTTCAACCAAATGACGTTCTAGTTTTGATTTTTTTAAAAGATAATAAAAATAAATTGTAAAAATAAGATCTCCTTTTAAAAAGGATTTTTTTAAAAAATTTATCTCATTATTCAATTTTTCATAATCTTCATCAAAAATTGCATGTAGTGATACACAATACCTTACCCATTTATTACGATTCTCTACATGATTCATAATCAAACTACAAGCTTTTTCTTGTTCTCTAAAACTAACACATATAGCATAAAGCTCTATTATTGTCTTATTACTCATTTTAGTATCTTTCAAATAAAGATAAATATCATCAAATGCTTTTTTATCTTGTTTGATTAAAGTTATTTTTAAAAGCGTAGAAATATCAAATACACTCTTAAGTGTTTTGCGAATCATTTTAAGTCTTAAAAAAGTATAAGTATTCTCTATACCATTTAATATAAAATATAATCTTGAATATAAAAATTTAGAATATACAATATTAAAAACAAAGACAAATACAATAAAATACAAAATGAAATATCGATGCAAAATAATAAAATTTAAAAAACTTGAAAAGTTGAAAATTTGTAAAAAATAAATAAAATATAAAAAAAAACAAAAAAACAAAATATTAAAAATAAAAAGTATTCTGTCAACCATCAAAAAATCTCTTATAATAAAGTTCTATTTTAAAATTAAGTGCACATATAGTATCATTATACTAAATAGATAGAAAATTAATAAACAATCCATTGTTACATGTTTATTATTAAGCTTAAAGCTTAAGGAGACAAATGCAAAGCTTTGATAATTTAGCAAAAGAAATAAAAAATTTCTCATATGTAATAGAAAAAGATTTCTTAATATGGCCCAAAGATTCACTATTACAACCTATCAACACCGAGCTCATTGAAAAATGGGGGCTTAAAAACGCAATACAAATAGAAAGAAATTTCTTTAATGAATCATTAATACGAGAAACAAAAAAATATATTAACATTAATGAAGAGTATGATGAAGAATCTATTGCAAATTATCACATACTAATAAGCAATTTAGAAGAAATATACGAAACCTGCAAAAAAAACAAAAAAATTTATTACCAAGATGTCATTCCCATTGTAAAAAAAGTAATGGAATTTTATAAAAAAAATCAACAAACATTCATCAAATATATAAAAATACCTAAACTCTTATCTGATTATCATGTTGTTCATTCAATAAATACCTCAATATTAACTGTAGCTCTTGGCAATGAAATGAATTTAAATAATCATAAAACTGTTGAACTTTGCACAACAGCTCTTCTTCATAAAATAGGTTTTTTATTTATACCTTTAAGCATAAGTGAAAAAAAAGAAAAATTAACTGACAAAGAATTTGAAATAATCAAAAAATATCCTGTACTTGGACACAAAATAATATCAACCACTAATTTTTCACGATCTATCTGTCTAGCAATACTTACACATAAAGAAAATTTAGATGGATCAGGATACCCAAACAAACTTAAAAGTGAACAAATTAACATTGAGGCTAATATAATAGGTGCTGCTAGTGCATATAGTGCAATTCTTTTAGATAAGATATATAAAGGAGCCTCAAGCTCGGGAGCATCTCTTATCGAATTAATACAAGATGCTGATAAAAAATTTGACAAAAGAGTTCTAAAACTAATAATTAAAGTTCTATCTCAATGTCCCCTAGACTTTATAGTTGAACTTAATGACAATTCAATTGCTAAAATAATAAAAATCAACGAAATAAATATTAATGTTCCGTATATAAAGTACATAATAAAAGATGGCAAAGTTATACATCCTAATGACAATCAAGGTTACATTAAATCCATACCCAAAACAGAAACAGGTATCAAAAAAATACTAAGACAAGATGAGATAAACCTTATTTTAAAAAAATATGGTTTAAAAGAAATATAAAAAGGAGCAAAACATGATTTTAATAACATCTGCAATGGATGAAGAAGCAAGAGAAATACATCAAATTATTGAAAACAAAGAAGAAATCAAAATAGACAATTACCTAGGTGAAAAAAAAATTTATAAAGGAGAAATTGAGGGACATAAAATAATATCTTTAACCACTGGCATTGGAAAAGTAAATGCAGCCATGTGGAATAGTTATATTATAGCAAAATATAAAATTACCCATATAATCAACTCAGGAACTGCTGGAGGACTTCAAGAATCTTCAAACATTAAAATATCAGACATCATAATATCATCACAAACAGCATTTCACGATTTCAACTTAACGCAATTTGACTATCAAATAGGACAAGTGCCAGGATTTCCACAAAAATTCGAATCAGATAAAACTTTACTAAACAAAGTCATTAGTATTATCAAAGACAAATTTCAAAATGTTAATGTTCATATTGGTCTAATACTTACAGGTGATCAATTTATTGAAGATGAAAAACAGATAGAAAAAATCAAAAATGATTTTAAAGATGCTTTGGCTGTAGAAATGGAAAGTGCAGCAATTGCCCAAGTAGCATACACATTCAACATACCGTTTATAGTCACTCGTTCAATATCTGACTTCCCAAACAACAAAAATAATCACATAGATTTTAATAAATTTTTACAAGATGCATCAAAAAATTCAGCCAAAATGGTAAGGGAACTAATTAAGTCTATATAATACGTAAGGTGATAATATGAATAACAATAATTTAACAGCAACATCTGAGTCCGTATCTGAAGGACATCCTGATAAAATTGCGGATCAAATTTCTGATGCCATACTTGATGAAATACTTAAAAAAGACAAAATGGCAAAAGTAGCATGTGAAACTTTAGTTTCACAAAATTTAATAGTAATAGCAGGAGAAATAAACAGTAAAGCAAAAAAAGATATAGATATCAAAGAAACCGCAAAACAAACAATAAAAAATATTGGATACACAAATATAGAATATGGACTTGATTATAAATCAGCAACAATAATTGATGCTATTGGTTCTCAATCAATAGACATTACAAATGCAGTTGAAAAAAAAGATACAAAAGATATAGGAGCAGGGGATCAAGGAATAATTTTTGGTTATGCATGTAATGAAACTAAAAATTTCTTACCCATAGCATACGAATTATCTAATTTAATTTTAAAAGAAGCTAGTAAACTTAGAAAATCAGGTGAAATTAAGTGGTTGCGTCCCGATGCTAAATCCCAAGTAACCATTGAATATGATTCTTACAAAAATCCAATTAAAGTCAGCAATATTGTCTTATCCCATCAACATGATCCTGATATCCCTTATTCCTATTTAAAACAAACAATCATCGAAAAAATTATAAAACCCGTTTTAAATAGCAGATCAATGTTCGAAAATAATATAGAATATTACATTAACCCTTCTGGAAATTTTGTAATAGGTGGACCTACTGGTGATACCGGTCTTACAGGAAGAAAAATTATTGCTGACAGCTATGGAGGATTTGCAAGACATGGTGGTGGAGCTTATAGTGGCAAAGATGCTACCAAAGTTGACAGATCAGCAGCTTATATGGCACGATACATTTCTAAAAATATGGTAGCAGCGGGCATCTCTCGAGAATTTGAAATGCAAATTGCCTATGCTATTGGCATTCCCAAACCAATATCTATTAAGATAACTACAGGAATTAATGATAATGAATATGAAAAAAAAATATTAAATTTTATAATAAATAACTTTGATTTAACTCCTAATGGAATAATTAAAAAACTAAAATTAAGAGAGCCCATATATTCTAAAACATGTACATACGGACATTTTGGGAAAAACGAATTAGAATGGGAAAAATTAGATTTCGTAGACACAATCAAAAAGGAGTTTCAAATATGAATAAAATATCAAGTTTTACAATTGACCACACAAAATTACAACCTGGCATATATATCTCAAGGAAAGATACATTTGACAATTTAACACTAACTACTGTAGATATTAGAATGAAGACCCCCAACAAAGAACCTGTAATTAACAATGCAGAAATTCATACAATTGAACATATAGGAGCAACACTACTTAGAAACAATAAAGTTTGGGGAGATAAGATAATATATTTTGGACCAATGGGCTGTAGAACAGGCTTTTACCTAATACTTCTTGGTAATTATGAAAGCAAGGATCTAATTGATTTAATATCTTGGCTTTTTAATGAAATCACCAATTTTCAAGGAAATGTTATAGGTGCAACTGAAAAAGAATGTGGTAATTACCAAGATCATAATCTCAATATGGCAAAATATGAATCTAGTAAGTATCTAGAAACATTAGAAAATATAAAAAAGGAAAACTTAATTTACCCTTAACATACCTTAAATATATAAATATGATAATAACAACGCCATATCATATATAAACAAACACAATATACAATAAAATTTAACACCAATTATTAGTTAAAATGATACTTCAATCATCAATTTTGATAAAAATTTCAAATATTTTTACTTATTTTTTTAGATAAGTCTAAATATTCATCTCCTGAAAGTTCAATACTACAATTTCTCTTAAAACCTAAATTATCACCTTGAAATCGTGGAATAACATGAAAATGAGTGTGAAAAATAACTTGTCCTGCCTCAGAACCAATAGCACTATAAATATTAACTCCCTGACAAATATTAAAGTCCAATTTTTTTAAAGATAAAGCTACTTTTTTACACACTCCCAATAGTTGTCCATCAAGTTCATCATTCACATCTAAAATATCATTACTATGTTGTTTGGGAATAACAAGAGTATGGCCAATATTTAAAGGATTAATATCAAGAAAAGCAAGTATTAAATTATCCTCATAAACCTTATAACATGAAATTTCATTTTTAACTATCTTACAAAAAATACAATCACTCAAAATTTCCTCCAAATCAACTCTATCTTAATGCTTATAAAGCATACCTATTAAAAATAATTTGACAACACTAATTTTGCTATATTAAAATAAGCAATTAAGGTCACAACATCAGCAATAGTAGTAATTAAAGGTCCAGCCATCAAAGCCGGATCTATCTTTACAAGCTTAGCCATAATAGGCAAAAGACCTCCCAATATTTTTGCTACCATCAACCCTATCATCAAACACGCAGAAACAACAAAAGCTATTTTAAATTTTTCATCATGTGCAGGAATTACAAAAAATACAATTCGTAAAAAATTAACACTAGCCAAAATTAAACCAACTAAAATACTTACACATATTTCCTTAAATAACACTCTAAAAAAATCTTTTACCTTAAGAGTTCCAAGAGCAAGTTCACGAATAATTAATGCAGATGCCTGAGAGCCAGCATTACCAGAAGTATCCATTAAGAGTGGAATAAAACTGGTTAGAATCACTAAAGATAAAACTAAATTTTGATAATTAGTAATTATAGTGGCAGTTAGAGTAGAAGATATCATAAGAACCAAAAGCCAAATTATTCTATTTTTTGTCATATCAAAAATAGAAGTATCAAGATAAGATTTACCCAAAGGCGTAACCGCGGCCATTATCTGAAAATCTTCAGTATTTAAATTTTGAATTACTTCAAGGATATCATCAATAATAATGACTCCTATCATCCGTCCCTCATTATCAACAACAGGAACACTTGAAATATCATGATTTTGGAAAAGCAAAGCAACATCTTCTTTTCCATCACCAACTTTTACAATATAAAATCCACTATTTTTCATGATAGTAGAAATGACAACATCATCACTAGACAACATTAAATCTTCAATCTTAACAACACCTTTTAATCGTTTCTCTTCATCTGTAATATAGTAGGTATAAATATCTTCTTTGGTTTTTGCAACCTTTCTAATATAATCAAGAGCTTCTCTGACATGAAAATATTCTTTAAGCTCAATATATTCTATTGTCACAATTGAACCAGCAGAATCATCACTGTAAGACAAAAATTTATTAATTATCTCCCTATTCTCTTCAGTAGAACTTGCTAAAAACCTTTGCACAACATTTGCAGGAACTTCTTCTAAGAGATCAATAACATCATCAAGATTTAACTCATCTACCATCTCTCTTATTTCTTTATTTGTAAAAGAATTGGCCAATTTATTTTTTGTAACTTGATCAAAATTAGAAAATGCTTCAACAGCAACCTTTTTGGGAAGAAACCTATAAATCAAAATCAAATCAGAACCATTAAGCTTCTTTAAAGCTTCACTAATATCAAAAGCATCGTATTTTAAAAGCTCTTCCTTTATATCAGAATATTTTTTTTCTTTAAGCAAGGTTTTTAAAAATACAACATCTATCATATCAATATCTCCAAGATTTTAATTTAAAATAAATGTTTAGCTAACCCTTATTAATTAAAGCTTATCTAAAAGCATAGAACATCTACCTGAAGGTATAGGCAAGGTCTTTTCTTTTTTATTTAATATGTTTATTGTAAAGTAGTAAAGCTTTTCAGATTCCATCTTAATCTCCCACCCTCTCTTTCCCTTATTACATATAATTGTGGTTTGATTTTTTTTAAGTGACAAACTCTCTATTCCCATAATCTCAAGAGCAGGAATATTCCAATAAACTGTCTTATCTGGTAAACTAATTGTAAGTCCAATAATATTCTCTATCATAAGGCTAATGCTAAAGAGTGCAAGATAACAAATAACATCCTTTTCTGGAAGAGTTCTCTTTGTAACATCCAAATATGCTGGACCCTCTTTCATTGGTTTATAAGCTTCCCAAATATGTCCTTTAATTTTACCATCTGGCAACAAAGTATCTAAAATATAATACAGATGTCTTATGGTAAATTCTCTTGCTATATTTGCACGTCTACAATATTCAAGTCCTTTAATGACAAAAAAATTCATATAGGTATAAACAGAACCATAATATCCATTTCCATCCAAATTAAAATTAGGATCATTAGCTGAAAGAGTAGGAAAAGGATTTGGTGTGCCAAAGTGTTCATGACTCTTTAAATATAAAACCATTCTCTCAATTCTATCTTCACTTGGAATTTCAGATAAAAGAGGCAAAAACCCTACTATAGTCTTAAGTTTAATAATTTTTTCATTAACATCAAGATCATAATAAAAACCATCTACTTCATCCCACATCAACGAATTGATCTTAGCCTTAAGAGAAAAAAATCTTTTCTTATATTCTAAGGATAAATTTTTATCATTTAATATATCTGCTAACTTGGCAATACAATATGCACTATGCACCTGAAATGAATTAAAATCTATAGGATAATGAACATTCTTTCTAGGAGAATTTTTATAAAAAATCTTATTCATATCAATCGAATAAAGACCATTTGATTTTAAAAACTTTTTTTCTATCCATTTATAATACTTATCAAGAACTGGTAAAACATCACAAATACGCTTTTTATTGCCTGTTTTATGATACAAATTATATTCAACCCAAGCAAAAATTGGTAATCCAATACCATCATCATTTCCTTCTAAGTGAATAATATTATTATTGTGATCATAACGTGATCTAATTGCACCAGATGATTCTTGAAGTTCATAAAATTTATCAATAGTAGATGTAGGAGAATACTCTCCATTACTGTAAACAAGAAAAAAGCTTGAAAGACAAGCTTGCAATTGATCTATAAATTCAACATTTTCAGAATAATAATTCTTATCCTTTTTACCTTTCTCTAAAGATTGGGAAAAAATAATCTTATCTCGGATCCAAGAGAGACTCTTATTATAAATATCAATAAAATCTTGATCATAATAATAAATTTTGGGAAACACATTCTTATTCAATGCTCAAACCTCTGAAAAACATACATCAATCGACTCCTATTTATTATACATTATAATAATAATAAAATGAGATTTAAAACCAAAAATTTTGGATATTAAACATAAATTAAAAGTTAAGCAATATCTAATTAAAACAAGTTATAAGTTAAATTATAATTGCAAAAAAACAAATTGATACACCTAAGATAAAAAAATTAATCATTAAAATACGTATCAAAATTAAATGAATTATACAAAAAATATGTAAATAAATTCTTTAATCATTAATAAAAATTAATACTGATTAAAAAAATATTTTAAGAAACCTATTATAAGCATCCTTATTATTTGGAACAATAATTTTACCATTAATTATCTTTGAATAAATATCATCTAATTCCTTTTCAAGGTTAAAAGAAATTTTTTTAGGATTTTTAACAAAATATAGCAAACCCTCTTTTAACCCATAATTTAATAATTGACCTCCTTCAAAAGCTCTTGTTTTCAAATAATTAGAAATAACAAGACTTAATATTCTTCCAATATCTTTAACTGAAGATGTAATAATATGTTCGGGTAACAGATAAGATTGATCTTGGTCAACACCAATAACATAATGTCCAGCCCCCAATTTTTTTGCAGCCTCAATAACTCCAAGCCCAGATAAACCTGAAGCATGATAAATAATATCTATACCATCCACATACATCTCGTTTGCCAATATCTCTCCACTCTCGGAATTAATAAAACTTCCAACATACTTATTATCAATATTAATATTTTGATTAGCATAAATAGCACCAGCTTCATATCCATACCTAAATATGTTGATAAAGTCATCATCCATCCCGCCTAAAAACCCAATCTTACCTGTTTTAGAAATACTAGCAGCAATATAACCTACTAAAAATGCTACTTCCTCTACTCTAAAAGTTATGGCTGATAAATTTTTAGGAATGCTTAAATCAGAATCATATATAAAATCAACAACTACATATTTAATTTCTGGATTTTCCATAGCAATTTTAAGAGCCACATCACTAAACCTATACCCAATCAACCATATAAAATTAGAACCATCTGCTTTCAATGAATTTAAATCAGACAAATAAGAATTTGGACTAGATTCCTTTATAGCTACTTCTAATCCAAATTCTTTCTCCACCTTTTTAATACCATTCAAAGCACTTTTATTAAAAGACTCATCATCAAAAAATCCATCTACTAAAACACCAACTTTAACAGGCTCACCATCAACTTCAGAAGTAAAACACGAAAAATACAACAAACATAACACTAACAATAAATTAATCACATATATCTCCTCTTTAAGCTAAGTTAAGCCAATACAATCCCCAATATAATTAAAGTCTATAACCTTGCCTTAAATAAATCAAATTCATGTTCAGTAGAAGGAACAATTAATTCCTTTTTAATTATCTTAGTTTGAATTTCTATAAGAACATCAATAAGCCCACTATCAATAATATCAGGATCTTTAATAATATCTATAACATTGTCTTCAAGTCCTAAATCAAAAACTTTACCACCAGCAAATTTATGATTTTTTATCAAATTTGCTGAATAATCGTGTATTGCTTGCCCAACATCCTTTATTACAGAAGTAATAACATGACCGGGTGCAAGATATGATTGATCCTTATTAACTCCAATAATATAATGTCCAACTCCAAGTTCTTTGGCAGCTTTAAACATACCAAGTGAAGCAGGCCCCATGACAGGAAAAATAATGTCAACACCATCCTCAACATACATATGTTCAGCAAACAATTTGCCAGCAACTTTATCAACTTCATCCAACATTCTCTTTACAATTACTCTTGTTGTAGGATTTGCATAAAATGCTCCTGCTCTAAATCCAATCACAAATCTCTCAACATAATCCATATTAACACCTGTTACAAATCCAATTCTATTACTTTTACTCATCTTAGAAGCTAAATATCCAGCTAAAAATGAACCCTCCTCTGATCTAAAATTAATAGCTACAAAATTTTGTGGAATCAAAATATTTTCATAATGCAAAGGATCGATAATTCCATACAAAACATTAAAATTCTCATGAGCAAATCTTATCACAGAATCTGAAAAAGAAGCACCAATAAACCAAACCAAATTAGCCCCCTTGTTTTGTAATGCGAAAACATCTTCCGACAACAATTCACTAGCAGTCATCAACATTTTTTCTTCAGAAGGATAAGGTGTTATAACTTTTGGAATAACTTTAGTTCCAAATTCATTTTTTATATCCATAACACCATCAAGAAAACTTTGAAAATAACCCTCATCATCAAAACTACCCGGAGCCACAAGTCCAATAACAATCTGATCATCAACACTTCTAGCAAACTTATTTTTTGAAAAAAAGCAAGATATGAACATTAAAACAAAAAGTAAAATGAAAGATAAATTTTTAGACATAACTTATCCTCTCCTTATACAAAATAACTTTTAAGTAAACAATTTTTTAATTCTAAAACAAAAATTTATAAATACAAAATTTATTCAGAAGATAAAAATAGTCTATATATTAACATGTTAATAAAGTTAATATATTTTTCTATAAAAAAAGAATTGACTTAATAAATATGAATATTTAAAAAATTATTATATTTATCAAAATTACTTGGAACTATAATATCACTATTAACTATCTTATTTTCTATAATTTGAATTTCAGATTTAAGCTCATCTGTAATTTTAAAACCATTTTTAACAATACTAACAGCTTTATCTTTAAGACCCAATTTTAGTAACTTACCACCATTAAAACTCTTAGTATTTAAATAATCCTTTGTTATTTCATAAATAGAATTTCCAACATTCTTAATAACTGATGTCAATACATTATCAGGAGCAAGATAAGACTGATCTTGATCAACGCCAATAATATAATGCCCATCTCCAAGTTCTTTTGAAACCTCAATAGCACCAAGTCCTGCAAGCCCTGCTGACACAAATATGATATCAACATCATCTTTGTACATTTTTAAAGCAATAGTCCTTGCTAAAGACAAATCTACAAAAGATCCCAAATATTGAGAAGTTAACCCAACATCTTTATTTGCATATTTAGCACCAGCTTCATATCCATACCTAAATGCATTAATTACCATACTATCCATTCCACCTAAAAATCCAATTTTACCTGTCTTAGATATTTTAGCCGCAAGATACCCAGCTAAAAATGAAGCCTCTTCAACTTTAAAGGAAAGACCAAGCAAATTATCAGGAATACTAGTATCATCTTCATAAATAACATCAACAGCTCCATAAATAATATCTCTATTCAATAAAGCAGCATGTTCAATAGACTCTTGCAGTCTAAAACCAACTCCCCAAATAATGTCAGAACCTCTATCTTTAAGGCTCTCTAAATCACCAGCATAAGCACTACTTGTTGAAGCTCTTCCAACAATTTCAACTTCAAATTCATCTTCTAAAACCTTAGCACCTCTCCAAGCATCCTCACCAAATGATTTATCATCAAAAGTACCATCAACTATCAAAGAAATTAACGCCTTTCCTGAAGTTCCCAAAATAGATGTCTTTTTACTGCATCCTAAGAAAATTAATATCACACAAATTAATACCATAAATTTATTCATAAAGTAAAACCTCTAATTTTATATCATCTTTTATGTAGATGATCACTAATAAAATAATTATAAGATTTTTCATCTTTGGGAACTGTAATCTCATTATTAATTATTTTTTCTTTAATCTCTAAGAGAAAATCTGGATTCCTAATTAAATCTAAATTTATTGTTTCATTAAAAATCAAATCAAGTGCTCCATCTTTAAGTCCAAACTCCAAATTACCTCCACGCCAATTATCAAACTTTAAATAAGATTTTGTCAAATCGAAAATAACTATATCAATGCACTTAACGTAAGACACAAGCACATTACCAGGAGCAAGATAAGACTGATTTTGGTCAACACCAATAATATAATGTCCATCTCCAAGTTCCTTTGAAACCTCAATAGCACCAAGTCCTGAAAGACCTGCTGCTGCAAATATAATATCAACTCCAGATGAATACATTTTACTTGCAATTGAACGTCCAAGAGAGAGATCAGAAAATGTTCCTACATATTGAAAACTTACTTCAATATCTTTATTTGCATACTTAGCACCAGCTTCATATCCATACCTAAATGCATTAAGAACAACACCCTCTATTCCACCTAAAAATCCAATTTTACCTGTCTTAGATATCTTTGCTGCAAGATACCCAACCAAAAATGCTCCTTCCTCCGATCTAAAATTTATATTTACTAAATTTTGTGGCAATTTAACATCTTCCAAGTAAGAACCTTCAATAATGCCATAATTTATATTAGCATTTTCAAGAGATTTACGTAAAAATACATCTGAAAATTTAAAACCAACTCCCCAGATCAAATCAGAACCACTCTCTTCTAAGCCTCCAATATCAGACAAATAACTAGAAGCTTTAGATTCTTTTTGAATTATATTCACTTTAAATTCTTCTTTAATCTGAGTCATTGCCTTGGAAGAATTTTCATTAAATCCTCTATCATCAAAAGTACCATCAACAATGACAGAAACAGTATTAGAAAACGAAACCTTATCTTGTGAATCTGAACAACTTAAGAGCAAGAAAAGCAAAACAACCTTTGTTAACCATCTCATATACAAACCTCCACCCAACTCTACTTAAGCTCAAATCAATCCACAACATCAAAATATATAAAAATTAAACCTATTACTATATTACCATCTATAATGTGTGAAAGCTCTGTTTGCTTCTGCCATTCTATGAGTATCTTCTCTCTTTTTGAAAGCCGCACCTGTTGAATTATAAGAATTAACAAGCTCATTTGCTAATTTTTCTTGCATTGATTTTCCACTAGCTTTTCTGGCAGCTGATATAATCCATTTCATTGCCAAAGCCTCACGTCTCTCCTCTCTAACTTCAACTGGAACTTGATAAGTAGCACCACCAACTCTCCTACTGCGAACCTCTACCAATGGTTTAACATTATCTAAAGCCTTATTGAAAGCAGCAACCTTATCAACCTCTTCAAGTTTTTCTGCAAGCATATCAATTGAATTGTAAACTATAGATTCACTAATAAACTTTTTCCCATCATACATCATTCTATTTACAAATTTAGCAATTACCTGAGAATCATACTTCGAATCTTTAAAAACCTTTTTCTTAATTTTTTTACTCTTTCTTGACATACAATTTACACCTCTTAAGCCTTTGGTCTCTTAGTTCCATACTTAGAACGACCTTGCTTTCTATTATTAACACCAAGAGTATCCTTAGCCCCTCTAATGATATGATATCTAACACCCGGCAAATCTTTAACTCGTCCACCCCTAATTAGAACAACCGAATGCTCCTGCAAATTATGACCAATTCCCGGAATATAAGCTGTTACCTCAAATCCATTTGAAAGTCTAACACGAGCTACTTTTCTTAAAGCTGAATTAGGTTTCTTAGGCGTAACTGTCATTACACGAGTACAAATTCCTCTCTTTTGAGGACAATTTTGAAGCGCAGGAGATGCTGTCTTTTCTTTTTGACTTTTTCTTGGCTTCCTAATTAGTTGATTAATTGTAGGCATCTATGCTCCCTTTTTCCTGATTTTACCAGTAAATGGTATCAAATATAAAATTTATTTTCAAGCTAGACTTCTGAATTTGAATTTTCTCTCACCTTGACCCTTTTATATAAATTCATTCCCGTTCCTGTAGGAATTAAATGACCAATAACAACATTTTCCTTAAGACCTCTCAGATCATCAATACTACCAGCAATTGACGCATCTGTTAAGACTTTAGTTGTTTCTTGGAAAGAAGCAGCTGAAATAAATGAATCAATATTAAGAGATGCTTTAGTTATACCAATAAGAATTGGACTAGCTACTGCAGGTTCACCACCTTGCTCAATAACCCTTTTATTTTGTTCATAAAAAGCATGCTTATCGACCTTTTGATTATAAACAAAATTAGTATCACCCACAGAAACAATTTTAACTTTTTTCATCATCTGCTTAATAATAACACCAATATGTTTATCATTAATACTTACACCTTGCTTTCGATAAACATCTTGAATTTCTGCTAATAAAAATTCTTGCAAACTAATTCCACCAAGAATTTCAAGAACATCATGAGGATTAATCCTTCCATCACAAAGCATATCTCCAGCCCTAACAACATCCCCATCCCTCACCAAGAGATGTTTTCCAGCAGGAATATAATGCTTATGTTCAACTCCATATTCATCTATAACATTAATAAGTCTTTTACCTTTTTGAATTGCCTTAAATTGAACAACTCCACTTACTTTAGCCATTTCAGTTAAGTTTTTAGGAATTCTTGTTTCAAATAAATCATTAACTCTAGGAAGACCACCTGTAATATCTTGTGTTTTTTCAGATCCTTTAGAAAGCTTTGCAATGATATCTCCTATATCAATATCTTGCCCATCTTCAACTTGAAGGTAAGCATCTCCAGGCAATACATAAGATGCAATTTCAACACCTCTATCATTAATAATCAAAATTCTAGGATCAAGAGATTCAAAAACTTGATCTGTAATTCTCTTTTCAATATTGCCTGTTTCAAGATTAATCTCTTCTTTAAGAGTTGTTCCTAAAATAATATCTTTAAATTTAATTTTTCCTTTAACCTCAGCAATAATTGGTTCTGCAAACGGATCAAATGTTCCAATTACACGTCCAGCCTCAACATAATCTCCAACATTTATTTCAAGTCTTGTACCAACCTTTAGTGAAATCTCTTGTTCTTCAGAAACAATCATCAACTTATTATCTTTAATCTTAATGTAACCAATATGAGATGATAATACCTCAACTCCACTTTTATCAATAAATAAAGACATTCCCTTAATTACTTTTTGAGAATCTGAAACCTTAAGTTTCTTAATTTTTTTAATACTCTCCTCATAAATCACATTTATTACCCTTAAGACTCCCTTCCTTGTAAAAAGCAATCCTCCGTCAACTTGAACATTAAAACCTTCAAGTCCATTTAGAATAAAAGCATTCTTAAGAGCAATCTTATCATCTTCACTACCAGCTTGTGCAACTCCTCCAATATGGAAAGTTCTCATCGTAAGCTGTGTTCCTGGCTGACCTATTGACTGTGCTGCTATTATTCCAACAGCTTCTCCAATGCTAACAGGTTTATTGTTTGAGAAATCCCGCCCATAACACTTTTGACAAACTCCATGCTCAGCTTCACAAGTTAAAACAGATCTAATAACAAGTTTATCAATACCAACTGTTTCTAACTCTTTTATCTTGTCTTCTGTAATTTCTTCATTTACATCTAAAATAATCTCTCCAGTAATAGGACTTTTTATCCGTTCAATTGAATAACTTCCAACAGCTTTTTCTCGTAAAGGTTCAATTATTTCCTCACCATTTTTTAAAGCTTCAACTTTTATACCATTAATAGTACCGCAATCTTCTATTCTAACAACAACGTCTTGTGCAATATCTACCAATCTTCGCGTTAAATATCCAGCATCTGCTGTCTTAAGAGCAGTATCTGCAAGTCCCTTTCTTGCACCATTTGTAGATATAAAGAATTCAATAACAGACAGTCCTTCTTTAAAGTTAGAGATAATTGGAAGTTCAATAATATCACCCGATGTTTTAGCCATTAATCCTCGCATTCCAGCAAGCTGCCGTATCTGATTTCTACTTCCACGAGCACCAGAATCAGCCATCATATAAATCACATTAAAGCCATCTCTATCCTTTTTAAGGATCTCCATCATTTTATTAGTAAGCTCTTCATTTGTTTTTGACCAAACAGAAACAACGTTATTATATCTCTCTTCTCCAGTAATAACACCTTTGGTATAATCATTCTGAATTTTCGCAATCTCCCTATTAGCCTTCTCTACATACACTTTTTTCTCTTGAGGAACAATAATATCACTCATACTTATTGTACATCCAAATTTAGTAGCATATTTAAATCCAAGCTCTTTAATAATATCTAACATTTCAATTACAATAGAAGACCCATAAATAACATAAACCTCAGAAATTAAAGTTTGCAATTCATAATCACTAAGAGTTTTATTTACAAATGAAATTTTTCCTGGCAAAGCTTCACTAAATACAACACGTCCTGCCGTAGTCTTTATATATTCCTCACCAACTTTTACATAAATTCGTGCATTATAATCTAAGCTTTTATTATTAATTGCAAGAAGAACATGATTAAAGTTAGAAAACTTACGTCCTTCTCCCATAACATTTTTTCTCTCCATAGTTAAGTAATAAAGACCTAAAACAATATCTTGAGATGGAAATACTATAGGATGTCCATTTGCAGGATTTAACAAATTATTAGTTGACAACATCAAAGCCCAACTCTCAGCCTGTGCCGCAGGAGTTAAAGGAACATGAACGGCCATTTGATCACCATCAAAATCGGCATTATATGCATGACAAACAAGGGGATGCAATTTAATAGCCTTGCCTTCAACCAAAACTGGCTCGAAAGCTTGTATTCCCAATCTGTGAAGGGTTGGAGCCCTATTTAAAAGCACAGGATGCTCTTTAATAACATTATCCAAAATTTGCCATACTTCATCTACTTCTTGTTCAATTAAACTTTTAGCCCTTTTTATATTAAATACGGCTTCACTCTCAATTAATTTTCTAATCACAAATGGTTTAAAAAGCTCAAGAGCCATCTTTGCAGGAATACCACACTGATGAAGCTTAAGTTCAGGCCCAACAACAATAACAGAACGACCAGAATAATCAACTCTCTTTCCAAGAAGGTTTTGTCTAAATCTACCTTGTTTACCTTTTAACGCATCAGATAAAGATTTAAGAGGTCTATTAGATGTGCCCTTAACAACTTTTCTCTTATGAGAATTATCAAAAAGAGAGTCAACTGATTCTTGAAGCATTCTTTTTTCATTTCTAACAATAATCTCAGGAGCATTAAGAAGTAAAAGTTTTCTCAATCGATTATTTCTATTTATTACCCTTCTGTAGAGATCATTTAGATCAGAAGTTGCAAATCTACCACCATCAAGTTGCACCATAGGTCTAATTTCTGGCGGAATAACAGGAAGAACATCCATAATCATCCATTCTGGTTTATTACCAGAAATCTTAAAATTTTCAATAATTTCAAGACGTCTTAAAAGTTTTTTATCTGTTTTGTCGTCTTTATCAATCATTTGAAGCCTAAGCTTAGATGAAAGCTCATCAAGATCAAGATTTTCAAGTAGAGTTTTAATTGCCTCAGCACCCATTGAAGCGCTAAAAGACATCCCATATCTTTCTTTTGCTTCAGAATACTCATCTTCATTTAAAAGTTGCATTTTTTTAAGGTCAGTATCACCTGGCTCAATTACAATATATTTCTCATAATAAAGAATAGAATTTAAATTAGAAGCAGTAATATCAAGTAAAAGACCAATTCTAGAAGGAATATATTTATAATACCAAATATGAGCAACAGGAGCTGATAGTTCAATATGTCCCATTCTCTCACGTCTCACTTTAAAATGAGTCACTTCAACATTACAACGATCACAAATAATACCTTTATATCTTATCGACTTAAATTTTCCACAATAGCATTCCCATTCTTTAGTTGTACCAAAAATTCTCTCACAAAAAAGACCATCTTTCTCAGGTCTTAAAGTTCTATAATTAATAGTTTCAGACTTCTTAACTTCTCCATAAGACCAACTTCTAATTTGGTCAGGAGATGCTATTTTTATTCTTATCTTTTCAAAATCTTTTATCTCTTTCATAAAATCCTCAAAACCTAAGTCTTATTAATTAATTCCTCTTCCTTTTCTGTTAAAGGAATTTGATTTCCATTATCATCATAAATAGATAAATCAAAACCAAGACCTCTTAGTTCCTGCATCAAAACATTGAAAGATTCAGGAATTCCAGATACGTTAGTAGGAATGCCCTTAACAATATTTTCATATATCTTAACTCTTCCTGACATATCATCTGACTTTACTGTTAATAATTCTTGCAAAGTATGCGCAGCTCCATAAGCTTCAAGAGCCCAAACTTCCATCTCTCCAAGTCTTTGTCCACCAAATTGAGCTTTTCCTCCAAGAGGTTGTTGAGATACAAGTGAATAAGGGCCTGTAGACCTTGCATGCATCTTATCATCAACAAGATGATGAAGTTTCAACATATATATAACTCCAACCATAACTTCATTTTCAAATGGTTCACCTGTATATCCATCATACAAGACTGCCTTTGACGTCTCATTAAATCCAGCTTTTTTTAACTTTTCTTGAATACATTCATTTGTAGCAGACTCAAAAACAGGAACATCATAATATTCGCCAAGATACTTACCAGCAAGACCAAGCTGAGATTCCATCAATTGTCCAATATTCATACGAGATGGCACTCCCAAAGGATTCAAGCATATATCAAGAGGGGTCCCATCTGCAAGATATGGCATATCTTCAACAGGAAGAATCTTTGCAACTACACCCTTATTTCCATGTCTTCCTGCCATTTTATCACCTTCTTTAAGTTTTCTTTTTTTGGCAATATAAACCTTTAATATTTCATCCACACCAGGTGGAAGATTTCCAACATCATCTTTAGTAATTCTTTGAACATCAATTACAGTTCCTTCAGTACCATGAGGAACTTTTAATGAATTATTCTTAACATCCTTTGCTTTCTCACCAAATATAGAAGTTAAAAGTTTAAATTCAGGGGTAATATCTCCTTCTGATTTTGGAGTAACTTTACCAATTAAAATATCACCTGGTTTTACATAAGTCCCTATTCTTACAATTCCATTTTCGTCAAGTTTACTCAATATCTTTCCACTAACATTAGGAATATCAGCCGTAACTTTTTCAGGTCCAAGCTTAGTCTCTCTTACTTCAATGCTAAATTCTTTAATATGAATTGAAGTATAAAGATCTTCCTTTACAATTCTCTCAGAAATTAAAATAGCATCCTCATAATTAAATCCATTCCACGGAATAAAACCAACTAATAAATTATTACCAAGCGCCAATTCTCCATATCTAGTAGCAGGACCATCTGCTATTATCTCATCCTTATTAACAATTTGGCCATTCTTCACCAAAACTGAATGATTGAAAGAAGTATCCTGGTTTGTCCTCTCATATTTATAAAGTTCATATTCATCTAAATCTCGTTCAGAAGTTGCATTATCAGGTTTAATAACTATCTTTTTGTTTGTGGCTAAGACAACTCTACCAGGTCTTTTTGCTTTAATAACAACACCAGAGTCTTTTGCAACTATCCTCTCCATGCCTGTACCAACAATAGGTGGCTGTGGAAATAATAAAGGAACTGCCTGACGTTGCATATTCGAACCCATAAGAGCACGATTTGCATCATTATGTTCAAGAAAAGGTATTAACGCCGAAGAGACAGATATTAATTGTCTAGGCGAAACATCCATGTAATCGATATTTTTAGGCATCATTGTAGTATAATCACCAGAAATCCTAACAGACACCAAATCATCAGTATAATTACCATCAGAACTAACAGAAGCATTTGCTTGCGCAATACATTTTTTTTCCTCATCAATAGCAGACAAATATTCAATATCATCGGTCACCTTACCATCAATCACCTTCCTATAAGGAGTTTCTAAGAAACCATAATCATTAACTTTTGAATAAGTAGCCAAAGAAACAATAAGTCCAATATTTGGGCCTTCAGGAGTTTCAATAGGACACATCCTACCATAATGAGTATAATGTACATCTCTTACTTCAAAACCTGCTCGATCCCTTGAGAGTCCACCAGGACCCAATGCATTAAGACGTCTCTTATGAGTAAGTTCGGCTAAAGGATTAACCTGATCCATAAACTGAGAAAGCTGACTGGTTGCAAAAAATTCTTTAACAGCAGAAACAACGGGCTTAACACTAATTAATTCTTGAGGTTTCAAATTAAATACTTCTTTATTAGACATTCTGTCCTTTGCAATTTTTTCTACTCTTGACATTGCACCCTTATATATATTTGTAAGTAACTCACCAACAGAACGCACTCTTCTATTTCCAAGATGATCTATATCATCAAGAACATCATGCCCATCATATATTCTTAAAAGATGAGATATAGTATTTACTATATCTGTCATAGTAAGAACTGATGTTGTAAGATCATCAAGACCAAACTTCTTAGAAAGTTTATATCTTCCTACATGACCTAAATCATATCTTTTTTCTGAAAAAAATACAGTTCTTAAATCGTTCTCAGCATTGTCAATTGATATTGGTTCACCAGGCAAAAGTACACTATAAACTGCAAGCATCACGGATTCTCGTGAAAGCTCTTTAAATCCATCTTTTAAAGCAAAATAAGCATCTTCTTTTTCAAAACAATTTAAAATAACATCGGAACTAATGAAATGTTTTCCAGGAACACTATCATACCCATCAAAATCAATCAAGTTTATTTCTTTAACTCCATTTTGCAAAAAGTCTTCAATATCTTGCAAAGTTATCTTATCACCTGCCCGATAAGTCATATTTTCTTTTATAGTAATGTTTGTAGCTAAATACTGTCCTGTAATCTCTCTTTTAGTATCATCATTTACTTCAATTTTTCTAATCTTATAAAAAGTCTCTATTATTTTTTCTCTAGTATCAAGACCTAAAGCTCTTAAGAAAAGAGTAACTAATATTCTTTTTTTTCTGTCTATCTTAACATAAAGGTAATCTTTTTTTGAGTCAATCTCAAATTCAAGCCAAGAACCACGATAAGGAATAATACGAGCATAATATAAATCTTTTTCCTTATAAAAAACAACCCCCGGAGATCTATGAATTTGTGATACAATGACTCTTTCTGCACCATTAACGATAAAAGTTCCTCTATCTGTCATTAAAGGAATAGTTCCCATATAAACATCTTTTTGTCTTATCTCTCCTGTTGTTAGAAACTGTAAGTTTAATCTTATCTTTAAAACAGCCTCATAACTTTGCCCCTTTCTTTTACACTCTTTCTCAGTAAAGCTAATAGAATCATATTCAATATAATATTTTTCATATTCAAGAGCAACCTCACCATTGCTACTTTTCATAGGAAAAACATCTCTAAACACAGATTCAAGGCCCTCATTGAGCAAAGGTTTATTATTTTTTAATCTCTCAAGTTGCAAAAATTTTTCATAAGAATTCAATTGTATTTCTATTAGGTTAGGTAAGTTTAAGATTTCTTCGGCTTTTCCTTGTCCTAGATGAACCCTTTTTATCATTAAAAGACTCCTTTTTTAAGACACAATAAACCACATGCCACTTAAACGACATGTGGAATAAAAAATTTGGCATATTTTTAATGCTTTACTTAATTTCAACTTTTGCACCAACTGCTTCTAGTTTCTTCTTTATTTCCTCAGCATCTGATTTTGAAACACCTTCCTTAACTGCTTTAGGAGCAGATTCAACTAAGGCTTTAGCCTCGCCAAGTCCAAGTCCAGTAATAGCTCTTACTTCTTTAATAACGTTTATCTTACTATCTCCAAAAGATACAAGCATCACATCAAATTCTGTCTGTTCCTCAACACCACCAGCAGCAGGACCAGGGCCAGCAGCAACTGCAACTGCAGCAGCAGTAACCCCAAACTTTTCTTCAATAGCTGTTATAAGCTCAACAACTTCAGATGTTTTAGCTTCTTCAAGCCATGTTAAAATATCTTCTTTATTTAGTGCCATATTAACTTAACTCCTTTCATATTATTTTAAACAGTGATAGCATGCACCCTATTAAGACTAACACTGCTTTTTTTAAACTTTAATATCAGACAAAGCCTTTAAAGTTCTTACAAGTTTTGACATTGGTGCTTTAAGCACACTCATAAACAAAGAAATAGATTCAATCTTAGTAGGAAGTTTACTATAGGCACTAAGTTTAAGCTCATCATAAACTTCTCCTAAAACAAAACCTCCTTTAACCTTTAAAGTAGTAGTTTTGACAAACTCATAAAAAATTTTCGCAATAACATTGGCTTCATCAAAAGCAGTAACAACAGCTGTTGGACCTAAAAGATAAGAATCAAGACCTTCAATATCTTTATCTTTTAACACTCTTTTCATTATATTGTTTTTAACAACTTTTAAAGCACCCTTTTCATCCTCAACCCTACTTCTTAACTTAGTAAGTTCTGCTACCGTTAATCCTCTGTAATCTAAGAAAAAAATATTATCCTTACCATCTAAAAACTCTTTTAACGAATTAAACATTTCAACCTTTTTAGGATTTATCTTTTTATCCATAATTCAGCTCCTAAACAAAATCAATCTTTACAGAAGGTCCCATCGTAGATGAAACATAAACACTATCAACAAAAGTACCTTTCAAATCACTTGGCCGTCTTTTAAGTAATTCTTTAATAAATTCATCATAATTTTCCCTTATTTTCTTACTATCCATAGAAGATTTACCAACAGAAAAATTAATTACACCATTCTTATTTGCTCTAAACTCCGTACGTCCCTTCTTAAGACTAGCTATTGTACCTTTCAAATCATTTGTAATTGTTTGTGTTTTGGGATTTGGCATCAATCCCCTTTTTCCTAAAATCGGACCAAGTTTTCCAACATCTTTCATCATATCAGGCGTTGCAACAACAACATCAAAATCACTAAAACCATCCTTAATCTTATTAATAAGATCATCATCTCCAACATAAGCAGCACCAAATTCTCGTGCCTCTTCTGCTTTCTCACCTTTTGCAAAAACAAGTATTCTCTTTTCTTTCATAAATTGATGTGGCAACACAAGCGTCTCTCTAACCGTATGATTTTTCTTTAAGTTAAGATTAACAGATACATCTATAGTCTCATCAAATTTAACAAACTTAATTTCTTTTAATAAAGATATTGCATCATCAATATTATAAGATTTAAGCTTATTTACCTTAGAGAGAGCTTGAAGATATTTTTTTCCACTCTTAGCCATTATTTTTCCACCTCAACACCCATAGATCTAGCACTTCCTGCAATAATTTTAAATGCAGCCTGCTCCGTTTTTGCATTCAAATCGGGCATTTTAATTTTTGCAATTTCCATTATTTTTTCTTTTGATATAACCCCAACCTTATCTGTATTTGATTTCTTAGAACCTGTCTCTATGCCAACAGCTTTTTTAATTAAAACTGAAGCTGGTGGAGTTTTAACAACAAATGAAAAACTCTTATCACTATAAACAGTAATAATAACAGGAACAACAATTCCTGGTTCCATTTTAGCAGTTCTCTCATTAAATTCCTTAACAAACTGAGGACCACTAACACCATGAGGTCCAAGAGCCTGTCCTATTTTGGCTCCTGGAGCAGCTTGAGCAGCTGGAACTTGAAGTTTAACCCAAGCAACTTCCTTTTTTTTCTTAGACATAAAAAACTCCTTATGGTAAATAACGCTCTTAAAGCTCCCATTTATAAACTTATTGCTAAATTTTTTCTATATGTTGAAAATCAACTTCAACAGGAGTTGACCTTCCAAAAATTTGAACTGCAACTTTCAATTTTTTCTTCTCATAATCAATGGATCCAATAACACCCTCAAAAGAATCAAAAGGGCCTCCCTTAATTCTTACTCTCTCACCTTCTTCAAAATCATAAAGTATAAAAATAGATTTATCTGCTTTAATCTCTCCAGCAAGCATAAAGACACTCTTAACTTCCTCATCACTAATTGGAAGAGGTTTTTGTTCTTTAGTAGTACCAACAAAATTTACAACACCTGATATTTTAATAATATTAGCTACAGTACTTTTCCACTCCTGATCGGAAAGATCTAATTCAATCAATATATACCCTGGCCAAATCTTTCTCTCACGTATACGTTTCTTTCCATTTCTTATCTCTTCTACTCTCTCAATAGGAGCTTTAACATCCAAAACATTATTACCAAAAACACCTTCACTAATTAAAAGCTTTATTTCCTGTTCTATTTTTTTCTCATACTGAGAAAAAGTTTGTAGCACATACCAGGCCCTAGACATAATTTTTTCCTTAAAATATATAGGTTATAACAAGATACATGATATAATCTACCGCACCTAAAAAAACAGAAATAAAAACAACCAACCAAAAAACTTGTTTTCCACTGCCTATTACTTCATTATACCTAGGCCATGTTATTTTTTTAAGTTCTAAAACACTTTCTTTAAAAAATTTAAACATTTAAAAGCCTCTCTTTGATAACACAAACAACAGGTCAGAAGGGAATCGAACCCCCAACATGTGGTTTTGGAGACCACTGTTCTACCATTGAACTACTGACCTATCACTTAAATCACTTTATTTTGCCTTCTTTATGAAGAGTATGTTTCCTTAAACTTGGACAATATTTCATCAATTCCAATTTTTCTTGAGTATTACGTCTATTCTTAGTAGTAGTATAATTTCTAATTCCTGTCTCTTCACACACTAAAGCTATAAGCCCAACAGCTCCTTTACCTTTCTTCTTTCCCATAACAACACTCCTGAATATACAAAAGCCCTCAATCGGATTTGAACCGATGCCGCCACCTTACCATGGTGGTGCTCTACCACCTAAGCTATAAGGGCATTATTTCCCTTCGGTAATAAACCCTTATACCATGTTAATTTATTATCTTAAAAAAGACAAGCCTTATTAAATAATATCTTAAAATTTCAATTTAAAGTCTATCATTTAATAATAACGAACTTACCCTCTCTTAAAAGATTGATATTATTTTCATTTGAAAAGATCTTATTTATGGAATAATCATCAAGTATAATATCTGAATGATTTTTGCCATAAACCCCCTTAGCAATCAATCTTAAAGGATAATCTCCAATTCTGTCTTTATTCTTATAAGAAATATCATTTGTATACTCAAACATACCCCATTTTTTAAGGGCATCCGGGTCAACCATCCTTTTGTCAAAATAAAGCTTAATATTTTCATCATAAATTTTAACAAAAAAAGCATCAGCTAATTTAACAATAGAACCAGAGGAAGATTTATAATCATCACCCGCATAAATAATAATTCCGGTATAAACAAACTGTTCAACAGTTGTATTCATTAATGGAAAAAAAGCTTTATAAGGCTTACTATGACCTAAAAATAAATTTATAAAATCAGGGAAAATACAAAGCTCATACCTAACGGTGATATTTTTCAAATCTTCTGAATATTTCATGTATCCTCTTTTCAAAATACTATCAAGTCCTGAAAAATATAATATTAAATGAGGATCAGAATCAAAATAGTCTTTAAAAGTAGAATCAGAATCAATTATAATTTCAAAAAGCGATTCTCTTATCAAAGTATCCTTAAAATCATTAACACTAAACACTAATCTAGAAGTAGAATCAATACCAACTCTACCAAATCTATCTTCATCTACTGGTTTAATAATATCAAAATAAACTATTTTAGCATCCCAATCAATTGTTCTCTTTATGCTAGATTTAGATGAAACGTCATTTATGATAGACACATTAGAATAAAACAAAAATAAAAAATTCAAAAGACCATTAAGCAAATTCACACAAATCTCCCTATTTTTTACCTAAATAAACACCTATCCAAGCCCAACCATCATTAATTTCTGGATCTTTTGGATAAGAAATTTTTTTAAAAACAAAATACCATTCCCAAATATGTTCCCAACCACTAGATCCAAGATAAGATATATCATTACTAGAATCTGCTTCAAAAGTTTTTGCAAACTGTATACCATTTTTTCGTCTACTACTAAGCTTAATCATAGTTGTCAAAAAACTGTTCGTATTAATCGAATTACTCTTACCACTTCGCTGATCCCAACTTTGAATAAAAAAATTATGTTTATCTCTTATACTTAATAATTTTGTAGTATTTCCTGAAAAAATATATCTCTTAACATCAGAAATTAAGTCATTCAAATTTCTATAAACTACAAAATCCGGATTATCATAATAATTAATTTTAGTCATAACAGCAGAATAATCTCTTGAATCTATTTTTAAATCTGATCGCGGTATTGAGAGTAGTTTTTTATAATAAAGATAAGCCTCATCATAACTTTGAACATCTTCTAAACTTAAAGCAAGATTGTAGTAATAATTACCCCTATCTGCATTGGTCATACTTTCAAAATTATCATTCAATAATAATTTATAATAATTTATTTTGTCTATAGCATCAATATTTAAATTGATCACTCTCTTTGCAATATCTAATTTTATAGAACTATTCTCATAAATATAATCATCAAAATTATCAACAATATATCTATAATACGTAAAAGCTATCTCATCTTCCTTAATATAAGAATATATATTACCCATCAAATAAAAATATAAAGGATAATATTCCTTATCCTCATCATCAGCAATTCCCTTATTAACAAAACTCAAAGCATCCTCATAATCTTTATTGTGCATATGAATATCAACTATTCTATCAATGATAAGAAATCTATCTAGACCTTTTTTATTTGAAGCTTCTAAAAGACTTGTTAGACTCTGAATTTCACTCTGTTTACTCTTATAGCAACTAAAAATCAGCACTAGTCCAAACACTTGAATTAATAACTTCATTGTTTTTATTATATAATAAAGGTCATGCATAACAAAATACATCTTAAGTTCAATAAAAAATACTGGAATTTTAACATGAATAAAAAATTAATCTATATTTTATTATATTTATTATTTTTATCTTGTTCTAATAAAAATGACAAATATGGTATTGTTCTAGATTCAAATAATAGAGAAAAATTACCAAACGGATCTCTTGTAACAATAGAGAACATTAATCAAGACAAAAAAGCAACAATAAATTACAATGGAATAAAATTTATTGTACATAAATTCACAATAGAAAAATTTCAAACAAAAAAGGAAGCAGAAGAATTTCAAAACAGTATCCAACCATATATAAATAAATATGCTATAAGCAAAAAAGATCTCTTACCTCTAAGAACATCTCCAGATAATTACAGAGAAAACATAATACATAGGATACCAAAAGAAACCATACTTAAAATAATACATATCGGAGAAACGACAGAAGCAGGTTCACTTAAAGGAAAATGGCTATATGCATTAACAAAAGATGGTCATAAGGGTTATGTTTTTGACTATGCACTTGAAGTTTTTGATAATATTCCTGGAAAAATACTCACACATTCATTAGATCAAACATCACAAGACAATGTAATTCATACATTTAAAAACATAAAATATTTAAGACCACTTTATTATGAAAAAATGATTGCAAATAATACTTATAATAAAAATCTACTAAAAAATGAATATGGATTATTTTTTACTCAACAAAACAAAATAAAAATCAACATACCCGAATTAAACCTAATTTTTAAATTTGATATAATTGAGGAAGTAAAACCTAACGGCTTTTTATTTAAATCAAAAAACTCAAAGGAAGATTTTATCCTGATAGTAAAAAGCAACCAAAATTACTACAAAGCAATCATTCAAATTAAAGAAAACCAACTGGAATCAAATTTCGTCATAATTGAACAAAACATCGAAAAAATCATACTTGAATCTGAAAGACAAAATCAAAACCTTATAAACAAATTAACTTCTTACGAAAACTTAACAAATACACAATATGGAAATATTAAATTTAATAAAGATAAAACCTTTGTGTGGGGAATAGATAACAAAATTTACAATTTACCAAGTTCAGGAACATTTGAAATAATAGGGTTTAGTCCAAATTTACAAATATCATATAAAAACGCCCTAAAACTTATAAATGAGGAAGGAAAAGAATATTTTTGTTTAATAGACTATACAAATAATGCCTTACAACTTATATTTATATCTTCAAAAAACGTAGAAAACAAATTGATAATAACAGACGATAAAGACAAAATTGCAGTTATTATATTTAATAATAACTCCTCAAATCAAGATATTATTACAAAACAGTTTCAAAAAACTATTTAAAGGTCAAAATTAATGAAAATAATATTTATAATACTCTTAACACAATTTATTACATCCCTAAATGCAAATGAAACTATCAAAACAATAAAGGAACTATCAAAAACAGTTTATAATTTTAATAACCAAGAATACACAACAAATAAAGAAAAGTTAGACAAATTAATAGAATTAATAGATATAAATAATAAAAATATCTTACAAGAATTACAAAAAATAAAAAATGAATTTTTAATTACATCTATATATTTCCAAAATATAAAAGGTACCCTAATAGCTATAAATCTTGCTGCACAGATAAACTTTAGATATAAAGTATCTCCTTTATCAATTGCAATAATTAACAATGATTTTAAAACTATCAAAATACTAATAGACTATGGTATTAAAATCAACAACATAGATGAAACAAAACATTCACCAATATTTTGGGCAATATATCTTAACAATGAAAAAATATTCAACCTTTTAAAAGAACAAGGAGCTGATCTAAGCCTAACTCTTAAGAATGGAAAAACACCTATACAAGCTGCAATAGAAATTGAAAATATCAATTTGATTGAATTATTGCTTAAAAAAAATGTCTACATCAGCGATGAATACAAAAAAGAAATTAAAAATTTAAAAAATCAAAATATAATAAATATCTTTAAAAAATATAAAACAACATAAATATATGACATATAAATTTTTTCACATAACACAGTATTGATATACATTAATGATAAGAAAATGCAATATCAAATTTATATTTACAAAAAATCTAGTAAAATTTATTATACTATTAATTGTGATTTTGCAAATTCAAAAAGGAACAATATATGAATGAAAAAATAAAATTTTTTCTCACCATCCCCATTGGAATATTATTTGGATTATTCCTGCCATCTGAAACTTATAATGCACTCTCACATATTTTCATAAGGTTAACTTATTTTTCTCTAATTCCTTTTTTAATATTTGCAATTCCACTTGGAATAGAAAACATTATAGAAAATAAAAAATTCAAAAGGTTGTTTGGCAAAATAATCTATTATGGAATTTTAATTAATATTTCAGGAGTAATTATAGCCATAGCTGTTTCAACAATATACCTACCACAAAGAATTCCAATATTAGATAAAAATATTCAAAATCAATATTTATTTGATAAAAAAATATTTCTTGAAACATTCTTTCCAAAAAATATTTTTACTATATTTACAAATAGTAATCCAAATCTTTTAAATATTTATTTAATTTCAATCATTATTGGTGCCAGTTTTTATTACGCAAAACAAAAAGGAAGAATCGCAAAAGAGCTTCTCTTAAGCATGTCCAATCTTTTTTATAATACAAATGATATTATTGTTAAAATATCACAATTTGGAATTATTTTTATAACAGCAGCATATGCTGTTAACTTAAAAAATTTTAAGAACTATCAATATTATATAAATAGCATAATTTTTTTATCATTATGGACAGGAATTATCATTCTAATAATAATTCCAATGATTAGCTACCGATTAACTAAGAATTTTAAATTATCGTACAAAAATATATTAACATCTCTACATAATATAATATTTGCGGGCCTAACAATGGATACTTATGCTCCCTATTCTCTTTTAATAGAAAACATTAAAAATGAAAAAATAAATATAAAAAAATCCATAATCATAAACATACCAATAATAAACTTTATGTCTAAATTTGGAACAATTTTCATTTCAACAATTTCTTTCTTTATTATTTTAAAATCCTACTCTAGTTTACCTATAACAATCTATGAAATAAGCTATATGAGTATATTAGCATTCATTTCCATTTTTGCATTTCCACATATTCCTAATAGTTTAATTTACATAATTACAATGCTATGCTCAACTTATACAAAAGGAATTGAACTTAGTTACTCAAACATCATACCAATCCTTCCAATCCTAACATCGCTAGCTATAATGATTGACTTTACCTCAAGCATTGCAATAATGCAAATAATAGACTTTAATGACTCACAATATACTTAATATCTTAATAACTAAAAAATAAAAATTTAATAAGCTCTTGCAAATAAAACAAAATGCTTGGCTGATGTATTGCAATAAATACAAGTTACATTGTCTAAAGATTTATCTTGAAAATCTTCTGGAATACATCGTATTGTAGCCTTTGTATCATTTTTAATATTTTCTTCACAAACTTCATTTCCACACCATGAAGAGAGTACAAATCCTAAATTATCGTTAATATAAGTCTTAAAAAGATCATAATCATTCTCTTTAAAACCAATAATTTCTTTGGTATTTGAATTTCTAAATTCTAACGCTTTATTAAATAATTCACATTGCATAGTCTCAAGTTCCTCTTTTATTTTAGGTAATAACTCTTTAAATGATACTTGATACTTAGAATTTTTATCTCTATCTCTTCTTGCAACAGTGACACAATCCATTAAAATATCATTAGAACCTATCTCAATTCGTATTGGAATCCCCTTAAATTCTGAAGCAGCAAATCTAAATCCTGGTGAATTCTTAAAATCTTTATCAATCTCAACCCTAAACTTTTCCTTTACTAAAATATCAAAAATAGTAGTCGCATATTCAAGAATTTTTTTATTAACATCATCATCTTTTTTAAAAATAGGAACAATAAGAATTTCTATTGGTGCTATCTTAGGAGGTAAAATCAAACCTTTAGAATCAGAATGAACCATAATCAATGCCCCAATTAACCTAGTTGAAACCCCCCAACTAGTGGCAAAAACATAACTCATCTCACCGTTTTTATTTTGAAATTTAACATCAAAAGCCTTGGCAAAATTCAATCCCAAATAATGTGATGTTCCTGCTTGCAAAGCTTTTTTATCTTGCATCAACGCTTCAATTGTATAAGTAGACACAGCACCTGCAAATTTTTCTCTTTCTGTCTTCTTACCATAAAATACAGGAATAGCCAAATAATCTTCAACAAATTTTTTATAAAGATTTAAAATAAACAAAGCTTCCTCTTGAGCTTCATTAGAAGTCTCATGAGCAGTATGTCCCTCTTGCCACAAAAACTCAGTAGTACGAAGAAATGGCTTTGTCCTTTTTTCCCAACGAATAATATTTGCCCATTGATTTATTTTAATAGGTAAATCTCTATAAGATTTTATCCATTTACTATACATATTCCAAATAATTGTCTCAGAAGTAGGTCTTAAAACCAAAGGTTCTCTCAATTCTTCACCCCCAGCTGTTGTTACAACAGCAAGTTCTGGAGAGAATCCCTTAACATGCTCTTTTTCCCTCTCTAAAAACTCATAAGGAATCAGTAATGGAAAATATGCATTCTCATGCCCACTCTCTTTAAACTTATCATCAATTACACTCTGAATTCTCTCCCAAATAGCATATCCATAAGGCATAATAACCATACAACCCTTAACAGGACTATAATCAACAAGTTTTGCCTTTTGTACTATATCCAAGTACCATTTAGAAAATTCCTCTTCTCTTGAAGCAATAAAATCACTCATAAACCACACCTTCCCTAAAAACTTAAAACTTAACTATAAAGACACAATATAATTTGACCTCAAAAGCAAAAATCTACTTTTTACAATAAAGGATATCATATATATTAATTCCAAGATCAATATTCTCTAAGTTTTCTGACTTTTATACATACCATAATTTTTAATTAATAATACAATATAAGATATTTAATAAAAATTGTACACTAAAAACCTATCTTACAATTATGGAAAATAACTAAAAACAATCTTATCAACTCATAAGTAAAATTTATACTTAAATTTATATTTATATTAAAAATATGTCAAACATATTTTTAATATAAATCTTTGCTGTAATATTTATTTTTATAAGCTATAAAAATATGTTTGTATATTACAATAGATGTCTAAAAAAAATATGTAGTAAAATGTTTACAAATTTAACTATAACATTATGCCAAAAATTTACGATAAAAAATAAATATAACAATAACATAAATAATGTTACATCTAATAATGTTCAAAAATTCAAATCAAATGTTATTTATAACCTCAACTTATTCAGATATTACATTTTAAAACTTAATAAAAATCTGATATCACTTAGCAATATACACAAAAATGACTCTGATTGTCATAATTTACAATCATCAAAAAAATGCTGATATGGAAAAAATTTTAATATTAAAAATGTACCCAATATATAAAATCATAATAATGTTGACTATAAACGAAAACATAAACATCTTATATTTTATGAAATATAATTTTAAAAATCATACAAATCTAATCAAACACAATTTGGAGGAAAATTCATGAAAACACAATTAACAATACTTATGATTTTTTTAACCATAAGTTCATCTATTGCAACAACCATTGATCCAGAAGCTCTAAATAGAGTATTAAACAAACAGCATTCTCAAAAAAGTTCCTATCCACCTAATATATTTGGCATAGGATTTGGTATCGGAAATCCTATAACCAATATCATAATCAATTTTCCTTATGTAGATGTAGATTTTGGATATGGGGGCTTTAATGGACTGCATCCTAACAACTTTATACCTTATATTGTCCTTGGGACTGATATTGTATTTAAAGAAGAAGTCTATCACAATACAACACTCTCTGGAGGACTTGGCATAGGCATTGACCTATCTCAAGTAAAACCAAATGAACAAGATGCCTCCAATGTAACACAACAAAATAATAATGGACAAAATAAACAAGAAGAGTTTTCATTAACTTCATCCAATAATAGATTGGGCTTTACAATTAGACTTCCCATTATATTGGAATATGGTTTTTTAAAAAATGTTTTCATAGGTTTTAAAGCTATCACAACAATTGGTGCCACAATGATATTTAATCCCACATCAATGGAAGGAATAAGATTTGGATTTTTTGGTTTTGGATTCATAAAAATATACATATAAAACAACTATACAAAGGAACATTAATGGGAAAAAACACCAAAAAAATACTTACATTATTGTTAATATTCAACTTATACAATCTTGCCTTTTCGCAATATGATAGTATGTATTTTATCGAATGTAAACAAAAAAAGGATGGAACTATATGCACTACAAATGACAAACCTATTGTCCCTGAACAACCTAAAATAGAACCTGAACAACCTAAAATAGAACCTGAACAACCTAAAATAGAACCTAAACAACCTGAAATAGAACCTGAACAACCTGAAATAGAACCTGAAATAGAACCTGAAATAAAACCTGAAATAAAACCTGAAAAACTTAAACCAAATAATACTGCAAACAATAATAAAAAATATAAAAACGCTTACTCATTTGCAGCAGGAACAGGCACTGGAAGTCCTCTTATAAACCTATTAATCTCAGTGCCATACGTAGACATAGATTTTGGATATGGTAGCTTTCTATATTTCAATACAATAAACTTTAAGCCTTATAATTTAATTGCCATTGATTTAATTTTCAGACAACTAATAGGAAAATCTCTAATAATAGGAGGTGGATTTGGAATTGGAGTAGATTGGTCTCAAGCAAATTTAACTTCTCCTAGTTCTCAAAAACCATCCCCTTATGACAGAATAGCAATAGTAACTAGACTACCCTTATCAATAGAATATAAAATCATCAAAAATTTATCATTAGGATTTAAAATTTACCCAACACTTGGTCCAACAATATTTTTAACAGAACCAAAAATAGTATTTGAAGGCATGAGATTTAAATTTTTTGCAATTGGATTTATTAAAATGTTTATATAAATTATTAAATATCTTTTCTTAAAATTAAAAATTAAAAATCAATATCTTAACTATAAAGAAAGCGCAATAAAAATTTCTCCATTACCACAAATTGACAATTCCTTATTACAATCACAATTCCCTATAAACACACTATCTCCCATCTTAAGAGAAATTCTATTATTAAGCTGAACTTTTCCTTTTATAACTAATAATATCATAACACCAACTCTTTCAAAGTAGCTCTCTCCACCTATACATTTGTGAAACAAACTTAAATTGGTACCTGGCAACTTAAATACATCACAACCATCAATATTTTCACTCTTTAACAATGAAAAAACTCCCTCCTCAAATTTTCCAACCTTCAACATTTCATCTTTGTCAATATGTTTAGTTGTAAAACCTGCTCTAATGACATTATCAGAATTAGTCATAAGTTCAATGCATTCACCTTTAAGATAAGCATGAACTTCTCGACTTTCAGTATAAAAAACTTCACCTGTTTTTAATTTAAAAATATACATTCCCAAAAATACCAAAAGACCAATATCAATACCATACATTTTATAAATTTCATTAAACCAAAAAGCTCTAAATTCATCTATAAAATTTAAATTATCTAACACTTTATAAATAATATTCTCAATTTCAAATTCGTGTAAATCAAATAAGGTTTTTACAAACGATTCATGTGTCATAAAATTAAAATCCAATCCTAAACTTCTATAAATATGGTTAATGCCATCAAGTGGCAAAAAACCTTTAAGAGCATAAAAATCACTCAAAGCATAAACAAGCTCTACTTTAGGATTTTCATCCTTATAAATTCTCTTAGAATCATCAATAACTATTTTTTTATTATTTTCAAGCGCAAAGCCTTTTAAAGCAATATCTTTTGAAGGATGTATCTGCAGTGACAAAGGTTTATGCACTGAAAGAATTTTAAATAAAAACGACAATTCACTCCCAAAACCTAAAAGCTCTTTATGTATTTCTAAAAAATTAAAAAGAGAAACATATTGACCATCAACTAATATTTTACTAGAAAATGTTTTATGTGCACCAAGCCACATTTCAGCTTTTGGCAAACCGTCTTTTTTTTGTCCCAAAAGGGAAGGGATGAAACCATATCCACCCCAATCATACTCCTTAATCTCATTTTTCATCAAAAATATATTATCAACACTCATTTAGATACCTTAACCTTTAAAGATTTCAAAAAAATAACTACACTTGTTGCCACCGCAACACCAACAGCTATTGCAACAAGAAATCCAAATTTATGATCAACAACAGGTAAAACTATTGGCCCCCCATGCGGAGCATGATCTGCAACGCCCCAAAATGCTGCAATAATGCTTGAAACAGCACCTCCAAGCACTATCGAAGGCAAAACTCTTGCAGGATCACTGGCAGCAAAAGGAATAGCACCCTCACTAATGCCAATAAAAGAAATCAAAAATGATATTTTTCCCGATTCTCTCTCTTCCTCTTCAAATAATTGTGGCATAATCAAAGTAGCAAGTCCCATAGCCATAGGAGCAACAGGAATAGCTGATGCAACCATACCCATTATTTGTGGCACACTAGGAATCATACCAACACCAAAAAGAAATGCAACTTTATTAAAAGGCCCTCCCATATCAATTGATACCATAGCACCAAGTACTGCCCCAAGTAACAACTTTCCTATAATACCATGAGCATCTGAATTACTTTGAAGCTCCTTAAGACCATTTTCAAGAAGTCCCATAAATTGGGCAATATAAACACCTCCGTAAATCATGAAAAATCCAATAATAACAGTACTTATTAAAGGAATTACAAATATAGGCATTATAGGCCTAAGCCATTCAGATATTTGTCTTCTTGCTAACCATCTTGCAATAAAACCTGCCATAAACCCTACAAGTATGGCTCCTAAAAATCCTGCTTTAACGTCCCTAGCAAGAACTCCTCCCACAAGACCTGGTGCAAGACCTGGCTTATCAGCAATTGACATTGCAATAAATCCTGAAAGTACTGGCAACATCATACTAAAAGCCACACCACCAATATCTGTAATTGTCTTATAAAAAGGATATTGCTCAAAATTTGGACCACCAGAACCAACCCCTGCAAGAGATATGCCAAAGGCTATTAAAATACCACCACTAGCCACAATTGGAACCATAGGAGAGACACCACTCATTAAATATTTGTAAAAGCCAGATTTGCTATTATTAGAATTATCCTTTAAAGTATTCATACCTTTAAATGTTAACACTGGAACACTAAATGCTTCTTTAATAACATTCTCTACATCGTTAATAGCCCTTGCAGTCGAAATTTTATAAACTCGCTTTCCATCAAATCTTAACTCATCAACATCTTTATCTACTGCAAGTATTACAACATCAGCAGCTTCAATATCCTCTTTTTTTAAAGGATTATCAATACCAATAGAACCCTGAGTTTCAACTTTAATGCTATATCCCTGTCTTTTAGCTTCAACTTCAAGCTTCTTAGCAGCAATATATGTATGTGCAATTCCTACAGGACAAGCACATACAGCCAATATATTCTCTGTCCTAGAAATACTAAAATCACTCTCTAAATAATTATTTTCAACATTTTTTATATAAGAATAAATTTCATCAGAATTATTTCCATTTTTTAAAAAATTTTTAAAATCATCATTTTCAAATAATCTGGCTATAAAAGCTATTGACTTAATATGCCCAGTACCTTGTTGATCCTTTGACATACAAATTAAAAATATTAAATTAACAGGAGGATTATCATCAGACCATTTTATACCATTACCCTTTATGTAAAGCAATGAAATAAAACTGATACTAACAACATCTCCTACAAAATGAGGAATAGCAACTCCATTTTCCCAAGATGTATCACCAATATTTTCCCTATCAAGCAATCCTTGCATAAATACTGATTTATCATTTGTATAACCTTTCTTACTTACTTCTTCCACTAAAAAATTAAGTGCTTCATCTTTAGAACATATTGTGGACGATACAAAAATAAGCTCCTTTTTTAAAAAATCCAAAAACATAACCTTAAACCTCCTAAGTACTTAAATTAATTTTATCACAGTACAAAGATTAAATTTGTATTCCCCATCTCACTAACACTTCTTTATTTGCAAATAATTGTATATTATTTAAACTAATTTAATTATGAAAAAAATAATCTACTGTTGCTTATTATTATCATGTATTAATTTATATTCATTAAATAATGAGATAAAAAATAAAGAAAATAAAATTTCAAATGAAAAAACACAAAAAAAAGATGAAATCAATAAAAAAAATTTACCTTTAAAAGAAAAATCAGAAAAAAATAAAAATAGTATATTCTCAATAAATAGAGGTTTCATCTATTCAACAGGTATAGGACTTGGAACAGGATTCTTTCTCAATGCAGAAAACAATCACATAATATTTAGACCCTATTATACATTCGCCACAAATAATCTTGATTTTATGGCTGTTTGCATGATTTTAATGATTGAAGATTACAATGTATCTAAAAAAATCCAATTCTCAAGTACTTATATTGGTATAGGAATAAATTGGAATATCATTAATTTCTTTCAAAAACTAAAATACTTATCTACTAGTATGGGTATTGGAGGACGATTTTACCTATCAACAAATTTAATAGGAAATTTTAGATTTTATAATAAAATACCTTATGTAGTAGAACCATATATATTTTTTGAATTTTCTACAAAAGAATCTATTTCTTACCTTAATATATACTCAAAAGTCGAATGTTTATTCCTTGACACTTTTAATATTTCATTTAACTTTGGTATTAGATATAATCTAAAAAATAAAAAAGGGGAAAATCAATGAAAAAAAAATCAAAAATCTTAATTATTCTCTACATATCAATTTTAATAGGATTTTTATTCCTACATCAAAACCCAAAAATCGTCAATAAAATAAAAGAAATAGCTTCTAATTATTTAGAAGAAATTAAAAATAGATTTTATAGACCTCAAATTCCAATAAAACTACAAGAAGAATATCTCTTACCACAGGGATATCTTACTACCCAAGTATTACACAAAAAATATTATTCTTTAGGATATGCTGAACATGCAAGACAATCAGAATGGGTAGCTTATCAATTAAAAAGAGAAATGGTTGAATTAGCTTTAATCTTAGTTAAAGAAAAAAAAATCACGCGAAGTAAAAAATTTTTTGAAGATCCAGATATCAAAGGAATTGCACCAAAATTAAGTGACTACCTACACAGCGGATATGATAGAGGACATATTGTTAGTTCTGCTGATATGTCTTTTTCTAAAGAGGCTATGAGAGAGACTTATTTTTTATCAAACATTTCTCCACAAAAAAGTTCATTCAACTCAGGAATTTGGTCTAAACTTGAACAAAAAGTTAGAAAATGGGCTATTTCAAAAGAAAAGATTTATATTATTAGCGCAGGAATCTTGACGGAAAACCAAGGATTTATTGGAAACAACAAAATTTTAATTCCAAAAAACTTTTATAAAATCGTGTTATCCTTAAACAACAAGAGTAATAATTATGAAATTGTAGCTTTTATTATTCCAAATGAAAAAGCTAAAGATACAGATTTAAAAAATTACGTTGTGAACGTAAATTCAATTGAAGAGAAAACAAAAATAGATTTTTTTGCAAAACTTGATGCTAAAATAAAAAAAATAATCAAAATGCAAAAAAATATATCTTCTTGGGAACTTAAATGAAAACATTATTTTCAAAATTAAATTTCTTTTTATTAACGACCGTTAGTCTAGGAATAATTGTTATATCAATATTTATTTACTACTTAAATACCAGCATAAACTTTTATAATTATCTTAGTAAAATATACAATACAAATACATTGGCTTTGGTCAACAAATTTTTTATATTCAACATTGGCATCATAGGATCCATTTGGACATATATCAATTACAAGAGAACAAACAATATACAATTCGTATTTTTTTATTGTTTTATTTGCTTTTATATAATTGAACCCATTGCAATTTTTAAATATTACCTTTTAAGCAACACATTGAGTTTAGAATTGTATTCTTTAATGAAATTTTATCACTTAATAGTCATATTTTCATTACTAAATTTATTCTTTTTAAGTCTATATATATGTGATTTTCAAATAAAATCAATAACTTATACCATTTATTTAATTTTTACTTTCTCAATGATTTATAGCTATTTAATACCTATTAATGCTTATCAACACACAAACGACTTTTTCTCTCCAATAAAAAATAATAAATTATACATCTATTTATTCCTACTACTAATATTAATGAACTTCCTGGTAGCATGTTTAAGGAAAAAAAACTTAAGTTATTTGCTACTCTTTGTATCAACATCATTAATAGTATTAGGAACTTACTTAAATTTGATAGAAATACCCTATGCATTCATACCAATTTCAATAGGAGTACCAATATACTTACAAGAATCAGGCAAACTCTTTTTTTATTGGCTATAAAAAGTCAAGCTCAATAAATTCAAGTTACCAATAAAAAAGATAAAGTTGCAACCCCTACAGGCAAAAATAAATTATCGTATTTTGCAAAATCAAAAAGTTCAACAAGCATAGCTCCCATACCAACAATTAATGCCATAACAAAATTGGGAACAAAATAATAGCATACTATAAAAGCAACAACAAAAACAGAAATACTTCCTGCAAACGTTTTATTATTTACAAGTTTAAAAGATGGAATAAGCTTACCAAAAAGACTTGCAAGCCCATCTCCAATACATGCAGAAAATATTCCAATATAACTAAAAGGTTTAGCTATAAAAAAATAAGTACAAAACATACTGACTACTAAAAATATTGGAGAGAGATATATTTTACAAAAAGAGACTTCTCTAGTTTTCACTAGTATTTCTGATATATCTCCTAAAAAAAATAATTTTTTTTGCATGACTCTTAACAATTCTAATATCAGGTAAATAACCATAAAAAACAAGCTTGCAACAAAACCTATCCACAAATTCACTTTATATAATAATAAAAACACTAAACTTGAGATATGAAAAAATTTTCTATAAAATTCATATTTAATATCTTCATCAAAAAAAATTCGATTGAACATTAATTAACTTTCCTTAAAATAATATTAAATTTTAAAAAAGAATTTGCTTTTATCATACTGGTAAAATCTCTATCTCCATAAGCAAGATTTGGTGGAATTATTATAACTCTCTCTTCCCCTTCACACATATTTGACAACATTATCTCCCAACCTTTAATCACTCTCCCAAGACCAAGTTCAAACTCCATTATATTACCCCTCTCAAGAGAACTATCAAATTTAAATCCATTTAACAAAAAACCCTCATAATCTACTCTTACAATATCACCATTCTTAGCACATTTACCATTTCCCTGTTTTATTACCTTATATAAAATACCACTTTCATCTTTTTCAAAATCTTTGCAATCTCGATCAATTATTTCAAATTGCCAAGCCATATGTTTTTCATACTCTTTTAATTTTTTTGTTTCATAACTACTCTTTAATTTTAAAAATTCTTCATTATTAACTTTAAAAGAATGTGCATGATCTCCAACACGAATTATCTTTACTCTCTCTATTTTATCTCCAAGACTTATGCTCCTCACTGTTTCCATTCCCTCAACCACCTTACCAAAAATTGAATGCTTAAAATCAAGATATGTAAGATTATCTGCAAGAGTAATAAAAAACTGACTTCCATTAGTATCAGGACCTGCATTAGCCATAGAAACAACGCCTGCTTCATCATGCCTCACACCTTTAGTAAATTCATCAGGAAATACATAACCAGGACCTCCAGTACCAGTACCAGTAGGATCACCTGTTTGAATAACAAACCCATCAACAACCCTATGAAAAATAAGATTATCAAAATAAGGTTGATTTGTAACAGAATTTTCAATAAGACCTTCACTAAGACCAATAAAATTCATCACGGTCAAAGGAGCAATTTTATAATAAAGTTTAATTTTTATAGTACCTTTATTTGTATCAATTAAAGCAAATATTCCATGTTCTTCCATTAAATTTTTCCTTTTGCTAGCACAAGCTACTAGCATTAAAATCAAGATAAAAAATAATAAATACTTATTCACAAATTTATCCCTTAAACTAATATTTAAAGTAACTCTACTAATACTAATTGTACTATTATTTTGAAAAAATTATATAAACCCACTAGAAATTTACAATGGTTAAGTAATACTATGTATTAAGAAAATTCATAAAATTGGACTTTATAGATGTTAAACATTAATGATGAACTTTTGGTAAAATTTTGTAATTTTATATATGATAATAGTGGTATACGTTTTGATGAAAAAAATAAAATTGTATTAAAAAGTAGAATTAATGATGCAATACATGAACTTCAAAATATCAATACACCACAACAACTATACGAATTAATAATTTCAGACAAATTTAAAAAAGAGTATTTTTTAGATCTAGTTACTACAAATTTAACAAGATTTTTCAGAAATGAAGCCCATTTTAAAACTTTTGAAAAATTCATAATACCACAATTAATAAATATTAAAACAAAAGAAAATAAAAATAGAATTGTTATATGGTCTGCAGGATGTTCAACTGGAGAAGAACCATATTCATTAGCATTTGTTCTTAAATACCACATTCCAGAAAATTTTGAATTTATTATTATAGCCTCTGATTTAAGTTTAAAATCGTTAATGATAGCAAAAGACGGACATTACTCTAGCCAACAATGTGAACATATTCCAGCAGAGTATAAAAAATACATTAAGCCTCACATGGATGGTTATAAGGTAGTAAATGACATCAAAAAACACATACGATTTGATTATCATAATTTAAATTTTGAAAGTGGATTTTCCAATATAGACGTCATATTTTGTAGAAATGTACTCATATATTTCGACGAAAAATCACAAATTAAAGTCTTGAAAAAATTTTATTCTTCTATGGCTATGAAGAGTTACTTATTTATCGGACACTCAGAATCACTCTTTGGTCTAAATCTTCCTTTCAAGTTTTTAAAGACACCTTGGGCTATAATATATGAAAAGGATGATGAGAGTGTCCCTAATGAAAAAAAACTTTCATTCCAAAACAAATACAAACTATAATTTTATGCAAGCAGACCTATAGGAGCAAATAAAAAATGAGAATAACAATTTACGTGCTCATTATTGATTCTTCGTCTGTTAATAGAAAGGCTATATCGGATATAATAAATTCCTCATCAAAACTTAAAGTTATTGCAACTGCAGCCAATGCAGACTTTGCATTAAAAAAATTAAAACAAGACCCAGATGTAATATTACTAGGCCTAGAAAAAGAAACTATCAAAGACATTTCCCTCATACAAAAAAAGCAAAATATCAATAATAAAATTCCCGTCATTATACTATCATCTAATAAAGATCTTGCAATAAATGCTCTACTACAAGGTGCTGATGATTTCATAATAAAAATTGATAGTAAATTAGACAAAATAAAAGATAAAATTATTGATTTACTTATAATTTATGGAAATAAGAGTATAAAAAACAAAATCATAACCAATATTAATTCTAAACCAGAAACATACACACCGTCACAAAATGAAAAAGATAAAAAAAATAACCTAAATATAATAAACATAAGAGAACATAATTTAAAAAAAACAAACACTAAATACATAGTAACAAGTCTTAATCAAAAACAAATAATAAATGACCAAGATTTAAAAAAACTTAAAAATAGAAAATTTGAAATGGTAGTTATTGGAATATCCACAGGAGGCCCTGCAGCATTAAAAATAATTTTATCAGAAATTTCAAAAAACTTTCCTATTCCAATAGTAATTGTTCAACATATGCCAAAAGGATTTACTACAGAATTTGCAAACAATCTTAATAAGATTTGTAACTTAACTGTAAAAGAAACAAAAAACAATGAAATCCTTCAAAAAGGATGCATATATATAAGTTCTGGAGGATATCACACAAAAATAAACAAAATAAACGATAATTATCAAATAGAGGTTTTTGATGCGGAAAATGTCAACGGACACAAACCTTCTATAGGAGTACTATTCAAGTCAATATCAGAAAACGTAAAAGAAAAAGTCATAGCTCTCATAATGACTGGAATGGGAAATGACGGTTCCAGAGAAATTGGAGATATTAAAAAAGCTGGAGGCGTAACTATTGCACAAGATGAAAAAAGCTCAGTGGTATTTGGAATGCCAAAAATTGCAATAGAAGAAAATAATATAGACTATATAGTTTCAATAGGTCATGTGGTAAAATTATTAGAAACCATCCTTCTTGATGGTTAAATTTTTAAAGACAAGGATAACTTTTGGAAACCGCAAAAGAAAACACAAAAGACTACTTTTCACATGTAAGTACTCTTGACATAGATCATCATAAAATATATGTATTAGGAACAGCTCATGTATCAAAAAAAAGCTCACAAGACACTGCTAATTTGATTGATATATTAAAACCAAATTTTATAGCGGTTGAACTTGATGAGGCACGCTACCATGCCATTCTACAAACAGACGAAAATGAAAAATGGCGCAACTTGGACATATATAAAGTAATAAAACAAGGAAAAGCCTTTTTATTAATAGTACAAATTATTTTAAGTAATTTTCAAAAAAAATTAGCAAAAGAACAAGGAATTAGTCCTGGTGAAGAAATGAAAACAGCCATTTTAAAAGCCAAGGAACATAACATACCTTTAATACTTGCAGACAGAAAAGTTGAGACAACTCTAAAGAGAGCTTGGAATTGTGTTCCAATTTTTGAAAAAACAAAAATAATATCAAGCCTGTTTTCATTCTCAGATATCAAAGTCACAGAAGATGAAATTGAAAAACTTAAAGAACAAGATGCTCTATCAAATATAATGGAAGAACTTGCAAAAGAAATTCCCACTGTAAAAAAAGTCTTAATTGATGAACGAGATGAATTTATAGCAAGTAAAATACTTGAAGGATCTGGAACAATTCTTGCTGTTGTGGGAGCTGGCCATGTAAAGGGAATAATAGAAAACTTAAAAGAAATTCAAGATACTAAAAAAATTATTAACATTGAAGAACTAAACACCATACCTAAAAACAATTTCTCAATAAGCAAATTGATATCCTACTTAATAGCTATCTCGATTATTATACTAATAGCAAGTTCATTCTACTTTAAAGACTTTGAATTTGCCTATAAAAATTTAGAAATCTGGATAATATGTAATTCTGTATTTGCAGGCATTGCAGCTATTTTATTAAGAGCCAACATTATTACTATACTAACAGCATCAATTGGTGCTCCAATATTTTCTTTAATGCCATTTATTGGGACAGGTATGGTAGCAGGACTCGTTGAAGCATATATAAATAAACCAAAAATAAAAGATTTTGAAAGCCTACAAGAAGATTTACATAACATAAAAGGATATTTTAAGAATAAAGTTACAAAAATCTTATTAATAGTGTTTTTTGTTAACATTGGATCTGCAATTGGAACAATTGTTGGATTTAAATTCTTGTTAAATATCTTCGGTTAAATATCAAAAATAAAAATAAAACTATACAGGAGTTACATTATGAAACTTGTCTTTTTAGGCCCTCCAGGTTCTGGAAAAGGTACAATTGCAAAAATTCTATCAAATGAACTAAATTACTATCACATTTCAACAGGCGATTTGTTTAGAACAAACATAGAAAATGATACACCCCTTGGAAAAGAAATCAAACAAATAGTTGAAAATGGACAATTAGTACCCGACTCAATTACGATTAAAGTCGTTGAAGACAAAATCAATACTATTGACAATAGGGATAATTTTATTCTCGATGGATTTCCCAGAAATATCAATCAAGCCATAGAATTAGATAGGTTATTAGAAAACATTAAAATAATAAATTTCTTAATTGACGAAAAACTTCTGGTTAAAAGGCTTTCTGGAAGAAGAATATGCCAATCTTGTTGCAAAATATTTAATATATATACACTTCCTACAAAAGAAAAAGAAATTTGTGATTTTTGCCAAGGTATTCTCTACCAACGCAAAGATGATACAAAAGAGTCTTTAAAAATTAGACTTCAGGAATATAATTTGCAAACAAAACCATTAATAAATTTTTACTCAAACAGTAATAGACTTAATAATATAGACGCATCAAAAAATATTAATGAAGTACAAAAAAACTTAATGGAGATAATATCAAAAATTGAAAAAAATTAGTCTAAAATTATAATCAAAACAATTTACTTTATTTAAAGAAATAAACTATAATGAAAAAAATTAAAAAGGAAAAAAATCTTATATAAGCAAAGGTATTATATGTTAAAAAAATTGTTAATAATATTAATATTTTTACAAACTGTTTCTACCTATTCAGAGGAAGAAACAAAACAAAAATTAGAAACAAAAGAAAATTCAACAACAAAAGAAAATTCAGAAACAAAACAAAATCAAACGCGATATTTTTATATTGATTTCCAAACGGCTTATTATCCACCACATGCACTTGGAACTTCAAATAGTAAATTTTCTCCAAGTTTTATAACCCCAAAATTTACATCGACAGACCCAAGCAAACAGATTGAACCTAGCTCGTGGGGAAGCGCAAAATTAATATCACATTTTGGAGGTCATAAATTTATCCCATTACAAAATAATTTCGACTCAATTTTCTTCAAGAATAATGGAATAGACCTTGATGTCAATATTGGACTATCACCTATCCTAGCACTATCCCATGCAAAAATAGGAATTACTCCTATTGCATTTTTAAATATATACACAGAATCTGAATTTGGAATAGGTTGGGAAGCATTTGGATTTAAAGGCATTGGAGTACATCTTGGTAATGGAAAATATTCAAGTAAACCTGAATTTTACTATGAATTCACTACAGGAGGTAGACTACAATTTGATCTAAATTCAATCATTGATGGAGAATGGACACATGTTATAACAGTAGTTGGAAATAATATGAAATTAAGATATAACCCTCACGCTAAGAATAATCAACTTTGGAAATATAAAGCTGACGAAGGTAAAAATATAAATGGAACCATAATAAATCCTTATGCACTCTTAGCATATCAAATGCCAATGCCCCTTAATTTAGTTGGATTCTTATATGAAGGTCAAACATATATTGGAAATGCAAGATATGTGAGCACAATGCAAGATAAAGGATGGGGAAGTGACTTCTTTTATCACAATTTTTCCTTAATTGCCAAAATTCAAGTTATAGAAAATCTAACATTAGACGTACTATTTAAATTTTCAACAGCACCTTCCTATACAGAAGATACAGTAGGATTAGCTGATATCACAAAAAAGGTAAGCACAAACAATTCGTATGTTTATTATGACTCTATTGGATTGTCTTTAACTTATAAGATTTAACTTCTATTTTCATGATTAATATTTAAATTGATTACGTCCCGAAATTTTAGCTTCATATAACTTATCATCAGCAAGTTTAATAATATTAGTAAAATTGGAATCTTGCGGAACTTGTTCTGCAAGTCCAATTGAAACTGTAACAAAATGAGAAATATCACTATACTCATGAACTATTCCTAAATTTCTAATATCCTCAATTAAAAAACTAACAATCTTAATCATTTCTTCTAAACTTTTATTGACAGAAAATAAAATAAACTCCTCACCACCATAACGTGCAACATCTATCTTATATTTAATAGCAATCCTATTTAAACTTTTGGCTATTAATTTAAGACATTCATCACCATTGGTATGTCCATAATTGTCATTATATTTCTTAAAATAATCAATATCTAACATTCCCACAATAACATTATCTTGATGTTCTAATGCTTGCATCCACGATTTAGCAAATTTATCTGTAAAAAACCTTCTATTAGGAATTTGAGTTAAGCCATCAATTCTTGAAAGATTTTTAAAATAATCCCTAAGCCTTTTAAGTTCAAGATGAGTCTTAATTCTGGCATTAATAATCCTTCCATTAAAAGGTTTTAAAATATAATCTACACCACCAACATTAAATCCTTCAAGTTGTGCATCAGTAGAATTTCTTGAACTTATAAATATCACAGAAATATCTCTAGTCTCAGGATCATTTTTAAGTCTTCTACAAACTTCATAACCACTAACATCTGGAAGCAACACATCAAGAAGTATTAAATCTGGTTTATCAATTTCCACCTGTTTTAAAGCATCAAATCCATTTAGCGCAACTCTAATATCATAATCATTTTGCAAAATATCTAGTAACAAATCTAAATTTGTAGGCGTATCATCTACAAGTAATAACTTTTGAGGTTCAATCGCAATTTCATCAAAGTTATCTAAAATTATACCTTTCATCACAATTTCCCTATTCTATTATGGCTCATCATACGTTTGATAATGTTAACACTTTCCTTAAAATTATATACCCTTAAACATTCAACAAGAGAATCAAATAACACAATATTATCATCATCCCAATGATATTTTTTAAGGGTTTCAAGAATTTTTTTATATTCTTTTGGATTTCTATTTTCTATCTCATTTAAAAGTTTTTGCATAATAATTAAAAAGTCATTATTACTTTGAAATTCTAATTTTTCATAATCATCAATATCAACAACATTTAATATCCGATCTCTTATATTTTTAACAAGCATAATCAAATTTTGACGTGCTTTAGAATATAGTACTCTTAATTCCTCTATTGAATCTGTACCATTTTCAATTTGTTTAAAATCATCAAATAAATTACTACGCATATTACCAAGAGCACCTGCTATTGAATGTGCCAACTCTTTTATTAATACCACATTATTTAAATTAAATGCCTCATCCAAATCACGTATAATATTATCACTCATGACAACAAAACCTCTACATAAATCAATGTACATGTCATACGAAATATCCAAATCTTGCAAAGCACGATTAATATCCAAATCATCCAATTTATCGAAATTTTTATATTCTATAATATTATTATTCTTAACCTCATCAATATATAAATATTTTTTTAATATATATTTAATCGACTTAATATGTATGGGTTTTGCAAGATAATCATTCATTCCACTCTCCAAACACCTATCTTTATATTCCCTTAAAGCATGTGCAGTAACAGCTATTAACACACATGAATTTAAATTATTTTGTTTTTCATATCTTCGTATTTCTTCAGATACTGTAAATCCATCACATTTTGGCATTCTTATGTCAACAAAAGCAATATCATATCTATTGGTTTTTAAATAATCAATGGCCTTAAAACCATCATCCACAATATCAATAGAATCTTCTCTAACGCCTATAACAATCAAAATATTTTTTAAAATTTTTTGATTAATCTCATTATCTTCGGCTATCAATATACAAATATTATCCTTAAGCTTGAAAATTCCAGAATCATCAATTAATGGAGCATCTACAAGTGAACCATTTATAATCCAATCAGAATAAAAATCCCACCTTTTAAAAGGTTTTTGAATATATTCGTATTTAAAATCAATGATCTCTTCATTCTTTAAATAATAGAACACAAATACTATTTTTGCATCTAAATTTAATTTTTCAAGCCGTTCAGCAAATTTTAAACACTTTTGTAAATCCGCATTATCAACATTTATAAAAATAAAATCATAATAAGGATATTTAGAACATTCTTCATAAGCATCCTCATAAGAATAAAAATTACGTACGTTATCCTTATAATCAAGGATTTCACTTATTTCATTTAACAAGACAACAGCTTTATTACTTGAAAATAAAGTTAAAATCTTTTTATTCCTAATCAATTTAAATTTACTTTTCTCTTTATCATTAATCTCATTACCTAAAACAAAAGGCAACATAAATGAAAAAGTTGTCCCTTTGCCCACCTCACTCTCAACAGTAATACCAGGACCACCCATTAAACTGACAAGCTTTCTAGATATTGCAAGTCCAAGTCCCGTTCCTTCATATTCTTTTGCATCAAAGTCATCTCCCTGTTTGAATAATTCAAATATTACGGGTATATTTCCTTTTTTAATTCCTTTACCAGTATCAATTACTTTAAATTCAATGGTAAAAATTCTATCACCATTATCACCTTCTCTAGTACATATAATTTCATAGTTTATAATTATGATTCCTTCCTTAGTAAACTTAAAAGCATTGCTTATCAAATTAATAAGTACTTTCTTAAGTCTAGACCTATCTCCTATCAAATAATTATTTAAATCTGATTTTGAATAAAAAATTAAATCAAGATTATGTTTTGCGCTTTGAGACTGAAAACTTTTTACAACTTCTTCAATCTCATATTCTAGATTTATTTCATTATTTTCAATATATATACCATTCATATCTATTTTAGAGATATACAATATTTCATCAATCAAAGAAAGTAATGAAGTAGATGAATAATTGATCATTTGCACATATTCTTTTTGAACACCTAAAAGATCTGTATTATCTAGAAGTTCGGTAGCTGCTATTATGCCATTAATGGGAGTACGAATGTCATGACTCATACTTGCTAAAAAAATAGTCTTAGCAACAATAGCATCTTCAATAACTTTTTTTTCACTAATTACAGAAGAATACATTTTTTTTCTAAATCCTATTTCTTTCAATAATCTGAATAAGAAAAACATTAAAATAGTTAAAACAAAAAAAACAATCGCTAAGACTAATATACCAGATTTTTTTAATTTCATGTCTTTAGAACTTTCATGAACATTAAATACCCAATCATCAAAATATAATTTATTATTAACATTTGTTCGGAATAAAATTTTTTGTATAATTCTTCTTAAAATATAATCTTGATTATAAACAGCAATATTCAAATTAAATGATAAATCCGACACATTAACAATTTTTTCAAGATCTCTAACATTTAAATCTTCAAAATTAACAGTAGCAGTATACTCATCACTAAGAATTCCATCAACTTCTCTCTTGTATATCAAATCCAAAGCCTCTTTAAAACTCTCTACTTGTACTAATTGTGCTCCTATTTGGGTTTCCAATTTATTAGAATATAAAAAGTTAAGCACTGCTATACGATCAGATGATTTGGGAATAAATAAATTAGTTTTTTGTGAAAAAATATATAAAGGAATTCCTGAAACTGATTTAATATTAAAAAAATAATCTAAATTTGCACTATCCAAATTAGAAGACAAAATATCTATTTGACCATTCTTAATTAAATCTTTGAGTTCCCGCTCACGTACATTAATAATATTAAAATCCACATTTGTTAATCTTTTTATCTTTTTAATTAACCATTCATTTATTCCCTTATAACGACCAGAATTTACATAATCAACAGGATACCAATTCTTAACAGCAAGATTTAATTTTTTATTGTGCTCCAACCAAATTTTTTCTTCAATATTAAAATTACTGCTATTTACATGGCTATAACAACTACTTTGATAATCTTCAATCTCATTTTGAGTAAACCAATTTTTATCTATCTCTAATAAAGTATCAAATAAGATATTTGATGTTAATGCATCTAGCATATACGAGAACAACTGCAATTTGCGAATATTACTAGCTAATATTAAAGGTTTTTGCACGTTAAAACTTAAATCTTTAAATTTTAATATATTATTATACCCATGCAACCTCAATAGATAATTTGTAGTAATTGAATTTTCTATAAAACCATATGAATTATTTATTATATCTGCAAAATTATTAACTATGTCTGTATTTTTATCTAACCTTATACCACTTAAGTGAAAATCAACAATTTGTGAATTTAAGATTTTATCACTATTTCTAGAATTCGTTAAGTAAAAATTAAAATCAAGCATACATATTGGATCTGTTACTTTATAGATTTTTGAAGTCAAAATATTATTATCTTCAATAATACCACCCCAAACAGATATATCTTTATCATCCAGACTCAGTTTAATACTTTCCTTTGGAAATCCTACAAATTTTAAAGAAAAAGCATATTCTCTAGAGAGATCATTCCATAAATCAACTAAAATTCCTGATAATTGACCTTTAGAATTAATAAAACTTAAAGGAGGATAATCATTATATATTCCAACATCAAGATTAAATAAGTAATCTAACTCCTTAAAAGAAGCATATTCGCTTTTAGAGAGAGCTTTCATATAACTCAAGAGATCAATATCTAAACTCTTCAGTTCATTAACAGCTTTTTTACTAATAGCAACCCGTATGCCAAAACTATAAAAATAGTCAGAATTAAATACTTTTAAAAAAGATGGATCAAAATAAATATGCCATAAAAAATACAATGATTTGTAACTTCCATATATTAAATCAATTTTGTTATCTCTTAATGCTGAAAATAACTGTTGTGTATCTGAAAATGAAAAAACATTATCAATATGACCATGCAACTTCAAAATATCTTTATATATGCTATTTTTTACAACTCCTACACGAAATTCTTTTGAAAGAGATGGATTTGTAATTTTTTGATTTTCCTTTGAATTATAAACCAATGCCGTTACACATTTGCCAATTTCATTTTTAAAATACAGATGTTCACTTAAATCAGAATTATATGTTAATCCCAAATAAACCACATCATCTTCTATTTTGCTTTGATCAAGATAATCAATGGCCTCTACACTAATTTCATAATGATGATCCTGTGCCCATTTGTTAAGAAGATAAAAAATCATACCAGTCATCTTACCTTCTTTATTTTTGTAATATAAAGGATAATATTGATCTACAAGCTTAAATTTTAGAGTTTGTTTGGCTGACAAACTAATATAAGAAAAAAAAAGTACAAATAAAAAAATTTTCAAATTGCGCATAATTATGCTACTTACATGTTTTAAAATAAACACTAACAGTACAATAAAACGAAAAAAACCCTGGCAATAACTTACTCTCCCGCGAACTCGCAGTACCATCAGCGAATAAGAGCTTAACTTCTGTGTTCGGAATGATAACAGGTGTTTCCTCTTTTCTTTAATCACCAGGGTATTTACAGGAAGACAAAAATATGGTCAAAGATTCGGGTAATTAGTATTAGTCAGCTTAATATATTACTATACTTACACTTCTAACCTATCAACCTGGTATTCTTCCAGGACCCTCTAATAGGATATCTAATCTTGAGGAAGGCTTCCCACTTAGATGCTTTCAGCGGTTATCCCTTCCGAACGTAGCTACCCAGCACTTACCCTTGGCAGGATAACTGGTAAACCAGAGGTTCGTCCATCTCGGTCCTCTCGTACTAGAGATAGAGCCTCTCAAATATCCAACGCTTGTGGCAGATAGGGACCAAACTGTCTCACGACGTTCTGAACCCAGCTCGCGTACCGCTTTAAATGGCGAACAGCCATACCCTTAGGACCTGCTCCAGCCCTAGGATGCGATGAGCCGACATCGAGGTGCCAAACCCTTCCGTCGATATGAACTCTTGGGAAGGATAAGCCTGTTATCCCCGGAGTACCTTTTATTCGTTAAGTGACGGCGCTTCCACTCGCCACCGCCAGATCACTAAGACCTACTTTCGTATCTGCTCGACTTGTCAGTCTCACAGTTAAGCTACCTTATGCCTTTACACTTACAGAGTGATTTCCAACCACTCTAAGGTAACCTTTGCGCACCTCCGTTACTCTTTGGGAGGCGACCGCCCCAGTCAAACTACCCACCTGGCACTCTCCTCATATCACTATGAGTTAGAAACTTAATTAAACAAGGGTGGTATTTCAAGTACGACTCCACTATCCCTAACGAGATAGCTTCAAAGTCTCCCACCTATCCTACACATATTTAACCAAACCTCAATACCAGGCTATAGTAAAGGTTCACGGGGTCTTTCCGTCTAACCACAAGTAATCGGCATCTTCACCGATACTTCAATTTCACCGAGCTCCACGTTGAGACAGCGTCCAAATCGTTACACCATTCGTGCGGGTCGGAACTTACCCGACAAGGAATTTCGCTACCTTAGGACCGTTATAGTTACGGCCGCCGTTTACTGGGGCTTAAATTTAATGCTTCGCTTTGACACTAACATCTCCTCTTAACCTTCCAGCACCGGGCAGGTGTCAGTCCCTATACTTCTCTTTACAGATTTGCAGAGACCTGTGTTTTTGGTAAACAGTCGTTTGGACCATTTTTATGCTACCTAATCTCTTAGGTCATACTTATCCCGAAGTTACGTATGTATTTTGCAGAGTTCCTTAACGTGGATTCTCTCGCGCGCCTTAGAATTTTCATCCCACCTACCTGTGTCGGTTTGCGGTACGGTCCCTTATAGCCTAACCTTAGAAGTTATTTCTTGGCACCTTGACTACCTACATTTCATGTTGCCAAAACAACACTCATCATCACATCTCAGCTCTTTTAGCGGATTTGCCTACTAAAATCAACACCTTAATGCTTAAACTAGGACTACCATCGCCTAGCAGTAGTTAACCTCATGCGTCACTCCAATCGAAACTATAAGAGGTACGGGAATATTAACCCGTTTCCCATCGACTTCACTCTTCAGCTTTGCCTTAGGGGCCGACTAACCCTGGGAAGACGACCTTCACCCAGGAAACCTTAGGTTTTCGGCGAATGGGGATCTCACCCATTTTTTCGTTACTCATACCTGCATTCTCACTTCTGATACCTCCATCAAACTTCTCAGTTTAACTTCACAAGCTTACAGAACGCTCCTCTACCATTCTAATTAAATTAGAATCCAAAGCTTCGGTAATGTATTTAAGCCCCGTTACATTGTCGGCGCTCAAGTACTCGACCAGTGAGCTATTACGCACTCTTTAAAGGTATGGCTGCTTCTAAGCCAACCTCCTGGCTGTTTACGTACCTAAACATCCTTTTCCACTTAATACATTTTTGAGACCTTAGCTGTTGGTCTGGGTTGTTTCCCTCTCGACCATGGACCTTATCGCCCATAGTCTCACTCCTATTCATCATACAATAGCATTCGGAGTTTAACTGAGTTTGGTACCCTTTGACAGGCCCTAGCTCAATTAGTGCTCTACCTCTATTGCACTAAAATAAGGCTGAACTTAAATCCATTTCGAGGAGAACCAGCTATCTCCGAGTTTGTTTAGCCTTTCACTCCTATTCACAGCTCATCCCTGCCTTTTTAAACAGACTAGGGTTCGGCCCTCCACTTGGTTTCACCCAAGCTTCAGCCTGGCCATAAATAGATCACTCGGCTTCGGGTCTACCACATCTAACTAAATCGCCCGTTTAAGACTCGCTTTCGCTGAGGCTCCAGCACTACTATGCCTTAACCTTGCTAGACATGATAACTCGCAGGTTCATTATGCAAAAGGCACGCCATCACCATGAATATATCATGGCTTTGACTGCTTGTAAGTCCACGGTTTCAGTTCTATTTCACTCCCCTCCCGGGGTTCTTTTCACCTTTCCCTCACGGTACTCTTCACTATCGGTAGCTTTATAGTATTTAGCCTTGGAGAGTGGTCTCCCCAGCTTCAGACAAGGTTTCTCGTGTCCCGTCCTACTTAGGAACATCTTTAAGAAGATATTTATATTTAAATTACAGGGCTGTCACCTTCTCTGGCTAACTTTTCCAAGCTATTCTTCTATATAAATATTTTGTAACTTCTCAGCTTATTGCAGACTAAGCTCCAAGCGTCCTACAACCCTCTAAATGCAACGCTCTGCAGCTTGACACATTTAAAGTTTAGGCTACTCCCCTTTCGCTCGCCACTACTTAGGGAATCTCTTTGATTTCTTTTCCTCAGGGTACTTAGATGGTTCACTTCCCCTGGTATAGCCTCTACCACATAAGCAGTAGATAATTAGCATCTAACTAATTGGATTACTCCATTCGGTAATCTTGGGATCATAGAATGTTTGCTTCTCCCCCAAGCTTTTCGCAGCTTACCACGACCTTCTTCGCCTTAAAGCTCCTAGGCATCCACCATAGACTCTTTATTACTTTGACCATATTTTTATCTTCCATCTCTAACTTGCCAATCGTTTATACAACATAAAATAATATATACTTTTAATTTTACTATGTCAATACCATTATTACACTTTTTATCAAATATTTTTTTAAGATTAAAAAAAGAATAAAAACAAAAATTAATTAATATCAAGATCAAAAAATTCTATTAAAAATTTTGCAACCCCATCATTATCATTACAAAATTTTGTAAGCTCATTGTTTGGCAAACTATTCTTAACACGATCATGTGCATTTTTCATTAAAATGCCCTTACCAACATTTTTTAACATTTCATAATCATTGCCATTATCACCAAATGCCAAAATAGAATCAACGCCAATACATTCACACAAAGAAATATTTTTAATAGCATTATATTTGCTAGCATCAACATTTGTAATTTCAAAAAGATCATTAGCAGAATAAAACATACTTATGCCTTTAAAATTTTTCTCTCTAAGAGTATTTGCAAATTCTTCAAGCCTCAGTAAATCATGAGAATAATAAACTATCTTAGAACAAGAATTTATTTTAAGCTCAGATAAATCAGTAATAATTGGTTTTATTCCCAAATTTTGAATAAAATGATTCATAATTGGACTTCTAATCTCTCTATCAGAATACCAATCATGAAGATCATAAAGATTAATATCAATACCTTCTCTATCTACCTTAAAAATTTCTCTTACTATACCATAATCAATACTACATCTTAATAAAAGATCATTATTTAAAAATACCTCAGATCCATTGGCTGTTACAATATAACCCTCATTAATTCTTAAGTCTTGAAGCTGAAGCAAAATATCCCTAATTTCATATAATCTTCTACCAGTAGCAATAATTATATGAAAATCATCTCTCAACCTTAATAAAACCTTAAGGGTCAATGGGGTAATTTCATGCTTACTATTAAGTAAAGTCCCATCAAGATCAAAAACCAACATCTTATACTTTTCATAATTGGCATTCATTGCAATATCCTCTTTTAAAATAAATGATATCACATCAAATTTACGAGGCATAGTTTTGCCTTGAATTAAATTAATAAAAAAAATATAATTATTATGTTTACAAAGGTTAAAAATAGAGAGTTAAATGTAAAGATTAATGAGTGATAAGATTTCAACTCTGTTTACAGAGAAAAAAATAAAAAGTAAAATCAAAGAACTAGCTCAAAAAATTAGAAGTTATTATAAAGACAAAAATAATGTGGTTTTTATATCGCTTCTCAAGGGTTCTTTCATGTTCTTTGCAGATATTACAAGAGAAATTGGACTTAACGTAAAAATAGATTTTTTGCAAGCCTCAAGTTATGGCAACAAAACTCTATCTTCATTAAACGTGTTGATAAAAAAAGACATTGAAATTAACATAGAAAACTGTTATGTAATAATATTTGATGATATCGTAGACACTGGACTTACATATAAAAAAATAATTGCACACTTACAAACTAAAAAACCCAAAGAAATCAAAATTTGTACGCTTTTCAACAAACCATCTAGAAGACTCACAGAAATAAAAATAGATTATACAGGTTTTGAAATTCAAAATGATTTCATCGTAGGATATGGTATTGATTTTAATGAAAAGCATAGAACTCTTAGAAGTGTAGCAAAAATAAATCAATAGGAGATAGGAATGGCAATTTATGCAGTTGTTGGAACTCAATGGGGTGATGAGGGGAAGGGAAAAATTATAGATTTTCTCTCATCAAAAATAGATTATGTTGTAAGATTTAACGGAGGAAATAATGCCGGTCACACAATAGTTGTAAACGACAAAAAATTCATTTTCAATCTATTACCATCAGGTGTTTTGCAAGGAGCAAAATGCATACTAGGACCTAGTGTAGTAATTGATCCACTCATTTTAATTCAAGAACTTGAAGTACTCAAAAATAATAATATCAAAACAGAAATATTCATAAGTGATAAAGCACATATAATAATGCCCTATCACATTAAATTTGATGAACTTAGTGAACAAAAAAAAGGTATCCATAAAATTGGCACTACAAAAAAGGGCATTGGCCCATGCTACGCTGACAAAATAAACAGAATAGGAATCAGAACTATTGATTTACTAAACACAGAGATTTTTGCAAATAAATTAAAGACAAATTTAGAAGAAAAAAATCAAATTATAGAAAAAATATATAACGATAAACCCTTAGACTATGACGATATTTTAAATACATATAAAAAATATATAGAAATACTCAAATCTTTAATTACTAATACAGAAAAAATATTACATCATGCCATAAATTCAGAAAAACATATCCTAATAGAAGGAGCACAAGGCACAATGCTTGATATTGAACATGGAACATTTCCATTTGTAACTTCAAGCAACACATTAATTACAGCAGCAGCAGGATGTGGTATTCCCATATCAAAAATCAAACAAAAAATTGGAATAATAAAAGCATTCTCATCAAGAGTAGGCTCAGGACCTTTTGTAACAGAAATATCAAACTCTATTGGAGATATAATTCGAGAAAAAGGACAAGAATACGGTTCAACAACAAAAAGACCAAGAAGAATTGGCTGGCTTGATCTCTTGACAATAAAAAAAGCAATAGCTCTTAATGAACTAAATCATCTAGCACTAACAAAATTAGACATATTAAATAATATCGAATCCCTTAAAATTTGCACAGCCTATGAATTTCAAGGTAAAATATACGACTATATACCTACTTCTTGCGAAACAATTGAAAAAGTTAGACCTATATATAAAGTTTTTAAAGGATTTAAAGAAGATATTAGCAATATCAAAAATTATGATGATTTACCTATTGAAGCTAGAGAATATATTGAATTTATAGAAAAAGAAGTAGGTATCCAAATTTCAATTTTATCTGTTGGATCAGAAAGAGAAAAAACAATTTTTAGGAATCAAGAGTGGAGCAATATTTAAACCCATTAAAATCAAGATATGCAAGCAAAGAAATGCTCTATATTTTCTCACCTAAATTTAAATATACCACATGGAGAAAATTATGGTATAACTTGGCTTTGGTACAACAAGAATTAGGCATAAACATCAATAATGATCAACTTAATGAACTATCTAAACAAATTGAAAACATTGACTTTAAACTCGTAGAAAAATACGAGAAAAAATTCCAACATGAAGTTATGGCACATCTTTATGCTTATGCTGATTTAGTTGGAGAAGATGCTAAAAAAATTTTACATCTTGGTGTCACAAGTGCATATTTGATGGATAATACAGACTTAATCCAAATCAAAGAAGCTTTATTATTAATTGAAAAAAAATTAACAGAAATTATTATAATATTAAAACAATTTTCAATAAAATATAAAGATCTAGCAACACTTGCATATACACATTTACAAGAAGCACAACTAACAACTCTTGGGAAAAGAAGTAGTTTATGGCTTCAAAGTCTAATTTTTGATTTTAGAGAACTGAAATTCATACTTTCAAATATGTGTTTTAGAGGAGTAAAGGGAACAGTTGGTAATCAAAGTAGCTTTAAAGAATTATTTCTCTCTAATTTCGACAAAGTAAAAGATTTAGATATTAATCTCGCAAAAAAAATGGGATTTGAAAAGGTTTACAAAATAACTGGTCAAACCTATGATCGAAAATTTGATTCATCAATACTGAACTTTTTAAGCAACCTAGCTCAAAGTGCCCACAAAATTACAAATGACATCAGATTTATGCAACATCTTAGAGAAATTGAAGAAAATTTTGAAAAATATCAAATAGGCTCATCAGCAATGCCTTATAAAAGAAATCCCATTTACAGTGAAAGAGTAGCTTCACTTGCTAAATTCATAATAAGTCTACAATCAAGTGGTGGACTTATAGCAACAACTCAATGGCTTGAGAGAACCCTAGATGATTCGGCCTGCAAAAGACTAAATATTCCTCAAGCATTTTTGGCCACTGATGCTATTTTGATATTACTTAATCAAATATTTAGCAATATTAAGGTAAATGAACGCATAGTTGAAAAACATGTTCAAACAGAAATGCCATTTATATTAACAGAAGATATACTAATGAAAGCAACCAAAAATGGCGGTGATAGACAAATCTTACATGAAAAGATAAGAACTTATGCAATGCAAGTAAAGGAAAATTTATACTCAGGAAAAAATGAAAACAATTTAATTCAATTAATTCTCAATGATAAAAGTTTTAAATTAACATCCAAAGATATAAATGAAATCTTAAATCCAAATAAAAATATAGGATTTGCATCATCCCAAGTTGAAGATTTTATAAAAGAAATAATTGATCCCATTATCAAAAATCAATAACCAAACTAATATTTAGAAACAAATTTATTACCCTTTATATAAAATCTCCAAAGTTTATTTGCATACTCTTCACCTGCATAATGAACATTTATTCTCTTTGCACATACAATTTCAAAATTTAAAGATAAACTCTTCCTTAAAAAAAGCTTACTATCATTAAGCAAATCTATTTTGTTAAATTTTAAATCTATATTTAAAAATTTAGTAAGTTTGCCAGGTCCATTAGTAAATATTCTATCAACTTTTGGAGAAATAGGCTCAATGCCTCTTATTAAAACAGCATGGGGAGCATGTTTATCAGATGCCACAACATTTAACATATAATGCATACCATAAATCATATAAATATAAGCATATCCTCCAACATTATACATAGCACTAGTACGATTCGTTATTTTACCACCATAAGCATGACAAGCCTTATCAATAACACCCATATAGGCTTCTGTTTCAACAATTCTTGAAATAATCTCTATCTCATTTATTTTTCTAACTAATAAATGTCCAAGCAAAGACTGAGCCACAATAACAGCATCTTGCATAAAAAACTCTCTATTCATTAATACAATTCTAAACAAAACAAAAACCAAATTCAAAATTTATCGTAATGAAAACATATATTAAACAACAATCCAAAAAATAGTATAAATCATAATAGAAAAATAAACCGTATATTGACAAACCTAATAAAGTTCAATAGAATCTTAAAGGGTAAGAATATTTTAGGGGATCATAGCTCAGGTGGTGAGAGCGCAGGTCTGATAAACCTGAGGTCGGAGGTTCAAGTCCTCCTGGTCCCAATTTACTAAGACTCATTTTAAGAAACATCCAAATATTTAAAGAAATGCCTTACGCTTAGTGATTTGCAATTCCTAAACCCACATCTTAAAAATCAAAAATTAATTGTAACGAATGCAAACAAAAAATGAAAAAACAAAATCTAAATTAAGATCACTTATCATGAATTGCCATACGTAAACAACCGTACTTAATTAAAGACATAATAAAAAACACATTACCTAGACAATAAAATTAGAACGGATCCTTAACAATTTTAAATTTAGCTACAATCAACATAGCATTACTGCTAATTATAACCTCCATTTATTCAGCCTAAAATAAATGGAGGTTGAGGGACTCGAACCCTCGACCCCCGGCTTGCAAAGCCGATGCTCTAGCCAACTGAGCTAAACCCCCTAAAAATAGTCTTAGAAAAGACAAAGGAAGAGTTAAAACATAATTTACATTTCATAATTTACCTTTAAGTAATACCTTTCTCTTAGAAAGGAGGTGATCCAGCCACACTTTCCAGTACGGCTACCTTGTTACGACTTCACCCCCCTCACTAAACATACCTTAGATACCTTCCTCCCTTGCGGGTTAGAATAATAGCTTCGGGTATCCTCAACTCGGGTGGTGTGACGGGCGGTGTGTACAAGGCCCGAGAACGTATTCACCGTATCATTCTGATATACGATTACTAGCGATTCCAACTTCATGAAGTCGAGTTTCAGACTTCAATCTGGACTGAGACCTGCTTTATGCGTTTTGCTTCACATCACTGTTTCGCATCGCTTTGTACAGGCCATTGTAGCACGTGTGTAGCCCAGGACATAAGGGCCATGATGATTTGACGTCATCCTCACCTTCCTCCGGCTTATCACCGGCAGTCTCGTCTGAGTCCCCATCTTTACATGCTGGTAACAGACAATAAGGGTTGCGCTCGTTGCGGGACTTAACCCAACACCTCACAGCACGAGCTGACGACAACCATGCAGCACCTGTATACAGACCCCAAACGGGGAATAGTTATCTCTAACTACATCCTGTATATGTCAAGCCCTGGTAAGGTTCCTCGCGTATCATCGAATTAAACCACATGCTCCACCGCTTGTGCGGGCCCCCGTCAATTCCTTTGAGTTTCACTCTTGCGAGCATACTCCCCAGGCGGCACACTTAACACGTTAGCTTCGGTACTAACCTCTCGATTAACACCAAGTGTGCATCGTTTACAGCGTAGACTACCAGGGTATCTAATCCTGTTTGCTCCCTACGCTTTCGTGACTCAGCGTCAGTCTTGACCTAGAAGTTCGCCTTCGCCTCTGGTATTCTTCCTGATATCAACAGATTCCACCCTTACACCAGGAATTCTAACTTCCCCTATCAGACTCTAGTCATGCAGTTTCTAGCATAGCTCCACAGTTGAGCTGTGGTATTTTACGCACAGACTTGCATATCCGCCTACTCACCCTTTACGCCCAATAATCCCGAACAACGCTCGCCCCTTACGTATTACCGCGGCTGCTGGCACGTAATTAGCCGGGGCTTATTCATAAATTAACGTCATCACCTTGTCATTTCCTACAAAGCTTATTCCTCATTTATAAAAGAACTTTACAATCTTTCGACCTTCTTCGTTCACGCAGTGTCGCTCCGTCAGGCTTTCGCCCATTGCGGAAGATTCTTAGCTGCTGCCTCCCGTAGGAGTCTGGACCGTATCTCAGTTCCAGTGTGACCGTTCACCCTCTCAGGCCGGTTACTTATCATAGCCTTGGTAGGCTCTTACCCTACCAACTAGCTAATAAGACGCAGACTCATCTACAAGCGAAGCTTTAAAGGCTTCCTTTCATCAATTGACATCTCAACTGACCTTATTCGGTATTAGCTACTATTTCTAATAGTTATCCCCATCTCATAGGTAGATTATCCACGCGTTACTCACCCGTTCGCCACTGAATGTATTGCTACATCCCGTTTGACTTGCATGCTTAAGACGCACTGCCAGCGTTAGTTCTAAGCCAGGATCAAACTCTTCGTTATTTTTATTTCTAATTTAAAAAATTAACAGGTTATGTATTTTATTTGGCTTATTAAACCTTACTTAACTCTTCCCTTCTCTCTTCTTCCAATTTATAATATCAACTCTTACTACTTTATAACATACTCTATTCTTTGTCAATACTTAATCTTTATTTTTTATATCATTATTTCAAAGGAAATATTATCATACTATATAATTTTCCTATATTTGATTAATCTATTAACTATATCCAATATTTTCAATATTAAAAGATGTTTAAATTTTCAAGAAAGGAAAATTTCATAATTAAAATCAAACCTTAGTTTAAAATAACATCTATTTTAGTAAAAAATAACGCAACTAAAACAGCCAAATCAATTACCCAATAATCTTGAATGATTTATACTAACAATTCAAACATTTACAATTTTTTCATTCATAATTTACTCTTTGTCATAAAAACAATCAATACATAACATCATATAACGCATTTTTTTTATAAAAAACCACTAATATTAATTTTTAGACTTTCTACTAACCAAAATCGTAAATTCTCCTTTATCCTTATTATGTTTTTCAAAATATTTTTTCAATTCCAAAGGTTTGCCAATTTTATATTCTTCATATAACTTAGTCATTTCACGACCAACAAGAACATTGGCATTTAAATCTACTAAAGAAATTTCAGACAATAATTTTAAAATTCTATGACTAGACTCAAGCAAAATAAACGCATCTCCTCTATGATAAAGTTCTTCAATGCGCTTTACCCTTTTAACTCCTTTATTTGGCAAAAATCCTTCAAATACTATGACTTTATCTCTAAAAGGATTAACACTAATTACTGTATTAAAAGAGCTAATACCTGGAATAGGACAAATTTTATATCCATTTTTAAATGCTGCATCAACAAGCAAACTACCAGGATCACTAAGACAAGGAGTTCCCGCATCACTAACAAAAGCCACATTGCTTCCACTAGACAAATAACTTAACAATAAATCAATTCGCTTATATTCTGTTATAGCATTACAAGAAATTAATTTTTTAACAATACCATAATGAGATAAAAGTCTCTTAGCAATTCTTGTATCCTCAGCAAATATAACATCAACCAACTTTAAAATATCAATTGCACGATATGTAATATCACCTAAATTACCTATAGGCGTTCCCACAATATATAACACATGTTCTCCTTAAGAGTTTAAATATCAATCTACAAAAAAAACAAATTACCTTAATATTGTCTAATAATAATATTTAATACTCAATGGGATTTAATGCAAAAAAATTGCATACAACTTAAATCATCCGCAAAGCACTTGACACTGCAATAAAAATATTTAGTTTTTATATACTCATATAAGAAAATATTTATTTTTATGTTATATTTATATTGTTACTTAATTTTCACAACTGAAAACTAAAAGGCGGTAAAGTTTCATGTTAAAACTTATTAGAAAGATATTTGTAATCTATTTTTTATGCATCACACTTGCTGGAATTGCTATGGTTTTCATTGACAGCAAATTTTCTGAAAAAGAAACAATTCAAGATGGCAAGAGTCAAATTATCAAGCACACAATAAGTCCAAATTTAATTATGCTTACTTCTGCAGTTGGAGGCTTTTTAGGAACTTATTCTGGAGTATGGCTTTTTAATTATGAAAAAGATAACTTTTACTTAAGCTGGGGAAGTTTATTAATATTAATATATAACATAGGATTAATAATTTCTATATATTCCAAAACAAAGGAATAAATAAATTCAAAAATTACTCACAATAATTCCTCTTTTAATAAGATATTTATAAACTTCTTCTGGATTTTCCAAACTCTCAATTAAATTTTCAGTCTTATCATTTATCCTTTCTACCAGCTTTTTAAAGCTTACCCTTATTCCTCTACTTTCTAAAAAATCTTTAGCTGGTTGTGAAATAACACCTGCTTGGACATTTTGAAGCCCAATATTATAAATAATAACAGCAGCCGCCTTGCCTACAATTTTATCATAAATCTCTAAACCTTCTTTATTTTGAATATACTTATTAATAAAATTATCAACCTCTAAAAGGGGCTTTAAACCTCTCTCCATATTAGAGTAAAGTATTCTATGCTCTTTAAATAACCTCAATGTAGGATTTAAACCTGATATCATTTCAAAACCCTCTTAAACACTTGTACCCAAAATTAATAAAAATAATCTTTATTAATAATATACATAAATTAAAAATACTTCAACACAAAAAAGATGATATATTATTAAATTAAATGATGTTAATTCCTAAAGAAAATATTTATTCAAAAATTGAAGTCAAAAAATCAATTTTCTTATCATACATTTTCCATGTAACTACAAGAGAAGAAATAAACAAAATATTAAAAGAATATAAATTGAAATTTAAAACGGCAACTCATGTTGTCCATGGATTTAGAATTGGAAACTTAAATTCATTCACAAATGGAATGAGTGATGATAAAGAACCTAAACATACAGCTGGAAAACCCACTTTAGAAGCCATATTAAACAAAAATTTAACAGATACTCTTATTATTACAGTACGATATTTCGGTGGCACTCTACTTGGAAAACAAGGCTTAAACAAAGCATATTCTAAATCAGCATACGAAGTAATAAATAAAACAAATTTAATAGAAAAAGAAGAAAATGAAATATTATCTCTTAATCTAAACTACAATCAATACAATTTACTAATACGAATGCAAAACAAAATTGGAATTAAAATTATAGATGCAAGCTTTTTAGATAAGATACATACTAAAATACAATTTAACATAAAAAACAAAAACAATATCCTTAAATTTTTACAAGGAAATTCACTTCTATAATTTTATTTACGTTTAATTAATTTAACAATATAACTTTATCCAAAGTTAGACATTTAATCAAATTAAATGCTTACATTGTAGATATTGTTTAATTTACTAATTAACTATTTAGAAATAATTTTTCACATAGTATAATTTTTATTATTTATGTTTTAAAATAGAATATTATCAAAATACACAATAAGAGAAAATTTATATGACAATAATATCAATTATTAATCAAAAAGGTGGGGTAGGAAAAACAACTGGTGCTATAAATATAGCCTATGCAACAACATTACTACACAAAAAAACTCTATTAATAGATATTGACTCACAAGGAAATACTAGTAGTGGAGTCAATATTGCCAAAAAAGAAACTAAAAATTCAAGTTATGAGCTTATTTACAAAAAGAAAAAAATTAAACCTATCAAAAATTTCAACTTAGATATCATTCCTTCAAGTCTTAAATTAGCATTACTTGAAAAAGAACTAATAAATGAAATTGCAAGGGAAAATTTTTTAAAGAATGCATTAGAACAATATAAAAAAGATAACTATGATTTTATTATTCTTGATTGTCCTCCCACCCTGTCAATACTCACAATCAATGCTCTTGTTGCAAGTAAATACCTTTTAATACCAATAGAAACAGAATTTTTTGCATTTGAAGGAATAAATTTATTACTAGATACAATAACAGCTGTGAAACAGATTAACAAAAATCTAGAAATTGCTGGGGTATTTATAAATAAATACGATATTAGAAATAAAAGCAAAGAAAAATATATAGATTTATTACAAAAAGTATTTAAAGAAAAATTTTTAAATACCAAAATAAGAAAAAATATAAGTATTTCCAAATCTCAAGAAGCAAATATCCCAGTACACGTATATAACAAAGAAAGCAATGCAGCAAAAGATTTTTTAGCACTTACAAAAGAAATAATTGAAAAAATAGAAGGTAAAAATGTCAGATAATTTAGATACCCTAATGACCTTAATGGGTCAAAAGTTAGATAAAAATCAAAACAACGACAATAATTTAGCCAAACAAGAATTAATAGTAATTCAAAATAAAAATTTTAAATATGAAAACTTAGATCAAGAGATAGCCAATTTTTTAAAAAAGAAACAATATGAAATCTTTAACATATTTCACAATACATACACAGAAATTGGAAGAATACTAAAAGAAGCACAAGAAAAATTACGTGGAAGCAACCAATATGACGGACTTTTTTATAAATGGTTTACTAGTATGGGATTTAAAAAAGACAAAGTCTATTCATTAATATCACGATATGAATTGCTTGTCGAAAATTCCGATAAGCAATCCATAATAAAAAATTTACCACTATCATTATCATATGAAATTTCTAAAAAATCATGTCCTACTAATTTAAAAATGGAAGTTCTTAATGGAAAGATAAAAACTTTAAAAGAATTTAAATCACGTCATCAACAAAACAACAACAATAAAAACAATACAAAAATACAACTTAAAAAAGAAGATATTATAAAATTAATAGAATCACTTTTACAAAAATTAGAAAATATCAAAAAGATTGATTTAGATCAAATAAATAACAAAAAAGAATTTTTGATTATTTTACAAGAAATAAAACAAAAAATAAAAAATATAAAAAAAATTACTTAATATTTTCAAAAATAGAGATGATTCTCTTTAAATCAGAAGATGTAAAATAACTTATTTCTATTTTTCCCTTTTCCTTACTTCCTTTAATACTTATTTTAGTTTGTATTCTGCTTATTAAAAATTCTTTAATACTATTTAAAAAAGGATCTCTAGAAATTTCTGATTTATCATTGATAGTTTTATAAAGATTTTTAACATAATTTTCCGCATCTCTCACAGACAATTTCTTTTTAATTATTAAAAGATAAAGGGCATATCTATCTTGATTATCCTTTAACGACAATAAAACTTTAGCATGACCCAATGATATTTCTTTTTTATGCAAAGAATTTAATATTTCTTGTTCAAGTTCTAAAATCCTAACTAAATTGGCAACATGAGATCTATTTTTACCTATTTTTTCAGATAAAGCTTTTTGGGTTAAAGCATGTTTGTCCATAAGATTTTTATAAGCATACGCTTCTTCAACAGGAGTTAAGTTTTCACGTTGAATATTTTCAATTAATGACATAAAATCTTTATCTTTTGTACTAGCCTCTATCTCTATAACAGGAATCTGACTCATACCTGAAAGTTTAGCAGCTCTAAATCTCCTCTCCCCTATTATTATGTTATACCTACCATTATTAGGATAAACAATAATAGGCTGTAATATTCCATTTTCTTTTATAGAAATACTTAATTCTTCAAGTTCAGCAAGATTGATAGACTTTCTAGGCTGTGATTTATCTATATCTAAAAGATTTATATCTACCATTTTTAAAGATTCATCCATTTTATCAAAGCCCTCCTGTAATAATACAAAATTTTATAAAGTTGTTCCATGTTAATTTAACTTTCAATTTAAACAATCACAAAAAAAAAGAATGTTCCACGTGGAACATTCTAACAATATCATTAATATCGATTTATTATTTAATAAATTTTGAAACAGCTACTAATTTATCTTCATCAAGAGATAATACCTGCATTCCTCTAGCATCCTTACCTTGTTCAGATATTTTGTCAACTAATGTTCGTAACACTTTTGAACTTTTACTTATAAGCAATATTTCATCATCTTGAGAAACTGTAATAGCATCAACAACTTCACCTGCCTTTTCATCAGACTTCTTATAGCAAGTATACCCAGTAGAACCTCTCTTAAGCCCAGTTACTTTAGACACTTCTAATCGCTTTCCATATCCATTCTCAGACATAATTAAAAGATGAGATCCTTGTTTTATGGCTAAAGCCTTAATAAGCATATCTCCCTCTCTTACTTTCATTCCAGACACCCCTTGAGTTCCTCTATGTGTCAATCTAATGTCATTAGAACTAAATGCAAAAGCATTACCTTTCTTGGAAATACAAATAATTTTATCATCTCTAGATACAATCTCCGCACTTGTAACAAAATCTTTATCATCAAGTTTCATAATAATAACGCCCCTTGATTTAACAGTTTTAAACCCTTCAGTCTCAATACGTGCTATTTTTCCATTTGCGGTTGTTATTAACAAATAATTATCTACAGACAATTCACTGCAATTTTTAATAGCTAATATTTCTTCTTTTTCTCCTAAATTAATAAGTTCACGAATATTTTGTCCTCTTGAAGTTCTAGAAGAATCTTTAATCCCATAAGCATTAATTACATAAAGCTTACCTTCATTCGAAATCATCAATAAAAAGTCATGAGTATTTACACATAAAGCAACATTAACTTGATCGCTATCTTGTAAATCAAAAGAACCAAGGCCCTTACCACCTATACCTTGAAGTTTATATTCATCTTGTAAGACCCTTTTAATGAAACCTTGCTTTGTAAGAATAACAATAACATTTTCCCTCTGCATTAAATCTGACATACTAGTTTTTAAAACCTCCTCATCATAAATTATTTTTGTTCGGCGATCATCGCCAAATTTTAAACTTAAATTAATAATCTCTTCTCTTATCATATTAACAATTCTTGATGGACTTATTAGAATATCTTCATAATCTTTTATTAAAGCTAATACAACTTGAAAATCTTCTTCTATTTTTGCCACCTCAAGAGATGTCAACTTTTGTAACTTCATATCCAGTATAGAATTAGCCTGTATTTCCGATAGTTGAAATTCTCTCATAATACACTCTCTAGCATCTTTTACAAGTCTAGAAAATCGTATTATTTCTATTACTCTATCAATATTTCTTAGTGCAATATTCAACCCTTCAAGAATATGGGCCTTCTCTTGTGCTCTCTTTAAGTCAAACTCTACACGCCGTCTAAGAATATTCTTTCTATGCTCGATAAATTCAGATATAAGCTCTCTTAAATTTAATTGTTTAGGAATACCATTAACAAGAGCTAAATTATTTATACTAAAATTCCTCCTAAGTTCGGTATATTCATAAAGTAAATTCATCACAACATGAGGATCAAAACCTTTTTTTATTTCAAGAACAATTCTAATACCTTCACGATCCGACTCATCCCTTATATCAGATACACCTTCCAATTTTTCTTCTTTTATTAACAATGCAATCTTCATAAGTAAAGAAGATTTGTTAACAGCATAAGGTATTTGTGTAATTATAATAGAAATATTATCTTCCGACTTTTCTTCAATATGATAACGTGCTCGAATAACAACGCTACCTTTTCCCGTAGTATAAGCCTTAATTAAATTTTCATTATAAATGATCTCAGCATAAGTTGGAAAATCTGGACCTTTAATTATTGCTATTAAATCGTAAATAGAAACATCATCATGCTCCAACATATAAATTATGGCATCACAAACCTCTCTCAAATTATGAGGAGCCATATTTGTAGCCATCCCAACAGCAATACCACTAGAACCATTAACTAAAAGAAATGGAAAAGCTGCTGGTAAAACCTCAGGTTCAAGCAAAGAATCATCATAATTGGGCTTAAAATTAACAGTTTGTTTATCTATATCTATAACGAGTTCTTCTGCTATTTTTGCCATTCGAGCTTCAGTATATCGCATAGCAGCAGGAGGATCGCCATCAATAGAACCAAAATTTCCCTGTCCACTAACTATAGGATATCTTAACGAAAAATCCTGTGCAAGCCTTACAAGAGCCTCATAAATTGACTGATCACCATGAGGATGATACTTACCAAGAACATCTCCAACAATCCGCCCAGCCTTCTTAAACGACTTATCAGACTTAAGACCCATTTCATGCATTGAATATAAAATTCTTCTGTGAACAGGTTTAAGACCATCTCTAACATCAGGAAGAGCCCTTGAAACAATAACAGACATTGCATAATTTAAATACGAAGTCCTAACCTCATCTTCTATCTTTATATTTAATACTTGCTCTTTATTATTTTCAATTGCCATTAGTGCTCCAATCACACATCTAGATTTACTACATCAAGTGCATTCTGCTCAATAAATTCTCTTCTAGGTTCAACATCATCCCCCATAAGAGTAACAAAAATTTTCTCAGCTTGTATAGCATCATCTATTTCTATTAACTTCATTTTTCTAGTAGCAGGATTCATAGTAGTTTCCCAAAGTTGTGTAGGATTCATCTCTCCTAATCCTTTATATCTTTGTAAACTTACTTTATTCCTTTTAACAACATCAATCGACCCTAAAAAAGTTTCCTTTTCAAAATCATCATAAAAATAATGCACCTTATTTTCATGTTTAATCTTATAAAGAGGTGGCATAGCTATATATACATGCTTATTATCAATCAATTCTCTCATATAACGAAAGAAAAATGTAAGAAGTAATGTTCGAATATGAGATCCATCAACATCAGCATCAGCCATAATAATAATTTTATGATAGCGAAGCTTTTCAATATAAAAAGCTTTACCAACACCAGCTCCAAGAGATGCAATTATTGGAATCAGCTTATCATTTGTAATAACTTTATCTTCTCTGGTTTTCTCAACATTAAGCATTTTACCCCATAATGGCAAAATAGCTTGAAAAAACCTATCTCTTCCCATTTTTGCACTTCCTCCTGCAGAATCACCTTCTACAATGTAGATTTCTCTCTCTGCTGGATTTTTAGATGTACAATCCGCTAATTTACCAGGCAATGCCAAACTTTCAAATGCACTTTTCTTTCTCTCAGATTCCCTTGCTTTTCTTGCAGCTTCACGAGCACGAGCAGCTCTTATTGCCTTATTAAGAATAATATCTATTTCTACAAAATTTTCATTAATAATCCTTAAAAGTCCATCATATACAATGGTTTCAACAATTTTTTTTATATAAGAATTTCCTAATTTTCCTTTGGTTTGACCCTCAAACTGAGGTTCTGGCACTTTAATAGAAATTACTGCTGTTAGTCCTTCTTTAAAATCATCTAATGTAAGATTGGGAATATCTTTTTTGCTTATTTTTGAATCTCTAAAAGCCTCACTCATTGCTTTTAAAAGTCCACTCTTAAAGCCAGCAACATGAGTTCCTCCCTCCTTAGTATTAATATTATTTACAAAAGATAAAGTATTATCAGAATATCCTTCAGTCCATTTAAGACCAACACTAACAATAACATCATTACAAACTCCTTCAATAAAATAAGGACTACTTTGAATATTTTTATTATTATTAGTTATATAATCTACAAAAGCTTTTATCCCACCTTCAAAATAAAATTCTAAAAATTTTTCTTCGCCTAATCTCCTATCTTCAATCGAAATCCGTATTTTATCATTTAAAAATGCAAGTTCTCTAAGCCTCCTTGACAAAGTCTCAAAATCATATTTTAAAGTTTCAAAAATTTCAGAATCAGCAAAAAAAGTAACTTTCGTACCAGTAGTAGAACTTACTCCAACAACTTCAACCTCAGACGTCGGAATACCTCTTGAATACGTTTGTTTAAAAAGCTTTCCTTCTCTGCTAACAACTACTTCTAAGAAAGATGATAAAGCATTAACAACCGAAACTCCAACTCCATGAAGCCCACCAGAAACTTTATAAGTACCCTTATTAAATTTCCCTCCAGAATGTAATTTTGTCAAAACAAGTTCAAGTGCACTAATTCCTTCCTCTTCATGAATATCTGTAGGAATTCCCCTACCATTATCATTCACCATTATAGAATTATCTGAATTTATAACAACCTCTATCCTATCACAAAATCCTGCCAAGGCTTCATCAATACTGTTGTCAACAATTTCATAAACTAAATGATGCAATCCATTAATTGAAACAGAGCCAATATACATACCAGGACGTTTTCTAACAGCTTCAAGACCCTTTAAAACTTGAATATTACTAGCAACATAACTCATAAACCTTCCACACAATTAATCATAATATACGACATAAGCAAATTCTACATTAAAAACAATATAATATCCATTAAATGACACAAACTACAAAACACATCTAGCTTGACCTAAAAATAATAAAATTTCAATACCTATAAATTGTTAAGATCATATTCCGGTTCATTATTATACTATATAATACTTATACATACATATGCTAATAAATCAAAAAGCTATAAAAAAAAGCCAAAAACAATGAGGATAAGATATGCAAGAAGGAAAAAACATATGGAGCTTAATTTTAGCAGCAATAAGAAAAGAACTCTCTGAAGAAGAATTTTATATATGGTTTGAAAATTTATATTTCATAGATGCAATTGGTGAAAACATAAAGATAGCTACACCAAATTCTTTTCACAAAAATCAAGTAGAGAAAAGATTTTCAAAAAGAATAAAAGAAATTCTTATAGAAAAAGGACATAGTACAATTAATGTCGAATTTATACATTCTCAAAATGAATTAAAAGATCATAATACAGAATCAAAAGATATTTCATTAAAAGCAATTACACATCAACAAGACTTACAAACAAAAAACAAAGACATTAAAACCCATGCAAAAAATATAATAAATAACACAAAACAATACAGTATTAAAGAAGAAATTCACATAAAATATAGAAATCCTTTTCTCAAAAAAAAATATACATTTGAAAACTTTATTATAGGAACAAACAATAAGCTTGCATATAATGCAAGCTTATCAATCGCAAAAAACCCTGGGAAAAAATATAACCCATGCTTAATTTATGGCGGAGTTGGACTTGGAAAAACACATTTGCTTCAAAGTATAGGAAATAAAACAGAAGAATTACACAAAGAATTCAAAATACTTTACGTAACTGCAGAAAATTTTTTAAACGAATTTGTAGAAAGCATCAAAACAAATGAAACAAAAAGATTCAAAAAAAAATACCGGCATCTAGACATGTTATTACTAGATGATATTCATGATTTACAGAAAAAAGAAGGTATACAAGAAGAGCTTTTTCATACTTTTAATGCCCTTTATGAAGATAACAAACAAATGGTATTTACCTGCGACAGACAGCCTTCAGAACTTGTAAATTTTACAGACAGACTTAAGAGTAGATTTACAAGAGGATTAAATGTCGATATATCAAAACCAAATTTTGAATTAAGAGTAGCTATTATAGAAAAAAAGGCAGAAGAAGATGGCATTAAAGTCCCTAAAAACATTCTCAATTTAGTTGCAAAGAAAGTTACAACCAATATAAGGGATCTCGAAGCTGCTGTAACAAAATTAAAAGCACACATAGACCTTGAAGACATAGAAATTGACACTAACATAGTAGACAAAATAATTAAGGAAATAATAGCTTATGAAAACGATAATACAAACACACCTAATAAAATAAATATCGAAAATATCAAAAAAGTTATATTAAGGGAATTAAAACTTACAAATAAAGATATTGAAGGAAATAGCAAAAAACCTGAAATCACAAAAGCAAGACATATTTATGCTTATCTTTTAAGGAATTTTACAGAACTTTCAACAATTGAAATAGGTAAAATAATTGGAGGAAAAACCCATTCAACAGTACTTTATTCAATAAATAAGATAGATAAGGATAGGAATAAAAATCTAGAAATTAACAATTTAATCATAGAACTTATGAACAAAATAAACAAAAATTAGTAACATTGTTCAAAATCAAAAATATTTTTGAACAATGTTTAACAAATTGAACAAAAAATTCATCAAAAAATAGAAAGAATTGAACATATATTATTGCTTATAATATAACAATATAAATAGAATTGAACAATTAGACACCTTCCTACTAATACAACTATTAAATATAATAAAAATACGAAATAAAAAGCATGTCAAATAAAAAGAAATCTTTTACCTTTATAAAAGTTAAAAGATAATAATATAATAAAAGGGAGGGTAAAAAGTTGAATGAAAAATTTATACTATGCGATACGGAACAAATTTCAGATGAAATTGACAAAGCAAAAAGCATAATCCTAAATAGAAACATAAACGATATTTGGAGTGCAATATTGCTTGAGATAAAAAGTTCTAATCTTACAATCAAAGCAACAGACAGAAACATCTTTTTTGAAAGTACAATACCAATTGTCTCTACAGACAATTTCAATGTGCTAATAAACGCTTCCAACCTTGCAGATGCCGTGAAAGCGCTCAATTTATACGATGAACTAAAAATGAAATTTAAAGAAGATGAAAATAAACTGGATATAATTGGAGAATCAGACAACAATAACGAGAATTATACAAATGACCATTTAAGTGAACCTACTTTTTCTACTGAAGAGATCGAAAATTACAATTATGATATAAACGATGAGGTTTATAATTTTGCATTCGAACTAAATCAAAAAGATTTAAAGAGGATCATAAACAAAGTGGCATTTTCTGCATCACATGATGAGTCTAAAAATGCTTTAAACGGCATTTATTTTACAAAAGATAGTAATTCTGTATTAACACTTGTTTCTACTAATTCATACAGAATGTCTATATATAAAACAGATTTGATATTTGAAGAAGATGTCAACTTTATTGTTCCCGTTAAAATGTTTAATCTTTTAAAACAGATGATAACAGGAGAAGGGGTAATAAAATTTAAAGTTTCTGATAAGAAATTTTATGTTGAGTTTAATAATTATAAAATAGCTTGTAGCTTGATTAGTGGAAACTATCCTGATTATGAGAGCATAATACCTAATGAATATACAAATAGAGCATTAATAGATGTTTCTATGTTTAAAGACAGACTTTCAAGAGTAAACTCTTATACTGACAAAAGGTCTAAAAAAGTGATTTTAAATTTTTCCGTTAATCAGTTAAAACTTATGGCAGAAGATCCAATTACAGGACGGAAAGGTGAATTTTTTATGCAAGGTTCCAATTACGATTATGCAGGAACTGAAGAAATGTTGGCGATTAATAGTGTTTATATAACAGAGGCAATGGGTGTGTTTGATACTCCAAAATTAGAGATAAAATTTAGTTCTGGGGGTTTGTTAAAATTAAATGAAGAGGATAAGTGTGACTTTATTCATTTGATAATGCCTCTGATGTTTAACTAAAATTATTTTTTATTGGCAAGATGGTAAAAAAGATTGAATTTTTTAATTTTAAAAATATAGAAAATCAGGTTATTAATTTCGATTTTGATAACATCTACTTTTGTGGAGAAAATGGTTCTGGAAAGACCAATATTCTTGATGCTATTTATTGTCTTGCTTTTGCGTCTTCATTTTTAGTTAATACCGATAAAGAGCTTATTACATATGGCGAGAGAGAATTTTATTTGAAATGTTTTTATCAGACTAAAGAAAAAAATGGAGAGATTAATTTATCAGTTAGAAATGATAAAAAAGAAATAAAGGTTAACAATAGCATTGTAAGAGATAGAAGGGATTTAATATTAAATATTCCAGCAATTATTTTTTCAAATCATGATATTGATTTTATCATTGGTACTCCAATGAAAAGGAGATGGTTTTTTGATCAGGCAATGAGTTTTATTTCTTTAAGTTATTTGGATTCACTTAGGAAGTATCGAAAAATTTTAAAACAAAGAAATTTGATTCTAAAACAGCGTGATAAAGATTTGCTTAAAATTTACAATGAAACTTTTGTTGATTGTGCTTTGGAAATAACAGAAATGAGAAAAAATTTTGTTGAACATTTTTGTAGATTTTTTCAATATTATTGTTCATTAATTTTTGATGTTTCGTGTAATTTAGAGATTAAATACTTTCCTTCTGTTACATGTTGTAGCAAAGATGAATTTTTCGAGATTTTGTGTTTAAGGGAAAAGGATGAACTTTATAGTGAGACTACTTTAATAGGTCCTCATAGAGATTTGTATGAAATCTTGAGTGAGCATAGAGTTTTTACTGATCATGCCTCAACAGGACAAATTAGGGTGCTTGCTTTGATTTATAGGCTTGTTCAAGTAATTATTTTTAATGATAAGTTTAACATGTCACCTATTTTATTATTTGATGATGTGTTTTTGGAGTTAGATAGTATAAAAAGGAAAAAAGTGTTTGAAATTTTGCCAAAAGATTCTCAGTGTTTTTTTACATTTTTAGATGATTGTTATGATGTTAATAGGGAGAGTAATTTTATAGTATATAGGATGAATAATGGAAGATTTGAGCTTTAAAAAAGTAGCTGATGTGTTAAAAAATTATTTAAATACCAATATATGTTCTAATGAAAAGCTAAGTGCAAATTTATTACTCTCTCAGAACTGGCAAGTTATATTTAAAGAGCTTGCAGATAAAGTAAAATTATTAAATTTGAAAGATAATAAAATATTATTTGTTGCTGTTAAGAATTCAAGTATTTTATATAATATTTCTTGTAATAAAGCAAAGATAATACAATCAATAAAGGAGTCTGCAGGTCTTGAGATATTAGATATAAAGGTTTTAATAAGGTGATTGATTTTATTGACAATTATAATTGTATAATATAACATTGTATTGTTTAAGTTATATCTTATGAGTGTAGAATGTTTTTAGTTGGAGGACTTGATTGAAACGAACTTATCAGCCGAGTCGGGTTAAGAGAAACAGAAAATTTGGATTTAGAGCTAGAATGAAAACTAAAAGTGGAAGACTTATTCTTGCTAGAAGAAGAGCTAAGGGAAGATCAAAATTAACTGTTTCTGATGAAAAAAAGAAATATTAATATAAAATCCAGATTAGAAATACAAGAACTTTTTAAAAAAGGTCAATTTGTTAAGATAGAAGGGATTAATATATTTTATAGATTTACAAGTTTAGCAATCTCTAGAATACTTATTACTTTTCCTAGGGTCTTTAAAGGTGCTGTTAAGAGAAATCGTGTTCGAAGGGTTTTTAAAGAATGCTTTAGAGAATATTTTACTTTGTTAAAGGATGGGTGTGCTGATTTTATTTTCGTAGTTTATCCTCAAAAAGCAAATATCAATTACCATGAAGTTAAGACAATACTAAAAAATATGATTGTTTATGTTATAAAGAGGAAAGTGTGAGCCCAAATAAAAGAATTTTACGAGCTGTTTATTTATCTTTATTTTTTATAGGTATTTTTATGCTTCTTGATGATTTTCTTTTTTCTCGAAAAGCTTCTTCTTTTATGAATGAGGAGATTAAATTTGATTTAAATAAGGATTTTGATATTGATAATTCTTTAATCGATGAAGATTTTACTTTTAATTTAAGTGATAATTCTGAAGATATTAATGTTGATACAGATATATATCATGCTACTTTTGCAACATTTGGTGGAAATTTGATTTCTCTAAAACTTAAGAATCATTTGAATTTAGATAAGAAGCCAACAGAAATAGTTAAGATGCATCCACAAAATCAAAGTCTTTTTTATATTACCTTAGATAAATTAAGCAAAAGTCTGTTTTTATATGAGCAAATAGATAGTCATGTACATGATTTTAAGACCAATGTTGAAGTTAATGGTAAATATTATGAATATATAAAAAGATATACATTTTCTAAAAGCAATGAATATTTAATTAAGCTTGAAATTTTTTTAAATAACATTGATGTTAATGATGATATTGGTATTGATTTTTATAAATTTGTATTAAATTCTGGTATTGAAGAATTAAGTGCTAAGGGTAAGTTGCAATATAATAATTATTTATCCCATGCTATTTATTATGACACTAAGCTGAGATATGGTAAGGATGGTTTAAATATTGCAAATCCTAAATGGGTTGGTGCTGGAACTAAATATTTTGAAGTTTTGGTTTCAAAAGAGAATATGAAGGTTGAATTTAAGCATGAAAATAAGGTTTTAAATGCTTTTATTTTAAACAAATTGGATAACAAAAATGTTAGTGATGTTTTTTATATCTATGCTGGGCCTAGAGACAATAAATATTTAGATATTTTTAATCAGAGAGAACTAAATAGTTTTGGTTTATCTAATGTTGAATTTGGAATGTCTGTAGAGAAAAGTTTATTGTATTTTCTTCAAGTTCCTATGCAATTGATAATGCAAATTTTTTATAATGTTATTCCCAATTGGGGTCTTTCAATAATGTTTTTGACAATTGTTGTAAGGATACTGATATTTCCTTTGACTTTTAAAAGTTTTAGGGCTACAGCAGAGCTTTCTAAATTACAGCCAAAAATGAAAGAAATACAAGTGAAGTTTAAAAGTGATCCTAAGAGATTAAATGAAGAGATGAGTAAACTTTATAGAGAGGAAGGTGTTAATCCTATTGGAGGATGTTTTCCTATTCTTTTACAACTACCTGTATTTTTTGCTCTTTATGGTCTTGTGAATAATTTCTTTGTGTTAAGAGGAGCTAGTTTTATTCCTGGTTGGATTGATGATTTGTCAATTGGTGATAGCATATATTATTTTGGATATAAAGTTTTTGCATGGACTGATATTAGGATTTTGCCTTTTATTATGATGATTACTCAATTATTATCTACGATAGTGAGTTCTAATGTTAGTTTTAAAAGTCTTGGAGCACAACAAAAGTTTTTATATTTTGGTATGCCTATTATGTTTTTTTTCATATTATATGATATGCCATCAGGACTTTTAATATATTGGATTACAACCAATATTTTTACCATTTTACAACAATACTATATAAAGATGAATTTATCTGAAAGGAGGAACAAATGAGTTATGAATTTTATGGAAAGACAGAACAAGAAGCAATTAAAAAAGCTATGAGAGATCTTGATTTAAGAGAAGGTGAATTTGATGTGGAGATTTTAGATAAAGAGAAGGTTGGATTTTTATTTAAAAAAGAGATGATTAGGATAAAAGTGTCTCCCCATGCTAAAGAGGAAGAAGTAAAGTCTGACATTCAGTTTGATGAGGATATTTATAATCAAGTATTGGATTTTGTTAAGGAAATCATCAATAAAATGGGTTATTCTGTTAATTTAAAGGTTGAATCTAGAGAGGGTAATTATGTTAAGATTGTTATTGAAACAGACAGTCCAAATATTTTGATTGGAAGAGAAGGTCGAAATTTAGATGCTTTGCAACTTTTAGCAAATATTTATATATCTAGACTTATTGGAGATACTGGTAATTTTAATAGAGTAATATTAGATATTGAAGATTATAGGGAGAGATTTAAATCAAGGTTTATTAATTTAGCAATAAATTCTCTACATAAGGTAAAAAGGAGTAGACGTTCTATTTTGTTACCAACAATGAATCCTTTTGAGAGAAGGATTATTCATACTACCTTAAATCGTTATAGTGATATTAAAACGGAAAGTGAGGGAGATGGAAACTTGAAAAGGGTTAGAATTTCTTATGTTAGAAATAGTAAATATAATAATAATTTTCGAACTTATCATAAAAAGGATGCTAATTCTAAAAAATAGGAAATTTTATTCTCTTGGTTGTGTAAAGTCGGGAGTTTATAATTTTTGAGGTATGTATGAGAGTATTATTAACAGGAATTGCAGGGTTTATTGGTTTTCATGTTGCTAAGAAACTTGCTGATGATGGACATGAAGTTTTAGGCATAGACATTTTAAATAATTATTATGATCCTAGTTTGAAATATGAGAGATTGGAAATTTTAGGATTTAATAGTGAAAATATAGATAATAAAAAGGTTGTGAATAGTCATAAATATAATAATTTAAGTTTTGTTAATCTTGATATTTTGAATAAAGAGCAAGTTTTGTCTCTTTTTAATAATTATAAATTTACTCATATTTGTCACTTAGCAGCTCAGGCAGGTATTAGAGATAGCATTGAAAATCCAGATAGTTATATTGCTATTAATATTGTTGGATTTTTTAATATTTTAGATGCATGTAGGATATATAAAGATTCTATTGAACATTTTGTTTATGCATCTACTTCTGCAGTTTATGGCTTGAATGAAAAAATGCCATCAAGTGAAGATAGCATTACAGATCATCCTTTAAATTTGTATGCGGCTAGCAAAAAGTCTAATGAAGTAATAGCTCATGCTTACAGTTCATCTTTTAATATTCCAACAACAGGATTAAGATTTTTTACAGTTTATGGACCTTATGGGAGACCTGATATGGCATTGTATTTATTTGCAGATGGTATTATGAGACAATCTACAATTAATGTCTTTAATAATGGAGATATGGCTAGAGATTTTACATATGTTGATGATGTTGTAAATGGTGTTTGTAATGTACTCAAAAAACCGGCTAGGAGTGATAGTAATTTTGATACGCAAAATCCCAATTCTTCAAGTTCATTTGCTCCATATAGAATATATAATGTGGGTACTGGACAGGCTGTTAAGCTTATGGAATTTATTAATGAGCTTGAAATAAATCTTGAGAATAAAGCTTGTAAAAATTTTTTGCCTATGCAAAAAGCAGATGTTGTAGAGAGTTGTTGTGATATTTCAAAACTTAAAAATGATTTTGCTTATGAAGCTTTAACTTCTATTAAGGACGGGATTCGAAAATTTGCAATTTGGTATAAATCGAAGATATCTAAGTAATTTATTTTTGCTTTGTTTTTATGACATTGTTTGTCTTTATTTGATTTTTATAATTTTGTTTTTTAAATGTAGAGTTAATTTTGAATTTTTACAGATATAATGGAAATATATATTTAGTTTTAGTAAGGAGGTTTATAGGTGAGTGTTTTAAATAAAATTAAACCCGGAGTGGTTTATGGCAAGGATCTACATACTTTATATGAGATATGTAAAAGTGAAGGATTTGCAATTCCTGCAATTAATTGTGTAGGGACTAATTCAATTAATGCTGTCTTAGAAGCAGCTAAAGAAATTAATTCTCCTATTATGATACAGTTTTCAAATAGTGGTTCTTCTTTTGTTGCTGGTAAGGGATTAAAAGTTGAAAAGTCTCAAGGGACTTCTATATTTGGAGCTATTTCTGGTGCTATGCATGTTCATTTGTTGGCAGAGCATTATGGGATACCTGTTGTTTTACATACAGATCATTGTGCAAAAAATTTAATTCCTTGGGTTGAGGGACTTTTGGAATATGGAGAGAAATATTATAAAGAGCATAATAGACCTTTGTTTTCTTCACATATGTTAGATTTATCTGAAGAGCCAATTAAAGAAAATATTGAAATGTCTAAGAAATTTTTAGAGAGAATGTCTAAGATAGAGATGTTTTTAGAAATTGAACTTGGAATTACTGGTGGTGAAGAAGATGGTGTTGATAATTCAGAAAGAGCACATCATGAGTTATTTTCAACCCCTGAAGATATTTATTATGGTTATTCTGAACTTATTAAGATTAGCCCTAATTTCCAAATTGCAGCGGCTTTTGGAAATGTTCATGGTGTTTATAAGCCTGGTAATGTTCAACTTACTCCTAAAGTATTACGAGATGGGCAGAATTATGTGATATCAAAGATTAATTCAACTAATCCAAAGCCTGTGTCTTATGTGTTTCATGGAGGTTCTGGATCAACATTAGAAGAAATTCATGAAGCACTCTCTTATGGTATTGTTAAGATGAATATTGACACAGATACTCAATGGGCTGCTTGGGAAGGTGTATTAAATTATTACAAAAAGAATGAAAATAGACTTCAAGGACAGCTTGGTGATGGGAAGGATGCTGATGTTCCAAATAAAAAATTTTATGATCCAAGAGTATGGCTTAGAGAATCTGAGATTAGTATAAAGGAACGTGTAAAAATTGCTTGCAAGAATCTTAATAATATTAATAGAAATTAATAGAAATTAAGACAAGTAAGAATTATTGAAAAATTTAAGTTTTGTCGCCTTTGTAGGCGACTTTTTATTTTTGTGTATTTATTATACATAAATTAACTTCTTATTATATATAGTGTTCCATCTCGTATCATCATATATAATCATATTTGTGTTTTTTGTTTTTTTGTTTTGGTATTTATTTAATATCTAAGTTAGATCTTTGGTACGTTTTTTGCATAGGTTTTTTATAAATTGATAAAAAAGGAGATTTATATGTGGTTAACAAATTATAAGAAAAATTTTTTGGATTTTTTGAATGATGACTTTGATTTTGTTAATTCTAGAGGTATTCAAGATGTTCCAGTTAATATTAAGGATGAGGGTGATTCATTTGTTCTTGAGGCTTATCTTCCAGGAATAAAGAAGGAAGATATATCAATTTCAATTAAAAATGATTATTTGACAATCAGTTATGAAAATAAAGATGAGAGAGAAGAGAGGGATGATAATTATTTAAGGGTAGAGAGAAGAGATATTTCTTTTTCAAGGAGTTTTAGATTATCGGGAAATATTGAACAAAATAAGATCAAATCGAAATTAAAAAATGGTGTTTTGCTTATTAAACTTCCAAAAAACTCAGAAGTTATTGAAAAATCTAAGGAGAAAAAAATTGTAATTGAATAAATTTTCTGCTCCCTTAATTAAGGATGCTTTTGCATCCTTAATTTTTATTATTTTCAATTGTTAAATTTAGTTCTTTGAGCTGTTCATTTGAAATTTTAGAAGGAGATTTATCAAGTGGGCTTGCAGCAAATGAATTTTTTGGAAAAAGTATTACATCTTTTATTGAATTTGAATTTGTCATTAACATTAAAAGCCTGTCAATTCCAATTGCTATTCCTCCATGAATGGGAGCCCCATATTCTAATGCTTTTAGAAAAAAACCAAATCTTTCTTCAGCTATTTTATCGTTAAATCCTACTATATTAAAAATTCTTTGTTGCAGTTCTTTGGTATGTACTCTGATTGAGCCTGAACCAAGTTCTGTTCCATTTAATACAAGATCATAAACTTCTCCTAAGACTTCACTTGGATTACTCTCTAGAGTATTTATATATTTTGCTTGCGGCATTGAAAACATATGATGAGCTGCTTTATAACTTTGTGTATCCTCATCATATTCAAATAAAGGAAAATCATAAATCCATAGGAACTCAAATATATTTTTGTTGATAAGATTAAGTTCGGTTGCAATTTTAATTCTAATTTGCCCTATGGCTTTACAAGCGGTTTCCCACAGGTCTGCTATAAAAAATATTAAGTCATTATTTTTAAGTGAATAAGTTTCAATTAGAGTTTTTTTAATTGGATTTATAAATTTTGCAATGCCACCTGTAAATTCATTATTTTCTATTTTTGTAAAGTAAAGAGTACGTGCTTTATAAAGTTTGGCATGTTCTTCTAATGAATTGATCTTACTTCTTGAGAAATTATGTGCTTGATTTTTTATAATAAGTGCTTTTATTGTTCCTTTGTTTTGTAATGTGTCTTTAAAGACGTCAAATGGAGATTGCTTTAAAGCTTTACTCATGTCTTGTATTAATAATTCATATCTAGTATCTGGTTTGTCACTTCCATATATATTCATTGCATCTTTGTAGGTAATTTTTTTGAATTTTTTTGGTAATGTGATATTTAATGAGTTTTTAAAAATAGTAAAAATAAGATTTTCTATTAGTTTAAATATATTTTCTTTTTTTATAAAACTCATTTCAAGGTCAAGTTGTGTGAATTCTGGTTGTCTATCGCCTCTTGAATCTTCATCTCTGTAGCATCTAGCTATTTGAAAATATTTATCAAGTCCGGCTATCATTGCAAGTTGTTTATAAATTTGTGGTGATTGTGGTAGTGCATAAAAATGACCCTTATGTATTCTTGATGGAACAAGAAAATCTCTGGCACCTTCTGGAGTTGACTTAACAAATGTCGGTGTTTCTAATTCTAAGAAATCTTGTTTTGTTAGATGATTTCTAATGATATGTATTACTTTACTTCTTAATATTATTTTTTGTTTTTGTTCTTCTCGTCTTAAATCTAAATACCTATATTCAAGTTTGGAGTTATCACTGGCATTATTATTGTTTTCAATCATAAAGGGTAATTCATTGCATTTTGAAATTATATCTATATTTTCTGCAATTATTTCAAGTTCTCCGGTTTTCATTTCTCTGTTTACAAGTTCTAAGGGTCTTAAATTTAATTTTCCTTGAATTTTAATGCAGTATTCCATTTTTATTTGAGATGTTATTTTTAAAAGTTTCTCATCACTTACAAGTATTTGTGCTTCATCATATCTGTCTCTAATATTGATGAATGTGACTTTTCCATGATTTCTTATTTTTTTTACCCATCCATTTATTTCTATCTTTTTATTTATAAGTTTATTATTTATTTGATTGCATTTAATGATTTTAAACATAACCTATCCTATTAATATGTTATAAATTTCTTTGTCAGTTTTAGCTTTAAGCATTGCTTTTTTATTAGAATCTACTTTACCTACAATAGATGATAAAATGCGTGGATAATTAACATGTTCTTTTGCTGGGTATAATATTAATATAAAGATATAACTTAAATTTTTATCAATAGCATTAAAGTCAATTCCATCGTGGCTGATTCCGATTGCAATGTGCATTTTTTTTATTAAATTAGTTTTTAAGTGAGGTATTGCAAATCCTTCTTTGAGAGCTGTGGTTATAAGTTTTTCTCTCTCCATGAGGTCTTGTAATATTGTTTCTTTGTCAATGTCAACTTTTATTATACTAAGTAATTCTCTTAGTACTTCAATTTTATTTGTTGCTTTTAAATTTAATATTATATTTTCTTTTTTTATTCTTTTATCTAAAGCAATATTACTGCGTATTTTATCGTAGTTTATTGAGTAATTTAATTTTTGTGCTTTTACAGAAACTATTTTTACTTCTTCTGTGATTTTTTCTAAATTTAAAATAGTTTCTCTTAGTAGATCTTGTATGATTATTAAATGTTTTTTTGGACATTCAAATGTGATTTTGCTTCCTTCTCTTTTAATTGAAAGTGATATATCATTTCGTCTTGCATTTATGTATTGTGAGAAATCATTTTTTATTTGTTGTGTAAAAAATCCTTCGTTTCTTAACTCGTTTTTTAAGTCCCATACAAATATTTTTGTTAGATTATCATATTTCAGTGCTATTGTAATTTGAGTATTTTGTTCTATTTTCATTTCTTTCTTTAATCCATTTTTATTTATTTGAAATAAGATATTTATTATTGGTGTTGCGATAATTGTTGGAAGAAAAACTATAATTATTATTATTCCAAATATTTTTTGGCTTATAAATTCGGAAGAGAGAGCTACATTTGCAATAATTAGTGATATTTCACCTCTTGGAACCATTCCAAAAGCTATTCTTAGTGCACCTAGTTTGTTAAATCCTAAAAAGTATGATGGGATAAAGCAATATACTACTTTTGTTGCTATTGCTATCAAACTAAGCAAAGTGCCAATTATTAAAACTTCTTTTGATAATATTACGTTAATATCGGCCATCATTCCTATTGATGTGAAGAATATTGGTATAAAAAATCTTTCAAATAGTGTTAATTTATCCTGAATTACATATACAATATCTGTTTTTGACATTGCAAGCCCAAATATGTAAGCTCCAATTACAAATGACATTCCTAAATTTTGAAAAATACTTGAAATAATAAAGGTAAATGTAAGAGTTATTACAGTTGCTAAGGTTACACTATTAAAGCTTTTTAGTAATTGTGAAATTGGTTTTGATAGTAAGATCAGTATGAATGTTAAACAAAACCAAATTAATATGTTTTGAATTGTAGATCTAATTGAAATTGTAATGTCAAGATCAGATAGAGATCTCGATATTGTAATTACACTTGTGAGCATAATCATTGAGAGGACATCATCAATTATTGATGTTGATATTATTGTAACTCCTTCTGATGTACTCATTTTTTTCTTTGCTGAGAGTATGCTTGCAGCAATGCCTGCAGAAGAAGGTGTTGCAATAATTCCTATAAAAAGAGATGTGGGATTTATTAATTGTACATCAAATAAAATGGTGGATATTAGTGCAAAACTTGTAAAAGTACCAATTACTTCTGTTATACCTATTAATCCTCCACGTGGTAAAAACTTAAGAAATAATTTTAGATCTGTCTCAAGACCTGCCATAAATAGTAGTATTATTGAAGCTATTGTTGATATTGCAAATATGTCTTCATTTATTAGATAATTTTCTCCGCTATTAATGATTCCTAATGGAAATAATAAAGGTACTTTAATTTTACCAAGACATGTTGGACTTAAAAGTATTCCTGCTGTTATTTGTCCTATTACTTTTGGAATTCCAAATCTATTTACCAAATTGCCAAGAAGACTTGCTGATATTACAATGATTGCTAGACTCATTATAAAAGAAGAGATTTTGGCATCAATGTTATGTCCCGTGTCTTTCATATAGTCTACCATTCCAAATGAAAGAATAGGATTTATGTTAAACAATATTGTATATAAAAGTTTCTTTCTCATTTTTGAATCTCTTTTTTAAAGTTTGATTGTATTAATTTTTTTAGCTCATCAATTATTTCAATTTCGTCTTTACCATTTGCAACAATTGTTATTTTTTCTTTATATAAAATGCCAAGTATCATAATTTCAACTGTAGATTTTGCATCAGCTTCTCTTCCATCCTCTGTAATTAGTTTTATATTGCAACAGGAATATTTGTTTGCAAGTTCTGAAATCATACTTGATGGTCTTGCATGTAGTCCCTCTTTGTTTGTTATTTCAATTGTTGTTTGCATTTAATTTTACTTGTTTATTTTATTGTATCTTTTTTACTTTTTTCTTTATTTGCTGTGTTTTGTAATCTTTCTATTAATCTTTCTGTTAAGGCATGTAATTCCTTTCCTTCTTCTGTAATATGTATTATTTTGCCCCAGTTAAAGTGGAGGTGAGCATCTATATCAAAAATATCATTTTCTTTTTTTATTGTGATTTTAAGACTTTCTGCATGTTGTTTAATGTGTGTTCCAATTTTATCTAGTTTTTTTAAAATAAAATCTTTCATATCATCATTTAAATGATAATTGATGGCTTGTATTTTAGGTTCCATAAATTTCTCCTTCACATTTTAATTCATTCCTATATTTGTTTACAGTTCTTCTTGAAATAGTGATTCCTTTAGATTTTAGTATATCAGAAATTTGACTATCTACCATATTTTTATTCTGTGCTAGTATTCCTTTTATTATTATTTTAATGCTTAATTTGGAAAATTCATTTGTTTTAGCACCACCTATTGAATTAAATAATTTTCTAATTGCTATTGTGCCCCAGTCAAATTTTAAATATTTATTTTTTATTGCTCTTGATATAGTTGATTTTGATAGATTGATTCTTGTAGATATATCATCTAAGTTCATTGGTCTTAATCTCTTAAATCCTCTTTTTAAGAATTCTTTTTGTAATGTGTATATTGCTATTCCTATTTTAGCTAGTGTTTCATCTCTATATCTTAAAGCTTCAATGAGCCATTTTGCTTGTTTGTATTTGCACAAGTCTTTAACTTCTTGTTTATTAATTTCTGTTTTAAAAATACTGACTTCTTTAATTTTGATTTTGAGTTTATTGCCTTTATTGATAACAATAATATCTGGTTCAATATAGTCATTAGTATCATCTTTGTCTTTAAATTCAAATGTTGGATTGGGATTAAGTTTAAGTTTCATTGTGTTAATGGCGTCATTTAAATCTTGTGTGCTAATGTTTAATTCTTTTTGTAATTTTTCTTTAGTATTTGTAAGTAAATCTGCTTTTTGAAGAATTTTAATTATATTTGTATCTAAGTTATGGTATTTTGCTTGTAATATTAATGATTCTATGATATTGGGTACGCAAATTCCTATTGGATCAAATTGTTGAATCAATTTGATCATTTTAGTGACCTGTGGCCACTCTTCTTTATTAAAGAAATCATAAGGATTGATTATGTATAGTCCTTTTCGATTTAGATTGTTTATTATGATTTCTCCTATATTAATTTCTTCTTCATTAAGTCTTTGGATTCTAAGTTGTAATAAAAGATGTTCTTTAAGTGAAATTTTAGGTGATGTTTTAGCCAGTGCAATTTCATATTGTGTTTTGTTATTTTCATTTTCTTTATAAAAAAATTTTTTAAACTTATAGGTTTTTAGTGATTCAAAAAAGATTTTATTTGAATCCACTTTAATATATTCATTATTGTCAAGTTCGTCTGATATAATTTGTATTAATTCTTGCTTATCAAGACTTAACATTTTAATTGTGTTAATTTGTGTTAATTGTAATTTGTGTGTTAATTTTAAGTTTTGTTTTAGCATCTTTACATAAAAATATATAGTACTCCACTAGATATAATTAATATTGCAGGGGAAACATTTTTGTAGAATAATAAAATAAGTAAGTTTAATCCTGCAAGTGCAAAACTTTTTGAAAGTTTTATATTATTATAATCTATTTTGAAAAATATGTTTTCAAATAAGATTATAATAGTTATTATCCATAGTGCTATAATTACGGGCTTTAGCTGTTCAAGATAATATTTTAAAAAGTTTATTTTATGTATTGTTGATATTATAAAGATAATAATTAATATTGGTGCGCTAATTAATGCCATTGTTGCAATTATTGCGCCTGTAATGCCGGCTATCTTTGCTCCTACATATGTTGCTATATTGGTGGCTATGGGGCCAGGAGTAATTCTAGATATTGTAATGATATTAATAAACTCTTCTTGCGTTATCCATTCTTTACGTTCAATGATTTCTTTATGAATTGTGGCAGTAATGCCGTTTCCTCCCCCAAAATTTAAAATTCCTATTTTAAAAAATGTGATGAATAAATTTAGTAAAATCAAATTTATACCTTGCTTTTAAAAAATTTTTTTTTCATTGTGTATGTTATAGAGCATATGAGTAAAAATATTAGTAGTATGTATGATAGGTCTATATGAAATTTATAAAGTACATATGTTATCAATACACATGTTCCCCATTTTATTATTGATCGATTTAACATTTTTTTTGAAAATTCAATAATGATCATTGACATTACTATTGTTGATGATATTTTTGCACCTTCAATAAATTTTTGAAAATAAATGTTATTTGAATTTAAATTTATATAAAGAGCTATTATTGTAATTACGAATATGGATGGTAGTATTCCCGCAATAGTTAATACAAATGCACCTTTAAACCCTTTAATTTTTTTCCCAATTAAAAAGGCAAAATTGATAGCTGTTACTCCAGGGATTATACTTGATGTTGTTAATATTTCTTTAAATTCTTGTTCAGATATTAATTTTCTTTTATTTACAATTGCTTTTTTAAGTTCAGATATTATGAGTAATCCTCCACCAATTGTAATTGTTGTTATTTTAAATACAAGATAAAATAGCTTTAATAATTCATATGATGTTTCTTTTTTTTCGTTCATTAATTTTTATGTTCCAAACTAAATGATGTTTAGGGTTTATTAAATTACATTTTATCATAATGGCTTATTAAATTATATTTTATCATGATGATTGTGTGATACCTATTGGTATAGGTATTTTGTTTGTTAATTTTTTATTTTTTAATTGGTAATAAGGGTCTTATTTTTTTGTTATTTTTGTACTATACTACATTTGCTTATGGATAAACAACTAAAAATATCAAATGTATTGAAAAGGGTATTTATTTTGCCGGATTATGTTCATGAAATTTTTCAAATGATAATAGATTATGGATTGAGAATTGTTGTTGCTTTATTTGCATGGTGTATTTTAAGATTTATTGTTAAGAGATTGGGAACTATTTTTTTAAAGGCTTATGAGAGATCTAAATTGGAAACAAAATTAGATTCTACTGTTCTTAATTTTTTTAAATCGTTTTTTAAAGTTGTAATTAATTTAGTATTAATTTTAATGATTTTGCCTTATCTTGGAGTTTCTACAGCCTCTATTTTTGCTGTGTTTGGATCTCTGGGTCTTGCAGTTGGTTTTGCTGCTCAGGGTATGTTATCTAATTTTGTTAGTGGATTTGTTATATTAAATTCTAATTTTTTTAAAATAGGTGATTATGTTAATTGTGATGATGCTGAGGGGGAAGTAACGGATATTCAAATATTTTTTACTACACTCAAAACTGTGGATGGTGAGATTATTAAGATTCCAAATAGCAAATTTACAAGTACATTAGTTGTTAATTTTACCGCAAATCCTGAGAGAAGAATTGTATTTAGTTTTCAAGTACCTTATAGCATAGATTTTAATTTGCTTAAAACTGAAATGGAAAATTTGGCTTTTTCTTTTAATAGGGAAACATATAATGTTAGTCAACCCAGTCTGATTGTAACAGAATATACACCTTATTACATAATTGTAGAAATTAGATGTTTTATTCGAACTGAGTTTTTTTGGGATTTTCAATATTTTATGGGAGAAAAGATTAAAGATGTTTTAATTGATATGGGAGTAGAATTTCCCATTCATGTTGTGAATCTTAGTAAACTTTGCTAAGATTTTTGTGATTTTGAATAATTTGAACATAATATTCTTCAATCCTTTCTACAAAGGATGTGCTTGAGTGTATGATGGATGTTTCTTCTGTATATTTTTTTAAAGTTTGTAATTTTTCATCGTTTTCTATGATTTCTTTCATGTATTTGTACATGTCTTCATCATTATCTATTAAAAATCCATTTTTTCCTTGATGAATTACGTTTTTGTATATAATGTCATTACTAAGTATTGCTGGTATTCCAGCAGTTAAGGCCTCAATAATTGTCATTGGATATACTTCACTTTTGGATAAACTTGCAAATACATCTGATATCTTGTAATAATAGTACATTTCTTCCCATGGAATTGTTCCAACAAGTATTATTTGATTTTTAAGTCCATATTTTTTTCTAAATTGTTTTACATTTCTCTCTTCTTTTCCTTTTCCTATGAGAATAAGTTTACAGTGTTTGTTTTCAATGAGAAGTTTTTTTAAATTTTGTATTAATTCGTATATATTTTTTTCTTTATTAATTCTTCCAACGAAGATTATGATTTTATCATTTTTTTTTATGTCATATTTACTCAGAATTTCTTGTTTTTTTTCTTGAGTTAACTCTTTGATGAATAGTTTTCTATCTATTCCATTTGGAATTAGTTTATAATCAGCATCTTTGGCAAGATGAAAATATTTATCATGTGCTTTAATTGATGGATAAATAAAATGATGAATTTGATTATAAAATTTTTTCATCATTTTGTCTGGATTAATGAAATATTTTATAGCTCCTAAGTAATGTAAATAGTAATTCCACATTGTATGGTTTGTGTGGACAATTGGTATATTATATTCTAATGCTAATTTTTTCCCTATGTTTCCCATAGTGAATTCTGAATGTGTATGAATTATGTCAGGTTGATATTCAGCTATTATTTTTTTTATTTTTGCTTTATTTGGGAATGATATTTTAGCATCTACTGTGCGATTCAATTTAATTGAAAAGCATCTGTAAATATTTTTTTTACTTAAGTCTGATTTATGATATTGTGGGCAAAAGATATAAACGGTATGACCTTTTTGTTCAAATCCTTCTTTAATTTGTTTGATACATGTTGCTACTCCATTTTTATCTGGAAGATATGTATCTGTAAATATTGCTATTTTCATATTTTGTCCTAATAATTAAAGTATAACATAGGGGTATATTTATTTTTTTAGATTATAATATCTTTGAATGCAAGAATTTTATCTATTATTAGGAAAAGAACAAGGGTTAAAGGAAGCTTATTTAAATGATATTTTTAGCAAGTTGAATGCTGATGATATACATATTACTAAGCTTTTTATGTCAGAATTATCATCAATAGAACTTTCTGAACGATTTTTGAGTAATTCTTTTTTTGCCAAAAGAGAAGTTTTTATTATTTATGAGATTGAAAATTTAAAAAATAAAAAAGATTTAGAATTAATTTATAATACACTTTTGAAACCTTTAAATAAGATTATTATTTTTATTTCTGATGAGAATTCAATCAGTTTTGAACCTAAAGTTTCTGTAAATGTAATTAAAAAAATTTTTTATGAATTGTCTGATAGTGACAAGTTTTCATTTGTAAAGAAAAGTTTTTTTCAACTTGGAATTAAAATTACAGATAAAGCAATAAATTTGATGCTTTTTATGTTAGATGCAGATACTAAGATTTTACAATCTTATATAAATTCTTTTGCTCTTGTGATTAAAGATAAAACTATTGATGAGGATGATGTCACTGCTTGGCTTAGTTTTGTGCGTCTTGAGAATGTTTTTTCTTTATTTGAGTCAATCTTAAAGAAAGATATGGAACGTGCTTTAGTTAAAGTGAAGGCCATTTTGGAACAGGGGGAAGAGCTTGTTGGTATTATTATGAGCCTTGGATGGCAGTTTAAAAAATTTTTAAAAATTAAAATAGATTGTGAAAATACAAATAACATTTCATCTATTTTGAAAAAGCATAAGATATTTTTTTCACTAGAGAAAACTTATAAAATAGGGCTTTGTAATTATTCAGTCTTGGATATTAAATTTATTTTTAAAATATTACATAAGTTTGATTTGTATGCGAGGGTTTATGGCAAAAATATGCATTTAAATTTGTCATATTTTATGGTAGTAATCTTGTTAAATCAAGATGATACTATTTTGGAGAATTTTTCTTTAAAATTTAAGTGTGATTTTTAATAGTTAGATATGATTGTTTTGTTTATTGTTTAAATTTTGTTCTTCTGCAAATTTTTTGATTTTATTTGCCATTGTAATATTAATTTTCATTTTTGTGGCTATTTCATCTTCATTTAGAAGTAATATGTCTTTATATGTTCCAAGAACTTTTAAGATCTTTTTTGCTTTTTGTTCTCCAATGCCTTTTATTTTGGTGTAATTTAATTTGATATTGTTGTGTAGTTTGTTGTTAAAATTATTTGCCCTTCTGTGAGCTTCATCTCGAACATTTTGTAATACTTGAAGAGCAGAGTTTCTTTTTTGTAATTTTATGCCTTGATTTTTATTTGGTAAAAATATTATTTCTTCCTTTTTTGCCAATGCACAAATGGCTATTTTCTCTTCAATCCTTAGTCCTTTTAAAATGGAATAAGCAGCGTTAAGCTGACCTTTGCCACCGTCAATTAGTATTAAATCCGGCAATTTTAATTGTTCATTGATTAATTTTGAATATCTTCTTGATATGACTTCTTTTATTGCCTTACAATCATCAATCTCTCCATTACTTAGTGAGTTAATTTTATAAACCCTATATCCGTCTTTAAAAGGTTTTCCCATTTTAAACGTAACAAGTGATGCTACTGTTTTATATCCATTTATATGAGCAATATCAAAGCCTTCAATTGTTTTTGGTAATTTTTTCATTTCAAGAATGGTTTTTAGATTTTCAATAGCCTTATTTTTTTCATGATTATATGTTATTAATGCAAGTTTTGCATTAGAAGTTGCCATTTCAATTATTTTAATGTTATCTTGAGTTTCTTTATATATGATTTCAGTTTTTATATTTTTAAGTTCATTTATTAATTTTGTAATGTTTGAAGTGTCAATTTTTTTAAAAATGTGTATTTTATCTGGTACTATCATGTTTGGAGATGTATAATATTGTGTTATAAATTTTTCTATTAGTTCATCCTCTTCATATATGCTTTCATCAAAATGAATGTCTTTTTCTGTTAATTTACCGTCTTTGTATTTAAGTATTACTATTGTATTTAAGCTATTAGTTTTGTGAATGTATAGATAGTCTTCACTAAGTTTATCTATCTTTGTAATTATTTGAGTTTGACTTATTTCAATTAATGATTTTTTAGTTTCTTTTAGTTTTATTGCTGCTTCAAAATTTTCCTTCATAATGACTTCTTTCATTTTGATTTCAATGTCATTTAAAAGTTTCGATATGTTTCCATTTAAAATATGTTTGATTTGCTCTATTTCTTTTCTATATTCGTCTTCAAGATCTTCTCTATAACATACTCCTAGACACTGACCCATATGGAAATAAAGACAAGGATTTTTTGATTTTTTTTTGCATTTTTTTGTTTTAAATGTTTTGTTAATAAGATCTAATACTAAATCTAAATTTTTAACATTAACATATGGTCCAAAATATTCACTTCCATCATTTATTATCTTTCTAGTTTTAAAAATTCTTGGATATTTTTCACAAGTTATTCTTATCATAGGATATCCTTTATCATCTTTTAATTTGATATTATAAGTTGGTTTGTATTTTTTGATTAAGTTACACTCTAATAGTAGCGCTTCATATTCGCTGTTTGTAGTAATTATTTCTATATTTGTTACGTTATTCATTAATATCTTGGTTTTATGGCTAGTTCGTTTTGAAAAATAGTTTTTTACCCTTGACCTTAAATTTTTAGCTTTTCCAATATATAATATTTTGTTGTCTTTCGAGTACATTTTATAGCAACCACTTGTTTTTGGAAATTTTTCTATTTGTTTATATAAATCGTTTAAGTGTTTTCTCATTTTTATTGTCTATTATTGCTTTTAAATAATCATTATTGTTTTTGTGATATAATATTATATCATATTTAAACATTATGTATTTTTGATTTTTTTATTGATAAAGGTCTGTAATGAGATTGATTTTTATATTTTCTCTATTTTGCTTGTATGTCTTTAGTGCTTTTTCTCAAGAGCTTAAGTTGATTCTTGATTATAAGGATGGATTTAAGTTTATTCAGGAAGCTCATAATGTTAATTTTGCAAGAGACAATAGAGGTATTCTTGGAATTTATTTGGATAGGTATAAGGGCATTTTGGATTATAACAATATTGATTTTCGATTGGAGATAGAAAAGGATAATTTATTAAAAGATGCTGCTTTAAATTATTTTGTTGATTCAAATAATGCAAAAATTTCAAATTCTTTTCACAATATTTCAGGAAATTCTTTAATTTTTTATTCAAGTCGCAATACTGTTAAACTTAAACCATTAACAAGGAAGGCTTTTTTTTATTCAGGTAATGTGATTGCTGATTTTACTATTCAGTTTTGGGTATATCGTTCTACTTCTGTTACTGGAGAAGTTATTGTAAGTTGGAATGGATATAAAAATATTAAAGGTGTTTGGGTAGATCAAGCAATTCGATTAGAAAGTGAGGGTGGCACTTTTGTTTGGAATTTTAATAATGTGTTTTTAAATGATAATGGTGATCCTGTTAAAATTAAGCTTAAGAGTGATGATGATTTTGTTCCTAAAGAGTGGCATTTGCATACAGTTAGATATAGGCAAAAAGATGGGTTGTTGGAATATTTGATAGATTCCAAACCTCAAGCTATAGAATATGTTACTTTTGATAAAAGAGAAGGTTCTGGATATTTATTAAATATTGGTAATTTTATTGATTTTGCATTGGGGCAGTATTTTACAGGAGCTATTGAAAATTTTGAAATTTATAAAAGTTTTGAGGAAGTACGTAGTGCTTTCTTCTCAAGAGATAAAGGATATATCATTACAAAACCAATTGAATTATCTAAAGATTATTCTCAAATTTTGTCTATTGAATTTGATAGTTTAAAGCCAAAAGATACAGATATTTTTTATTATTATAGGTTAGATAATAAGGTTTTTTATGAAATAGATAAAAATGGAGAGATAAAAAGGAATTTAACAGGAGATTGGATTCATTTTGATTCTAAGAATGGATTACCCAAATTTGATATATCAAAATATATTCAATTTAAGGTTGAATTTTATCCAAGTGGCAATCCTATAGAAAGTCCATCTCTTTATAGCATGGTTGTGACTTATATACCTGAATCTGCACCTTTTCCCCCTTTAATTACAAAAGCTGTGCCAGGATCGAGTGAAATATTGATTGAATGGTTTCCTGTAATTAGCAGTAATATTGGTGGCTATTATATTTATATTGGTGTTAGTCCTGGAAATTATCATGGCAATGCAGGAAATATTTTAAAATCTCCAATTGATGTTGGTAATCAAACTTCTTTTAAAATTACAGGACTTGAAAATGGGAGGCTTTATTATATTAGTGTTGCTTCTTATAATCTAGATAAAAGTGTGAATGAAGAGTCTTTTTCAAAAGAAATTTCTGTTAGACCTATGGAGTTTTTTAAGCAATATGAATAGTATTAATTTTGAAAAAGCTTTGGAGCTTTATAAAAAGGGTGATTTTAAGAATGCACTTTTGAATTTGGATGTTTTTGATGATAGTTTTGATTCTTTGTCTCTTAAATCTTTACTTTATTTTAGGTTAAAGGATTATAAAGCACTTTTATATGTATTGGATACTTACCCCGTTTTAAGTGAATATAGTTTTTTAATTAAGCTTTTGTATGATGGTGAGTTTAAAAGCGATGAAGCTAATTTAAGTTATTTTCAAAATTATAATCTTGGTGTTTTTTATTTTGGCCTTAAAAATTATGAGAAATCTTTAAATTGTTTTTTAACATCTATTAAGCAATATCCTAATTTAATTCAAGCTTTTAATAATGCTGCTGTTTTGTTTGAAATGTTAGGTAATAGAGATGATGCTTTAGAGATGCTTGTTAAAGCTACAGGTATAGATAAAGACAATGCCCTTATTAAATTGAATACTTGGTTTTTAAATAATACTTGTGCATTCAAGAGTGTTCGTCCATTTAAACTAGATGGTAGTTTTTTAAATGTTAATCTTTCTCTTATTATAAATTATTTAATGTATTATTTATATTTTATGGGAGAGATTGATGGTGCAATTAAGCTTTCTGAGAAGTTTTTAACAGATTCGAATTATTCAAAATATATTTGGCATAATAGAGCAACTATTTTGCATAAAATAGGTAATATGACACAGGCTACCAAGTCTTATGTAAAATCTATTTTAAGTTTTCCTAATGTTTATACTATATATAATATGCATATTGCGACAATAAAACTTTTAAATTTTGATTCTAAAAAAGCTATTGATAGAATGTTGTTAGATTATCCTGATATGGAATTGGTTTATTTCTATGCATTTTTATTTTTTTTAAGAAATCGTGAACTTGAAGATGCTTATTTTTACATAAAAAAACTTTGTGTAATGAATATTGATACTTATTCTAGATTTTTAAACTTACTTGAATCTAGAGAAGATATTTTCATTGAAGAGTTATTGGATGAATGTGCCCTGATTTTAAAGGGTAAGTGGATATTGGAATATTTGTTTTTTGTTGACAATTCTTTAGATTTAAGAGAGCCTGTCTTTGTATTTGATTATTATACTAGAATTTGTCCATATATTTGGAAAGTTAAAGATGAACATATTGAACTTAGAGCTAGTAATAGTGAGTTTGAGATTACTAAAGAAATTTTATCAGATGAATTTACTCAAGTGCACTTGAGTGTTACAATTAAGGAGATTAAGGATTTAATTGAGGCTTATAAAGATTTTAAGATCAATTATTAAACTTAATAAGTTTCTTTTGTTGACAATTGCAATGGCTCTAATATACTATGTATTAATGTGGATTAAGGAGAGATGCCAGAGTGGTCGAATGGGGCTTCCTGCTAAGAAGTTGTCCTTTTAAAAAGGGGACCATGGGTTCGAATCCCATTCTCTCCGTAGAGATTTTTATTAAAGCTTGTCTTTATGAAGATTTCTTTACTTTATGAATATAATAATCTCTAGGAGAGGTGGCAGAGTGGTTTAATGCTACGGTCTTGAAAACCGTCGTAGGTGTAGCCTACCGTGAGTTCGAATCTCACCCTCTCCGTTGTATTTTTTATTATGAACAAATTGGACAGTCGGTTTTTTTCTTTTTAGTAATGTCACCTTCAGAATTATTGTTTATTGGAAATGTAAATTCAATTTTTTCATCTGAGTGTGGACCTATTATTAATGGATTATAGAAAATTACAACTTCATTGTTTTTAAAATAGTATTGATATTGTTTAAAAATTTTTTCAAATTCTATTTCAAATGTGGATTTATTGTCATAATGAGTTGCAATTTTTTCAAATTTTGTTTTTACTTCTTCTCTTAATACTTGTATCAAAGAATCCAATTGGTCTTTTGAAATGATTTCTGCAAGTTCTATTTTTTCTTTTCCTCTTAAATTAATGGAATGATATGTTGTAAGGCCATTTGCAGCGTATTTATCTATTTGAAATTGATTATATAGAATGGATGTTATGTTAAGGTTTGGATTTTTAAATATTTCAAAATCAGAATAATAGAAAGATTCATGGGGCTCTTTTTTTTCTTTTATTGTTTTAAAAAGTTCGATTGTATCATTTTTCCATTTTTTTATTAATTCTTCAAAACCAAATTCTATTCCTTCTATAGTGGGAATTTGAGCATCAATGTGAAAAATAATGTTGTCTTCATTGGTGGTATCTTCTTTGATAATTTTTGTTTCGATATTGATTTCAGCACTTTCTGTTTTTTTGTCGTGTTTGGTGCATGCTATTGTTATTAAAAAAATTATTATTATGCTTATTGAAAATTTAGATGTCATTTATTGCTCCTTTCTTATAAATGAATTACTATTAACTTTTAAGAGTATTTTTGATTATTTGTTATAAATTTATTTTTATTGTAATAAATAATAATTTTTATTACAATTGAAGTTAAATGTTTGTGCCCATAGCTCAGCTGGATAGAGCATCAGATTGCGGTTCTGAAGGTCAGAGGTTCAAGTCCCCTTGGGCACGAAAGTATGTAGTTTTGGAGAGATGGCCGAGTGGCTGAAGGCGCACGCTTGGAAAGCGTGTATACATGAGAATGTATCATGGGTTCGAATCCCATTTTCTCCGGTTCCTAGGATCCGCACTATTGAGTGTTGCCTAATCCCGTCAGGACTGGAAGGTAGCAGCGGTAAGTGATTACTCAATGAGTGCGTGTAATCTTAGGATAAATTTATTTTGTTTAGATATGTAAGTACGTTTTTATGAAATAATACTTAAATAGGTATTATTGTTATATTATGTATATTGTAATTAATATAAAATAAATTTTTTGTTTTTTAAATTTAGATTTAATTTAAGGTTTAAGTAAAATTATTGTTATTTATGGGGGATGGGATGATATCTGCAAGGGGTACTGCCATTAAGAGGCGTCCCAGAGATTTTACTTCTCTTGAAGGACAAGATTTTGTAGTTGAAACCTTAAAACATTCAATAGAAAGTAATAAGATAGCAAATGCTTATATATTTTCAGGACCACGAGGAGTTGGCAAAACTTCTTCTGCAAGAGCTTTTTCACGATGTTTAAATTGTCAAACAGGTCCAACAATTATGCCTTGTGGTACATGTTTTAATTGTAAATCTATTGATAACGATAATAGTCTTGATGTTATTGAGATTGATGGTGCTTCAAATACGTCTGTTCAAGATGTTAGGCAAATTAAAGAAGAAATAATGTTTCCTCCTGCCAATTCTAGGTATAGGGTTTATATTATTGATGAAGTTCATATGCTTTCAAATTCTGCTTTTAATGCTCTTTTGAAAACCGTAGAAGAACCCCCAAATTATATTGTTTTTATTTTTGCAACAACAGAGGTACACAAACTACCAGACACGATAAAAAGTAGATGTCAACATTTTAATTTTAGGCTTTTGCCTTTAGATAAAATTTATGAGATGTTAAAATGTGTTTGTTTAGAAGATGACATTAAGTACGAGGATGAAGCTTTAAAGTGGATTGCTTATAAGAGTGGAGGTAGCGTAAGGGATGCCTATACTCTCTTTGATCAAATTGTGTCATTGAGTAATTCTGATATAAAATTTGATCAAATCAGATCTAAGATGGGATTAACCAGTGACGAATTCTTGGAAAAATTAGCATTGAGCATTCTTAATGATGATTTAAAAGAGTTACTTAGTGTTTTAGATACTGTATTTTTAACAGGTATTTCATGTGAACAATTTCTTCTTGATGCAATTGAATTTTTTAGAGAAATATTATTTTTGAAATTAGACATCAAAAATATTATGTTTATTGGTGTTAAATTTGAAAGTTTAAAAGAATCTTTATTAAATTTTGATTTAAAACATGTTGAGAGAAGTATTAGTGTATTGCTTGAAACTTATAGGGATTTGCAATTTTCGATAAATCCTAAATATGAAATTGAGATTAATTTTATTAAGATACTTAGACTTAAAAATTATATCCCTAATCATCTTTTAATTAAGCAAATTCAGGATATTGAAACTAAAGCACTAAATGAAATAAATTGTGATATAGATAAAATAAATTGTGATGTCAATTTAAAATCAGAGCTAAGTGATGTGCCTTTGATGGAACCAGATAATGCTACTGAAGAAGAGATACCATTGAAAGTTAAGATTCAAGAGCCTGATGTACATTGTGATTCTGAGGATGATGATATTGATAAAATTTTTATAGAAACAAAGGATAATTTTGATAAGATCGATGATAATGATAGAATTAAAGAAACTTTTATTTACTTAGTGTCTAAGTATGTTCAAACTTTAGTGTATTCAGGAGAGGTTTTAATTGATGGTGGGGTGCTTTATTATAAAATTTTTAGTGGATTTGAATATAATCAACTACAGGCTTATCAAAATGAGATAAGGGCGGAATTTTGTAAAGAGTTTCCTAGATTAAATGTTATATTTCAAAAGCAATTTAAGGATAATGATGATGAGTTTGATAATGAGGTGCTGAGAGTCAAAAACATTTTTGGAGCAAGTGAAGTAAAGGAGTAAATATGGCAGTAAATCCATTAGATTTTTTGAAAAATATGTCAAATTTTAAAGATAATATTGATAATATTAAAAAAGAAATATCTCAAATTGTTGTTTGTGGTAGGGCAGGAAGTGATGTTGTTGTTGTTGAAATGAATGGGGAATTTGTTGTGAAAAAAATTTTAATTAAAGAAGATTTTTTTAATGATTTGGATAATGAAGCACTTGAACATATGATAAAATCTGCTTTTAATGATGCTGTTTTTAAAGTGAAAGAAGAAATAAAATCAAAAACAATGGGTTCTATTCCATTTGGGATTTAAAGTTTGATTATACAAGATTTAATTGAATTAGTTTCTAAACTTCCAGGCATAGGAAAAAAAACAGCAGCACGAATGGTTTATGATATTTTGTATACCGGTGAAAATTTTTCAAGAACATTGGGACAAATTTTAATTAGACTTCATTTAGAGATACAAAAATGTAAAAATTGTTACAATTTTGCTGAAGAAGAACTTTGTAATATTTGTACGAATTTAAATAGAAATAAAGGTATAATTTGCGTTGTAGAAATGCCTCAAGATCTGGAAGTTATTGAGGCTACTAAGGAATATGATGGATTTTATTTTGTTCTTCATGGTCATCTTGATCCTTTAAGAAATATTGGACCAGATGAGTTGAATCTTAATAAATTAGAGAATTATATTAAACTGTTAAAAGCAGAAGAAGTAATTATTGCTACTGAATTTAGTATTGAGGGAGATGTAACCGCAAATTATATCAGTAATCTTTTAAAGGACTTAGATATTAATGTTACAAGAATAGCATCTGGTCTTCCTGCTGGGGGTAGTATTAGTAATGCAGATAAAGTGACTACTCTTAGGGCATTACGTTTGAGACTTAAAATGTGATTTTGTTCTTAAGTCATTTTTTGCAAAATAGTTTGTTTTTATAGCTTTTTAAAGAATTTTTTTTGAATGCTTTTTTTGTATTTGTATTTAGTTTAGAATTTTAATTTATAACCAATAGTTAAAATTATTTATATAAGGTAATATAAATAGTGTGTTTTTAAATTACTTGAACTTATAATAAAGTGCTTAAGAGATACATTGAGTTTTAATTTTAATTGCAAAAAATTAGCATTTTAAAATAAGTTGTTTTTAAATGCATATTCATGAATTAAATAAATTATGTCTTATTATTAGTTTGCATTGTATTAAAAACATTGGGAGGTTGTTTATGTCTACATTAATACAAAAAACTTTATGTATTGTTAAACCTGATGGGGTTAGAAGAGGTTTAATTGGTAATGTTGTTTCTAGGTTTGAGAGGGTAGGATTAAAAATTGTGGCTGCTAAAATGGTTTTGGTTGATCGCAAGATGGCCGAAGAACATTATTTGTATGATGATATTGCTGCAAGGCATGGTGAGTCTGTTTGGAAGTCTTTAGTTAATTTTTTAATGAGTTCTCCGGTTTTTGCATTTGTTATTGAAGGTGTTGAATCTGTTGAGGTTGTTAGAAAATTTTGTGGCTCTACAGAGCCTAAGATGTCTGTACCTGGGACAATAAGAGGTGATTTTTCTTATCATAGTTTTAATTATGCAAATGCAAAAAATTTTGCAGTTTATAATGTGATTCATTCTTCTGCAAGTCTTATTGATGCAAATCGTGAAATACCTATCTGGTTTACAAAAGATGAAATTTTTACTTATAAAAGAGATGATGAGTTTGAACATTATTATTAGTTATTGATTATGAGTGTTGTGATACGGCCTATATTGAAATGGGCTGGTGGTAAGAAAAATTTATTGAACTCTATTTTAAATAATATTCCTCTTTCTTTTAATAATTATATTGAACCTTTTATAGGTGGAGGGGCATTGTTTTTTGCATTAAATTTAAAAAATTCAATTATTAATGATATAAATTTTCATTTGATTAATTTTTATATGGAAGTTGCCCATAATTTAAATAATTTTTTGTTAAGAATAGAAAAGTATAATAATGCTCCTTTAACTAAGGAGTATTATATTGATATAAGGAATAGTTTTAATAATGCAAATTTAACTAATTTGGAAAAGGCTTGTATTTTTCTTTATTTAAATAAAACTTGTTATAATGGTCTTTACAGAGAAAATGGTAGTGGACAATTTAATACTCCTTTTGGTAAATATAAAAAGATTAATCTTTTTGAAATTGAAAATTTGCGATTAGCTTCTAAACTTTTGCGAGAAGTTAGGGTTTTAAGTTTAGATTTTTTTTGTTTACTTAATTTTATTAAAAAAGATGATTTTGTTTATCTTGATCCACCTTATATACCCTATTCAAAAACAAGTAATTTTACAAGTTATAATAAATATGGATTTGATTTTTCAATGCATGAGAGACTATTACGTTTTTGTGACAAGATAGATAAGAAAGGAGCTAAATTTTTGCTTTCAAATTCTAATACCACATCTAGTCTTGAGCTTTATAAAAATTACAACATTATTTTTGTTGATTCTAAAAGGTTGATTAATGCAAATCCAATTGGACGTGGCAATATAAGAGAAATTTTAGTGAAAAATTTTTAGTAGTATTGCATAATTATTGTAGTGCTTGTTAATAGCCATAAGGTCCTTTAACAAAAAAAATAAGGATTTTATATGTTGTGTCTGTATTGTGAAATTCTTAGGTGTAAGTTTTATTTATGGTGATTATCTCAATTAATGAATAAGAAATATATTGAGTGTTTGGAATTTGAGATAGTTTAGAGATATTTTTGTATAAATTATTTAGGGACTTGTATGATAGGATATGCTTTGTTTTATTTGTTACCACTTTTTCTGTTATTTAATTGTACCTTTAATTATGAGGAATATTCTAATAGGACAGGTGCTGCTAAAGAAGCTCCTACAATACAAATATTAAAAATTAGCTATCATAATATTGTGGGCGGTAAGAAACAAACCATATTGGAAGCTTTAAGTTTTAATTATTTTAATTATTATAAACTTTATAAAGTTGAAAATGGGAGATTTTTGTATCATGCCTTAGAAAATCGAATTTCGGGTAAGTTTAGTAATTTAGAAGGTTCTCATGTTACTAAAGATTTAGATATGAAAGATTCTGTGGAATTGAAGATAGAAGATATGAATAATTATTATCTCATTAATACCAATAGACTTTTATGGCGAGATAATGAGAAAAAGTTATTTTCTCCTCCAAATGAGTTAGTATTTATTAGATTTGATGAGAGTAATATAACAGGAAAGGGTTTTTCGTATTTTTTCAAGAGTAATAATTTTTATTTTTATTCTGGTATTGAAGGGCTTGTGAAGTGAAAAGTTTAATTCTTTGTTTAATTTGTATTTCTTTATTTGGTTATGCACAGAGTAAAAACGGTTTGGATGACTCTTCAAAATTAAAAGAAAAAGACAATTCAAAAAAAAAGAGTGAGTTTACTTTTAGAGCTGATTTTTCTCATGGTATTTTGTCTCCTCTTTATAGAAGGATTATTTTAAAGGGAAATCCTGAGGTGATTTCTTCTGATTTTAAGCTTAGGGCTGATGAGATTGAAATTTATGGGGAAGGGAGTTCTTATATTGAGGCACGTGGTAATGTTTATTATGAAGATTATACTAATAAAATGAATGTGAAATCACAATTTTTATTTGTTAATAGAAAATTAGATAATTTTTATCTTCAAAAAGGTGTTGAACTTGAAGATTTAGAAAATGAACTTGTTGTTAAGGCTGAAAGGATTGAAGGTAGTCGTAAGACAAGTGTTTATATTATGCAGTATTCTGTTAAGATATATAAAGGTGACATTTTTGCACGAGCTGAAAATGGAATTTATAATAAGGAAGAAAAAGAAATTGTTCTTGAGGGTGTTCCCGTTATTTATCAAGATGATAATTATTATTCTGCTTCAAGGATAGTTTTAAATACGGAAACAAAAAAATATAATCTTGAGGGTGATGTTGAAGGTAAATTTACTCAAGTGGAGGAAAATGTTCCTCAACAAGAAAAATAGAATAGAATCAATTAAAGAAAAACTTAGTCTTAATGCTGTTACTGATATTGTTCTTAAGGCAGATAGTATTGTTAAGAAGTATGGAGAGAAAGTAGCTGTTAATGGTGTGACTATTGATGTTCATCGGGGTGAGGTTGTAGGTTTGCTTGGTCCAAATGGTGCAGGAAAAACCACTACATTTTATACTATTGTAGGTTTTATTAAAGCCAATGGTGGGCGTGTTTTAATCAATAATCATGATGTCTCTAAACTTAATATGTATGAGCGAGCACGATTGGGAATTGTTTATTTGCCCCAAGAGCCATCTATTTTTAGGGAACTTACAGTTGAAGATAATATTTTAGTTGCTCTTGAGAGACGAGAAGATTTATCTCAAGCCGAACGTAAAATTGAACTTGTAAATCTTCTTAAAGATTTTGAAATTAAACGAATACAATATCAAAAGGCTTATACACTCTCTGGTGGAGAGAGAAGACGAACTGAGATAGCTAGAGCTTTAGCTGTAAGTCCATATTTTTTGTTGCTTGATGAACCTTTTGCAGGTATTGATCCTATTGCTATTGGAGATATAAAAGATATAATCAGGATTTTAAAGAGTAAGAATATTGGTGTTTTAATTACGGATCATAATGTAAGAGATGCTTTTGATATAATAGATAGAGCTTATATTATTTATCAAGGACAAGTGCTTGATTCGGGGAATGTTGATTATATTATAAATAGTGAGAAGGCTAAAAAACTTTATCTTGGTGAAGAGTTTAGATTATGAAGGTATTGGAGAGAGAACTTTATTATGAATTTGAAGTAGATTCTAGTGTTAAGTTGATTTATACTAAAAAACCTTTTGATTTAGAGATAAAAAATATTAGTAATGATAATTTAAGTTTTATTCCAAAGAATAAAGAAATAAAATATTTAAAGCAATTACATACAAATATTGTTTATGAAGTTGCTGATGATTTTGTTAATTTTCAAAGGGGAGATGGGCTTGTGTCCTCTTCTTTTAATGTTGCTCTTCTTGCTTATTATGCAGATTGTCTTCCTATATATATATTTGACAAATCAAAAAAATATATAGGACTTGCTCATAGTGGGTATAAGGGTAGTTTTCAGCTTATTCTTTTAAAAATGTTATTTAAATTTCAAGATATGGGTTCAAATTTTGAAGATTTGAGAATTATATTTGGACCTTATAACAGAGGATGTTGTTATGAAGTTTCATCAGAATTTGTGTCAAAAATAAATTTACAATTTAGTAAAAAATTGTTGGATATGTCTTTTTGTAAAAAGGATGATAAAATATATTTTGATAATGCTAATTTTAATTTAGGTTTAATTTCTAATTTTAATTTAAAAGTTGAGGATTCAGGTCTTTGTACTTATTGCAATTGTAATCTTTATTCTCATAGAAAATTTAAAGGCAAAAGGAGTTATGCTGTAATTTGGAGAACTTAGTTTGACTGTTAAAGAATTATCATTGCATTTGGATGAAATATTTAAAGTCAATGATCATAAGGATATTGATAAAAGTCTTAATGGACTTCAAGTTGGTAATTTGGAGCTTGAGGTTAAAAAGGTTGCTTTGGCTGTTGATGCAAGTATGGCAACTTTAAGAGAAGTAAAGGGTTATGATTTTTTAATAACTCATCATGGTATTTTTTGGTCAAAATCAGATAAAATTATTGCTGGTATGTATGATAAAGTGAAATGGCTTATTAATAATGATTTGTCGCTTTATTGTGTTCATTTACCAATGGATGCTCATACTATTTATTCTCACAGCAGAGTGTTGTCTGATTTTCTTGGATTTCATAATCCTATTCCCTTTGCAAATTATAAAGGTATTAATTTGGGTATTATTTCTATTGCTGAATTTGGGTTTTCTGAAATTTTAAAAAGGATTGAAGCCCATAATAAACATATTCTTTTTTATAAGAAATTTAAAGAGTACGTATCAAGAGTGGCTATTGTTAGTGGTTCTGGATATTCTTTTTTTGAAGAAGCATTAGAATATGATATTGATTTGTTTATAACTGGAGATACTTCTCATCAGATATATTCTTTGGCTGAAGAGAGGGGTGTAAATTTGATATTTGCTGGTCATTATTTTACCGAAACGTTTGGTTTGTTAAAATTAATGGAATATTTAAAAAATCAACGAGGATTAGAAGTTGATTTTATTTTACAAGATACCAATTTATAAGGATTTAATATGAATATAAATAGAAACAGATTAGTTAGTAATTTGATCTTTATCTCTATTTTAGTTTTTTTTGATCAATGGTCTAAATATTTAGTTGTTACTTATGTTAGGCTTGGAACCGAATATCTATCTTTTTTTGGGGATCTTTTTAAGATAATACATGTAAGAAATACTGGTGTTTTATTTTCATTAGGTTCGAATATTGATTCTAGCTTGAAAAATTTATTTTTTCTTATAATTCCTATTATTATTTTAGTTTTTGTTTTTTCTTTTTCATTAAAAGAAAATAACAAAGTATCGAGGTTTGCTCTTATTTTGATTTTATCTGGTGGTATTGGGAATATTATTGATAGACTTTTTAGGCCTTTGGGTGTTGTGGATTTTTTGGATGTGAAGTTTTTTGGTATTTTTGGACTTCAGAGATGGCCAACCTTTAATTTTGCAGACAGTTATGTTGTTGTTGGGATGATCGTGTTTATAATTTATGATTTATTTACTAAAGATAAAAGTACTAATTTATGAATTTTTTATATTTTGTTTTATGTTCATTAATTAATTTATCTTTAATGTTTTTTATTTTTTTTCTTGAATTTCTTTTTGTTTCAAGATTGAATATTATAGTTTCTCCTATTTTTCAGTATGTTTTAATTATTGTGATGATTTTTATTTCAATTGCAATAAGCTATTTTTTGTCAAGTGTTATTTTTAGGAATATTATTTCTAAGTTTTTTGATCTGGATTAATAGGAGAAGATTTTGTGAGTTTGCGGATTTTGGTTTCTGGAGAGATTGTAGGTAAGCCTGGCGTTTTTGTGGTAAAAAATTTTTTACATTCTTTTAAACAAAAAAATAAAATTGATTTTGTTATATCTGGCAATAATTTTACTACAGGATTTAGAGGATTATGTAAGAGACATGCATTTTTGTTAAAGAAATATGGTGTTGATGTTTTAACTTTAGGAGAAAATGCATTTGTAAGGGCTGGGCTTAGTGACGAACTTGATAGGTATAATTTTATTTTAAAACCTTTAAATTGCCCTGCTAGGTTAAAAGGTTATTCTTATTTTATTTATAATATAAATGGAATTAAACTTGCTGTGCTAAGACTTGTGGGACAGACAGGAATTACGAAATATAATTTTAATAATCCTTTTCTTACTTTTGATTATTTTTATGAAAGAATTAAGTCAATTACCAATAATATAATCGTACTTTTTGATTCTAATACCACAGCTGAAGTTAATGCTATGTTTTTTTATCTCAAATCTAGAGTTAGTGCTTGTTTGGGTATTGGTAAGAGAATATTAACAGCAGATCTTAGAATTTTTGATAATACCGCAGTTATTACCGATCTTGGTAGAGTTGGAAGTTTAGATAGTGTTGTTGGATATTCTACTGTATTTGAAATAGATAAATTTTTAAAAGGTTTTTTAAATAATAAATTTACTGAATCGTGGGATGGGCTTGGTTTTAATGGCATTATAGTTGATATTGATGATGGTAAAGCTGTGTTTGTTGAGGCTATAAGGGAATATATTGATTTTGACAGTAGTATTGCAAATAGTACTGATATTTAGGTGTTACTTTAATTTTTAAGTGTTTTTTACATAAATTTTATTTGGTTGGGAGGTAATAATGTATAGCTATCTTGTGGAAGGTGGTTTTAAAATAGGTGGAAAAATAACGGCGAGTGGAAATAAAAATGCGGCTTTACCTTGCATGATAGCAGCATTGCTTACAGATGAAGAAGTGATTTTAGAAAATGTTCCAAATATTAGAGATGTAGAGGTTATTTTAAAAATTTTAGAAGACATAGGCGTTGATGTTGTAAGGGATGGTAATATCCTTAAAATTAAGGCCTTAAATATTGCGAAAACAGAAATAGATTCTTCTTTAACGGATTTAATTCGAGCTTCAATTTTATTTGTAGGACCTATGCTTGCTAGGTGTGGGCGAATTGATATTGCTCCTCCGGGTGGAGATGTTATTGGTAAAAGGCGTCTTGATACTCATTTTTATGGTCTTGGTAAGCTTGGTGCTAAGTTGATAGAGAATGAACGTATTGTTTTAGAGGTAGATAATTTAATTGGTGCTGAGATGTTTTTGGATGAGGCATCAGTTACGGCTACTGAGAATATTATTATGGCTTCTGTTCTTGCTTTTGGAGAAACTGTGATAATGAATGCTGCATGTGAACCACATGTGCAAGATTTGTGTAATATGTTGAATTTGATGGGAGCTGACATTTCTGGAATTGGTTCTAATTTGCTTAAAATAAGAGGTGTTAAGAAATTAAGAGGGGCTAAATTTATGATAGGTGCTGATTTTATGCAGATAGGTTCATTAATTAGTCTTGCTGCATTAACGGGAGGTGAGCTTGAAATTAATAAGGCTGATCCTGGTAATTTTATTTTAATAAAGCATGTATATTCAAAACTTGGTATTGATTTTGAATATGATAATGAAAATATATATGTTAAAGAAAAACAGTATTTAAAAGTAAGGTTGGATTTTGGAGGACATATTCCTAAAATTGATGATGGTCCTTGGCCATCTTTCCCAACAGATCTTATGAGTATTATGATAGTAACTGCGACTCAAGTTCAAGGGACTGTGCTTATTTTTGAAAAAATGTTTGAATCAAGGATGTTTTTTGTAGATAAACTTATTAAAATGGGAGCTCAAATTGTTCTTTGTGATCCTCATCGTGTGGTAGTTACAGGGAAAACTATTCTTAAGGGAAGTGATGTATCTTCTCCTGATGTTAGAGCAGGTATGTCTTTGCTTATTGCAGCTCTTTGTGCTGAGGGTAAGAGTCGTATTCATAATATTTATCAAATTGAGAGGGGATATGAAGATGTTGTTTCTAAGTTGAGCTTTCTTGGTGCAAGAATTAAAAGAGTAAGAGATGAATAAAGACTTCATTTTATATATTTAAATTTTGCTTATAAATTGATTTTTATCTTTTAAATAATTTTTAGTTATCATTATGATATTAAATTATTTTTAACAATTGTGATGTGTTGCTTTTGTATGAAAAAATTTTTTATGGGTTGTATAATTTATTTTATTAATTTTATAAGGTAAGATATAGATATTTAATTTCATAAAATTAATAATTTGCCAGTATAATAGGATAAAAGGTATTTTTTATGTCAACAAGTAAAACAAAAATTAGAAAATTAATATTAGAAGGTAATTTGTACTTAGTATTTTTGTTTATAAGTTTTCCTATTATGGTAACCAATCTTCTTCAGTCTTGTTATGAACTTGTAGATATGTTTTATGTTGGGAAACTTGGTGCTATGCCTCTTGCAGCATTGTCTCTTACTGGTCCTATTAATTTCCTTATTATGGTTTTTGCCATGGGAATGGCTACAGGAAGTGTGTCATTAATGTCTAGATCTATTGGAGAGAAGACCTTTTCTAAATTTTCAAAATATGCTGGTCAGTTAATTTTTTTAAATTTTATATTTTCTTTATTTGTTGCAATTTTAATTTTTATATTTATAGATTCTATTTTAGAACTTGTGGGTGTAAGGGGTGAGCTTAAAGAACTTACAAGGTCGTATTTTTATGTTATAGTTTATGGAATACCCGTTATGTTTCTCAGTATTTCCGTTGTGTATATATTGAATTCTCAAGGAGAAACTGTTGTTGCGATGTTTTTGATTTTAGTCGCAAATATTATTAATTTTTTTCTTAACCCAATCTTAATGTTTACTTTGGGTTTAGGTATTGCTGGTGCTGCTTGGTCTACGCTTTTATCTAAATTAATTACAGTTTTGTCCTATCTTTTTTTTACATATAGATTAAATTGTGGACTTAAAGTGCATTTTAAAGATATTATTCCAGATATTAATGTAATAAGAAAAATTATTAGTTTGGGATTGCCGGCAGCTTTTGGTCAAGTTATGGCCTCTTTATCTTTTTTGATTTTTAATCATATTGTAATTCAAATTAGTTCCAAATTTTTAGCTGCTTATGGCATGGTAAATAATATTATTTCTTTTTTACTTCTTCCTGGAATGAGTATTGGTACTGGAATTATTTCAATTGTTGGACAAAATCTTGGTGCAAAAAATATAATGAGAGTAGGAGATATTTTAAAAAAAGGATTTTTTGTTACTCTAGTAATAATGCTTACCGTTGCATCTTTTATCATGTCTTTTAAAGATGTTATAATAGCTCTTTTTACATCTGATTTAGAAGTTATTAAGTATGCTAATGGTTATTTATCATTGGCAGTTATTGGAACTGTTGGATTTGGTTTGCAACAAGTTTTTTTAGGTGTATTAGTAGGTTCAGGGCTGACAAAGCTGGTTATGATTGTTGTTTGTATTCGTCTCTGGATTATTCGTTTACCAACTGTTTTTATATTGCAATATTTTGGAATTGTGGAAGATTCATTAGGTTATGCTTTTATAATTTCAAACTATTTGGCTTTAATTATTTTATTATTTGTAACTTTAACTAGATATGGACAGATATGCAATAAGAGTAATATGTGAAGTTGTATCGTTGTTTTTGTGAGGCAGTATTTTATACATACTTTTATTTAATTGAATATTCATAAAAGTGATCTTTTGAATATTAATCTTCTTTTAGAAAGATATAAAATATGTTTTTTTGTTGCTTATTGACATTGATATTTAAGTTAAATGTTTTTTCTTCTCCTGCTTTAATGCCTTCTTGAATTATATGCCCGGTTTTATTTCCTTTTTTAAAGATTGCTAGTGAGTTTTGCTTTATATCTATTTTTTTGTTGTTTTTAAGAGTGATAATTAATTTGTTTTTTTTATTAGTATTAAATCTTATAATTTCAATTTTTTCTGTATTTTTCTTTATATTAACAATATAAGTAATTTCTCTGCCTGTTTCTTTTGATTTGACATCATTATTTTTGATGCATGAGATATTTATGAAAATAATAAGTATTATGCTATTCCTTAATAGTTTGTATTTTAACTTAAATTGTGACATAGTGTTATATTATCTTAGCCTTTAATATTAATCTTAGATATATTTTGAATTTTAATAATTTAGTTATAGCATTGATTGCTCAATTCTTTTTTATTGACTAATATTTAATATCAATATATTACATATTGACTATATTTTGAATAATGTGTACACTAATGGAGTTGTTAAGAATTCTTTTAGAAAAACACGGTAATCGGGTCAATTTCTAAGAAAATATGTTTTTTTAATAATGGTTTTATTTTATATAATGTTATTATCCTTTAGTAAAGGAACAAATTGGAATTCTTAAGTTAAGAATTTTGAAGAATAGATGAAGATTTAGAGTGCAAATTTTTGGGAGGTGATTCATGGCTAAGGAAATTTTTCAAAGAACAAAGCCACATATGAATGTTGGTACAATAGGGCATGTTGACCATGGTAAGACAACATTAACAGCGGCTATTAGTATTTATTGTTCAAAGGTAAATAAAGATGCTAAAGCTCTTAAGTATGAAGATATTGATAATGCGCCTGAAGAGAAGGCAAGAGGAATAACAATTAATGCTAGACATATTGAATATGAAACTGCAAATCGACATTATGCCCATGTTGATTGTCCTGGGCATGCTGACTATATTAAAAACATGATTACAGGTGCAGCTCAGATGGATGCTGCAATATTATTGGTTGCTGCTGATAGTGGTGCAGAACCTCAAACAAAAGAGCATTTGCTCCTTGCACAAAGAATGGGAATAAAGAAAATAATAGTGTTTCTAAACAAACTAGATTTGGCAGATCCTGAGCTTGTGGAGCTTGTTGAAGTTGAGGTTTTAGAACTTGTTGAGAAATATGGATTTCCTAGTGATACACCAATAGTAAAAGGTTCAGCTTTTGGAGCTATGTCAAATCCTGATGATCCTGAAGCTACAAAATGCATAAAAGAACTTCTTGAAACTATGGATAATTATTTTGATCTTCCAGAAAGAGATATTGATAAACCATTTTTGCTTGCTATTGAAGATGTTTTCTCTATTTCTGGACGTGGTACAGTTGCTACTGGTCGTATTGAGAGAGGTGTTATTAAGGTTGGACAAGAAGTTGAGATTGTTGGAATTAGAGAAACCAGAAAGACAACCGTTACTGGTGTTGAAATGTTTCAAAAGATTCTTGAACAAGGTGAAGCAGGGGATAATGTTGGTCTTTTATTAAGAGGTGTTGATAAAAAAGATATTGAGAGAGGTCAGGTTATTGCTGCTCTTGGTACAATTACTCCTCACAAAAAATTTAAGGCTTCTATATATTGTTTAACTAAAGAAGAAGGTGGAAGACATAAACCGTTCTTTTCAGGATATAGACCTCAATTTTTCTTTAGAACAACAGATGTTACAGGTATGGTTAGTCTTGAGGGTAAAGAGATGGTTATGCCTGGAGATAATGTTGATATTGTTGTTGAGCTTATATCTTCAATAGCGATGGATAAAAATGTTGAATTTGCTGTTAGAGAGGGCGGTAGAACAGTTGCTTCAGGAAGAATTCTGGAAATATTGGAATAGTGTAGGGTTTAGAGATTTTTTGTCTCTAAAGTTTAGGAGAATAAATTGATTACTAAAGATAAGATACGGGTAAGGCTTTTTAGTTTTGATGTTAAGATATTAGATCAGAGTGCTGAGTCTATTGTTAGGGCTGTTCAAAAGTCTAAAGCACAGATTAAAGGTCCAATTCCTTTGCCGACAAAAATAAAGAAGTATACTGTTTTGCGTTCTCCTCATGTTAATAAAAAATCAAGAGAACAGTTTGAAATGAGAACCCATAAGAGGCTTATTGATATTTTAGAGCCTACTTCTGCTTTGATGGACTCTTTGATGAAATTGGAGCTTCCTGCAGGAGTGGAGGTTGATATTAAACAGTAATAGATTTTTAAGTTATGAATTTGAGGTGTTTTAATGTTCGGATTGATTGGAAAAAAAGTTGGCATGACGCAGGTCTTTCAAAGCAATGGAATTGTGGTACCTGTGACGGTGATAGAGTTTGAACCCAATTATGTTATAGGCAAAAAAACAATGGAGAGAGATGGGTATGATGCTCTTATAATGGGTTCTGTCGATCTTAAGGGTTCTAAAGTTTCAAGACCTATAAAAGGTCAATATAAAAAATTAGAAAATATTGAACCTAAAAGATATGTGATAGAATTTAAAGGTCTTAAAGGTTATGATGCGGGTGATGAGGTTGGACTTGATGCTTTTAGAGAGATTAAATATGTAGATATTACTGGTACTACCAAGGGTAAAGGTTTTCAGGGAGCTATGAAAAGACATAATTTTAGTGGTGGTCCATCTTCTCATGGTTCTAAATTTCATAGGCATCTTGGTGGTACAGGTCAAGCTACTACACCTGCTAGAACTTTTAAGGGAACTAAAATGGCTGGCAGAATGGGTGGTGAACAACAAACTATTCAAAATCTTGAAATTGTTTTTATTGATGAGGAAAAAAGAGCCATTTTGGTTAAAGGAGCTGTACCAGGAGTTAAGGGTTCTTTTGTTATTGTTAAAAAGGCAAAAAAAGTAGGTATTTAGTATGGAAAGAAAAGTTTTTTCTAAAGATGGACAAGAACTTAGAACTATAGATTTGGATGATGGAGTTTTCAATATAGATGTTAGTTATGGTTCTATATATAATGCTATTAATAATGAGCTAGCTAATCTTAGAGTTGGTACAGCTTCAACTAAGACTAGAGCTGAGGTTAGAGGTAGTTCAAAAAAGCCTTGGAAACAAAAAGGTACGGGACGTGCTAGAGTTGGAACTAGAAGGAATCCAGTTTGGGTTGGTGGAGGTATAGCTTTGGGTCCAAAGCCAAGGGATTATAGTTATAAGCTTCCAAAAAAAGTTAAACGACTTGCTTTTAAATCTGTTTTAAGTCTATGTGCATCTGTGGATGATAGACTTAAAGTTGTTGAAAATTTTACTATTGACTCAGGAAAGACAAAAGAGCTTGCTTTAATAATAAAGAATTTTATAAAACATAATGGAAGAACAGTTATTTTATTGGGTAATGACGATCAGATGATCAAGAGAGCAGGAAAGAATATAAGGGATTTGAAGATTTTATCTTTTAATAGACTTAGGGTTGTTGATTTATTTTATACTAAAAATTTAATAGCTCTTGAATCTGCTATTAATGGGCTTAATGAGCTTTATGTTAAATAAAATGGATAGTAAGGATGATTTATGAAAGCTTATGATATAATAATTTCGCCTATGCTTACTGAGAAGACTAATATTCAAAGAGAAAATATGAATGTTTATGCTTTTAAAGTTAAAAAACAGGCAAATAAGAAGGAAATTGGTGCTGCAATTAAAGAGCTTTTTAATGTTACCCCAATATCATGTAATTTGCTTAATGTTAAGAGCAAGGTTAAAACAGTTGTCTCAAGAAAAGGTTATCCTATTGGCAGAGGGAAAACTTCTTCATGGAAAAAAGCGTATGTTTATCTTAAAAAAGAAGATAAGATAGATATTTTTTAGTGGTTTTGGAGAAAAAATATGGGGATTAAGACTTATAGGCCAAAAACTTCGTCTTTACGTTATAAGACAACTTTATCTTTTGATGAGTTAAGTAAGGGTAATGACCCTTTGAAGTCTTTAACTAAAGGGAAGGTATCTAGGGCTGGGAGAGATTCTTCTGGAAGAATTAGTGTTAGGAGAAGAGGTGGAGGACATAAGAGACGTTATAGGGAAATTGATTTTGCCAGAAGGGATAAATTTGGTATACCTGCTAGAGTTGCAGCTATTGAGTACGACCCAAATAGAAGCCCTAATATAGCTTTGCTTGTATATAGAGATGGAGATAAAAGGTATATTATTGCTCCAAAAGGAGTTAAGGTTGGTGATATTTTGGAGAGTGGTCCAAATGCCCCAATAAAGATTGGTAATGCATTGCCGCTTGAAAATATTCCTGTTGGTAAGATGGTTCACAACATTGAACTTAATATTGGAAAGGGTGGACAGCTTGTAAGAGGTGCTGGTGGATATGCTATGATTATTGCTTCTGATGGAGATTATGTAACAGTTAAGCTTCCATCAGGTGAAATGAGAATGATTTTTAAGAAGTGCATAGCGACTCTTGGAGAAGTTGGTAATGAAGATTATATGAATGTTTCTATTGGTAAAGCTGGTAAGAGTAGGTGGCTTGGTAGAAGACCTAAAGTTAGAGGTGTTGCCATGAATCCTATAGATCATCCACATGGAGGTGGAGAAGGTAAGACTTCTGGTGGTCGACATCCTGTATCTCCTTGGGGGCAGCCAGCTAAGGGATATAAGACTCGAAAAAAGAATAAGTATTCAGATAAATTTATCGTCAAAAGAAGAAATAATTAGGAGTGTGTAGTGGCAAGATCTATTAAAAAAGGACCTTTTATAGAAAAGAGTCTTTATCAGAAAGTTTTAGCTTCTTCTGGTAAGGAGAAAAGGGTTGTAATTAAAACCTATTCTAGGACCTCAACAATAATTCCTGAAATGGTAAGTCTTACTATATCTGTTTACAATGGGAAATCTTTTATTCCTGTGTATATTACTGAGGATCTTGTTGGGCATAAGCTTGGAGAATTTTCACCTACAAGAATTTTTAGAGGGCATGCTAAATCAGATAAGAAGGGGAGGAAATAGAGGTTTATGTTTGTGAATAAAAAATATACTGCTAAGGGCAAAAATTTGCCATCTTCTCCAAAAAAGGTGAGACCTATAGCTGATAATATACGAGGCAAGCCTTATAACGAAGCTGTTGCAATATTGTGCTCTATGCCTAATAAAGGAGCTAAACTTTTGGGAAAAGTAGTTAAATCGGCAGCGTCAAATGCTATGTATCATAATAGAAATCTTTCTGAAGATATGATATTTGTAAAGACAGTTATGGTAGATGATGGGAGAAAGCGTAGAAGCATTTGGCCTAGAGCTAGAGGTAGAGCAGATAGGCTTATTAATAGAAGTTGTCATATTTTTGTTGAAGTTTATGAAAAGATGTATGGTGGAGAATAGGATATGGGTCAAAAAGTACATCCTTACAGTTTAAGAATTAAAATTAATAGGGATTGGAAATCAAAGTGGTATTTTGATAAGAAATTATATTCTGAAATTCTTCACGAGGATTTCTTAATAAGACGAGAAACTATGAAATTTCTTAAAGGAATTAAATTTGATATTTCTGATATAGAAATCATTAGAAATAATCTTCAAAGAGTGACTGTAGTAATTTCTACTCCAAGACCCGGTTCTGTTATTGGTGTTAAAGGTGCTAATCTTGAAAAAATTGGTCAATTGTTAACTAGAAAAGTATCTAAAAAAATTAATATTAAAATAAAAGAAATTAAGAAGCCAGAGTTTGATGCACAAATTGTTGCTAATGGCATAGCAAAACAGTTGGAAAATAGAGCTTCTTATAGGAAACTTTTAAAATCTTCACTCTTGTCTTCTATTTCTAAAGGTATCCAAGGTATAAAAATTAAAGTTTCAGGTAGACTTGGTGGGGCTGAGATTGCTAGAAGTTTTGAAGTTAAAGAAGGACGAATTCCTTTGCATACTCTTAGAGCAAATATAGATTATGGTTTTGCCGAAGCTTATACAACTTATGGTGTTATTGGTGTTAAAGTTTGGTTATTTAAGGGCGAAATTTTAGGAAAGCAAATCAATTCAGATGCGGGACAAGTAATTAATAGGAAACCTTCAAAAGATAAGGTTGAGCGTTTTGATAAGGGTAAAATCGATGATAAGGGTAGAAAGGTTGTAAATGACGATAAATTTTCTAGAGAGAAATTAGAAATTGGATCTAGATCTAAGAATGATTTTAAAAATAAAAATGATTCTGATATCTAGAATTTTAAGGAGCGTTAGATGTTAAGTCCTAGAAAGGTTAAATATAGGAAAAAACAAAGGGGAAGACTTTCTGGAGAGGCTCAGAAGGGTAATAAAATATCTTTTGGGGAATATGGGCTAGTTTCTCTTGAGGCAGATTTTATTACTGCAAGACAAATTGAAGCAGCTCGTGTTGCTATGACTCGTAGGGTTAAGAGGGGAGGTAAGGTTTGGATTAGAATATTTCCAGATATACCTTATACTAAAAAGCCAGCTGAAACTAGGATGGGGAAAGGTAAGGGAGGAGTTGATCATTGGAATGCTCCTGTAAAACTTGGTACTGTTATGTTTGAAATGTCTGGTGTACCTAGAGAACTTGCTGAATCAGCTATGATGCTTGCTAGTTCTAAACTTCCAGTTAAGACTACATTTGTTGTAAGACGAGATTTGAGGTGAGTTATGTTAAAAAATTTAAAAGATCTTACTCTTGAAGATATGAAAGCAAAAAGATTAACTTTAAAGAAGGAATATATGGATTTAAGATTTAAGACTGTGGTTGGGCATGTTGAGAATCCTTTAAAAAAAAGAGAGCTGAGGCGAGATATTGCAAGGCTTAATACGATAATTCATGAGTATGCAATAGGTATTAGGAAGGTTTAAGTGTTATGGCAAGGGAAAATAAGAAAGAACTGATTGGAAAGGTTGTTAGTGATAAAATGAGCAAAACAGTAGTTGTTGAGATTGTTCAAAGAAAAATGCATCCTATCTATCATAAGTACTTAAAAGTTAGCAGAAGAGTTAAGGCGCATGATGAGAGAGAGGAATCGAAACTTGGTGATAAGGTGAAAATTGTTGAATCCCGACCTATTAGTAAAGAGAAAAGATGGAGACTTATTGAAATTTTGGAGAGATCAAAATAATTTCGATTATTTTTATATTAGAAATACAGAGATAGAGGAGATTAATTATGGTACAGATGCAGACATATTTAACTGTTGCTGATAATACAGGTGGTAAAATAGCACAATGCATAAAAGTTCTTGGTGGAAGCAAGAGGCGATATGCTAAGGTTGGAGACATAATAGTTATTGCTGTAAAGCAAGCAATTCCTAACTCTCCTGTTAAGAAAGGAGATGTGCATAAAGCCGTAATTATTAGAACGTCTAAAGAGATAAGACGTAAGAATGGCACTTATGTTCGATTTGATGACAATGCATGTGTTATACTTGATGCTAATTTAAATCCAAGGGGTAAGAGAGTTTTTGGACCCGTTGCAAGAGAGCTAAGGGATGCTAATTTTATGAAAGTTGTCTCTTTGGCGTCAGAGGTGATATAAGGGGCTATTTATGAAAACAAAGTTGAGAGTTGGTGATAAAGTAAAGATCCTTTGTGGTAAAGATAGAGGTAAAGTTGGTGAAATTGCTAGCATAGATAGAAAAAAGTTTAAAGTTACTGTTAAATCTTGTAATATGATTAAGAAGGTTATAAAGGCAAGAACTCCTCAAGAGAAAGGAAAAATAATTGATAAGGAAGCACCTATGGATATTTCAAATGTGATGTTATTTTCTAATGGTGTGATTTCAAGAGTAGGAATTAAATTTGAGAATAATGAGAAAAAGAGATATCTTAAAAAAAGTGGGGAGAATGTTTAGATTATGAGTTATATTCCTGAGTTGAAGAGGCGTTATAGAGATAATATTGTAAAAGAACTTGTTAGCGAATTTCAATATAAATCTATTATGCAAGCTCCAAAAATAGAAAAAATTGTTGTTTCTATGGGTGTAGGTGATGCTGTTAAGAATAAAAAGCTTTTAGATTCAGCTGTTATGGAACTTAGTCAGATTACTGGACAGAAAGCTGTAAAGACAAAGGCTAAAAAAGCTATTTCTGGATTTAAGATTAGACAAGGTCAAGAAATAGGTGCTAAAGTTACACTTCGTGGTAACATGATGTATGAATTTTTATATAAGCTTGTTAATTTAGCATTGCCTCGTGTTAAAGATTTTAGAGGTATAAATGGCAATGCTTTTGATGGGAATGGCAATTGTTCTTTTGGAATAGCAGAGCAAATAATATTTTCTGAGATAGATTATGATAAAATAGAGAGGATATCTGGGTTGAATGTTACAATAGTAACCACGGCTTTAAACGATAAGGAAGGTAAAGCTTTGCTTGCTAAGTTTGGTATGCCATTTAGTAATTAAAGGAGTTTTTATTTATGGCTAAAAAATCAATGATAGTTAAGGCCTTACGAAAGCCAAAATATAAAACGAGACAAAAAAATAGGTGTAAGTTATGTGGACGTCCTAAGGGCTATATGAGAGATTTTAGTATGTGTCGTATATGTTTTAGGAATCATGCATCTGCAGGATTGATTCCTGGTGTCTCAAAGTCAAGTTGGTAAGGAGAATTTATGGCTGTTACACATTCAGTGGGAGATATGTTAACTAAGATAAGAAATGCGAGCAGGGTGAAACATGAGTCTGTAGATTTAAAGATGTCTAAAATAAATAGGTCTATATTAGATATTCTTAAGGAAGAAGGATATATTAAAAATTATAATATTTTTGATAAAAAAGGTATTCCTTTTATTAAGGCAATGTTGAATTATGATGGTAAGAGAAATCCGGCTATAAATAGAATAGATGCTATTTCAACTCCTGGGAGAAAAGTTTATTCTTCATACAAAAATATGCCAAGAATCAAAAATGGATATGGCATATTAATAGTGTCGTCTTCAAAAGGTGTTATTACTGGCAAGCAAGCCAAAGATAATAAAGTAGGTGGTGAGCTAATCTGCTCAGTTTGGTAAGGTTAAGAGGTAGGTAAATATGTCACGTATTGGTAAACTTCCTATAAAGATCGCTGATTCTGTTAAAGTTGATATTAAGGATAATTTTATAACAGTTGAAGGTAAAAGGGGTAAATTAAGTCAAGAGATAAATAGTAGCATTCGGGTTAAAATTGAAGACAACAATATTATTGTTGAGAGAGCTTTTAATGATAAACAGACAAGAGCTTTTCATGGACTTTATAGAAGCTTGATTTTTAATATGGTTAAGGGAGTATCAGATGGGTTTTCAAAATCTCTTACTATTAATGGTATAGGATATAGGGTTGAACAACAAGGTAATAGTCTATTTTTTAATTTGGGATACTCAACTCAGTTTGAATATGTAATTCCTGAAGGAATTAATATTCGCCTTGATGGTAATACTAAAATTGCTGTTGAAGGTATAGATAAATGTAGGGTTGGCCAGGTTGCTGCAGAGATTAGAAGCTTAAAAGTTCCAGAGCCTTATAAAGGTAAGGGAATTAAATATGATAATGAAGTAATCAGACGAAAAGTAGGAAAATCAGGAGTAAAGAAGTAGGTTTTAGGTGAATTTTTATGAAAAAAGTGAAAGAAGCTGAAAAAAGAAATATAAAGCGTAAAAAAAGAATAAGAGATAGAATTGGATTTGGTGTCGCAGAGAGACCTAGAGTTACAATTTTCAAATCTAATAAATATTTTTATGCTCAAGTCATTGATGATATAGTAGGTCATACTCTTGCAAGTGTTTCTACTATTGAAAAGGAGCTTAGTTTGAACAAAAATATTAGTGATGTAAAGAAACTAGGTGAAGTTCTTGCAAAAAGACTAAAAGATAAAAATATCAGTAAGCTTATATTCGATAGAAATGGTTATAAATATCATGGGCTTATTGCAGGTTTTGCAACTGCTTTGCGTGAAGCTGGTATTGATGTTTAGGGGGAATTATAGTGGAATCTCAAGTTCATAAAAAGCAAATAGAAAAATTAATATCACTAAATAGAGTTACTAAAGTTGTAAAGGGTGGGAGAAGATTTTCTTTTTCTGCATTTATGGTTGTTGGTGATGGTGAGGGTAAGGTTGGCTGGGGTTTTGGAAAGGCTAATGATGCTAGTGATGCAATAAAAAAAAGTTTAACGAATGCTAGGAAGAATTTAAAAACCGTTCCTATTAAAAAAGGTACTCTTCCTAATATGGTCATTGGGAATTTTAAGAAGGCTAAGGTTTTAATTAAGCCTGCAACTCAAGGTACTGGTATTATTGCGGGTGGGCCTGTTCGTGCTGTCATGGAAGCTTTGGGAGTACATGATATTTTAAGTAAATCTCTTGGTTCAAATAATTCTATGAATGTAGTAAAAGCAACTTTTAAAGCATTTGAGTTAGTGTTAGATGCTAGGAAAATAGCTCATATAAGAGGTAAGACTTTAAGAACGTTATGGAGTTAATATATGATTAAGAGAAAATTGCGACTTCAGCTTAAGAAAATTAGATTTAAAGCTGCAAGGTCTAGATTTAAAAATAAGGCTTTTATTAAAAGAATGGAATATAATAGAGAAGTTATTGCTAAGAGTGATATTAAGGTTGAAGTTGAACTTAGGAGAAGTCTTATTGGAAAATCGGATAGTAAAGTGAAGACATTAAAGGCTTTAGGTCTAAAGAGAATAGGAGATAAAAGAATTCATATTTTAAATAAATCTCTTCAGGGAATGCTTAATAGTGTAATTAGCATGGTTTTTATAAGTGAGGTGACAGATGATTAAGCTAAAGAGACCTTTAGGGGCTAATAAATCTAAAAAAATTGTTGGTAGAGGTCAAGGATCTGGTCTTGGTAAAACTTCTGGTAGAGGACAGAAAGGACAAAAAGCTAGAAATAGTTCACCAAGAATTGGCTTTGAAGGAGGTCAAACTCCTCTTTATAGAAGACTGCCAAGGCGAGGCTTTTCTAATCATGATTATAAGATAAGATATGAGGTTGTAGGACTTGGTGATATAGATAGAAAGTTTGAAACCGGTGATTTAGTAAATTATGATACTTTATTTCAAAAAGGGCTTGTAAATAAAAATAAAAAAAATATTAAGATTTTAGCTAATGGTGAACTTACTAAAAAGGTAAATTTTGAAATTTCTCGTATTTCAAAATTTGCTGAAGAGTTGGCAACAAAAATTGGCTGCAGTATAAAATTGATCTAGAATGGTAATGAAATGAAAGGTTTGTTTTTAAATTTATTGACGATTAAAGATTTAAGGAGCAAATTTTTATTTACTCTATTTATTCTTTTTATTTTTAGAGTGGGTTCATATTTGCCAATTCCAGGAATAGATCCTGTGGCTCTTAGAAGTTATTTTAAATCTCAATCGGATTTTTCAATTACTAATTATTTTGATTTTTTCTCAGGTGGTGCTTTTAGTAATTTTTCCATATTTATGCTTAGCATAGGTCCTTATATTTCAGCATCAATTATTATCCAACTTCTTGTTTATTCTTTCCCTTCTTTAAAAAAAATGCAAGAAGGGGATAATGGACGGAAGAAAATAAAAAAATATACGAAATATTTAACTATTGTTGCAGCAATGGCTCAAGGATATGCTACTAGTCTTTATGCTAAGAGTATTCCAGGGGCATTGAATATACCTTTTTATAGATATATTTTTGTTGCTATTTTAACAGTTACTACTGGTACTTTTGTTCTTTTATGGCTTGGAGAACAAATTAATCAGAGAGGAATTGGAAATGGTGTGTCTTTAATAATATTCTCAGGGATAGTAGTGAGATTGCAGGCAGCTTTGTTTAATTTATTTCAAAGTATGAGAGATCCATCTCAAAATATCAATCCTGTTTTTGTAATATTAGTGTTAAGTATTTTTATTTTGGTTGTTATATTAATTATATATGAATACAAAGCACAAAGACGTATTTCTATTCATTATGCGAGGGCAAATTCAAAAAATACTGTTAGTTCATATTTGCCAATTAAGCTTAATCCTTCAGGTGTTTTGCCTGTTATTTTTGCATCTGTACTTATTACTTTACCTTTGCAAATTTTAAGTGGATTTGCTGGTACTTCTGTTCTATCAAGACAAATTTTATCTTATTTAAGACCTAATGGGCTTTATTATACGTTGTTGAACGTATGTTTAATAATAGGATTTACATATTTTTATTCCAAAATACAATTAAGTCCAAAAGATATAAGTAATAATATTCTAAAGAATGGTGGTACTATTCCGGGTATCAAGGCAGATGAGATGGAAGCTTATTTGGATAAAATTATGAATAGAACATTATTCTCAGGCTCTATTTTTTTATCCATGATTGCAATTATTCCTTTTTTAGTGCAAAATATTTTTAGATTTCCTTATGATGTCTCAAGAATTATGGGTAGTTCTTCGTTGCTTATCATGGTAGGAGTAGCGCTTGATACATTAATTCAGATTGATGCATATTTAAAGACTCAAGGATTGTCACGTGGGCCTGGTAAAAAATATGCATTTTTACAGAAAATTTAGGAGTGATTTATGAAAGTTAGGGTTAGTGTCAAGCCAATTTGTGAAAAATGTAAAGTAATAAAGAGGAAAGGTGTTTTAAGAATTATTTGTGATAATCTTAAACATAAGCAAAGACAAAAATAAGGGGAAAAAATGGCTAGAATAGCAGGAATAGATTTGCCAAATAATAAGCAACTTCAAATTGCTCTTACTTCTATCTATGGAATAGGAAGATCTAGAGCTTTAGAAATTTGCAAAAAAACAGGTATTTTGCCAGAAAAGAGAGCTAAAGATTTAGACAATGAAGAAGTTAATAAGCTTAGAAAGATAATTGAGAGTGACTATGTTGTTGAGGGAAAGCTTAGAAGTGAATTAGCTATGTCTATTAAAAGGCTTATGGATATTGCATGTTATAGAGGACTTCGGCATAGAAAAGGGTTGCCCTTAAGAGGTCAGAGAACCAAAACTAATGCAAGAACTAGGAAAGGAAAGAGAAAAACTGTGGCTAATAAAAAGATAGCCGCTAAATAAGGTTGTTTTATTGATGGAGGAGGGAGAAATTTGAGTGCGAAAGTATCAACTAATAAAAGAAAGGTAAAAAGAAGTATTGGTGAGGGTAATGTTTATATACAGGCTACTTTTAATAATACAATTGTAACTGTGTCAGACATAAGAGGAAATACTTTAGCTTGGGCAAGTGCAGGTGGAATGGGCTTTAAAGGTGCTAAAAAGTCAACCCCTTATGCTGCTCAAATGACAGCAGAGGCAGCTTTAGGAAAGGTAAAGGATTTTGGTATTAATTATGTTCATGTTTTTGTTAAAGGTCCAGGAATTGGTAGAGAATCTGCCATACGAGCTGTTGGATCATCAGGTATCATTGTTAAGTCAATCTCAGATGTTACTCCAATACCACATAATGGGTGTAGACCCAAAAAAACCAGACGAGTTTAGTTAGAGGAGCTATTAATGTCTTTAGGAAAGCTTTTAAAAGATTTTACTATACCTGATAGGATTGAATTTGTGAGGGGAGAGGATGATGGCTCTTATGGAAAATTTATAATATATCCTTTTGAGAAAGGTTTTGGTGTTACTATTGGAAATACTTTAAGACGTGTATTATTGTCTTCTATTGAGGGATATGCTATTTCGGCTATGAGAATTCAATCTAATCAAGAAGAGTCTTTAAAGATTGTTTCAAGTGAATTTGATTTAATCCCTGGAGTTATGGAAGATACTCTTGAAGTAATTGCTAATATTAAAAATGTTCATTTAAAGTTGGATGAAGGAGTTACAAATACAACAATAAATCTTTCTGTTAATGGGAAGGATAATAATGTTTTAAAAGCAGGTCATCTTGAGAGAGAAGGTGTTGAAGTTTTTAATAAAGATTTAGTTATTGCCACACTTTCAAGTGATGCAAATTTAGATTTTGAATTTCAAGTTAATTATGGAAGAGGATATGTTTCTTCTGAACAAAATGCAAAATATTTAGAAGAAGTTAATACTATTGCTCTTGATTCTATATTCTCTCCAATAGAAAAAGTAACATATTCTGTTGAGGATACTAGAGTTGGACAGAGATCTGATTATGATAAACTTGTTATGGAAATTTGGACAACAGGTGTAATTAGTGCTAAGGATGCAATTAAAAAGGCAGCTTCTGTAGTAAGAGAGTTTTTACTTCCATTAGTTAATTTTGAAGATAAAGTTATTCATTCTGTTGATTATGCTGAATTTAGAGATTCTGACATACTTAGTATGAATGTTGAAAAATTAAATTTGTCTGTTAGATCTCTTAACTGTTTAATTAAGGAAAATGTTAAGACTTTAGGGGAACTTATTAGCAAAAGTCCTGTAGAGCTTTCAAAGGCAAGAAATTTTGGAAAAAAGAGTTTAGAAGAGATAGTTGAAAAGCTTAATGCTTATGGGTTATTTTTGGGAATGTCTAAGGTAGAAGCTCTTAAAGTATTAAGTAAACACGATAAAATATCTCATTAAAAGGGAGATCATTTTTATATGAAGACTAAGGTAGGATTTAATAGATTAGATAGAAAATCAAGTCATAGAAAGGCGCTTTTAAAAAATATGGTAATTTCTCTTTTTAGGCATGAGAGAATAACTTCTACTAAGGCAAAATTAAGTGAAGTTAGAAGATTTGCTGAGAAGTTAATTACGAGAGCCAAAGTTGATAGCGTGCATAATAGGAGAGAAATATCAAAATTTATACATGATAAGTATATCCTTAATAAATTATTTACTAAAATTTCCCCTATCTTTAAAGAAAGAAAGGGTGGTTATACTAGGGTTATTAAGCTAGGACAAAGGTATGGAGATGCAGCTGAAATGGCAATTCTGGAACTAGTGGATAAAACCTTAGGAGAAAAGTAATATTCTTTACATATTAAGTTAATCCTTTTAAAGGGTTTATACTTATTTGTTTGTTGGAATAGGGGGGTAATTGTATGTCATATATTACTTTTTCTTCTATTCTTGCTGGTGTCCTAGGTGTTATATTAGGTTTTATAATAAGAATTATTTTAGGTAGATTTTCTTTATTAAATTTAGATAAAAAACTAAAGAAGGTACAAGAAGAAGCAATCTTAGAAATAGAAAATGAAAGAAAACGAGTTATTTCACATGCAAAAGCTCAGATGCTTAAAGATAAAAACCAGCAAGATAGGGAAATAAGAGAGAGAAAAAATGAGGTTTTTAATTTAGAAAAAAGGTTATTACAGAGGGAAGAAACCTTAGATAAAAGAATAGCAGCCCTTGATAAACAGCAAAGTAGAATTGATTTTAAACTTAAAGAATTTGAACAGAAAGAAAAAATAATACGTGAGAAGGAATTATCTCTTGTTAAAAAAATTGAAAATATTGCTGGTCTTACAAAAGATGAAGCAAGAAAGATTGTAATTGAAAAGGTTGAAAATGAATCTAAAAGGGATGCTCAAATTATTATTAATAAGTCTGAACAAGAGGCTCAGCTCTTAGCAGATAAAGTGGCTAAAGATATATTAGTGTCTACTATGCAACGCATAGTAACAGAAGTTAGTTCTGAGTTTACAGTAACTTCTGTTGAACTTCCTAATGATGAGATGAAAGGTAGAATCATTGGTAAAGAAGGGCGTAATATTAGGGTTCTTGAAACATTAATAGGTGCAGATATTATTATTGATGATACTCCAGAGGCTGTTGTGATATCTTGTTTTGATCCAGTAAGAAAAGAAGTAGCAAAAAGAACTCTTGAGAGGCTGATTTCAGATGGGAGAATTCACCCTGCAAGAATTGAGGAGATTGTTTATAGTGTTACTAATGAGATTAACAATATTATTCTTGAGGAAGGTGAAAGGGCAGTATTTGATTTAAATATACATGGATTTGATAAAAGACTGATTAGAGGTCTTGGAAGGCTTTATTTTAGAAGCAGTTATGGTCAGAATGTTTTAAGTCATTCAAAAGAAACAGCTATAATTGGAGAAATTTTAGCTAAAGAGATGAAGTTGGATCCTGTTGTTGTCAAAAGGGCATGTCTTTTGCATGATATTGGAAAAGGAATGGAAAGTATTTCTGAGAATAGTGAGGGACATGCTATTACAGGTGCTGAACTTGCTCAGAGCTGTGGTGAGAGTGATATTGTTGTTAATGCTATTGCTGCACATCATAATGAAATAAAACCTGAGAGCTTTGAGGCTATAGTTGTTCAAATAGCCGATGCTATTTCTGCATCGCGTCCTGGTGCAAGACGTGAGAGTTTAAATAATTATATAACAAGACTTAAGAGACTTGAAGAGATTGCTTATGGATTTGCAGGTGTTCAAAAATGTTATGCAATTCAGGCGGGTCGTGAAGTTAGAATCATTGTTGACAATTTGTTGGTTAATGATGAGAAAGCTACTATGCTTGCAAGAGATATTGCAAAGAAGATAGAAGTTGAAATGCGATATCCTGGAAAGATAAAAGTTACTATTATTCGTGAGACCCGGGTTATTGAATATGCAAGATAGTGATGTTATTAGGACTTTAATAGTTGGAGATATTGTAGGCAATGGAGGACTTAAGAAGATTTTCTTCCATCTTAAGAGTCTTAAGGATAAGTATAATATAGATTTGACAATTGTTAATGGAGAAAATTCTTCTGGTGGTTTTGGGATTACTCCAGAGATAGCTGAAAATCTTTTTAAAACAGGTGTGAATGTGATTACTACGGGTAATCACATTTATGCTGATCCGAGTATAAGGGAGTATTTAAATAAACAGGAATATATATTAAGGCCAAATAATTTTTCAGATTTACTTGAAGGACATGGTCATTGCATTTTAAATGTCAAGGGTGAAAAAGTTGCTGTTATAAATATTCAAGGATTTTTGGGAATGACTTTTATTGTGAAAAATCCTTTTGAAAATGTAAAAAAAGTTATAAATATGATTAAGAATAAGGTTAAGACGATTTTTGTTGATTTTCATGCTGAGAGTAATTATGAAAAGGAAAGTTTTGGATATTTTTTAAATGGATTGGTAACGGGAGTTGTTGGTACTCATACACATATAATGACTTGCGATGAGAGAATCTTGGATAAGGGTACTGCTTATATTACTGATCTTGGTATGACTGGTAGTTTAAATTCTGTAATAGGCTTTAACCCTGAAATTTCTCTTAAAGGGTTACTTGAATATATTTCTTTGCGAACAGAAACTGTTGAGGAAGATGTGATTATACAGGGAGTTGTTATTACTTCTCATTTATACACAGGACGTGCTTTGAAAATTGAGAGAATACAAAAATAGCTTGCTTAATGTTCTTTGTAGGAATTATCCAAGTTTAACAAGAGATGAATTGAGAATCTTAATTGTAACAGGTAGAGTATATGTTAATTCTCACAAGGAAAAAAATCCTAAAGTTTTAGTATTAAAAAATAGTAAGATAGAGCTGGTTGAGAGCAAATCTAAACAGTTTGTTTCAAGAGGGGGAGATAAACTTTTTGAAGCTTTAGAGATATTTAAAATTGTGGTTAAAGATAAAATTTGTGTTGATGTTGGTGCTTCAACCGGTGGTTTTACGGATTGTCTTTTGCAGGAAGGTGCAAAATTAATTTATGCAGTTGATGTTGGATTGAATCAACTTTCTTATAAATTAAGAATTGATCCAAGAGTTAAAGTTTTTGAGAAAACTAATATTTTTAATATTAAAAAATTTGACATTCAACCTAATTTAGCCGTTATTGATGTGTCTTTTAGATCTGTGATTAGCATATGTGCAAATTTAATTGATAAGCTTTCTGATAAACTTATTATTGCGCTTGTTAAGCCTCAATTTGAGCTTAAAGATTTAGATTTAAATATTAGGGATTTTAATGGTATAGTTGAACATAAATATTTAAATGAAATACTAAATAAGGTTATTAAAAAGTTTTATGATAATTATTTACAAATTAAGGGCATATTAAAACTTACAACTAAAGGTCGCAAAGGAAATCAAGAATTTATGTTTTTAGTTTCTAAAAATAGTGGAGTGAATTTGATGCAATCATTGGCATTTCTTGATGATATTGATTTTTAATATTTAGCAAGTTTTGTATTATCTAGTACTCCTGAAAAGTTTAAATTTAGATCTTCAAGTATTATTGGATTGTTTTCAATGCTTAAAGTTATTCCTTTGATACCTTGAATTTCAAGACATGTTGAAATAATTTGTTTTACTTGGTTAATTATTCCTTCTATTCCAAAACTATTTTCATAAAATTCCTTTGATAAATTAATATGAGCAATACCCTCATTAACACTCAAATTTAATATTTGAGTGTTAATAGGAATTAGGCTTAGAAAATTATTTTTAAGTTCATATTCATTTGGTCCATTAAATAGTGCTTTTAATGTTTTCTCAAGAATATTTTTATCGTAATGAATATTTCTTTTGACACCTTGTTTTAAGAAATGTCCTTCAGAAGTGACTTTAATAAAGTGTAGTTTAACTTCTTTTTGATTTTGTAAATGTTTGTGTTCTTGCTCTTGAAGCTCTTCTTTGATTTTTTTTATTTCGGGTGGTTTTATTAAAAATTTTTCATTATTAAGTATTTTTATAGTTTCGCTTTTTGTATTGTCTATCTTTACTTCTATTTCCTTAGGTTTTGCTTTGAGAAGTTCAAAATTGTTGTTAATTTGTTCATTGTTGAATATATTGTTAAGTAGTGAACTTTTAATTATTAGCAATAAGCATATTGCTGTTAAAAATATGGCAAATAATACTAAAAACATATCTACTTGATTAAAGCTGCTTGTTTTGCGCCTGTTGTTCTTTTTTTTTCTTATCAATTGAATATCCGCTTGTAATTGGCATAAAGCTATAATATTTGCTATTATAATATAAATGTCCACATAAAGGAAGAGGTAGATTGACTTTGATTGGTTCTAAAATTCAAAATTATAGCAGTGTTCTTATTGTTGGCAGACCAAATGTTGGCAAGTCTACTTTGTTTAATAAACTTTTAAGTTCAAATAGAAGTATTACGAATGAAGTTTATGGAGTGACTAGAGATTTAGTAAGAGAAATCTGTAAAATAAATTCTTATAAGTTTTATTTGATTGATGCTGGTGGATTTACCCTTTTAAAGGATGAACTTAGTCAGGTTGTGGTTAATAAAGTTATAGGATTGCTTGATAGTGTGGATTTAATTTTACTTGTTTTAGATGTGAATGAGATATTGTTAGAAGATTATGAACTTATTGATAGATTGAGGAAATATAGTGATAAAGTAGTTTTAATATTAAATAAAGTGGATAGTAGTCATAAGGAAGTTTTAGCTTATGAATTTCAAAAATTGGGTTTTAGAAAGAGTTTTTTAGTTAGTGCAACTCATGGAAAGGGAATTAATGATTTAAGGATTTTTTTAAGAGATTCAGTAGGTAAATTATCAGATGATGAGCATATTGATGTTAAAATTGGTATTATAGGTAAGCCAAATTCAGGAAAGTCTACTCTTGTTAATTTTTTGTCAGGAGATGAAGTTTCTATTGTGTCTTCTATGGCTGGTACCACAAGAGATTTTATTAAAGCAAAATTTCAGAGGAATTCTAAGACATTTGAACTTATTGACACGGCTGGAATAAGAAGACGTGCAAGAATAAATGAAATTATTGAACATTATTCTGTAAGTAGGGCTTTAAGAGTAATTGATATGGTGGATGTTGTCTTTTTATTAGTTGATGTTAATGAAGATTTAACATCTCAAGATAAAAAAATTGCTCATTATGCAGCTAAGCGGGGTAAAGGAATTATTATTGTATTTACAAAATGGGATCTTGTAAAATATAGAAGCGGTTATTTTGAGGCTGTAAAGAATCGTGTTAAATTTTTCTTTCCAGTTTTAAATTTTTCTCCTATATTAAAAATATCTGTTCATAATAGAATGGGGTTAGATAATCTGTTTAAGGAGACAATTAAATTAAAAGAGCAACTTGATCTTAAAATAAATACTTCTGATTTAAATAAGATGTTAAATTTGTGGGTTAAGGATTATCATTTGAATTCTTCATATAAAGTTAAATATATAACTCAGATTAGTGTTAATCCTATTAAGTTTATTTTATTTGCAAATAAGATAACCAATTTTCCGAATTCTTATTATAATTATTTAGTAAATAATATTCGTAAAATTGGTTACTATAATGTTCCAATTTTAATAGAACTTAGAGAGAAAACAAGAGAATTAAAGTGAGATATATATTTTTATTTTTAATGGTTGGGAATCTAGGTCTTTTTGCATTTGAAAATTTTTTCTATGATTTTAGTGTTAGATCAAGTTATTCAAACTATTTTAGTTCAAGTGATGATGCTATTAAGATAGAGACAACAAAATATCATATTTTAGATAATTATTATATTGAAGTGTCAAATTCAATAGTGGGAGATTATGTTTACTATTCTTTTTTTAATCGAAAAAATGGCGTATCTTATATTTTTCCAGGTTCTTATGTAATTAAAGTTGGAAAACATGGCATTGAACAAGTGAAAATATTTTTTCTAAATAGATCAGATACTTTTATTAGAATAAAAGCAGGTGATGTGCATTCTAATGCTGATTTTTATTTAATTAATACTTTGATTCATAAAGATATTAAATTGCCTTTTAAAATTAGTGATATTGCTACTGGTTCTTTTATAGAAGTAGTTAGATATATTGATAATTTTATTGATTTTGAGCTTTTTAATCCTAAATATCTTGAAGTTTATGATAATGTTTCTAATATGGTTGATAGTCTGAAGTCATTTTTAAAAATTTCTCCTTTAATGTTTGAAGTACATGATGGGGCGATGAATGAGTTTGGAGAGATGGTATATATTAAAACGGGTGAACCTCAAAGAGAGCCTATAGGATTTAATTGTTCTGGATTTAGTAAGTGGGTTGCAGATTCAATTTATAAGGTAAAAACAGAAAAACTGTTGAAAATAAAGGATCTGAAAGTGAGGCATATTGGGGTTAGAGGTAATGCTTTTACAAAATATCATGAATTTAGTAGGGATCCTTTTTTTGGGCTTGATTGGACGCGTAATATTGCATATAAGCTTCATAATGTTAATGTTAATTTGGATTTATCTAAGATTAAGGAGTTTGATGTAAATAATATTGGATTTTTAAAGTATATTGAAAATCGTGGATATGAGATTGATAATTTAGAGTTTATTTTATATTATTTAGCTGTAAAAGATCCCGGTCATATATATTTAGGATCTCTTAACACGACAATTGATGGATTTCCAGGCAAGATTTTTCATAAACATATTGTGGTTTTGTTTCCTTTTATTGATCAAAATTCTATTTTTAGAGTATCTTTAATGGAAATTAATGATGAAACTTCAATTAAGTCATTGAAGGATAGATATCCAAATTCGTATATTCATTTAGTTAAAGTCAAAGTTCCTAAGCATATATCTGTAGTTTCAATACCAAGAAGGATCAAGAATTAAATATTATGATAAAAGCTGTAGTATTTGATCTTGACGGAACTCTTTATCCTGAGAGAAGTATTAATTTAATAATGTTTCCTGAATTTTTAAAGAATATTAGATTTTTTTTGGCTTTTAAGAAGGTAAGAAAAGAAATAAGGATTTTACAGAGAGGGAAAAGTGTTCCTTCAAGTAGAGATGAATTGGTTTCTAGACAAGTTAATATGCTTGCCAACCGTTTAGGTTTTAATGAAAATAAATGTGAATTTTTATTGAATAAAATATATTATGGTACATCTTTTAGTGATAAATTTAGGAAGATTAAACCATATTCTGGTGTTCATGATTTGATTTATTCTCTTAAATCTAATGGAATAAAATTAGGAGTAATGTCAGATTTTCCGATTGCAACCCGTGTAAGTAATTTATTAAATATTGATGATAGTTTTTGGGATATTCTCTATTCATCAGAAGATACTGGTTATTTAAAACCAAATAAAGTAGCTTTTTTAAGAATTTTAGATGAACTAGGTTTAGATAATAAGCATGTTTTATATGTTGGAAATTCTTATGAGTATGATATTTTAGGAGCTAATAGCTTGTGTATGCAAACAGCTTATCTTTCTAAGAAAAAATTACTTAAAGATATGAAGTGTGATTTTATTTTTAGTGATTATAAAGACTTGCAAAGATATATACTTTTAAATATATAAGTATGGGTAAAAGATTTTATGATAGATTTTGTAACCATTTTGGTTAATCTTTTAACGGTTTTTTTAATTTTATTTATTTATAGGCAGTATGATAGACGTTCAAGAGCTTTAGATAAGATTAAAAAATTTGTTGATCTTGCTAAAGATAATCTTGAAGATTTTATTGATGAGAAGACAAAAGAGATCAATAATCTTGCTGTTGATATGGAAGCATATCAACGTTCTAGTATAGAAATTATAAAAAAGATAGATGAAGTTCAACAAAAGATTAAAAATAAGAGTGATGATTTTGCAGAAGTTGAAAAAAAAATTGCTTACCATGATTCTATGCTTAAAGATTTAGATGATATGGCTCTTAAAGTGCAGGATAATATACAACGACTTCAAGTAGATGGCAAGGTAGTAGATAAACTTGCAAAGACTTTAAAAAATTTTAATACTCAGATTGATTCTGTTGATTCTAAATTAAATACTATTTTTGAAAAATTTGCTAAAACAAATAAGGAAAATCTTGAATCTATCAAGATTGAGAGTTGGGAAAAATTTGATAATACTATTAGAGATTTTAGTGTTAGAATGGATAATCTTGATAAAAATCTTATGTCTTATCAAGAGTCTTTATTAATGGTTGAGGAAAAAAAGAGAGACCTTTTGGATAAAGGTAATGAAAAACTTGAAAATGAGTTTAAGGACTTTTTGCTTAAAATTGAATCTAATATAGATAATTATAATAGAGGAATGGAAAAATCTTTTGATATTTACGAGTCTAAGTCTAAATCGATTGAAAATTCTCTTGATCTTATTGTAGAGCAGGCTAAAATTAAAATTAATGATAAGGAAGATTTTATTTTAACTAAGTTAAATGAAGAGTTGCAGCGAAAGTTTAATGAAGTTTTTATATATGTTGATGATCGTTCTAATCGGATAAAAGATGAACTTGAAGGTAAATTGGTATTAGTAGACAATGAGGTATTGTCTTTAAGTTCTGTTTTTAAGGACAATACTTATTCTAGATTGAATTCTCTTGAAGAAACTATTAGACAAGAAATGAGGCAATATGAAGAGCAATTTGCAGATATTTTAGAGCAATTTAGGGTGCAAATTGAGTCTAATGTGGGTGATATTTATAGGGAGTATGATAGTAAAATAAATCAATTTGACAAAGAGATAAGAGAGAGAATAGATTATAGCTTGGAGGATGCCAATTCTAAAATAGAAAGTGTTCAGAGTGGAGTTAAGAGCTTACTTGATGATCTTGAAGATGGTTCGAATAATATATATCTTGAATTTAAGAAAAAAGTTAAAGGGGATATTGATAGTTTTAATGAAGATGTATTTTCAAGAATGAATAATATTGGAAATGATTTAGATTTAAAACTTTTAAATATTAATACAAATATTCAAGATGAAGTTTCCAAGTTAGATAATGTTTTATATTTAAAACTTAAAGAGCTTAATGAAAAATTTGTTAATGAATATTCAGATTTACATGAAAATGTTAATTCGAAGTATGCAATGCTTTTGGAATCTTTAAATTTAAAAAGTAATGAATTGGAAATTCAGTTAGAGAGTAAATATAAAGGTATTGCAGATAAATTTGAGCGTAGTATTAATGATTTTACTGTTGAATGTGATGAAAGATTTAGTAATATTGCTGAAAAATCAGATTATGATTATCAAAATTTTGAAACTACTAGTAAAAGGGTAAATGAAGGTATAAATTCGCTGAATGTTTTGTTAGAGCAAAACTTTGAGACTTTAAAAAGAAATTTTGAATCTAAATTACATGGTATCAATTCTGATATTGATAATGAGGTTTTAAATTTAAAAAATCACTATGGAGAAGAGATAGGCAACTTTGTAAGGGCAATGGAAGCTAATAAATTGCAATATGAAAATTGGCAAAAAGAAGTTGAACTTAATTTAAAAGAGGTGAAATCTAATTTAAATTCAGCTAATGAAGAATTTTTAAATTTAATTGAGACTCAAAGAATGAAGGGAACAGAGCTTAGTGAGAATATTTTTAATGAACTCTCAGAACATATTCACAAAAAAGCAATGGATATGCATACTAACTGGAAAGATGAACTTATTATTTTAAATAAATCTTTGCTTGATATTAAGATTTCGAGTGAAGAATTATTATCGTCAACTTCTTCTAAAATCGACTCTTTTGAAAAAGATGTTAATGAGAGACTTGAATATGTTGTATCTAAAACAGAGACTTTTGAAGGTTCAGTATTAGATAGATATAGAGAATTAAAGGATATGTCAAGTAAGAATAGTGAAGAAGTTTTATTGGGAATTAAAGAATTTATTGATAATCAAGCCGAAATAATTCATGACAAGGTTATTATGATGCTTAATGGTTTTAATGATGACTTTTCTAATAGAGAGGAAGTGATTAAAAACAAGATAGAGGAACTTAATTATAGTCTTAAGGACTTTAAGATTGAATGTGAAGATGTTTTAAACAATTTAAGATCAGATCTTGATGAATTTATTGAAACAAGAGTTCAAAAGATTGCTGCAATTAAGATGGATAATCAAAAACAAATAGATGATTTTTTAACTCAAATCTCGGAGGATATCTTGAGTAAAAAAGATATGCTTGATAATGAAATAGATGGCAAACTTAATACTTGGCAAGATAAATTGAGTGAGATATCAGTTAATATTGAAAATGTGCTCTCTTCAGGAAAGATGGATATAGATTCTATTGATTCAGAAATGGCATTAAAAATTAATGATCTAAAGACTACTTTTAAGGGACTTGAGAGTTATTATCTTGAAAAAATAGATGAATTTAGAAATCAAGGAAATGTATATGCAGATGAGCTTTTACAAAATATTATGAGTCATTTTGATACGGATACTAAAGAACTTGAAGAGAGTTTGTCTAAAAAATTTGCTATTGTTTTAGATAAATCAGAAGAATTTGTTAAGGAAGTTGATAGTTTGCTTAAGGACAAAAGGACAGACATTGCTTCATTCCAAGCAAATATTGATATTACTATTGATTCTCTTAATTCAAGATTTAATGATCTAAATAGAGAGATTAATGAAAAATATAGTAAAGTCATATCTGATTCTAGAGAGTATTCAGAGACTCTTGCTAATAAATTGGAAAATGAAATAGGATATGAAATAGAAAATGTAAATAGAAGGTTAACAGATAAAATAGATGTTCTTAGTAAAAATATGGATGAAAATATAGAAAAATTTAAAGAATCTTTTGATATATCTAGATATCAAGTTGAAAACTTTGAAATTAGAATTAAGGATATAGTAGAAAAAGAAGAGGTAAGGATTGGTGAACTTCTTAGAGAAATTGAATATCAATATAAAATGAGACGTGAAGAGGCAATTGATTATAGAAAAGTTATGGATAATGATGTTATTCAATTAAAAGAAAGGTTTATAGGAGTGATAAATGAGCTTAAGAATAATATTGAGGATAAGTCTGAATTTTTAAATGAGCTTTATAAAGAGAGATTTAAAATTGTTGAGAATAATTTTGATGAGAGATATTCAACGTTTTTTGTTGAGAGTGAAGGGGCTATTTCAAGAATTAGAGATGAGATATATAAGATCCTTACAGATAATGATGATCGTTTAAGAGCAAAAATTGCTGAAATGGATCGTAATTTTGAAATAGTAGATGCAAGATCAAAAGAAATTTTAGAGTTTGAAGAAGGTTTAAGAAAAAAAATAGAAGAGAATAATAATAGCATTTATGAGCAATTTGATATTGTGAAATTTGATATTGAAAAAGAAATGAAAATTCAATTTGATGCATATATGATGAAGGTTACCTCTGCAATTAATGATGAAATTGAAAAGTATGAGTATGGAATTAATAAAAAAATAGATGTTCTTAAATCTATTGAAAATAACTGTGAAATTATAGAACAAAATTTAAAAGAAAAAATGGAGAAATATAATAATGATTGCGACAAAGTTTTTGATTTGAAGTATGCTGAACTTGAAGACAAATATAATGAGAAGCATTCACTTATAGAGAGGAAGATAGATGATAAGACTAATGTGGTTGAAGAGTTAATATCAAATAAATATGCTGAACTTGAAGACAAATATAATGAGAAACATTCACTTATAGAGAGGAAGATAGATGATAAGACTAATGTGGTTGAAGAGTTAATATCAAATAAATATGCTGAACTTGAAGACAAATATAATGAGAAATATTCACTTATAGAGAGGAAGATAGATGATAAGACTAATGTGGTTGAAGAGTTAATATCAAATAAATATGCTGAACTTGAAGACAAATATAATGAGAAACATTCACTTATAGAGAGGAAGATAGATGATAAGACTAATGTGGTTGAAGAGTTAATGTCAAATAAATATGCTGAACTTGAAGACAAATATAATGAGAAGCATTCACTTATAGAGAGGAAGATAGATGATAAGACTAATGTGGTTGAAGAGTTAATATCAAATAAATATGCTGAACTTGAAGACAAATATAATGAGAAATATTCACTTATAGATAGGAAGATAGATGATAAGACTAATGTGGTTGAAGAGTTAATATCAAATAAATATGCTGAACTTGAAGACAAATATAATGAGAAACATTCACTTATAGATAGGAAGATAGATGATAAGACTAATGTGGTTGAGGAGTTAATATCAAATAAATATGTTGAGATTGATAATAAATATTCAAGTATGCATTTTGATGTAGAAAATAAATTAAATACGTTTATTTCTGAGTTAAATTTAAAACTTGCAAATTCAAGTGAAAAGATGGATAGAGATATTAAGGAACAGTTAGATAATCTTACTAAACTTAAATTAAATTTAAGTAATATTGAAGGGGATGTGTTAAAACTTAAAGAAGATTCATATCATAATGTTTCATCTCATCTTAAACTTCTGGAGGAAGATTTTTTTAGAGACTTAAAGGAGAGAGGTGATAACTTAAGAAGTTCTTTAGAGAATTTTGTGACATCTTCAGATCAAAGGATTGAAAACTTAGAAAGGGAAATAATTAGAAACCTGGAAGATAAAGAAAATCTTATCAAGGATTTTGGAAGAGAAATTGAACAAAAATTTATTTTGAATAAGGAAAATTTTTATTTAGAATTTAGTAAAGAGTTTGATGTTAAAAAAAGAGATATAGAGAGTAAAATAGTTTTGATGGAAACCAATTTTACAAATAGGGTAGATGAATTTATTGGACTTATAGATAATCGTCAAAGTAATGTTGATTCTTGGTTTGTAAAAGTTAAGGATGATATGTTAAATTGGCAAAAGAATGCTTATAAAGAATTTGAAGAGAGATCGGGTATTACAAAAGAAAGTTTAAATCAGATTAAGAATGATATTGATATTATTGAGAATGATTTAGCAATTGTTAAAAGTAATGTAACTCAACAAACTAAAGAAACCTTTGAAAATTTGCATACCGATATTAAGGATTTTGAAGATCGAACTTATTTTAATTTAAAAAATATTTCAAATGAGGTTCAAGGTAAAGTTTTAAATATTGAAAATAACATGAATTTTAAGATTAGTTCTATCAATGAAAAGATAAATTTGAGTACCGAAGAGCTTGCAACACAAATTGAGATTAAGTTTTTAAGTCAACAAAAAGATCTTGAAGATAAAATTTTTGAGATTAATGAAAAATTGAAATATGAGTACGATTTAGTAACTTCTAAAATTGAGAGAGAAAAACAAAGTGTTGTGGATAATTTTTTGAATGGTAAAGATAGCTTTGAATCTCAAATTAAATTGATACAGAATGATGTTTCAAAGCTTTCTGAGCAAGTGAATACGTATAGATCTGACATTGAGGGTACTATTAAAGAGAGTTATGATTCTTTTTCTAGTATTATGAAAGAAGAATATAGTGCTTTTGAAAATGAAATTAAGGATAATTTAAACTATTCAGAAGAAGAAATAAGAACTTTGAAAAATAATTTGCAGATTCAAGTTAGTAATATAGAAACTGAATTTAAGGATAGATATAATTTGATAACTAAAAGTGTTGATGAAAATATATCAGAACTTAAACTTAAAGCTCTAAACTATGATAATGAATTTAATAATTTTGTAAGTGAAACCAAGAATAATTTAATTGCATATAAAACTAATTTGATGAAAGAACTTGATGGTCGTTACAATGTTATTAATACTAAGATTGAAAATTTTGAAAGACTTGAAGCAGAGCTCGAAAAAAATTATGAATTAATTAAGGAAGTCTATCATTTTAAGAATAAATTAGAAGATTTACGAAAAACTTTAATAGATGAAATAGATCTTGTAAAAAAATATAAGGGTGATTTTGAAAGTGTTACTAGAGAAATTGAAGATGTTAAAATTAGAACATCAGATATTATTGAAGTATTTAATGATTTAAAGACGCATCAAATGGATATTAAAGGAATTAAGAAGGATTTTGTTGAATTCCTTGATTTTTATTCTTCTTTTAAAGAAAGGTATAAGAAATTTACAGAATCTTATGATGAGATTCAGATTTATAAAACTAAACTGAAGGAAATAAAGGACGATCAAAATACTATTCTTGATAATTATGATAGGATTGGTAATAAGGATACTATATTAAAGTCTACGCTAGAATCTGTTGATAGAAATTTTGATTTAATAAGTGAAATAGAAAGCAAAATGAATGTGTTATTTAAAGAAAGTTCTGGACTTACACATAATATTGGAGAATTAAAAGACATTGTGTCAGAATTATTAGCCAATAAAGATTTATCACAGGAAGCGTTAAATAATGTTCAAAATCTTAAAGAGATGTTGTTGGAGATTGAGGATAAATTAGGATACATTCAAAATGTAAGAGAAAAAGTTGCAAAATCTGAAACTAGATTAGAAAATTTAAATGTTGCTGCTGAAGAGAGAATTAAGACTCTTGGTATTCTTGTTAAAACAGAATCTAAGTATAAAGATAATATTGGTCTTAATAATGCAACAGTTAGGGATTCTGTTATTAAACTTATGCGGCAGGGATGGAGTGCCTTAGAAATTTCAAGAGCTACTAAATTATCTGTTGGAGAAGTTGAGCTTATTTTAGAACTTGGGATTGTTAGCAAAAGTGATGATTAAGGAATAGTTTGTGGGGAATATATTTGATATAGCTAAAACATTGCATCCTCTTGAAGTGAGAGTGATTTTGAATTATAAAGAGGAAGATTCGGTTTTTGCATTGAGACTTTCTAAGGATTTAAATTATAATGAAGGGCAGTCAAATAAAGTGATTGAATGGCTCTTGTCTAAAGGCATCCTTAAGGAAACTTTTAGAAAACTTAATGTTTTTTATCGTTTAACTGAGAAAGGTGTTGATGCTTTCAATAATGGTTTGATCGAAGAGAGAATAGTTACTCTTGTATCTCAAAAAATGGTTTTGGTTTCCAATTTGGCATCAGAGTTAAAAATTGATTTTAGGGATGTGGGTAAGGCATTTGGTAATTTATCTAGAGAGGGTGTTTTATCTTTAGGATCAAATAAAGAAATTATTATTAAAAATTTAGAGTGTGCTAGTTATAAAATGGTTAAGATATTGGTTGAGAGAGCTAGAGATCAAGATTTATTGGAAGATGCTTTATCGCAGGATGAATTATTAATTATTTCCAATTACTCAAAAAAGAAAGGCGCTAATGACGTGCTCTTTAAAATCATAGAAAAATTGGACTTAAGATTTGAATTTACTAAGTTTGGATTAGAAATAAAATCTTATCTTGAAAAAAATGATTTAACGGGTAATGAAATTGTAAAATTAACACCTGAAATGCTCAAAAATAAGTCTTATGAGAATAAAAATTTTCGGGCTTATAACATTCATGTGTCATCAAATAAAACTTTTATTGGACGTGCAAATCCTTATTCAGAGTATATATCTAAAGTTAAGGATAAGCTTGTAAGTCTTGGTTTTGAAGAGTTTGATGGTCCTTTGGTTGAGAGTGAATTTTTTAATAATGATGCTCTTTTTATGCCACAATTTCATCCTGCACGTGATATAAGAGATGTTTATTATATTAAGGAACCAAATTCGTTAAAGTCTTTGCCTGAGCCTTATTTTTCTAATGTGAAAGCTGTTCATGAAAATGGGTATATTGCAGGCTCAAGGGGGTGGAAATATAATTTTAGTGAGAGTATTTCAAAAAGATTAGTTTTAAGAACACAAGGTACAGTTCTCTCGGCAAAACAATTAATTAATGCAAAAAATCCTGGTAAATATTTTGGCATTGTTAGATGTTTTAGATATGATCAAGTTGATGCTACTCATGGAGCTGATTTTTATCAAACAGAAGGAATTGTTATTGGAGATGTTAATATTAAAACTTTACTAGGTCTTCTTGAAATTTTTGCTAAGGAGTTGGCTGGAGCTACTGATTTTAAATATGTTCCTGCGTATTTTCCATTTACAGAACCTTCAATTGAAGTTCATGTTAAGCATCCTATTCTTGGTTGGTTTGAACTGGGTGGAAGTGGTATTTTTAGACCAGAGGTTACAAAACCTTTTGGAATTGATGTTCCTGTTATTGCTTGGGGTATTGGAATTGATAGAATGGCGTTGATGCATTTAGGATTAAGTGATTTAAGGGAACTTTTTACTCATAGTATTGGTGATGTTGCGTTAAGGCGAGGAAAGAGCAATGCCTAAGGTTGAAATTTATAAAAGTATTTTATTAGAAAAAATAGGAAAAAATTTGACGAATTATGAGCTTGAATCTATTATTGAGACTGCTAAAGCTGAAATTTGTGAAATTGATATAGTTAATGATAAGATCAAAATTGAATTTAATGATACAAATAGACCTGATTTGTGGTCTTCTGCAGGACTTGCACGTCATATTAAGACATATCTTTCTGGTAACGTACCTTCATTTGATTTTTTTTCAATGACAGATAATTTGCAAAAATTTTATGGTGAAATTTTTGTCAGTCCTGAAGTGTTTGGGATTAGACCTTTTATTTTTGGATTTTTAGCAAAAGGGATGATTTGTGATGAGCGTATGCTTGAGATTTTAATTCAGTTACAAGAAAAGCTTTCTCATAATTATGGGCAAAAACGAAAAAGAGTTGCAATGGGAATGTATTCGTCAAATTTGATTAATTTTCCTATAAATTATGTTACATGTAGTTCTGATTATAAGTTTGTTCCTTTAGGCATGGATATTGAGATGTCCATTAAAGAAATAAATGAAAAACATCCAAAAGGAATAGAATATTCGCCAATTTTTGAAAATGTTGATCAATATTCTTTATTGTTAGATTATAAGAACAATGTACTCTCTTATCCTCCTATAATTAATTCACGTGATATTGGAACTTTAAAAGTAGGTGATACTAATTTATTTATTGAGGTTACAGGAACTGATCTTGAAGCTACTTTGTTGTCTTTATCAATTGTTGCTTGTGATTTGTATGATATGGGTTTTAAAATTTTGCCAGTAAAGACTGTTTTTCCTAAAGAAACTTTATTTGGGAAGGAGATAATTTGTCCTTATTATTTTCAAAATAGTTTAAAGATTAATGTTGATAGTGTTAATAAACTACTTGGAAGTAATTTTACGGCAAATGATATGTGTCTTGATTTAAAAAAATTAGGAATTTCAGCTTATTTTGAAGAATCAGATACATTTTATATTATGCCTCCTGTTTATAGGAATGATTTTCTGCATGAAGTAGATGTTATCGAAGAGGTAATGATAGGAAAAGGATTGGATAATTTTAAGTCAGAGCTTCCCAAAGATTTTACTATAGGAAAATTAAGTCCAATAGAAGAATTTTCAAGAAGTGTTAGAAATTTGATGATAGGAATGGGATTTCAGGAGATGATTTATAATTATCTGGGTTCTAAGGTAGATTTTATTGAAAAGATGAATATTAAAGGTTCTGAACTTTTAAGTGTCTCTAATCCAATGACTGAAAGTTATGAGTATATTAGAGGTTCAATAATATCTGATTTGCTTAAATCTGAAAGCATTAGTTCAAATTTCCCTTATCCCCATAAGATTTTTGAGATTGGTAAGGTAGCTTTAAAAGATTTAGTTAGTGATGAGGGTACTGTTACTTATGATAATTTGGCTTTTTTAATGGCCGATAAGGAATTTTCATTTAATGAAATTAATTCTTTAGTTTCATCTCTTTTTTATTATTTAAATATTGGATTTAAAGTAAAAGAATCAAGTAAAAATCTTTATATAGATGGCAGAGGCGCTGATATTTTAGTCAATGATATTGTTTTAGGCAGTTTTGGAGAAGTGTCACCTTACATATTAAGCAATTTTGGAATTATGGTTCCATGTTGTGTCTTAGAGATTAATATTAATGGTCTTTTGCATTAGTGTCAGCATATTTTGATGTGAGTGAATTAGTTAGTATATTGAAGAATTTTTTTTATATCGTTTAAAGTTAAATTGAGTTAAGAGGTTTTATGTTAAATTTTGAGGTATTAGATATAAAGAAATGTAATAGAGAGATTATAAGAACAGAGGTAGATTTTGTTGAAGATGTGATTATTGTTGGATCAGGCCCTGCAGGACTTACTGCTGGAATTTATACTGTTATGAGTGGATATAAGACAAGTATTTTGGAAGGACCTGAACCTGGAGGACAGCTTACAACAACCACAGAAGTTTATAATTATCCGGGATTTAAAAATGGTATAAATGGAAGAGAGTTAATGTTAAATATGAAGGAGCAAGCTATCAATTTAGGTGCTACTACTTATTTTGAAACTGTGAGATCTATAAAAAAAAGAGGTGATATTTTTTGTCTCTATACGGATAATTATATCTATAAGAGCAAATCTATTGTTATTGCAGCAGGCTCTATACCTAAAAAATTAGATACTCTTAAGAATTTAGATTTATTTTGGAATAGAGGTATTTCTGTTTGTGCGATTTGTGATGGTCATCTGTTTAAGGGAAAAACTCTTGCTGTAATTGGTGGGGGTAATACGGCGATTTCAGAAGCTATTTATTTAAGTAAACTAGCAGAAAAGGTGTATGTTATTGTAAGAAAGAATTATATGAAAGCTATTGATATGTTACAAAAAAGTATTAAAACATTATCTAATGTTAATATTTTATATAACTGTGAGGCTAGAGAGGTTAGTGGGGAGAATATTGTCTCCAAAATTCATATTATGGATAATAAGCATAATTCTGCTTTTGAATTAAATGTAGATGGAATATTTATAGCTATTGGTTATAAACCAAATACAGAGTTTGTAAAAGGATTTTTGAAATTAGATGATGATGGATATATTTCTACTCAAGATATTGTGAAAACTAGTGTTAATGGAGTATTCTCATGCGGTGATGTTAGCAATAAGCTTTATGCACAAGCCATTACGGCTGCTGCTGAAGGGTTTTTGGCTTCTGTGGAAGTTAGAAATTTTTTGGGATAAGTGAGTTTATTTAATTGGATAGAATAAACTAAAGCAAGTTAAGTTGCCTTTTTATTTCAAATATTAAAATTCCTGTTGAGACTGATACGTTAAGAGAATCTATTTTTCCCTTAGTTGGTATTTTAATTAAAAAATCAGAATTATTTTTTAGTAGGTTATGTATTCCTTTGCCTTCATTGCCCATAATTAATGCAATTTTGTTGTCAGTTATTTTAGTGTTATTTATTGCTTGTCCTTTTATATCACTGGCATATATCCAAAATCCCTGTTTTTTTAAATATCTAATTACATTGTTTATATTTGGAACTGTTAATTTGTTTACATATTGACTTGCTCCAGAGCTTGTGCGTAAGACAGTTTCATTGTCTTTTACGCTTTTTCTCTGGTTAGTAATTACAAGATCAATATTGAATTGTTCTGCGGTTCTAAGAATTGCTCCAAAATTTTGAGGATCTTCTATACTATCAAGTATTAAAATAAGTATATTATTTTTATGTTGAAATTCTTTTAAGTATTCTTCTAAGTTTTTATTTTTATTGATTGTATTATAATCTTTTAGATTTTGTAATTTTAATGCAAAACCCCTATGATTGTTATTGCCAAGTATTTTTGTAAGATCATTTATTTTGATAATCTTAATGTTATGTTGTCTTGCTAATTGTTCAATACTTATGGTTTTTGGACTTGTTTTTGAAATATATAGTTCAAGTCCTTTATTATTTTTGATGCTTTCAATTATTGAATTAGCGTGTGTAATATACATATTAAATTTTATTTAAGGTAACTTCATCAATGTCTTTGACTTCCTTGCTTAGAGTTTCTAGTAGTTTAATAGCATTATTATTTAGATTTTTAGGAGTTTTGACCTTAATGATTAAAATTAGATTTCCAAATTTTTCTGTATGTAATATTGGCATTCCTTCGTTTTTGACAATGATTTGTTCATCATTTTCTGTTCCTTTTGGAATTTTTATTGAAATTTTTTTATTTGCTATTGTTTGTATTTTAATTTCTTTTCCAAGTGCTGCTTGAGTAAAGCTTATTGGTAGAGTTGCGTATAGGTCTTTTCCATTCCTTTTGAAAATTTTATGAGGTTTTATTAATACTTTTATATAGAGGTCTCCGTATTGTTGACTATCGGGATTTATGCTTCCTTTTGCTCTCATTTTAATTTGTTGGGAGTCATCAATTCCTGCTGGAATTTTGAGTTCAAGCGTTTCTTTATGTTTAATCCCTCCAGCTCCTTTGCATGATTTGCAAGGATTTGATATTATTTTTCCATTTCCATAACATTTTGGACATGTGGTTGTTACTCTAAAAAATCCCCCTCCTTGCATTACTCGGCCATTACCATTACACATGTTACATACCGAAGGAGATGTTCCTTTTTCAGATTTCTTACCTAAACATGATTCACATAATATGTTTCTTGATATGTTAATGTTATTTTTATATCCTAAGTAGGCATCCTCAAGAGATATTTCAATTTGATATGTTAAGTCTTGACCTCTCTCTTGATATCTATTTTTGTCTTGTCCACGTTTTCCAGTAAAAAATGAATCAAAAATATCTCCAAAATCTTCAAAAATGTCAGAAAATCCACTAAATCCACTAGAAAATCCACTAAATCCTGATGCTCCTCCTTCAAATGCTGTATGTCCAAATCGATCATATTGTGCACGCTTATTGTCATCGCTTAAAACCTCATAAGCTTCTGTTGCTTCTTTAAATATGGATTCAGCTTCTTTATTATTTTTATTTTTATCAGGATGATATTTAATTGCTATTTTTCTATATGCTTTTTTTATTTCATCTTTTGAGGCTCCTTTTGAGAGCCCCAAAATTTCATAGTAATCTCTTTTCACTATTTTTTATCCTCATCAACAACTTCGTAATCAGCTTCTTTGCTTTCACTACCTGCATTGTTTTGAGCATTGTTTTGATCTGGTGAACTTGCTTGAGCATCCTTGTACATCATTTCAGCTATTTTATAAGAAGCTTGTTGTAGTTCTTCTGTTTTTGATTTAAGTAAAGATATGTCTGAACCTTCTAATGCATCTTTAAGTTCCTTTATTTTGTTTTCAATAGCTTCTTTATCTTGATTTGTTATTTTCTCTCCATATTCTTTTAAAGATTTTTCTGTTTGATAGATTAATGAGTTAGCTATGTTTTTTGCTTCTATGCCTTCTTTTAATTTTTTATCTTCCTCAGCATGACTTTCAGCATCTTTGACCATTCTTTCAATTTCTTCTTCAGATAGTCCTGATGATGATTCAATTCTAATTTTTTGTTCTTTACCAGTTCCCATATCTTTAGCAGAAACATGAACTATTCCATTAGCATCAATGTCAAAGCTAACTTCTATTTGTGGAACACCTCTTGGAGCTGCTGGTATTCCATCAAGAATAAAGTTGCCCAGTACTCTGTTTTGTGATGCCATTTCTCGTTCACCTTGTAAAACTTTGATATCTACAGAAGTTTGATTATCTGCTGCTGTTGAGAATACTTGACTTTTTTTTGTAGGAATTGTGGTGTTTCTTTCGATTAATTTTGTCATGACACCACCAAGTGTTTCAATTCCTAGTGATAGAGGTGTAACATCAAGAAGTACCATATCTTTGGCTTCTCCTGTAAGTATTCCACCTTGAATAGCAGCACCTATTGCCACAGCTTCATCAGGATTTACACCTTTATTTGGTTCTTGTCCAAATATTTCTTTTACGATTTTTTGAATAGCTGGTATTCTTGTAGAACCTCCAACAAGTATTACCTCATTAATATCAGAAGCTTTAAGCCCAGCGTCTTTAATGGCTTTTAGGCATGGTTCTTTTGTTTTTTGAACCAAGTGATCTACCATTTGTTCAAATTTTGCTCTTGTAAGAGTATATTGTAAATGTTTAGGACCATTTGCATCGGCTGTGATAAATGGAAGATTTATTGATGCTTCTTGGGCACCTGAGAGTTCTATTTTTGCTTTTTCTGCTGCTTCTTTAAGTCTTTGAAGTGCCATTTTATCGTTTGATAAATCAATAGCACTATCTTTTTTAAATTCAGTAATTAGATATTTAATGATTTCATCATCAAAGTTATCTCCTCCAAGATGGGTATCTCCATTTGTTGATTTAACTTCAAAAACGCCATCTCCAAGCTCAAGAATTGAGATATCAAATGTTCCACCACCTAGGTCATAAACAGCAACGATTTCTTCGTGTTTTTTTTCAATTCCATAAGCAAGAGCTGCAGCTGTTGGTTCATTGACAATTCTCTTAACATCAAGTCCTGCAATTTTTCCAGCATCTTTTGTTGCTTGTCTTTGTGCATCATTGAAATATGCTGGTACAGTAATTACAGCTTCAGTAACTTTTTCTCCCAAATAGGCCTCGGCTGTTTCTTTCATTTTTGTGAGAGTTGCTGCTGATATTTCTGGTGGTGACATTTGTTTTTTGATATTGGAGATATTTACACGTGCATCACCATTTTGTCCTTTTTCGACTTTATAAGGAACCATTTTGATTTCGCTTGCAACTTCTTCAAATCTTCTTCCCATAAATCTTTTTATTGAATATATGGTATTTTCAGGGTTTGTAACCATTTGGTTTTTTGCTACTTGTCCTACAAGTCGCTCACCTTTGTTTGTATAAGCTACAATTGATGGAGTAGTTCTTCCTCCTTCTGAATTTTGTATAACAACAGGTTTTCCATGTTCCATTATGGCTACACATGAATTTGTTGTTCCAAGATCAATTCCTATAATCTTTCCCATATAAGGCCTCCTTTTGTTATTTTTTGATTTCTAATTATTCTAATTAATTTTTACTTTGTGCAACTTTAACTTTTGCAGTTCTTAATACTCGATTATTGTAGCAGTATCCTTTTTGATATACTTCTACAATTTGAGGATTTATAATTTGTTCTTTTTCTTCTATACTTATTGCTTCATGTTGACTTGGATCAAATTCATCTCCTAGTTTTCCAAATTTTTTTAGATTATATTTTTTGTCAAAGCTTGAGAGTATTTCATTTTCAATCATACTAATTCCTGATAATAGGGTATCAAAATCTTTTGACTGCTTTGATGAATCTATTGCTCTCTCTAAATTGTCAAGGAAAGTAATTATATCTTTCATTATGTTTTCATTTGCAAATTTAATAAAGTTTTCTTTATCTTTTTCAAGTCTTTTTCTAAAATTTTCAAATTCTGCTTGTTTTCTTAAATATAAATCTTTTAGATTGGAAATTTCATTTTCAAGTTCAATAATCTTTTTCTCCATGTTAGGGTTATCTTCACTTTGGAATGTTTCATTTTCATTTTCTTTAATTTTTTCGGGGTCTTCACATTTTTCCTTTTCGTCCACTTTAGCCTCCTTTTATAAAGCATTTTATCTATAAAAAAAATATTTTACAAATTTTTTCTTTATGAAAATTTTTTTAAATTTGATTCATTTTAATTATCTTTAAAAGGGTTTATGTTGACTATAAAACTATACTAGTATAATATTGACACATATTTTAAGCTTAATAAATTCTTATGTGTATTTTTTTGTCAAAATAAAAAAATGTTTTAATTTTTTCTTAAAAATGCAATTGACGTTAATACTAGGAAATATGTATTGTTTAATGGATTATTATAATTTTAATTTAGTTTTTCTATATTAAAGATTAATTTTTATATAATTTATTTCATGTGTTTTGGGGTTTTCTTGTAATTTTTTCTGTTATTGCTTATTATTTACTTTGTGAAAATATGTGTAGCTCAGATAAAGTGTCGAATTTTTAGGTTTAATGAAATTTTAAATGAATTTAAGGTAAATTGTGAGTATGCTATTCAAAATAAGGTTGATATTTTAGTTTTTCCTTTTATTTTTATTGAGGGTATTGAATATGAAAATTTGTTTTATAGGCCCGAATACGTTAAAAAGATTTTGTATTGTATTGATTTTATAAAAGGACAAGTTGATGCTGGACTTTGTGTTGTATTTGGACATTATAATTTTTATGATGGCAAATTATTTGATTGTATATCTGTGGTAAGTGATCATCAGTATATTTTGACAACTAGAGAAGTTAATGTCCCAGTATTATTTAGTTATAAAGGTCAAAGTATTGCTGTTTTAAATTTAGATGATGAACTCTTGTTTCATAAGTCTCAGTACAAATTTCATGATTCTTTTAGTAAAATTGATTATCTTGTAATTCCATCAAAATCTTATTTTACTTGTGAAAAAAATAATTTAAGACTTGAGTTTTTTAAAGATGTAGCTATAAAAAATAATTTGGAAATTGCTTATGCCAATTTATATGGCATTTATGATTCTATCGTATTTGATGGTTTGAGTTTTTTTATTAATAAATATGGAAAAATAAAACAAGCCAAAGAATTTGAATATGATATTTTATTTAATGAAGAATTTTATGATTTAGAGTTTGATTGTGAATCCAAAATTTTTGATAAACTTCTTGGAGCATTGGTTATTAGCTTGAGAGAGTATGTTGCTCTTGCAGGCTTTGAAAAAGTTCATTTGGGTGTTTCTGGTGGTATTGATTCTGCTCTTGTTGCTTATATTGCATGTACAGCTTTAGGTGCTAATAGAGTTGTAGGTATTTCTATGCCTAGTAGATTTTCATCAAAAGGTTCTGTTTTGGATGCAGAAAGACTTGCTAATGAATTGGGATTTGAATTGATTCATATGCCAATTGAGAGCATGTTTCAATTTTCTTTGGATTATCTTGATGGGTATTTAAATACAAAGGGAGTTACTGAAGAGAATCTTCAAGCTAGACTTAGAGGATTGTTTTTAATGTCTTATAGTAATGCAAATAGATCTTTACTTTTGAATACTGGTAATAAGAGTGAAATTGCTGTTGGTTATTGTACGCTTTATGGTGATTCTTGTGGTGGAATTTCTTTGATTGGAGATTTATTTAAGCTAGATGTTTATAATCTTGCAAGATATGTAAATAAAAAAGAAGGTAGGGAAGTTATTTTTAGTAATATCCTTTTAAAAGAACCTTCTGCAGAACTTAGAGCTGATCAAAAAGATAGTGATTCTCTTCCTACGTATGAAGTTCTTGATGGTATATTAAATAGGTATCTACTTGAAAATGAGCCTTTGGAATTGCTTTACAAATCTTTTGGGAAAGAAGTGGTTGTAAGAGTGTTAGATCTTTATTCTGGGAGTGAGTATAAGAGAAGGAAAGGTCCTATGATAGTTAAAGTTTCCAAAAAGGCGTTTGGTAGCGATATTTTTCTTCCTATTTCAAGAGTTGCGTTGATTGAGGATGAATAGTAATAATGTTATTAATGTATTAAATGAATTTGGTTTAAAAATAGAAGAGATTTTTTTACTTATCAATACTTATTCTTATGCACTCTATAAAGAAACTCCTAGATATTTTTATGATGATATTACTAATTACCTTGAATTAACTTTAGATATTGCTAATAAATTTCAGGGAGAGTTTGCAGATTCTAAAGATTTGAAGTTGGGTAAATTTATGCTTAGAAGCATGAAGTGCGATTTAATGTCTTATTTATATTTGTCTTTGGAATTAATAGATAATTCTATGCATTATAGTGGAATTGGAGATGCTGGTATTGCCTTTTTTAAGGCCATTTCGTGTAAAATTTTATCGGTAATATCTTATATAGAGATTGAGTTTGAGAATATGGTTTTCTCTTCTGCTCTTAAGAATAGAAAAGATGCAAATAAGGGTGGTAATCAGTTATTGATTTTTTCTTGTGAGAGTGCTTATAGTACAAAACTTGTCAATTATTTGATTTTAAAAGACTATATTGTTATATCTGCAAATACTGTAGATTTGTTTAGTCAGTTACTCTGTGATAATTTTTATGATTTGATTATTCTTGATTTAAATTCGGATGAAAATATTCAGATGATTTTAGATTTACTTAGAAATATTAAGAGTAATAGTCTTTATGAAATGGTTCCTGTTATTGTTATTTCTCAGATAACCAGAAAAGATATTATTCAAACTTTTATTGAAGAACAAGTTGATGATTATTTCTTTAAAAGTTTGGATTTATTGGTATTGGATATTAGAATAACTAGTTTTCTTAAAAAGAAAAAGGTGATAGAACAGGGACAAAAATATTTAGATCTTGTTTTGCATGGTAGAGAATGTGTTGAGAGTGAGCTTATTGAGGCTGGAAATTATATTGAAAATTTATTACCCAAGAAGATCCGAAACGAATTTTTTCATTCTAATTGGATCTTTGTTCCATCAAAAAGAATAGGGGGTGATTTTTTTAATTATTATTTTGTTAATGATGATAATTTAATAATTTATTTAATAGATATTTCTGGGCATGGAGTGGGTTCTGCACTCTTATCCCTTAATGTTTCAAGTGTTATTAATTCTTATGTTATGAATAATAATGACATTAGTCCTTATAAGGTATTAAATTATGTTAATACTTATTTTGTAAAATTCAGAAGTGATATGTTTATTACGCTATGGTATGGTGTTTTAAATGTAAAGACTAAACATTTAAGATTTGCATCAGCAGGGGCACCTCCTGCTGTTGTTTTGAGTGAAAAAGGTAATGTTTATCTTAAGACTAAAGGTGCCATTCTTGGAATTGAAGAAATGTATCCTTGCAAGGAGAGTGAATGTTATTTGAATAAATTTTCACATCTGTTACTTTTTAGTGATGGTGTTTATGAGATTGAAAATAATCAGGATATAATAATGTCTATTGATGATTTTTATAAAATATTAAAAAAAAATACATTAAATCTAGATAGCTTTGTTTTAGAGCGTTTGTATAATAAAATGTTAAATTTGTCAAAATATAATGTATTTAGAGATGATTTTTCTATTTTAGAGTTTATTATTTATTAGTAGCTGTTTTGGTCTTCTTATATAATTAAATATAGCATATGTTTTTGATTGTTGTTTTGTATTAAACTTTAATCATTAAATGGGATGATATAATTTCTATTTTTATAGAAATTATGTGTATTTTTCTTTAAGTTATTTATAAAAAGATTTATTATTTGTTTTTGGTTTTCTGTTTTTGTGTATTTTTTATAGATGTTTTTTTGTCTTGTTTGATGCTTGAATTGTCGATAGATTTTAAAAGTTTATTTAATGTCCAGCTTGAAAATTTAATATAAAGTTTTTTTATAGGGTTTTTTGTATTTTTAAGTAATATCTTGAAAGATTCTATATTCATTATAGTTATTATTTCTTTTAAGCTTTTTGGCAAATTGTTAAAAATTTTAGACCCAACTTTATGTCCTTCTACAATGAAGGTTTGAAGCATCATTTGTTCTTTCTTTTGTAGTCTTCTCATGTATAATTTTAGTATTTTTTCTTGTGAATTCATTATTTCTGCATTAATTTGTTCTTGTTTTTTTGATATTTTTTTTGTTGATTCTATAATAGGCTTTTTAGGAAGAGATTTGTAAGGGTTTGTTCCTGGAATATAATTTTTTGGAATTTTCATCTATCTTGTTACTCCTATTTTATATTTGCTGTGTGCTTTTATTAATTTTATTAAGTTTTTTGCTTTTATACAACCAATATTGATATTTTAATTCTTTATTATTAATATTGAATGATATGAAGAGATATTTGAGTTTGAGTTTTTTTTACTTGTTAATTGGTATTTTATTTTTATTTATAATCATATTGATTCAATTTAGAAACTTGAGTTTAAATATATTTTTATTAAATGATTTAAAATTTTTCGTTAATAATAAAGTTGAAGATAGTCATTATGTTTTAGATAATCTTGTTCTTAATATAAGAGGTATTAAGATAAATTTATCTAAAACTTATCCTATTATTATTCCTGAAAATAGTCTTAAGCTATATCCAATTTCTTATAAAGTACAAGATAATTCAATTTATGTTTATTTTGAAAATAATATTTTTTTATTATTTGTATTTGATTTAAATAATAATTTTCAGATTAGTTCCAATCTTTCTAAAAAATTTTTAATAAGTTATGAAATTGAGAGCGATTATAAAATTTTATTTGACAAAAATATTATTGTGAATGATTCTACAAATAACCATTTCGATGTTTCTTTAGGCAAACATAGTAAACTAAAAGAGAGGGAAATTTTAATTAGTCCTCAAGAAGTTTTTCAAATTGGAAATTTAGTTGCAAAACCTCAAATCGCAAATGAAGTAGTATCTAAAGATATTCCTTTGAATATGAATTTTTCTGCTGTTTATTCATTAATTAAGAAGATAAGTAAAAAAAATTTTGATTCAGTCTTAATGAAATTTAGAGATAAAGTTTATGATGCATGGAGTAGCAGTTCAAATTTTAGCATTAAAAAGGGTGGATGGCGTAAGGGTAATGTATATTCTTTTGATGAGGATATATTTATTTATTATTTGGCAGAATCTTTAACAAGGCATAACTATGAGGATATATTTCCAAAACTTAAACCTTTAATCAGTCTTAATGAAGATAGTTTAACTTATTTAAGTTCAAGTTATTATGTTGATGCTGAAAAAATAGATATGTTTTTTCATTATCTCTCTGTAAATAAGACTTTTATTAATTCTCTTGAACCAGATAAAATTTTGAAATATTTAAAGGAAGATGCGTATCTTTTAGAAAAGATTTTTTTATCTGAAAATGTTTCTATTTTAAATGAATCGTTAAATATTTTAAGGACTCCAGAAGTAATATTAAGCTCTGGGTTTGATTTAACACAAGCCTATAATATTCTCTCTAATTATATTATATTCTTGCAGTTTGATAATGATAGTTTTATATTGGATAAGTTGAGAGAAGAGTTAATAAAATTTATTTCTACATTGTTTTTTGTAACTAATGATGGAGAGGCTTATGTTTCTGAGAATAAAAAGGATTTGTCTTGGGATATTGAGTATACACTTAAAATTGCTGGATTACTTAAAAGACTTGCTTCTAAGTTAAATTCTAATTTAATATTGGAGTTTGCTTGTAATGCTATTTACTATTCTTTGATGAACTCTGATGGTAATAGTATTCCATATGAGAATTATTATGCTGATATTGTTGATAATGATTATATTCCAAAATTTAATTTATTTCCCAATCTTGGAATTGGACATTGGATATATAGTTCGTCAAAGATTGTAAATTTTAATTTTTCTCAGTCTTTTTATTCTATTGAATTTGATCGTGATTTAAATTCTCCTGGATATTTCTTTTTTAAAGGTGTTGAACGTCCTACTTTAGTTAGATTTAGAAATATTAATTGGTTTACAGATATTCAATTTTATATATATTCTGATGGGTGGAGATATTATGCTGGAGATAAAACATTGGTTTTAAAAATAACACCTAAAAAACTCGATGATACAAAAATTTTTTTAAGATTTGATAATATAATGGGATTTAGGGATATTGATGAGTAAAATTGTTGATTCAACTCAGTTAATTGTTGATATTGGAAATACAAGTATATCTTTTGCGTTATATGATGTTGGAGGCATGCAAATATTTTGTAAACTTAAAACAAAACTTGATTTAAGTTTTAGAGAGCTTTGTAACTTTCTTAAACTCAAATTTAACTTTAAAGTTAGTAAAGTATTTGTAAGTAGTGTTGTACCAGTTATCGATAAAGTGCTTATTGATGCAATTATTTTTCTTTATAATGTGACTCCTTTATTTATTGGTTATGATTTAAGTTATGATTTAAGTTTTGAATTTTATAATGGTCGTAAGTTTATTTTAGGATCAGATGTTTTTGCAAATCTTATTGGAGCTATTGAATATTATAATATTAATGATGCTTTGATTGCAGATCTTGGCACAGCTTGTACTATTTTTGCAGTTAGTAGAAAAGATGGCATACTTGGAGGTTTAATTAATGGTGGACCTTTCACAAGTTTGACTGCATTAATTGAAAATGCATATCTTTTAAAGGATTTTAATCTTGTAGTGCCTCAAAATTTATTGGGTTTGTCAACTATTGATAGTGTCAATAGCGGTGTAATTTATCAGTATAAGTATTTAATAGAAGGTGTTTATCATGATCTTATTCGTAATTATGATAGAGAATTTAAATTAATAATTACGGGGGGAAATTCTAATTTGATTTTACCTTTAATAAGTGTAGATTTTATATTTAATTTATATTTGACGCTTGAAGGCATTAGAATTTTGGGAAATGCTTTTAAAGAAAATCATTTGTCTTAAAATTAAAAATGTTTGTAAATAGTTCTTTTTTGTTGAAGCTTTTGTTTATTCCAAATCTAGTTAATGAAAAATCATATTTTACAGGATCATCTTTGTTTTGTTTTAAAAAATATTTTGTAACTTCTATTGCTCTTTTGAGACTTACATTCTTTGTATTTTGAAGATTAAATAGTTTTGCTGAAATATCTCTCATATGAGTATCCATTGGAATTATTAAATTTGATGGATTAATTTTATTCCAAATTCCCAAATCAACATTGTCTTTTCTTATCATCCATCTTAAGAATAAAAATAGTCTTTTACAAGCGCTTCCTTTTGATGGTTTGGGGAGTATCATTCCAAATGGCTCTTTATTAACATTTTCCATTTGTGTTATAAGCTCGTCTAAACTTGCTATAAAGTTTTTGTTTTTTTTGTAGATGTTATGAAATAAATTTTCAATTGATAGATATTTTTCTTTTATTGTTTTAATAGACATTAATAATTTAACAATGTCTTCTGTTGTAAAAAACCTGTATGTAAAGTCTTTATATATTTCATTTAAATCTTTTCTTGTAAATGTTTTGAGTGTTTTTGAAGGTTGTTTTCCAAGTGGTTTTAAAATGTACTCAATTGCTGATAATATTCTCTCAACTCTTCCTAATGCTAGTGATGAGCTAATTAAACCTACAAGTTCAATGTCTTCTTTTTCTGTATATTTATATAAAAATTCTAATGGGTCTGGATGAACAAATTCTCGTTTATTATATTTACTGTATATAAATTCTAATATTTCTGATATGTTATCCTTATTTTTTTGCATTCTCAAATTCTAACAACCCTAACAATATTTTTTTTAATTTTTTATCATAAAGTTTGTCTGTTGCCCATTTTCCAGTGAGATCATATATTGTTGGGGCAGATCCTCTTTTGACGAAATAAAATCTAGGATCAACCATATTTGAGTTTATATCTTGGCTTGAGGCATAGGCTTTTAAATGTTGAATGTGTGCTCTTATTCCTTCTTGCATATTAGAAAAAGAATTTCCCTTTGTAAAATTGTCAGTGGCTCCTAATCCTGAAAAATTATGTTGTTCTTTTGATACTATCCCATTAAATTTTAAAATGCCTGTTTCAAGTAACATTTGGGCATAGGCAATATCATAATTTATTCCTTCAATTATAGCTTCTTCTATGTAAATTTGTGCAATTGTTTTGACATATTCTGCTTCAAGATAAGGATTCATTTTTAATGTATATTTTACAATATTCTCTACTTGACTTTTTCCTTTACTTAGTAAAAAGGGAATATATTTTTCTTTTTGTGTTGAGGTGTTTATTTCAATTATTTCTTCAATGCAGTAACTCTTTACTGTTAATAATATTTGTGATATTAATAACAGTATAAACTTCTTGTGCATTTTTAATGTCCTTTATCTTCAATAAATTGATCAATTTCATTTATCATGAAATCAAATCTTGGTAATGTTAATTCTTGATTTTTAAATAAGTTGAAACTTGATAAATAACTTCTACTAAAAATGAAATCAGAAATCTCACCAATATGATTCATGTTGATTATTTTTATAGAAGATATATCCGATTCTGTTTGTTGCCATTCATTTTCATCTTGTTTTATTAATAATTGTAACGTTTTGATTTTAAATTTTTGAGGTTTACCCCCAATATTTATATATTTTTTTATTTGTTGATTTTGATTTATGATTTCATTTGCAATGTTTATTTGATTTCCCATTGTAATTAAGACCAATTGATTTATATCCATTCTTGAATCTAAAAATTTTAATTTTTGACTTGATTTTACAAGTTCTATTACATTTTGAATTTCTGTAATATCGGATGTTTTGTCTTTTCTTTGACTGAAAATTTTGATTGGTTCTACCAAATATTTAATCATTGAGTTTGAAATATGTGTTAGTAAAGTTGTATTGTTATTTTTAATAAAGTTATGGATGTTTATATGTTTGTATATTGGAGAATATAGATATACAATATTTCCTTTTTTAACTAGTCTGTTTACAAGTGATTTAAACATTGAGTCATGAGAATAAGAAGGTAGAATAATTAGGATACTGTCATATAGTTTTTGATTGGTGCTAATTGGTGCGTCTTTATATACATTTTCATATGTTGGAAGATAATTCATTTCATTTATAAAAAAAGGATTAAAATCATAATAAAAAAAAGGGTTTTGACGTTTTAGTCCTAATGTGAGATTAATTGGATACCAGACTGATAGATTTAAGTTATTTTTGTGATCTTTGATTTTTGTAAATCCTATTTTATAGTTTGCATTTATGTCTTTTGGATAATTGATAAAGAAACTGAGATATGAAAATATTGTTGCAATAAATATTATTATTATTGATGGTATTACTATCATTATTTTAAAAGGAATAGTGAAAATTATTCTTTTGAGTTTGTTGTTTTGTTTCCTTTGTTTTTGTCTTCTAAGAATGATTGTTTTTATGGTTTTAATAGTAGTTATTATTAAGAAAAATAGGAATATGGAGCCGGTATATAACATTAATGGTCTTGCTTCTATAAGATATAGCGTAATTATGAAGAAGGTTCCTGGGAATATGATGAAATAATCTTCATAAGAAAATTCTTTTTTAAAATTAAATAAATTTATTATTAAAAATATACCAAAACTTAATAAAAATATTGTTTCATAAGATTGTTCGTACATAAAAAATATTTTTTCCTTAACTAATTATAAGCATAAAAACTTTATTTACAAAATAATTTATTGAGTTGCATTGAGCTTTTAATGATATAGCCAGGGTTTTTCTTTTATCGTTTAATTTTATTATGATATAATTGGGGTTCTTAAGGGGTAATGGTAATACATGTTAGGAATATTTTTAGGAACTGGTGCATCAAGTGGTGTTCCTATGTTGAATTGTAATTGTAGAGTATGTAATTCAGATTTTTGTAAAAATAAAAGACTTAGAAGTGCATTTTTGTTAAGTTTGTGTGGTCTTAACTTATTGATTGATACGGGACCTGATATTAGAACACAGCTTTTAAGGGAAAATATTTTGAAATTGGATTTGGTATTGTATACTCATGAACATTATGATCATATTATGGGACTTGATGATATTAAATTTTATACAAGGTGTGTTCCTTTACCTATTTATGCCCGAGAGACTACTATGCATCATATTAAAAATGCATTTCCACATAATTTTTCATCAAGAATGTCTATCAGTGGAAAAGCCAATATTCTTCCTAGATTAGCAGTTGATTTTGAGCAAATTTTTTTTAAAGGAATAAAGATAATTCCAATTCCTTTACTACATGGAGATATAATTAGTTTGGGGTATAGAATAAATAATTTAGCATATCTTACTGATGTTAAGTCTATTCCCGAGATTTCTTATAGTTATTTAGAGGGATTAGATGTATTGGTGATAGATGCTTTGAGAATTAAACCTCATCCAGGTCATTTAAATTTTGATGATGCTATTCTTGAAGTTAAAAAGATCAATCCTAAAATTGCTTATTTCACTCATATTGCACATGATATTATGCATGATGAATTTGATTATTTGAGGAGGGATAATATTTATTTAGCTTATGATGGCTTACAAATATATATTTAGATTGGTATATAATGATGAATTTGATTTCTTGGAATGTTAATGGAATAAGAGCTGTTTCTAATAAGGGTTTTCTTAATTTTATTGCAGAATATAGTCCTGATATTTTGTGTTTGCAGGAAACCAAGGCTTTAAAAGAACAGTTACCTAGGGAACTTATTGATATTGAGGGATATTATTCATATTTTTCAAAATCCATAATCAAAGGTTATAGTGGTGTTGCTATTTATTCAAAAATTGAACCTATTAAATTGGAAAATATGAATATTGAAATATTTGATAGAGAAGGGAGATGCATTATTGCTCATTATCATGATTTTATTCTGATTAATGCATATTTTCCTAATTCACAGTCTTTAAGAAAAAGACTTAATTATAAGCTTGAATTTTTGATGAGTCTTGAATCTATTGCAAATTCATTTGTAACTTCTGGAAAAAATCTTATTGTTTGTGGGGATTTTAATATTGCACATACGGAAATTGATTTGTCCAATCCTAAGACTAGCAGAGAATCTGCTGGCTTTTATGTTGAAGAAACCAATTGGATGGATAATTTTTTAAATAGAGGTTATGTGGATACATTTAGAATGTTTAATAAGGAGCCAGGTAATTATACTTGGTGGGATTATAAGACGAGAGCTAGGGAACGTAATGTAGGATGGAGAATTGACTATTTTGTTATAAATAAGGCTTTTCAATCTAAAGTAAAAGATGCTTTAATTTTAAATAAGGTAATGGGTAGTGATCATTGTCCTGTTTTTTTAAAATTAAAGCAATAGATTAATATGTATGGGAGTTATGTATGAGTCGGTATTTTGTAATGGTTTTGTTTTTGTGTATTCATAATCTGATTTTTGGAATAAAGTTGATTAATTTAGAAAGTATTGATTTTTATCGCAGTCTTGAGAAGCAGGATTTATTATTTATAATTCATTTATTAGAACGTGAAAAATATTTAAATCAAAAGGATGAACTCTTTACATATATTGATTTAGCCAATCAGGCTTTGATTGAGAAAGGTACACAGGTTTTGGGTGGCAATGATAAATTGGATGATATGCAACTTATTAATTCTTTGCAACGAGATAATCTGGATAATTATAATAGTTCAAAGTTTGTCTTGCAAGCATCTAAGGCGTTAAATATTTTTGTGTTTTTTGATGATATTGATGGGTTTTTAAAAACATTAGATGGTCGTAGAGTAAGTTTTAGTGATGGTAATTTTGTTATCTTAGATCAGGTTTCTTTTAAAGGTTATGATAATGTTGCAAGTGAACATTCTACTATTGAAATTTATGAGAAAAGTATTCTAAATCCTGATTTTAATAAACTTATTTTAGACAAATTGGGATTTTTTGTTTATATTGGGGAATTAAATAAAAAAATTTATTTTAATGATATTGTAAAATTGTCTAAAGGGGAACTTTTATTTTTATTTTATGAATTGTTTCCTATTTCTAGATTAAAGGGTATAAAGGATTGGTATGATTTTGGATTTACGTCTATTATTAGAGAAATTAAAAAAGTTTATAATACAAGAATTAATTCAAGGAAATTAAAATGAGATGTAAACGCATTAATAATATTACTATATTAAAAGTTGTTTTTTTTGTTTTGAGTTTTATTATTTTATCTTGTTCATCTTCTAAGTTAAGTTTGGATAAAAACTTAGTAAATGGTCAACTTAAAAATGGACTTAAATATTATATTTATAAAAATCAAATTCCAAGTAAATTTGTTCATATGGGAATTTTGTTTAATGTTGGTTCTTTAAACGAAGAGGAAAATGAAAGGGGTTTAGCCCATTATCTTGAACATATGGCTTTTAAAGGTACAGAGGATTATCCTGGTAGTGAAGATATTTTGGAAATTCTCAAAAAATTTGGAATGAAATTTGGAGCTGATCTTAATGCTTATACTACTTTTGATAAAACTTACTATTATCTTGATTTGCCAGATGGTGGTCAGGAGAGTGAAGTTGATGAAGCTTTAAATGTATTGAAAAATTGGGCTTTTCAAATTAAGTTTGATGACTTAGAAATAGATAAAGAACGTAATGTTATTATTGAAGAAAAAAAATATAGAGATAATTATTCTTCTAGAATGTCCAAAAAAATGTTTGAGGTTGTTGGAGGTAATAGTAGATATTTTATTCGATCTCCTATTGGTATTGAAGAGAGGATTTTATCTTTTAAATCAGAGGACTTTAAAAAATTTTATAATAAGTGGTATAGACCAGATTTGACCAGTGTCATTATTGTTGGAGATATTGATCCAAAAGACATTGAAGAGAAGATAAAAAAATTGTTTGCATCTTTTAAGAAACCATTAGATGAGCCTGAAAAAGTTGTAATAAATTTAGATACTGTAATTGATAAAAAATTTGTAAGTATAGATGATGATGAAACCTTATTTCCTAGTATTGAGTTTATTTGTAAAGAAGAGACCAAAGGAGGTATTGTTACTGTTGGGGATCTTAAGAGATATATCGAGAAAAATCTATTAAATAGTCTTTTTATAAATAGATTTTATGAATTAAAGGTTATTGGAACAAATTATTTTAGATCATTTAATAAATTTGGTTCGAATTATAAATCAGATAATAATTATATTTTGATTAAAAATATTTCTTTAACTATCGATCCAGAGCATTTTAAGGAAGCTTTTGAAGGGTTTTTTTATGAAATTGAGAGAATCAGGAAGTTTGGTTTTACGAAAGGAGAGATTGATAAAATTAAGTCCGAAATGATAACTTCTTATACTGTTGATAAAGAGAATCTTAAGAAACAAAAGTCTTCCATCATTGCAGATCATTTGGTGGGTGTTGCTTCATCGAATTTTCACTTGCTTGATGGTAATGAAGTTTTTGACGTTGCTATTAAATGTTTGAATAATATTAGCCCAGATACAATATCAGCTCTTGCTAGTAGTGAGGCCTTTATAGATAATATGACTGTTATTTATAAGTATTCTAAAAAATTACATTCTAATTTAACTTTTGAAGAGTTGCAAAAATTTCGTGATATTGCTTTAAATAAAGAAATTAAACCTTATGATGATGTGTCAATTCAGGGCGAATTCTTCAAAAAATCTTTGCAAAGTAAAAATATTGTTGATGAAAAAGAATTTATAAATGAAATTTCATCTTTTACTTTGGAGAATGGCGTTGAAGTTTATTTTAAACATAATGAAAATAAGAAAAATATAGTTGACTTTACTGCAATTTCTTGGGGTGGTTTATTAAGTGAGGATCCTGAATTGATTCCTGTTTTATCTTTGGCTCCAAGTATAGTTTCTAAATCAGGATATGGGGATTATTCTAAGCTTCAAATTGAAAAATATTTATCAAATAAATTGGTAACATTGATGCCATCGGTTTCTGAGAGAAGTTCACGTATTAATGGTGGTGCTGAGGCTAAAGATCTTGAAACTTTATTTAAGCTTATATATTTTACATTTAATGAAGCCAAGATAGATGATGTTGTTTTGCAGACTACTATTGATGATATGAGTGCAACAATTAAGGCTAGGAAAAATAGTTCTAATTATCTTTTTTCTAATGCTATTAAAAAATTTTATAATAATGATGATTATCGTTTAAGAGATATTCAAGAATCTGATTTGCAAAATATATCAAAAGATATTCTTTTGGATTTTTATAAAAAGAGATTTACTTATGCAGACAATTTCAAATTTATTTTTGTGGGAGATATTGACTTAGATACAATAAAAAAATTTTCAAGTAAATATTTAGGTAATTTAAATTCTAAAAAGCTAAATGAATTTAGAGATTTAGATTATTCTTATAAAAAAAATACGAAAAGAATAGTTGTTGGTAAAAAAGAGGATGCTGCAAGTAGTACTGTATATGTTGCATATCCTTTCACGTTTAATTATACACCTGAAAAAGTCCTAAATTATAGGGCGTTGGCATCTCTTTTGAGTGAAGGTCTTGTTAAAGCTATTAGAAGAGAACAGTCTAGTGTTTATGGAATAGATGCGTCTTTTGATCACTATTTTAGAAAGCATTCTGATTCAGATGGTTTTATTGTTGTGTCTTTTACAGTTGAGCCTAAGGCTTTAGATAGTGTTTTAAAATCTGTTAATGAATATATTTTGGAGAGACAAAAAATAGATTTTGTAGATACTGATTTTGATTATATTAAGAAAAATATTATTAAAAATAATAATATTGCTTCTGAGTCCAATGGTTATTGGAGTTCAGTGATATTAAATTCGGTTTTGTGGCATGATTCTATTATAGATACTTTTAGTAATAAATTTGTTGATGATAATTTAAATAAAGATACAATAAATATGTTATTTAAGAAGATCGATTTTAAGCAAGGAACAGAGATTGTATTAATTCCAAGTAATGATAATTAATTTTCATTATATTGTTTTGTTTTTAATTGCTGTTGTCTTTAAAAAGGATTAATAGTTCTCCCGGTATTAATCCTTTTGTTTGCCATAATAATTTTTCTAATTTTATGGCCCATTGTTCATATTCTTTAAATTCAGTTTTGGAGAAGTAATTGGTGTTAATTAAATAATTTGCTATATTTTCTTTTGGGAGCGCGGTTGTATATGCATAAAATTCATTCATTACTAAATAATTAAATGTGACATCATAACCTATGTTATCTAAAAAATTAATCCAAGATTTTTTGTTATTTGGTGAAATATTTTTATTCCAAAAATTAACAATTTCTTTATTGAAATTATTGTCTGTAAAAAAATACATGTGTAGCATTTCATGCATAAAGATTCTCATTTGGTCTGTTTTTGACATAATTTCATCTTCGGAGTAAGTTGCAAATGCAATGTTTTTTGATTTGTTTTTAATTTTTATTATGTTATTTTCAATATATGCTAATTTGTTGGCTATAATTAAGTTTTTTAAAGTTATTTCTTCTTTATTTAATTTAATATTTGATTTTTGTGCTTCATTAAAAAATGTAATTATATCTTGGAGTCTATAATCATGACCACCCCATCCTACTTTATTTTCTAGTTCAGTATTTGATAATAATCTTCCTCTAAATTCTTTTTTTTCGAGAAAGAATGCCATTCTTTTTAACATTAAGGCTTGATCGTGCAATGTTTTAAATTTTATTATGTATACATTAGGATTTGCTATGAAATTAAAGAATTCAAAAGAATCTCTTCTGTAATTTTTTTTTGTATAATTGAAAATAAGTTTTAAGTCAGCATTTATTGGTTTATTGATTTCATAATAATCATTCATATTAATGTATCCAATTTCATTAATTTGAATCATATTGTCGTTTTTGGTAGATTTTATTTCATCATTGTGATTTTCTAGTGATGTGTACTTGATGAGATTTGATAGTACTATTTTTTGTGATTCTTTTTTTGAATATAAATTTGTTATTATGGGATTTAATATTGTTTCTTTTGATTTAAAGCCTATTATTGGAAACATGTTTTTATTGAGATTAAAATTGATAGAATATCCATCCTTATCAATGAATATTTTAAATTTTTGGAGATCTGTTTTTGTTGTTTGTATACTGGATTTTTGTATTTCAATGTTATTGAAATTGATAGATTTGATATTATTTATTTTGATTTCTAATATCATTGTTTGATCTTGATTAATGATTGTTGGGATATTGTATGAGTGACTTTTGTATTGGGTGTTAATTTTTATATTTGCATTTTTGTTGCTTTTTAGATTTAATATGAGATGATCTATTTTTTCGTTATGACAGTATACTATTTTTTTATTATTGTTGATTGTTATGCATTTTTTTTGATTATTAGTTTCATTGATTGCATAAAGCCTTGTCAAGAAGATTAACATCATTAAAATTCTTTTCATTACATACTATATTATAATGAAAAGAATGTGATAAATGAAAATTTAAGCAAATTTTTTACATCCTCTAGGGGAATCGAACCCCTGTTGCCAGGATGAAAACCTGGAGTCCTAGGCCACTAGACGAAGAGGACAAAAAATTGAGCTCAGTAGGACTCGAACCTACGACTCTCGCCTTAAAAGGGCGATGCTCTACCAACTGAGCTATGAGCCCGAAAACAAAATCAAGTTTATCAAAACTAATTATACCATTTATATTAAATAATGTCAACACCTTAGGATGGGCAACACTATCATTATTTTAATGAGCTGCACAGGACTCGAACCTGTGACCAGCGGGTTAAGAATCCGCTGCTCTTACCACCTGAGCTAGCAGCCCGTAGTTTATATGAACTACTAAATAGAATAAATACTTCAAGACATAATGTCAAGAATTGTGATTATTTTTTTCTATCTTTTGTAGTAAATTTTTTGCTTCTAAATGATTAGGATTTAATGTCAACAGTTTTGTTAAAGTTTCTTTTGCTAGAATTTTATTCTTTGCATTAATTCTTGACTTTGCAAGTTTTAATAGTATATTTTGATTGTTTGGGAAAAATCTTAAAGCGTTTTCATATGCAAAATCAGCTTCATTATATCTCTCAAGTTTATAAAAAGAATCTGCAGTTAGGATATATACTTTAGCTATTCGAGCTCCATTAGCATCAAGTCCGATATATTTTTGAAAATGTTTGAGAGCATTTTTATATTGTCCTTGAAAAAAGTAAGCTTCTCCTAATGCTTGAATTATTCTTGAATCATGTTTTTTTATTTCAAGTCCTTTAATAGATTCTAGTTCAGCTTTTTTATATTCTCCTGTTGCTATTAAGCTCCATATAAGTATTACTCTTGCATCTAAATTATTTGAATTGTTTTTTATTTCATTTTGAGTATTTATAATTGCTTCTTGAAATTTGCCTTGCCTGTAGAGTAAAAGGGAGTCTTCTTTCACTTGTGCTTGTATTTTGATTGTTAGGCACAAAAGTGGCAAGAAAAGGATTATTCTTAATTTTGAGTCAAAATGTTTATTTGTCATTTTTCTCCATTTCACAATTTCCATTAAATGAGGCTCCTGCTTCTATGAATAGTTCTTTTGTTGTTATGTTGCCAATTAATTTACCAGTTTTATAAATTTTGATTGTCTCTAAAGCCTCTACATTTCCTTTCATTGTACCATGATTGAGAAAATTATTACATTTAATTTCTGCTTCTACATGGGCTTTTTCTCTTAGATATATTGAACTTGTAGAATTTATAAATCCTTTGAGTATGCCATCAATGATTATAGGCTTACTACTTTCTATATATCCTTCAAAGTTAAAATTACTCTTTATGACATTTTGGGTACTGTTTTCTTCAAATTCTAGGGTATCTATGCTCAATGTTTCTCCTAAAAATGAATGCTTATTTTTATTTTAAGCATTCATTTTTTATTTTACATTTAAATTTTAATTTATTGATTTTTAGATTTTAATCTCTTCTTTGTCCCAAAAATCTTAGTAAGTATAAAAATAAATTTATGAAATCTAAGTAAAGTTTTAAAGAAGCTACTACTGCCATTCTATTTTTGATTTCAGTACCATCTTCTAACATATTATCCATTTTAGAAATATTTTGAACATCATAGGCTGTTAAACCTGTAAATAAAATGACACCTAAAATTGAGATTAGAAAATTAAGCCCTGAACTTCTAAAGAACATGTTAAGTATAGATGCGATGATGATGCCCCATAATCCCATCATAAAATAGCTACCCATTTTTGTAAGATCTGTACTTGTTGTGTGTCCATAAAATGACATTGCAAGGAAAGTTAAAGAAGTAATTCCAAATGTATAAAATATTGAACCTTGAGTATATATCATAAATATAGAAGATAGTGTTACTCCTGTTAAAGCTGAGTACATGAGAAAAAGGGCTGTTGCTGTTCCACTTGATATTCTATTAATTGCACCACTTATTGCATAAACAAATCCGAATTGTATAAGTATTATGGCTATATATGACATTGGATTTGTGAATATTATGGCTCTAATTATTGCATTTTCAGATGTTGTGTATGCAAATATTGCAGATATTAAAAGCCCAACTGACATTAATCCAAAAACATGAGCCAAAAATTTATTTTTTATTTTTATTTCTTGTTTATCTTGCGTTAATTCAAGCATTATTATTCCTCCTTATTTATTGTTTTGTTCGTTAAATTTTTTACATAGTTCATTAAATGTTGCATTTGGAACTTTACCATATCTTAAAAATTCCATTGAAAATTCAGCTTTTCCTTGTGTAGATGATCTTAAAACAGTTGAAAATCCAAACATTTCACTTAGCGGTACTTCGGCTTCGACCTTTGAGAAAGTGCCTTCTTCAGAAGAACCTAAAATTATTCCTCTTCTTTGATTGAGTAGGCCAAACATATTTCCTTGGAATTCTGTTGGTCCTTCAAGAGTTACTTTCATAATTGGTTCTAGTATTGTAGGTTTTGCCTTATTATAAGCTTCTCTAAATGCTCCAATTGCTGCTAATTGAAATGCAATATCTGATGAATCAACAATATGGTATTGTCCATCATTAATTGTAATTTTGACTCCAACGATTGGGAATCCAATTAAGGTTCCCTTTTCCATAGCCTTTTGAAATCCTTTATCACATGATGGAATATATTCTGTTGGAATTACTCCACCTTTTATAAGATTGACAAATTCGTAAGTTTGTTCTTCTGTATCAAGTGGTTCCATAAATCCGGCAACTCTTCCAAATTGACCTGCACCACCTGATTGTTTTTTATGAGTATAATTAAATTCTGCTTTTTCTGTAATGGTTTCTCTATATGCTACTTGGGGCATTCCTGTTTCAACTTCGGCTTTAAATTCTCGTTTCATTCTCTCAATATAAACTTCTAAGTGTAATTCACCCATTCCTTGTATTATTGTTTCTTTTGATTCATTATCTACATAAGTTTTAAATGTAGGATCTTCTTTAGTAAATCGTCCAAGAGCTTTTGCCATATTGTCAGCTGATTTTTTATCTTTGGGTTTGATTGATAGAGATATTACTGGTTCTGGGATATACATTGATGTCATTGAGTAATTAATAGAAGGGTCACAGAATGTATCTCCTGATGCGCATTCTATTCCAAATAAAGCTACAATATCGCCACTGCTTCCAAATTCAATGTCTTCAGTATTATTGGCATGCATTCTAATGAGTCTTCCAACTTTAAACTTTTTAGAAGTTCTTGAATTTATTAATTCTTGTCCTTTTTTTAAAACTCCTTGATATATCCTGACATAAGTTAATTGTCCGTATTGTCCGTCTTCTAGTTTGAAAGCTAATGCTACAGTTGGTAATGTTTCGTCAGTTTTAAGTTTAATTTCTTTTTCATTTGCATTTAAGTCAAGTGCTATGTTTTGAATATCATGAGGTGAAGGTAAAAATTTATTTACAGCATCAAGTAAAAGTTGTACTCCTTTGTTTTTATATGCAGAACCCATAAATACTGGACAAAGTTTTAAAGATAAGGTTCCTGTCCTAATTGCGTCGTATATTGTCTCAAGAGCCACATTTTTTCCTTCCATATGTAGTTCCATAAGTTCATCATTAAAATCAGATAAGGCATCAAGCATTATTTTTCGCTTTTCTTCAGCCTCATTTAACAATTCAGCAGGGATTTCTTTTTCTATAATTTCTGTTCCATCTTTACCTTCAAAGTAATAGGCTTTCATAACAACAAGATCAACAACTCCCATGTGTTTATCTTCAAGTCCAATTGGAATTTGCATTAAAACTGAATTTAAGCCAAGTTTATCTTTAAGTTGATCTTTTACGTTACTAGGATTTGCTCCGGTCTTATCACATTTATTCACAAAAGCAAGTCGTGGTACATTATATCTTTTTAATTGTCTGTCAACTGTAATTGATTGAGATTGGACACCTGCAACGGAATCAAGAATAAGTATTGCTCCATCTAAAACTCTAAGTGAACGTTCAACTTCAATTGTGAAATCAACGTGACCCGGAGTATCAATAATATTGATTGGATGATTTTTCCATTCAACATGAGTTGCGGCTGATGCAATTGTGATACCTCGTTCTTTTTCAAGTTCCATTGAATCCATTGTTGCTCCAACACCATCTTTTCCCTTAACTTCATGAATAGCGTGAATTTTGTTACAATAAAATAGAATACGTTCTGTAAGTGTGGTTTTCCCTGAGTCGATATGGGCACTAATACCTATGTTGCGCAATTTTTTGTAGTCCATGGAATATTTTCCTCCTGAGCGTGTATTACTTAGAACATTAATTGTCTTTAGTATTTTACATGATTTTTTTAGAAAAGTCTATTTTAAACTCTTCAAGTTGCCTTTGACTTGAGAGAGTTTTATTTTAAGATAAGTAAATAACTTTAATTGAAGTATAAATTAGGTATGTTTCTATTTTAAATTGATTTTGTTTCACAAAAGTTTTCATATTAACATTTACATATATTATCTAATGTATAAACTATGAGAGTGTTAATGTTATTTGTTAAGTTATTACAAGATTTTTGATGTTAAGAATTATTTTGTTTTATTTTTTTGTTAGGTATTATATCTGTTTTATACTTTTATAAAAGTTAGTTTGTAAAGAAAGTTTGTTATATTGAGATTTGCTTGACTAAGTTGTGTTAAACGTATACATTTAATTATAAGGAATATATCATTTAGTAAATTTTGATTTTATTGATTAAAAATACTTAACATTATTTAATGAATTTACTCTTTCTTTACTTTATATTTTATACTCCTAAGAATAACTATTGGAGGATATAAGTTTGAATACTTTAACAATATCTCATGAATTGAGTAAGATATGTCAGGTTGATTATGATTCTGCTTTGTCTGAACTTTCTGTATTTTTTAAAGACGGAAGAGCTTATAAGTATTTTAAAATTGAGCCAAGACATTTTAACATAATATCTAAACTTGTACAAGAAAAAAAATCAGTTGGGAAATATTTAACCGAACATATATTTAACAAGTATGATCAAGAAAGGCTTTAGATTTTAAGTTTATTTTTTAATTGGCTAAGAAGGATTTGTTATGAAAATCCTTCTTAGTATAGAAATCTTTTTTTTCAATTATGTTACTTTATAGTTTCTTTAAAGAAGGAAAGGTTGTATTTGCTTTTTTTTGTAATAAAGTTTATCATGTAATTTAAGTTATTTGGTGACCTATTACTTATTTATATGGGGGCTGTAAGAGATGAGGAAAAAATTAATTTTTATAACATTATTATTAGTTTCACTTTTTAGTACATCTTATGCCAAAGTTATATATTTTTCAGCAGGATTTAGTACACAAATTAGTCTTGAATCACTTTCTTTTTTTGGGAAAAAAACAGGTACAATATTGGATAAATTGATGAGTTCTGAATTGTTTCCTATATTGAAAAATATTAGGGTTAATTTGTTTAATCAGATAAAAGAATTTGAAAGTAGTGCACATAAGTTGCATAATTCTTTTCAAAAAAGTTTATCTCTTTTTGTTCAATTGTATAAAAACAGGAAAAGCGGTACTGGACAGGTAGAAAATATGAATGATTCTGATCTTGATGGACTTGGACCGCTTTTAAATAGTACTCATGATTTGAGATCATTTTTAATTGAATTGCGTAAATTACATCTCAACGGTACTTTTAGGAAGTTAGGTGAAAGTGGCTCGCATTTGAAAGAGCTTATCGTGGATTTAGAAAATACTGCAAAACAGGCTCTTAGTCTTAAGGATTCTCTGTTTGCTCAATTAAATGAATTTGGAGTCTATAATCAAGATGACTTGATGAAGATATGGAATGAAATTTCCACTCCTGGAACTAATTTGAATGATGCTTTAAGACAGAAATTGTCACCTTTGTTTAGTAGCGGATTTCAAGGTTATTTTCAAGTTGGACTTCCTATTTTTCAAAGTGATTTTTATTATGGTTTCGAACTTGGATTTGGGATGAATCTTGGAAGGCTTATTGTGCCACATTTAAGACTTTTAGAATCTTCTTATCCTGTTAAGTTGGGAATGGGCATTATGCCAAGATTGTTTGTTAAATATGATATTTACTATTTGGCAGCTACTCTGTTTTCAGGTTTTGGTGATAGGTCTTTAGTTGTAGATCCTATTTATGTGGGAAATTTAGCAAGTAAGAATAAGATAACCAATCCTTTTAGTGTTATTGAAACGGGTCTGAGATTAAGGTTAGCTTTTCTTAATTTTGAATCATCAGTGTTATTTTCTATTAATGATTTTAAATATAGAGACTTAAGAGTTGGGCTTGGGTTTGAAATACCAATAATTATTTAGATAATAGCATCATTGTTTATGGGTATATAGATACGTAAATATTTTTTATTGATGATGTATATCTATAGTTGCTATCTATGTTATTAATTTAGCTTTTAAGCTAGTTTTAGGTTTTGCTTTAATGTATAAGGGGTTGTTCTTTTGTCTACTCTATTTTGTTTTGTCTTGTAAAACTTTTGATAAAGATTATCAAACTATAGCAGATGAGTATTATAAGCTTGCAAAGTTAAATGAAGAACTTGGTAATAATCAAACATCTGTTGAGCTTTATGAACAAGCTATTAAATTTGATTCTAATATAAATGCTGCTTCTGGTTACAATTTTATTTTGGCTTACGTTAATTTAAAGAGATATGAAGAGGCCGAATTAAAGCTTGGATCTTTATTGGAGAATGATAAAGATAATATTTTGTTAATTAATTTAAAAGCCTATTTATTTTTTAAGAAAGATAATTTGGAAGAGGCTTTAAAATTATATTTAAAGACTTTAGAAATAGCGCCTGCTAATCAAGAAGCGTTATTTAATGTTTTTTATATTTATCATTTGAATAAAGACATGGAAAATGCGAAGAAATATATCTTAAAATATCAAGAATTTAAATATTCTGTGCCTTCTAATGCTAGTGATATAGTTTCTTCTATTTTAAAGGATTAGGGTTAGAGATCTTTTTTTACTACTTTTGATGTCTATATTCCATGATCTTAATGTGTGAATTCATTTAGATATTTTGGAGGGTTTAATGTCATGAAAATAAAATTTTTGTTTTTAAGTTTGTGGATATTTGTTACAGTAAATGTTTTGTCAAGTGTTGATTTTGAACTTAACTTAGGTTTTGGGTTTGATTTTCCAGTTAGCACTATTTCAAATTTTTATAAAACAGCTTTGGATGTGGGTAGAGAACTTGAAAGCACTATGTCTATTTTAAAGAAAGCTAAGATTATTAGAAATTTTGCAGATATGGTTAATATTTCTAAATCAGGTTTGACTTATGGAGGATACGTGCAAATGGGAGCAAAATTTGATGATTTTTGTTCACTTGGTTTTGAACTTGGACTTGATTTTAATGTATTTAGAAGTATTAATAGTAAAGGACGATTGCATAATCTGCTTTCATTTGTTTCAGCTATTGAACCTAAATTTTATACAAGATTAGATTTCTTTATAGGAGCTGTTACATTTTTTACTGGACCTAGGGTTAATATTGCTACTGCTATCCAAGATTCTATTTTAGCTGAATTTGGAATTTTTGGTTGGGATTTGGGAGCAAGAGCTACATGTGCTTTTTTGACAATTGAAGGATATTATTGTTGGAATATTCTGAATAATAAATTTTCTGATTTTAAATTTGGTGTAGGTCTTGAGTTTGGCGTTGTTTAGGGCATTATATAGTTAATTCTTATTTTTAATAAATATTGATAGAATTTGGGTATTTTTTATTTGTAATGGAGATTGTTATTTTTGAAAATTTTTTTAAACTTGTATGAATTATTTATATTAATGTACAATAAAGTAAAGATTTTCTGTTTGAATAGGGAGTTTTAACATTGAGCTTGCTTATGAAAAAGTCAATAGGAATTATTGCATGTCCTGGAGGTCGGGTATTTGCAGAGAAAATAATGGCAGAACTTAATACAATATTTTTAGATGCTGAGAATAAAGTTATTGAACAAATTTCGCAAACTTCTAATTGTTCAAAGGAAGATGTTTTGAAATTTGAAGGAATTTTATCTCCTTTTTTAGAGGGACTTGAATTTTCTAATTTAAGGTTTGATGAGACTATGGAAATTCCTGTAAATTTTGTTAAATTTGCTAATGGTGAGTTTAAGTCAGAGATTTTAAAAACTATCAGAAATAAAGATATTTTTATTGTACAAGATGTTTCTAATACTTATCCAGTTACTGTAAATAATAATGAAGAAGTAGTGATGACAGTTAATGATCATTTGATGAACTTAATGACTACAGTAGACGCGTGCATGCAGGCTAAGGCCAATTCTGTTAGTGTTATTGTTCCTTCTTATCCTTACTCAAGGCAAGATAAAAAACATTCACGAGAAGGGCTCACAGCAAGTCTTTTTGGAAGATTTTTGGAAGAATTGAGAGTAAAACATATTTTAACATTGGATATTCATTCAAAGGCTATTGAAAATGTCTTTAGAAAGTCGTATTTTGAAAATTTGAATGCATCTTATGAAATTTTTGATGCTTTAGCTGAACTTATAGATATTAGAGATTCTAACTTAGTAGTTGTATCTCCTGATACAGGAGCTGTTAATCGAAATAAGTTTTTTGCATCTAATCTTAAGAGACCCTTGGCTTTGCTTTATAAAGAGAGAGATTACTCAAAGGTAACGCATAATGTTACTGATTCAAACATTTCTGTTACTAAATTGTTGGGAGATGTTGAGGGTAAAAATGTTTTTATGAGTGATGATATTTTGGCTACTGGTGGTACTTTTATTAAAGCAGTGAAATTGTTAAAAAGTATGGGAGCTAAAAAGATTATATGTGCAGTAAGTTTACCATTTTTTAATGGAGATGCCATTAGGTATTTTGATAAAGCCTATGAGGAAGGTTATTTTTATAAGATAATTGGAACAAATGCTGTTTATCATGATGATAAACTTCTTAGTAAACCTTGGTACTATGAAGCTAATGTTGCACATCTTTTTGCAGGTGCAATTTTTGCAATTCATAATAGAGTTAGTTTGCAAAGAATTCTTGATAGAAGCCATGACATTCAAAATTTGATTTCTAAGAGTTAATTTTATGAATGTACTCAGTATTGATGTTGGTACTAGTACTTTAAAATCTGCTTTAATAAATTCTCATTATGGGATTTTAGGGTGTCTTGATATAAATTATTTTGATTATTTTAATGTAAATTTTGAAAATTTTGATTATAAAATATGGATCTTTGCTTTAAAGAAAATAATGTCTCATTTTATGTATAGAAAAATTGATTGTATTTCTATTAGTGGTATCTCTCCATGTTTAATAGCTCTTGATTCAAATTTAATTCCTTTAGAAGTGTTACATTGGAATTCTTCTAAAGTAGTTAAAAATTATAAAGGAAAATCAACTTTTTTGCCCTTTGTTCTTAGTACATTTGAAAGAGGAATTTATGATAAAGTTAGATATTTCGTTTCGTGTTTTGAATATTTAATTTATTTACTTACAGGTAATTTGGTTACAAGCTATCCTAGTTTGTCTTATATTCCTTTTATTTGGAATAATATTGAACTTAAAGAATATAATCTTGATACAAGTAAATTCCCTCCTTTTTTAAGAATGGGAGAAATTGTTGGGCAGGTTACTAAGCGTGCTAGTATTGAATTTGGTATTAATAGTGGCATTAATGTAATTAATGCTGGAATTGATTATTTAAGTGTTCTTATTGGAAGTGGAGCTTTTTTTTCTGGAATAGTATCAAATAGAATGGGTACTAGCGAAGGTTTTAATTTTGTCTCAGATACGTATTTATTAGATTTTTCTTTGATATATCCTTATTTCTTAGATAATTTGTTTATTATTGGAAGAATAGTTCCTTCTGGATATTTATTGCAATTACTTAAAGATAGATTGTTTCAGAAGGAAAAATCATTTGGAGAATTTCTTGAAAAAATTTCTGCAATATATACGCCAAGTAATATTTATTTTTATTTAAATAAAAAAGAACTTTTTTGTGATTATATTTTAATAGATCCACAAATAAAGAATAATTTAAATGAAGGCATTGTGGGAAAGTTAGATGATCCTTTACAGATAGGAATTGCAATTCTTGAGTCTTCTTATTTTTCATTTTATAATAGGATGCTTAATCTTAAGTCTTGTAAAAGAGATATCTTAGATATTTTTGTAAGTGGGACTAATTCAGATAATTTATTTTTAAATAAGCTTAAAGCTAATATTATTGGGAAAGATTTAAAAATTTTTGAATTTAAACATTCTGAGATTGCTGGTAATGCAATTTTGGCATTTTGTTGTTTGAAAGAATTTGATAATTTAGAGGATGCATTTAAAAAACTTGTTAAAATAAAGCGTATTGTGTCCTTTAATGCCAATATGCATGAGATTTATTTGGAAAAATATCATAATTATGTTTCTAATTTTAATCTATTTGTTAATAGTTAATATGTAAGCATCCTTAAATTCATTTGAATTTGATATTTTTTTAAGATCAATCTTTGCTTCTGATATAGTTTTATATGGTCCAGATCTGACCCTATAGGTGTCTTTGTCATTTATTGTTGCTGAATATATTTTTGCATTTATTTTATATTTCATTAGTTCTTGGATATTATTGTCAGCAGTAATTGGATCTGAGAGCGATGCAAATTGTATATAATATTCCTTTTGAGGATCATATTTGCTTTCAAGTTTATTATAATTTTGTTTTTTTTTGATTTCTTGACTTGCCTTTGCATTAATTTTTTTTGGTTTGAGTGTTTTTGCTTGTGTTTGTGTTTTTTTTGGTATATTTGGTTTTACAATTTGTGCTTCTTTTTTGTGAATAATTTCTTTATTATTTTTATCCATATTATTATTGAAATTTGTGTCTTCTTTATTGGTTTTTGTAAGGTCAATTATGATTTCATTTGGTTTGTCAGTTATTGATAGAGTATCTTGATTATTTTCATTTTCTGTAGATTTTTCATTTTTTGTTTCTTGCAAAATAATATTTTTGCCTGCAATGTCAGAGGCCAAATTTTTATTTGGGAAAAAAATAATTATTCCAAGAAATATAATTGCACAAACAGTTACAATTGAAGTTAATGCTACTAAGAATCCTTTGTTATTATTGTTATTGAAATCTCTCATTATGTTACCTCTCTCATCTTAGCCCTAATTTTTCTTTTTAAATATTCATAACTCTTATTGTTAATTATATTTATTATTTTTGAATTTATAATATTTTTATTGAAAAAAATATCTTTTTGCCATTTAAGTATGTTTATAATTAATTTGTCATCAATATTGCGATTTAATTTTAGCCTATTTTTTATTATCTCATCATTTGCTTTTATTATAAATATGTGTTTACAAAATTTTGCAAGGTCTAGTTTAAAAAGTAGTGCGGCATTGATTATAATTTTGTTAGACTTATTTGTTAATATTATTTGTTCTATTTTTTGATGTATGATGGGATGTGTTATTTTTTCTAATATTTGTAGCTTTTCTTTATCATAAAAGACTATATTGCGAAGTTTTATTCTGTCTATTTCATTTATATTATTTAATATTTTATTGCCAAAAGTTTTAATTATTGTATTTTTTTTTTCTTCTAAAATGATATGACCTATTTTATCTGCATTAATTTCATAAAAATCATATTCGTTACTAATGATTTTTGACACAGTGTCTTTTCCGGTTGATATTCTACCAGTTATTCCAATTATTGATGAATGTCTCCCCATGATTTTCCAGTTTCAATATTTGTTTTTAAAGGAATCTTTAAAGGATAAGCATTTTCCATCATTTCTTTTATTATTATTTGTGCCTTTTCACATTCTTCTTCTGGTGATTCAATTAACATTTCATCGTGTACTTGTAAGAGTATTTTTGATTTTAGATTGTTATTTTTAAATTCATTATATACTTTAATCATTGCAATTTTCATTATATCAGATGCACTTCCTTGAATTATACTATTTATTGCCATTCGTTCAGCACCTGTTCTTTCTAAATAATTTTGACTATTAATTTCTCTTATGTATCTTCTTCTCTTTAAAAGGGTTTCACTGTATCCATTTTGCTTTACAAAATCTATTTGATTTTGTATAAAAGTTTTTATTTTAGAATAAAGATTAAAATATGAATCGATAAAATTTTGTGCTTCCTCTCTTTTAATGGATAACTCTTGTGAAAGTCTAAAAGCTGACATTCTATAAATTATTCCAAAATTAATTGATTTTGCTATTCTTCTCATTGAAGGTGTTATGTTGGCTTCATCTACCTTAAAGAGTTTTGATGCTGTTTGTATGTGAATATCTTTTTTATGTGTAAAAGCTTCAATTAGTGATTCGTCTTCTGAGAGATGTGCTAATATTACAAGTTCTATTTGTGAATAATCTGCAGATATGAAAATATTGCCTTTAGTAGGTTTGAATGCTGCTCTTATTTTTCTTCCTCTTTCATTTTTGATTGGTATGTTTTGTAGATTGGGTGCAGTACTTGAAATTCGTCCCGTTGCTGTTTTTGTTTGTATAAAGTTCGTATGTATTTTGTTTGTTTTTTCGTTTATAAATTCTATTAAATTATCGGTATATGTATTTTTTAGTTTTGCAAGTTGTCTGTAGTTTATGAGTTTTTCTATAGATTCATGCTGATCTTTTATTGTCTCTAGCACCTTGATATCTGTTGAATCTTGCTTAACATTTTTTGGTACTATAATATTTAATTTTTCAAATAAAATCGTATGTAATTGTTTGCTTGAATTTAGATTAAATTCAATGCCTATACTTTGTATTACTTCATTCTCAATTGTTTTTAATTCTTGTTCAAGTTCATGGCCATATTGTGTTAAGTAATTGCTGTCAAGGTAAATGCCATTTTCTTCCATTTCTATAATGACATTGCTAAATGGCATTTCTATGTTTTTCATTAGGCTTTCAAGATTGTCTTCTTTGAGCTTTTTTCTCAAGATATTAAATAATCTGAAGGTAATGTCAGCATCTTCAGCAGCATAGTTGGATGCTATTTCAAGTGGTATATCTTTAAGAGTACTATGTTGTGGTACTATTTCTTCGTATTTAATGTTTTTATGCATTAGATATTTTGCTGCTAAAAAGTCAAGAGATACTTTTGTGTTTGGATCAATAACATATGCTGCTATCATTGTATCGAAATATGCAGAGATGACATTAAATCCATGTCTTTTTAGTACTTTGTAATCAAATTTATAATTTTGACCAATTAATTTTGGTTGTGAGTTAAACAATTCATTAAATTTTTGTATTATGTACTCTTTTCCAATAGAATTTTTTTCTTTGGTTTCTATGGGAATATAGTAACTTTCAAATTCTTTAAATGAAACTGAAATTCCAATTATATTTGATTCATAAACATTAATAGAAGTTGTTTCTGTGTCTATTGCTATATAGCTTGCTTTTTTTAGTTGTTCTATTAGTAAATCCAGTTCTTCTTTTTTTAATATTGTTTTATATTTGACATTTTCTTCTTGTATTGTCTTAAGAGTATTTGCATATAATGTTGTTGATTGTAAATCTTTTGTATTTTCTTTATTTGCTTTTGTTTTATTGATATCAAAGATTGATTTTTGCATTGTATTTATAATATTTTTTTTCTTTAATAGAGATTTGTAAGATTTAATGAGGGTTGTTGCAGAATATTCTTCAAATAGTAAAATAATATCTTCTTTTAAATTTTCTAGTCTAAATGTTTCAAGTGATGGTAATTCTAGATCTTCTACAAGACTTATAAGTTTATAACTTAAAAAAGCATTTTCTTTTTCTCGTAGTAAGATTTCTCTGTATTTATTATTTATTAAAGATAAGTTTTCATATATTCCATTTAATGTGTGAAATTCATTTAATAATTTAGAAGCACCTTTTTGTCCAATTCCTTTAATTCCTGGGATGTTGTCTGAGGGGTCTCCAACAATGGATAAATAGTCTTTGATTTGAGATTTATTTATTCCAAATTTTTTTATAACATAATCATTGTTCATTTCTAAAAAGCTACTATTTTCAATTTTAAATATTTTGGTTTGATTTGATATTAATTGTAATAAGTCTTTATCTGGAGAGATAATATAAGTCAAGTAATTGTTTTGTTCTGCCTTTTTTGTAAAACTGGCTATAAGATCATCAGCTTCATATCCTTGTAGTTCAAACATTGGGATATTTGCTTTTATTAATCCTTCTTTTATCCAATGAATTTGTGGAATTAGGTTGTCTGGAGGAGCATCTCTTGTTGCTTTGTAACTTGGGTATTGTTTTTGTCTAAATGTTTGTGTTTCTGAATCAAAAGTGACAATTAGATTTTCTGGTTTTTTTTCCTTTATGATAAAGAAAAGAGTTTTAAAAAAACCAATAAATGCGCTGACATTTTCTCCTTTACTATTTGTTAAAGGATTGTTTTTCATAACGTGATAGTTTCTAAAAATTATGTTTAATGCATCTATTAAGTAAATTTCTTTCATATTATAACATCTAATAAAATTGGTTCTTTATGGTTAAATGAACTTTTGAAAAATTGTATTTTTGGTATTGCTTTTTTTTGAGCAAATATTTTTTTTAACATTTTATATGTATTTTTATATTGAGTGTATATCATTTCTTTTAATGATAAAGTATCTTTAATTAATTTGTTAATTTCTTCTTGTATTTGTTCTTGTGTTTTTAACCATGAATTTATGGTTGTATAATAGTTGTTGATTGAATTTACAATTAGATCTTTTTTAGGATTTGTGATTTCTAATATATCTATTATTTCTTGAGTGATTTTTGTATTTTCAAATTCTAAGATAGCTTTTAATTTTTTTAGTTCAAGTATTAGATCTTGTAAATATTTTTTTAAGATTACATTTGTATTATCCGACAATATTTATTCCTAATTTCTTTTTAATGATAATATTATTATCTTTTTTAAGTAATGCTTTCCAAGCTGTGTGAAGATTTTTGAGGTGCTTTAAGACTTCTTGGATATTATCTATATTTTTTTCTAATGTAACACTTTCTAATGTTTTATTTAAAAAGGAGTATATTGAGAATAGGTTATTTGAAATATCCCCACCATCTTCAAAATTTAGTGTAGACATTAATTCTATAATAATATCTTGTGCATGATAAACTTTTTCATCAGCTTTTGTTGTGCTGTTTGGGTCTTTATTTTTATAAAATTCTTTAGCAACTTCTAAATCTTGTATTGCTTTTTCATATAGCATTACTAATATTGATATTGAACTTGATGTGTTGACTTGTGTTTTTTTGTAAATATCTTCTTTTCTTAGCAAGGATTTTCTCCTAATTTAATGTTTTTATTTGTTCTGCTATCTGTTCTTCTCTGAAAGGTTTTGTAATATATCCTTTTGCTCCAAGTTGTAGGGCTTTTGCAATAAGTTCTTGTTTTCCAAGTGCTGTGACCATTAATATGTTTAGTTTGCGTTCAAGCTTTTTGTTAAGTGCATTTATTTTTTCAAGTGCTGTAATTCCATCCATGCCCATCATAGTTATATCAAGAGTTATTAGATGAAGTGTTTCTTGTTTTTTAAATTCCTGAATAGCCTGAATACCATCTTCTGCTTCTAAAAACTCATTGAATCCTAAATTTTTTAGTATTTTAATTAAATTTTTGCGCATAAAAATAGAATCATCAACTATTAAAGCTTTTTTATTTTCTTCCAATTTCCATACTCCTTCACCTAATTTTAACATAATCGGGTATTAAAAATCATTTAATAAAGAAAGATATAATCCATTTTATATTTACTCTAAATTTTAGGATAAATAGATTTATTACTCAGTAATCCGTATGGATATTTTATATTTTTTTGTAAAATTATATTGTGGTTTTTGTAATGGGGTTGATGTTAAATTATGGGTAAAGATATAAAAGATGAAATTTTATCTTTAAGGGATGCCATTAAAAAATGGGATAGGGAATATTATGTTGATTCGTCACCTACTGTGGGCGATGTTACCTATGATAAAGCTCTTTTGCGACTTCAATATTTGGAGAATAGGTATCCTGAATATAAAACTTTAGATTCTCCTACGCTTAAATTTGGAAGTGATCTTTTAAATGATTTTAAAGAGGTTGAACATTCTTATCCTATATTGAGTTTAGATAAGGCCTATGATGTTAAAGAATTATTATTATGGGTTGAGAAAATGAGTTTAGAAGGTTCTAATTTGGGATTTGATATGGGAATTTCAGCTGAACCTAAAATAGATGGATGTTCAATTGTTCTTTATTATAAAGATGGAATACTTGAGAAAGCTTTAACCAGGGGCGATGGTAGATTTGGTAATAATGTGATTGAAAATGTGAGAACAATTAAGAATGTTCCTCTATGCATTGGAGAACGGGTCGAATTGGTATTGAGAGGTGAAATTTATATTACCAAAAAAGATTTTTTGAAAATAAATCATACATTAGATGATTCTTATATTAATGCTAGAAATTTGACTTCAGGTATATTGAGAAGAATAAATAGTAGAGAAGTTGTTAACTTTCCCTTAGATATTTTTGTTTATGATATTTTATATTCCAGTTTGGAATTAAATACTAATCATGATGCTTTTGATAAGCTTAAACATTTTGGTTTTAAACTTAATCCTTTTTGTAAGTTTTTTTGTGGTAAAAACTTGGGAGAAAATATTATTAATTATGTAAAGGAAATAGAAGAACAGAGAGAGCGTTTTGAATATGAGATTGATGGTGTTGTTTTAAAGGTTGATGATTTTCGTTTAAGAGATGTTTTGGGATATACTTCTCATCATCCTAAATGGTCAATTGCTTATAAGTTTGAGTCTTTGAGAGCTGTTAGTAAGGTAATTGATATAGTTGTTCAGGTTGGACGTAGTGGTAAAATTACTCCTGTTGCAAATATAGAGAAAGTACTTATTGCAGGAGCTTTTATTACCAGTGCAAGTTTACATAATCAGGATTACATAGATTCTATTGGTTTAAATGTTAAAGATGTTGTTGCAATTTCAAGGCGTGGAGATGTAATTCCTGCCGTTGAATTGGTTGTAGAAAAACTTTCTGTTGGTAATTTTAAAATTCCAAATTATTGTCCTTCATGTAAAAAGTCTTTAATAAAAGAGGGTGCACATCTTTTTTGTGTTAATATACATTGTCCTTTGAAGATTATGGGACATATAAAGTATTTTTGTAGTAAAAAATGTATGAATATTGTGGGACTTTCAGAAAAAACAATTGAATTTCTTTTTAATATGAATTTTATATCTTCAGAAATAGATCTCTATACATTTGATTTTGATAGGCTTATTGGTCTTAAGGGATTTAATTTTAAAAGGGTAAATAAGTTAAAGCGTTCTATTGAAGAGAGTAAAAATAGACCGTTTAAAAAATTACTTCTTGCTATGGGCATTAAGGATCTGGGAATTAATACAATATTATTGTTAATCAACAATAATTTAAATTCATTTGATGCAATTAGTTTGCTTTGTCAAGATAATAAAAATGCACTTGTTAAACTTTTAGATATTAAAGGGATAGGAGAAAGAATAGCTTTCAATATTATTAGGGCCTTTAATGATAAGATTATCCTTGATAAATTCAACTTTTTTAAGGGATTAGGATTTAAGATGCAAGAAGATAGTATTAATTGTGTTGTAGATTCTTCTTTTTTATTTGGTAAAAAATTTTGTATAACAGGATCTTTTGATGAGTATCCCAGACATGTTCTTATTGATAAAATTACTAAAAAAGGTGCTATTTTTAACAGTTCAGTTAGTAGATATTTAGATTTTTTACTTGTTGGGAAAAGTCCTGGATTAAAATTAAAAAAAGCTAATAATTTGGGCATTAAAATTCTTAGTCTTTTTGATATTAAAAATTTGGTCAATTTAGATGATTAAACTTATTTTATTATTCTTACGTTTCTAAATTCCGATGCTAAGTTTTTGTATAGAGTATTTATATCATTTGTGTATTCTACTTTTATTAAATTGCGAAAAAATTTTTCTTTATGTTTTAGTGATGGATTAATAAAGTGAGTTTTGACATTATATTTTGGGATTAATTTGTAAATTTCTTTTGCCCTATGTAGATTTTTTGTTGGTTCTATTTCAATATAATATCCATTGGATTTTTTAAAATCAAATTCATTACTTTGGACTTTAAAATTATAATTATTTAAATGTGTATCTGGATATATCTTAAATTCAGCGTTTTTTATTATGGCATTTTTATTTGTTGTTTGTATATCTTGTGGATAGGAGCCTTGTGTTATTTGTTGTGATTTTCTGTTTTTGTGTTTTGTTGAATCTTTTTTTACATATTTTGTTAAACCTTCTTTAAGTTTTAGAATGTCATTTTCATTATTTGTCAATCTTTTATCTAATATATTGATTTGATCTTGTTTTTGTTGAATTATATTTTTATTTTCTTTGTATAATTCTTCGTTTTCTTCAATCTTATTTTTTAGTGAATTTATTATTTTTTCTATTGAAAGTAAGTTATTTTCAATATTTTTGAAGCCATTGTCATGGTCATTTTTGAATTTTGTTAATTCTTGGTGGAATGCTAATAGGATTTCTCCATTATTATTAATTTTATTATCAAGGTCACCTAATATTTGAGTGTGATTATTAAGGGAATCTTTATTATTATTAATTTTATTATCAAGGTCACCTAATATTTGAGTGTGATTATTAAGAGAATCTTTATTATTATTAATTTTATTATCAAGGTCACCTAATATTTGAGTGTGATTATTAAGGGAATCTTTATTATTATTAATTTTATTATCAAGGTCACCTAATATTTGAGTGTGATTATTAAGAGAATCTTTATTATTATTAATTTTATTATCAAGGTCACCTAATATTTGAGTGTGATTATTAAGGGAATCTTTATTATTATTAATTTTATTATCAAGGTCACCTAATATTTGAGTGTGATTATTAAGGGAATCTTTATTATTATTAATTTTATTATCAAGGTCACCTAATATTTGAGTGTGATTATTAAGAGAATCTTTATTATTATTAATTTTATTATCAAGGTCACCTAATATTTGAGTATGATTATTAAGGGAATCTTTGTTGTTATTAATTTTACTATCAAGGTCACCTAATATTTGAGTATGATTATTAAGAGAATCTTTGTTGTTATTAATTTTACTATCAAGGTTACCTAATATTTGAGTGTGATTATTAAGAGAATCTTTGTTATTATTAATTTTATTATCAAGGTTACCTAATATTTGAGTGTGATTATTAAGGGAATCTTTATTGTTATTAATTTTACTATCAAGGTTACCTAATATTTGAGTGTGATTATTAAGAGAATCTTTGTTATTATTAATTTTATTATCAAGGTTACCTAATATTTGAGTGTGATTATTAAGAGAATCTTTGTTATTATTAATTTTATTATCAAGTTCATTTAGTATAGTATTTTCTGAGTTGGAATATTCTTTTTCTTGAATATATGTATCGTATGTATTTTCTGTGGGTGGGTAATTGTAACTTTCATTTGGTATATATTCTTTTTGATTGTCTTCATATCTTTGTTCATTGTAATCATTATAATCATTGTTTTTTGCTTGATAAGAGTCTTGATAAGGATCATTTAGTAAATTTTCTTTTGTATTAATTAAATATTTTATTCTTTCAATTTCTTCTTTTAAACTTTTAATTAGCATTGCATATTCTTCATTCTTTCTTTTGATTGATTCTATATTTGTATCATTTAAAAGATTTTCTATGTTTGTTATTTTTTTTTCATAGTTTTTAATTCTAAATTTTAAGTTGTCTATATTTTGTATGAACCAATCATCATCCATATTATTTTGTTCGAAATCGGAATCTTTTGTAAAGATGTTATTTCTTATTTGTCTGTTATTTGCTATTTGGATTTGTGATGAATCTTTAAAACTAAGTTTATTAAGTTGTTTTTTTAATGTGTGTATATCATTTTCTTTTGAAACTTTATTTTGTTTGAAATAAATGGTTTTTTTTTCATTATTTTGATTGTTAAAATCTTCATTTAGATCTTCTCTAGGAATATAAATTGTTGAATAGTTGAACATGTAATCTTTGGTTGTGTATTGTTTTTGTTCTCCAAAAAGTAATGTACACGAGATCAACATAAAAATTTTATGGATCATGGAAGCTATTTTTTTATATTTACCCATAAACATTAAACCTCATGAATATTATTTGATATTCATTTTAATTTTGATATTATCATAGTTTTTAAAATTGATCAAAAGAAAATAAGATTATTTATGTAATAATTATGAATTATTATTGTGATTATTGTAGTTTAAATTACAATTTAGTATTTAGTACATATTGATTTATATGTTGAATAACATAATTTAATTATCAAGTTATATTTTGATTTACAATAGTAATTTTATTGGTATTGTGCCATAATGATACCAATAGAAGAGAAATTATGAATTTTAACTTCTTGTTTTACTTAATTTTTTATGAAATTAGAAAATATGGATGAAGTTTGGGCTTTGCCAGTTTGTTGTAATATTAAAAATTCGATTATTGAAGATTTTAAGGTGTCAGATGAATACAAAAATCAAGTGTTTAATATAAGTTATAAAGATAATATTATCTTAAAATTTATTGATATCATTGATTCTCATGAATTTAATTTAAAACTTTTTGATAATCACATAGATTTTGAAGGGCAAGTACCTTTAGTTTTATATTCTGATAACCTAGATACTTTATTAGAAGCAGAATCGAATGTTATTTTTGAATTAAGACCTATTGAACAAAATGATATTTGTTGTAGTTTGAACCTTCAAGAATCAGATGAATTTAAAATTTATACTTCGCATTATGAATTTTCTGATCATTTAAATTATTGTAGTGACTTTATTTTAGTTAAGGTATTCTTTAGTGATGATAATTTAATAATTGATGCTGATCTTGATAATATTGCATTAGTTAAGCAGATTATTAGTGATAACTTTTGTATTTCTAAAGATAAGATTATTATTAATTCTATTAATAATAATTGTGTTAATATTTTATTTCCCATTGTCTTTAATGCTGTTGTGCAAGGTATAGTGATTTCTAAAAAACTTGGTCTTAAGGTTAATGTTATTTACTATAAAAGGCATTTTTTAATAGCAGAGTCTTTAAATTTAAAATTTTCTGTTGTAAATTACTTGTCAATTGAAAATAGGCTTAATAAGATTATGTTGGAGCTTAAAATTAATAGACCCTTGAACTTTTTATATAAATTTTATTTTAATTATCTTAATAAGATTTTTAGTAATTTATTTTTTGATGTATTAGTACATATTAATCTTATATCTATTAATAGTAATTCTATTTTTTTTTGTGATAATTATTTTTTATTTGGAATTTCTGCTTATAGTTTTATTTATTCGAATTTTTATAATCTTGCGGTTAGTTTATCACTTGAACCCCTCAATTATTTGCTTGGTTATGTGAAGAGTGAATATAATATTTTTTTTAAGCTTTTTAAGGAGATGGATTTAAAAAATTCTATTATGCGCAAATCGTCTTCTATAAGTTTAAATAATGAATATAATGTCTTAGATGTTAAGAGAAAAGGCGTAGGATTTGCCTTTTTAAATTTAGATTCTAATATAGATTTTGCTTTATTAGATATTGGTAATTTAACTATTTCTATGAATTTGTATAAAGATAAATTGGATGTATTTATTCCTTATAAAATTATAGATATTAATCTGGTGAATTATTTGAAGAATGTTTTAGCTAAAGCTTTTAATTTGTCTTATAATTGTGTCAATTTTCTTGTTGCTGATTCTTTCAAAGATGATATTAAATTTTCTTGTTCCTTATTAAAGGAGTCTTATTTTATTGAGAGCGCAGTTTTAACTATGAAAGAAGAGCTTTCTGTTGTAATTGATGATGAGGGGAGAAAAGAATATCCAATTATAGTTAGTAGAAATTTTGTTGTAGATATAGATGCAAAGTTTTATGTTGCTTGTTCTCTTGAGGTTGATGTAATAATACATTCTTTTCATATTATATTTAGTAATGTTAATTTTTTTATTGAAAATGGTAAATTTGATAAGCTTAGGGTAAATAGCAAACGTGCATTTTCAATTTTCGGTTTGGCAGTTGATTACGTTTTTGGGAATATTACTTATGATGTTATTGATTCTGTAGGACTGGAATTTATTGAAGATGGTGAATTTATTTTTTCTTTTAGGGTATTATTTATTGCATCTGTTTCTGCAATAAGATCATCATTAATTCAAGCTTTTGATTTTGATATATGTAAAACACCTATTGATCTTAAAAGTATTTTAGATGATTGGAGTGTGAGAATTGATACTAATTAGCTTTAATTTGAATGGAGAAAATCTTTCAAAGAGTATTGGACTTTCTTTGAGTACTAAAGAGCTTTTAATTAGTGTTTTTTATTCAGGGGAGAGAAATCTGATTGAAAGAATGAATAAAAGATTTTCATTAGTTCTTTTGGATTTAAGACCGGTATATTCATCTTTAGTGCCGGCTTTTATGTTAAATGGGCGTAGTATTATTACTGTTGAGGGGTTGGAGAACACAACCTTTTATAATACATTAACTAAAGTTTTGTTGGAGAGTGATTTTGGATTTTGTGACAGTTGTTTTTCATCCAATGTATTATTATTTTATTATCTTTTAAAACGTAAGGTTATAATTAGGACTGATATTTTAGGATATTATAGTACATTAAAGTGTCATTGTCTTGATGTTAATACCTTTTTAGACCTTTATTTACGGTTGGAAGAATTAGAGAAAAAATGAGTAGTGTGAAGGTGTATTACCCTGAAAATTTTAATGCACTTGTTAGTTTATTTCAGGAAAGTTCAAAAAATTATATAATTTATAATGAAATTGATTTTCATAAAAATTCTGAAATTTTTATGAAAAATGACTCTGATAGCTTTTTTATAATAAATAATTTTGAAAAGTTTAATAAGATTTTTCTTAGAAGTAATTTTTTGGAAATAGGTCCATGTGTTACTTATGATGCTATTTTGCAATTTGGAGAGAAAAATATTCCACGTTTATTTTATGAATTTATTTCAATGTTAAACGATAGAATATGTCTAAATAGCATTAATATTGCTAATGGGTTTTATTATAAAAACACAATTTTTGATTTATATCCTTTATTGTTAAGTCTTGATGCTCAAATTGAATTTAAGAATATTTTGACTAAAAAAAATTATACTTATAATGCTTATAGCATTAATAGGGATGATTATATACAAAACCGTCATGTTTTATTTTTAAGCAAATTAAAATTTCCAATTACAAATTTGTGGAATAAGAGTTTTTGTAGTAGGATATTTGATTATACTTTTTCATTTAATTTTTTAGACGAGATGAATATTATTTTTATTTGTGTTTTGTTGAATGTTAAAAGGAATATTATAAGTGATTTTCTGATGAAAATATTTTATAATGACAAGGTTATTACTTTAAGGGATTTTCAAGTTTTACTTTTAAACAAAACTTTACCTTTATCTTTAGTTGAGATTGAAGATTCTCTTAGAATGTTAGATAAAAGTATTCGTGATGTTAAAAATTTTAGTTTGGAAGAGAGAAGTTTGAAACTTATAAAAAATTTTTATTTTGATATATTGTTTAATTTTTAGTCTTAAAAAATTATCATTATTAAAAATTGTTGGTTTTTGGAGTTAGTTTTAATAGAAAGGCAATAGAATTTAATTTATCAATTTGTTTTTATGCATTATAATATTTATTTGTTAGTAATTTAATCAAAAAATAATTATTCAAATAAGGGGCTTAAGCTTATGGTTAAAAAAGAGGCTACAATTAAGGCTGTTAATGGTTTACATGTGAGACCAGCATCAACATTTGTCAAAAAGGCTAAGGAATATGCTAGTGATATAACTATTGAAGCTGATGGAAAATCTGTTAGCGGCAAAAGTTTGTTTAGATTGCAAACTTTAGAGTTATCTTCTGGTAAGAAGCTTATGGTTTGTGCTGAGGGTGATGATGAGGAGAGAGCTGTTAATGAACTTGTTGAACTTATTGAATCTTTTAAAGAATAAGTGTGGAAGGTTAATATGACTTTATCGGGGAAAAGAATATCTAAAGGGATAGGTATTGGAGAAGCACTTTTTATCAAGAAAGATTTTGATAAATTAATTGATAAATCAAAAATTACTTCTTCACAAGTTGATGGTGAGATAAAAAAATTTAATGATGCTAAGTTAAAGGCTATATCTGTTTTAAGAGATCTTACAAGAAAGGTTGTATCTCAACTTGGAGCTGATAAGGAAGGCATTTTTGAAGGACAGATGTTAATTATTGAAGATGATGAGCTTTCTGAGTCTGTTATAAATTTTATTAAGAATGAAAATTGTGGCGCTGCTTATGCTGTTTATCTGTCTTTTAAAGAATTGATAGCAAGTGTAGAAGAATATGCAGATGTTTATTTAAAAGAGAGAGCTTCTGATTTTAAAGACATTAGAAATAGACTTATTGCAAATATTTTAGATAAGGTAGTTGATCTTGCTGAGGTTAAGAGAGATGTGGTGTTAATTACTGAAGAATTAACACCTTCTGATACAATGCAGGTTGATTTAAGTTATGTTAAGGGTTTTATCACCACGGTTGGTGGTGAAACTTCTCATGCTGCTATTTTAGCAAGAACAATGGGACTTCCGGCTCTTGTGATGTCACCTTTAGATATTGATAAAATTAAAGAAGGTGAGCAGTTGATAATTGATGGACTCTCTTCAATAATTATTAGTAGTCCTTCATCTAGTGAACTTGATAAATATTCTCATAAGATACTAAAATATAATGAGCATGAGAAAGAGCTTTTTGAATTAAAGAATCAAGATGCAGTAACAAAAGATGGTATTAAAATATTTTTAAAGGCTAATATTGGAACTCCAACAGATATTTTTTATGTTAATAAATATGGACTTGATGGCATAGGGCTTTTTAGGACAGAATTTTTGTATATGGAGTCTTTAAAGCCTCCTACAGAAGATGAACAGTTTGAAGCTTATAAAAAAGTTGTTGAGAATATTGAAAAAAAAGGCGTTGTTACTATTCGTACTCTTGATATTGGAGGAGATAAAGAAATTCCATATTTTAATTTTCCAAAAGAAGAGAATCCTTTTCTAGGATATCGTGCTCTTAGAATGTATATGGATTATGAAAGTTTGATTCAAAGTCAATTTAATGCAATTTTTAGAGCTAGTCATTATGGCAAAATAAGGATTATGGTTCCTATGCTTGCTAGGTATGAGGAACTTGAGATAATTAATTATTTTGTAGATAAAGCCAAGGAAAATTTAAAATCTAGGAACTTGCCTTTTGATGAAAATTTGGAAGTTGGATGTATGATAGAAGTTCCTTCTGCTGCTTTATTAGCAGCTGAACTTGCTGATAAGTTGGATTTCTTTAGTATTGGTACTAATGATTTAACTCAGTATACTTTGGCTGTGGATAGGGGTAATCAGAAAATATCAAATTTGTATGATAAATATAATCCTGCTGTTTTAAAATTGATTAAGAATGTTTTTGATGCTGGTCATAGTGCTGGTATTGATGTTTCTGTTTGTGGTGAACTTGGAGGAGATGAAGCTGGAGCTTTAATTCTCATTGGACTTGGATTTAAATCTCTGAGTATGGTTCCTAGTGCTTCGCTTAGGATTAAGTATTTGCTTAGAAAATATACTATGTCTGATTTGAATGAGTTGGCAATTAAAGTTTTAAATAGCAAATCAGAATCAGAGACTTTAAAATTTTTAGATAAATATATAGGAGATTAACTTATGGGATTTTTAGGGTTTTTTAAAAAGGTGGCTACTTTAGATTTGATAGCACCTGTTAGTGGCAAGGTTGTTTCAATTGATAAGGTGCCAGATGAAGCTTTTGCTGAGAAAATAGTTGGTGATGGAATTGCAATTATGCCTACTGGAAATGAACTTGTTGCGCCTTGTGATGGGAATATTGGTAAGATTTTTAAGACTAATCATGCATTTAGTCTTGAAACCAAAGAGGGAATTGAAATTTTTGTGCATTTTGGTATTAATACTCTTAATTTAAATGGTAAGGGATTTACAAGAGTTGCTGAGGAAGGTATGAGTGTTAAGCAGGGTGATGTTATTATTAGACTTGATCTTGAGTATCTAAAAGCCCATGCAGAGTCAATAGTTACTCCTGTTGTTATTGCAAATTCTGATGAAGTTTCAAGCATTGAGTATGTGTTTGGCAAGCTTGATGATGATTCTGAATATGTTGTGTCTTCTACTACTACTTTAACTGAAGATATTGAGACTAAAATATTACAAGCTAGTCCTGTTGAAGCGGGTAAAGATATAGTTCTTAGAGTTAAAAAGTAAGTTCGCATACTCATGAGTATGCGAACTTACTTTTATTTATATATTTTTTTCTAACATTTCATTTATTATGTTTATAAATTGATTTGGGTTTTTGCTTGGCAGTCCTGAAGTTATTATTGCTTCTTCAAGAAGAATGATGCTTATTTTTTCTAAGGTTGTATCATCTAAATTTTTTAAATTTTGAATAATTTTGTTGTTTGGATTAAGTTCAAGAATGGGTTTTGTTTCTTTAACTTCTTGTCCCATTGATAGCATGATTTTTTGCATTTGATAAGTAGGATCAGTGCTGTCAATTATTATTGCTGATGGTTCTTGTACGAGGGTTGCTGATAATGAAACATCTTTAACATGATCTTTTAATATTTCTTTTATTTTAGACAGTATGTCTTGAAATTCTTCTTCTATTTTTTTGAAATTTTCATCTTTTAATTCATCACTTGTTTCATTTTTATTTATTGCTTTTAATTTAATGCCCTCATATTCTGTTATGAAATTTAAAATAGCTTCGTCAATCTCATCATCCATAATGAGAGTTTCATATCCTCTATCTTTATAAGCATTTACAATAGGGTTGATTTTAAGAATATTTTCTTTGCCTCCAGTGATGTAATATATGCTTTTTTGTTCTGCAGGCATTCTATCTTTATATTCTTTTAGTGATACAAATCCATTTACATTAGAAGATTTGAATCTAATTAGAGATATTAGCTTATTTCTATTATCAAAATCGGAATAAACCCCTTCTTTTAAGCATCTTCCAAATTCTTTAGAAAATTCATTGAATTTAGTGGGGTCGTTTTCACTTAATTTTTCAAGTTCGCTAAGTATTTTTTTTACAGAAGATGCCTTTATTTTGGCTAATGTTTTATTTTTTTGTAAAATTTCTCTACTTACATTTAGGGGTAAATCTTGGCAATCTATTATTCCTTTTATAAATCTTAGGTAATTTGGAAGTAAGCTGTCAGCAGAATCTGAAATAAAAATTCTATTTATAAATAATTTTACCCCAGGTTTAGTATTTGGATAATATAGGTCATAGGAAGCTTTACTTGGAACGTAGAAAAGATTTGTGTATTCAATACTTCCCTCGGCTTTTGTATGAATATGAATTAATGGATTTTCATAATCAAAAGCTAAATTTTTATAAAATTCATTATATTCTTCATTAGAGATTTCATTTTTATTTTTTGTCCAAATAGCTGTTGTATCATTTAATTTATCTTCTTTCTCTTCAAATCCTTCTTGTTTGCCATCCTTCATTATAGGTTCTCTATATTTAATAAAAATAGGATAGCTTATATGATTTGAGTATTTTTTTATAATTTCTTGAATTTTCCATTTGTTAGCATATTCGGTTCCCTCTTTATTAAGGTGAAGTATTATTTCAGTTCCATTCTCATCTTTATTTGTTTCATTGATTTCATATCCTGTTTTTCCATCACTAGACCAAATATATGCAATATTATCTAGAGCTTTTTTTGTTATAACTTCAACTTTGTCTGCTACAATAAAAGCACTGTAAAAACCAACACCAAATTGTCCAATTAGGCTTGAAGCTTTTTTTTCATCTTTTTTTAAGTTGTTAATAAATTCTTTAGTGCCTGATTTTGCAATTGTTCCGAGGTGACTAATTAAATCCTCTCTATTCATTCCAATTCCATTATCTTTTATTGTGATGGATTTTTCATCAAAATTTATATCTATTCGAGGATCTAATTTTATGTCTTTAAATTTTTCATCTGTGATGTTTAAAAATTTAAGTTTATCAATGGCATCAGAAGCATTTGATATTAATTCTCTTAAAAATATTTCTTTATGTGAGTAAAGAGAATGTATGATTAAATAAAGTAAATCATTGACTTCTGTATCAAATTGTTTTTTCATAGAATTCTCCTATCTTGTATTCGTTTAATCTTTACTTTTTTTATAATATAACATAATCTAAAAATAATGAATAAATAATTTTTCTATGAAAAAAATACGATAGGGGATAATGCAATGGATATTGGTATTTATGGATTAGGAGTTATGGGTAGTAATTTGGCATTAAACATTGCCGATAATGGTTTTAATGTTTATGTTTATAATAGGGATAATGAAAAAACAGAAGTTTTTCTTGCAAATAATTCTCATAAAAAAATTAGTGGTGTAAGCGATATTGAGACTTTTATTAGAAGTTTAAAAAAACCCAGAAAGATTATTTTAATGGTATCAAATTCGGCTGTTGATGAAGTTATTGAGCAAATTTTACCTTTTGTTGAAAAATTCGATATTATTATTGATGGTGGTAATTCTTATTATAAAGATACTATAAGAAGAGAGCAAGAATTATCTTCTAGGGATATTTATTTTGTTGGGCTTGGAATTTCAGGTGGTGAGAGAGGCGCAAGATTTGGAGCTTCTTTTATGTATGGAGGTAATAAAAAAGCTTATGAATTAATAGAACCTATTTTAAATAAAATAGCTGCTAAGACTAATGAGGGGGATGTTTGTTCTGCTTATTTGGGTAAAGATGGAGTTGGGCATTATGTAAAGATGGTTCATAATGGAATTGAATATGCCGATATGCAACTTATTGGTGAAGCATATTTTTTTATGAAGAGGGCTTTTAATTTAGATAATTTGAGAATTGCTGAAGTATTTGATAAGTGGTCAGAAGGTGAACTATCTAGTTATTTGATAGAAATAACATCTAAAATTTTAAAATATAAAGAGAATAATGAATATTTAATTGATAAAATTTTAGATGTTGCAAATCAAAAAGGTACTGGAAAGTGGGTATCAATTGAAGCTTTGCATTTAAATGTACCAGCAAATTTGATTTTTGAATCTATGTTTGCAAGGTCTTTGTCAATATTAAAACATGAACGAGTAATTGCTAGTGATATCCTTAAAATGGATGTAGACTTTGTTGAATTTGATTTGAGTGATTGGATTTTAGATCTCTATTATTCTCTTTTAGTTGCTAAAATATTAGCTTATTCTCAAGGATTTATGATTCTTAAGAATGCATCAGCCAATTATCTTTGGGATTTGAATTTAGGAAAAATTTCTTTAATTTGGAGAGAAGGTTGTATTATTAAGAGTGTTTTTTTAGATAAAATTAAGTTAGCTTACGATAAAAATCCACATCTTATTAATTTGCTTTTTGATGATTATTTTTTAGATATAATAAAGAATCATCATAAATCTTTAAGGCGTATAGTTTCAAAGGCTAGTGAAATTGGGATACCATTGCCAGCATTTTATGCAAGTCTTTCTTTTCTAGACTCTTATTCTACTAATTATTTGCCAGCAAATTTAATTCAGGCCCAGAGAGATTTTTTTGGTGCACACAGTTTTGAGAGAATAGATTCAAATAGGGGTGAATTTTTTCATAGTAGTTGGGAATAATTTAGGTTATGTATTTAAATATAATATTTAATGAACATTCCTCCTATGATATTTATTTTAAATCCTGCGTAAAGATAATGGTATGCGATAGATTGTGGATTTGATACAAATTCTATTGAAGGTGCCATTTTAAATCCAATTTCTATATTTTCTGTTATATCGTAAAAAATAGCTATTGGAATTCTAAATCCAAAACCCGATTCCATGCTTTTAAAATTTGATTTGTTGGATGAGATGTGTATATTTCCTCCAATTCCTGTTCCGATAGATAGTTTTTCTATTAATGATATTGTAAATATTAAATCAATGGCCGAGAGTACAAAGACATTAAAATCATATTTTTTAGATTTGAGTATACTTTGTGGTAGTTTAATCCCATTAGTTCCTCCATAGCCTATTTCAATATCAATAAATGGAAATGACATAATATAATTAAATATTGGATTTCCAATACTTCCACCAAATCCTATTTTTCTATCTAAATATGAACTTTTACCAAATGAATTAATCCACATACTTGATGTTAGTATTATTATCATTATTTTTTGCATGATGTCCCCAACAATTCATGTTTTTATCTCATTATATTTTATTTTTAATGATTAATAAATTTTATATACAAATCTTCTTAGTTGAATTTTTTGATGATTAATGTTAATGATATTTTGTATTTTTTATGCAACCCAAAGTTTTATACCAAGTCCAGCAAATACTTCCCATTTGTGTTTTGGATAATCATGTCCTATTCCCCATATTTTTATTCCTGGTCCTACTTTTAAAAACAAATCAAAATGTCTTTTAAAAATTGGTAAAATTAAGGATAGCGAAATTTTAATGCCTATATTTGTTGAATTATATATTTCATGTGTTTTTTTCCATTTAGATATCCACCATAATCCATAAATTCCTATTCCAAGTGATGTATTTATGGGTTTAGGTTTATTAAATGAATTTGATGAGAATATATTGAATTCTATAGATGCAAATAATGTATTAAAGTTTTGGAATAGATTTTTGAGTCCATTGTAAATTCCAAATTCTATTTCAATGTTTTTTGCTAAATTAAGTTGTATTGCATTTGGAAATGGTCCTAGTATTCCAATTCCAAAATAACCTTTGTTTTTTGTATATTCATCTTTTGCTGTGCTATTAAAATAATTTATTAATATAAAAATAAAAATTGTTTTTTTCATTTGATAATGAATCCTCTCATTTTAAGTGTATGCTTAATTTTTGAAAATAACGTAATCAATATTAGTTATTATTTTATATAAAATTTATATTGTCAAATTTTAAATAAGATTGTATTGTAGCAGTTTACTTATTTAGTGTAAATTGTATTATCATTGTATTGTATTGATTGTTTTATTTATAAAGAGAAGTAATTGATACTTCTCTTTATAAATTTTATGTAAACCAATACCTAATACCAAGAGCAGCAAATATTTCCCATCTAAATCCAGCTCCTCCATTCCAAATATTAATTCCAAGACCAGGTGCTACTTTTAAAAATACGTCAAATTTTTTTATAAATATTGCAAGATTTAATATTAGTGGCAATCTGGCTCCTATGCTTATTGGACCACTATTTGTGTGTGTATGATTCCATCTGGAGAACCATATTGTTCCATATCCGCCACCACCAATCGAAAAGTTAAGCATTTGATTTAATTCTTTAAAAGTGTGCATATAAAATATGTAGTCTATTGCAAGAAATAAAGTTTGCCAATTTTGAAAAAGATTGTTTGCTCCATTATAAATTCCTAAGTCTATGTCAAAGTTTTCAATGTTTAATTCTAATGCAATTGGAAATGGTAATAAAATTCCTATTCCAAAATTACTTCTTGCTGTTGAATTAGCAAAAGCAGATGTTGACAATAATAACAGTATTAAGATAAATATATTTTTTTGTTTCATGGGTTCTCCTTTAATAAAGATTTAATATAGAAATTTAATTCTGTATTGATATAATTCAATTTATTGTAATAAAGAAAATATATTTATTACATTCAGTGTAAATTATTACGTGTTGTTATTTTTTTAATTATTGATTGGCATTTATATTTTTGTTTATATTTTGTAGGATAATTATATTAGGGTGTATTTTTGTTATGTGTAATATTTGAACGTTTGATATTTGTTTAGTATTGAGGTTTTTGATTTATAATTGATACATGACTGGTGTTTTTAGGTACATAAATTTAAATAAAACCTATGGAATTTATTTTAGTTAGTTATATTATTAAGAGGCACTTATGGAATTAGAGGTAGATATGCAAGATACATTAAATCAGTATCTTCTATTTAGTTTAGATGAACTTTATGCAATTGAGATTAAATATGTTGTTGAAGTATTGGAATATACTAAAATCTCAAAGATACCAAGAACTCCTGATTATATGGCAGGGATAATCAACAATAGAGGAAAGATAGTTCCAATAATTGATATTAGAAAACAATTTGGCATGGAAGAGCGTAAGGTTAGCGATGATGAAGTTAAGAAAAAAGAAATTAATACTTCAAATATTATTATATTGACTTTAATATATGAAGGCGATGAGTTGAATCTTGGAATTTTAGTGGATCATGTTAAAGAGGTTCTTGAGTTGAGTTCATCTGATATTGATGATGCTCCAAGGATTGGTGCGGGTTTCAATTCAAAATTTATATCTGGTATTGGTAAATGTAATGATAAATTTGTTGTTATTCTTGATGTAAAAAATTTGTTTAATATTAAAGAACTAGCTAGATTTAAAAATACTACAATAAATGGTCCTGATGACGAGTAGGAGCTTTGAGTGTTATGATTTATAAACCAGAAGGGGAACTTGTAGTAAATAATATTTTTAAAGTTAAAGAAGATCTGTTAAATATTCTGAAAAATATGAAAGAAAAAGAGACATTGGTGATTAATCTTGCAAATGTGGAAAAAATAGATATTACTTTTATACAAATTTTATATGCTTCTAATAAGTATGCCAAAGATAGGAATTTATTTATAAAGATAGAATATCCTTCTGATGAGGTTTTAAGTTTATTAATATATGGTGGATTTTTAATAGATATTGAGGATATTGATAACTTGGATTTGGGCCTTAGTTTAATTGAATTTTAATTTTATGTGTTTAAGGGCAATTTATGAATAGTAGTGATATGATTGATAAATTTAAGGATTCTTTTAAAGAAGAGTCTATAGAGAATATTTCAGATATTGAACATGCACTTCTTAATATTGAATTTGAATCAGGAAAAGAAGTTATCAATTCTATTTTTAGGAATTTTCATACAATAAAGGGTAGTGCAGGGATGTTTGGTTTTAATTTTACAGCTTCTCTTGTGCATGAAATAGAGACGATTCTTGATCCTATCAAGATGGGTGTTGAAGAATTTAATCAAAGTACTGTTGATGCTACTTTGATGGCGGTTGATTTTGTTCGTGAACTCATTGAAGGAGATGAAGCTATTGATGAGATTGTATATAAGACTCGTGAAAAAAGTTTAATAGATGCAATTAAGAAGGAACTTGGTATTGATATTGGTGTTGTTAAAGATATGGTTTTGGCTACTAATAGTGAAGTTCAAAATTCGTCAATTAATTTGGATTCTCAAGAAGCAGAATTAAATTTGTCTTTAAATCAAAATAAATATGAAGATGAGGCTTTGAAGGTTGAGACTAAAGTTTATAGGGTCCTTTTTATTCCTTCAAGGGGAATTTTATTTCATGGGCACAAACCAATTAATTTTTTAAAAAAGTTGTTGAATTTGGGAAATGGACAAGTTAAGGCTAGAGTAAAAAATATTCCTGATTTGGAATTGATATCTCCTGATAATGTTTATGTTGAGTGGGAATTAAAACTGGAGACAGAAGAGAGTAAAAGTACTATTGAGGATGTTTTTACATTTGTGGATGGACAGTCGAAATTTGTTATTGAGGAAGTTGATGCATCGTATGAGATAACAGATGATTCTTTTTTATTAAATAATGTAACTCAAAATGTTAATGAGATGTTTCCTGAGAAAGAGCAAAATTTATCACATTCAAAAGAACTATATAATAATAAAATGTCCTTTAAGAGTGGTGAACATAATGTTAATGATGATACTGTCAAGAGTAAAGTCAATATTGCTAGTATTAAAGTTGATTCAAAAAAGTTAGATCATTTGGTAAATCTTGTTGGTGAACTTGTGACAATTCACTCTAAGCTTGCTAAAGAGGCTGAGATTAGTAATAATAATGTTTTAAATTCAATTTCAGCTGAATTTTCTTTGCTTATTAATGAACTTAGAGATTATACTACAGGACTTAGAACAGTTCCTATTGAGATTTTATTTGTAAAGTTTCAAAGAATAGTTAAAGATTTGTCTGTTCAACTTGGTAAGTCAATTCATTATTATTCTCAAGGTGGTGATACTGTTCTTGATAAGAGTATTATTGAGAGGTTAAATGAGCCTTTGGTACACTTAATTAGAAATTCAATCGATCATGGAATTGAACCTGATGAGGAGAGAGTAAAAGCCGGAAAGAAGGCCCATGGAATAATTAAACTTTCTGCACAACAATCAGGTGATTCTGTAATTGTTGTTATTGAAGATGATGGTAGGGGACTTGATAAACATAAGATAATTAAGCGAGCTATAGAAAAAAACATAATATCTGAGGCTATATCTAGCACTTTATCTGATGTTGATATTTATAATTTAATTTTTGAGCCTGGATTTTCAACAGCTGATGTTGTTACAAATATATCGGGTCGTGGTGTTGGAATGGATGTTGTAAAAAAACAGGTAGAATCTCTTAGAGGGAATGTAGTTATTGAGAGCGAGTTTGGTAAATATACTCGAATAAAATTAATTTTTCCTTTGACTTTGGCAATTATTGAAGGATGGCTTGTTAGGGTTTACGATCAGTATTTTATTGTTCCTTTGTCTAGTGTTGAATCTTGTCTTGAGGCTGATAAATTGGATTCTAGAGTATACGGACTTGAAAGTGGTGGTAATGTCATGGATTATAGGGGAAGTATGATTAGCTTCATAAGGTTGAGGGAATTTTTTGAAATATCTAATGAAAAAAGTAATAGTGAACATGTTGTTGTTGTTAACACAAATAGTGGTAAAATAGGAATTGTGGTAGATGAGGTTTTAGGACAACATCAAACCGTTATAAAAACTTTAGGTAAGGTTTATTCTAAAGTAGAAGGGGTCTCGGGAGCTACAATACTAGGAGATGGCAGCTTGGCATTAGTCATTGATGTTGATAATATAACTAAAATTATAAGGTAGTATATTCTTAGAGTAAGATATCTTGGTTTTTGTAAAGGTAGGTTTATATTAAATAATAATAATGAAAATATTGGTAATTGATATTCAAGGTCTTATAAGACAGGTTTTTGTTAGAGCCTTTTCTAAGGATGTAGATGTTGAGATATTAAATCCGGGTTCTAATTCTTTAAATCTTATTAATGTTTTTTTGCAAAAATTTCCTGATGTAGTTATTATTGATGAAAATACGGCTAAGTCACATTTTGGAAATTCACTTAATAATGTTCTTAATAATATTTCACTTCCTGTTGTTTTTATAGCAGAGAATGAAGTTTATCCAAAATTTGGTTTTCTTGATTCTAAAAAAGATAAGATTAAATTAATAATCAATAAACTTAATTTTAAACTTACAGTTAATTTATTTAGAAGTGATTATTTAGATTTAATTAAATCAGAGATTAAGAAATTAGTGGATCATAAGTTTGTAGCTTCTTTTGAAAGTAAGAGAATAAAATCTCCTGATTTTTTTGAAAAGATTGAAAGTAAAGAGTCTGAAAGAGATATTACTAACATAACTAAAAGTTATAAAGTTGCAGATGTTATTAATGTTTCTCCTAAAAATGGTCCAGATGTTATTCTGAAGTATCAAGGTGTAATTAATAAAAATAAGACAGGAAAAGTTATTTTTGTTGGGGCTTCAACTGGTGGTACTGAGGCTTTAAGAGTTTTTTTAAAATTATTCAAAAAAGATTCTCCTCCAATTGTAATTGTTCAACATATGCCTGGGGGTTTTACAACATCTTTTGCAAAAAGTTTAAATAATGAATTTGAAGTTGATATAAAAGAAGCTGAAGATGGAGATATTTTAAGACCTGGTCTTGTAATAATTGCAAATGGTCATTATCATTTAATTGTGAAATATGCTAATGGAAATTATTTTACTCATCTAATTGATGGTCCTCCAGTTAGCAGACATAAACCTTCTGTTAATGTATTATTTCGTTCTGCTGCTATGTATGCAGGAGAGAATGCCATTGGAGTTATGCTTACGGGAATGGGGGATGATGGTGCTAGTTGTATGCTTGAAATGAAAAATAATGGTGCATATAACATTGCACAAGATCAATTGACTTCTGTAGTATTTGGTATGCCTATGGAGGCAATCAAGATAGGTGCTGTGGATAAGGTCCTTCCTTTAAATAAAATATCTGAGTGTATTTTAAGGAGATCTTAATGGAAAATAATGATAAATTTTTGGATATTGATTCGTACATTGGTAATGTATTAACAGAACTTGAGACTTTTGATAATCGTTCAAGGCAAGTTTATGCAAGCTTAAGTAAATCGATTCCTAGGTTAATAGAAAAGCTTTCTAAAGATATTAAAGATTTGTCTTTTAATATTGGGTTTATTTCTAATCTTGATGTTGATAATGACTATTCTTTAAATAACTTTATATCTAAAGTAATAAGAGTACTTAATGATTTTGTATCTTATTTTAATTCTTCAACTGAGATTCTTGAATCTCAATTTAGTATAATACGGGATAAGGTTAAGGATATAGAAATTCTTGAAGATGTAATTGAAAAAATGAAAAAAAGTTCTATCGATATGGAGATAATGTCGATTAATACACTAACTGTTGCCATGAGAGCTGGGAGAGCTGGAGGTGCTTTTTCTTATATTACAAATGAGATTAAAACTTTAACTCAATCTATGATTAAACAAGCAGATCAGCTAACTAGTAAGGGTAGAGATATTAAGGTTGGACTTGATCGGGCTAAAGAACAGGTACTTGAAAATAATACGGCTGAGAATAAAATTCTTGAAGAATTTAAAGAGGATTTGATAAAAAATATCGATGAATTTGCAGGAAGTATTGGAGAAGTTATTGCATTTTATGATAATGTATTAAAAATACTTAATGAATTTAAATTTAAATTTGTAAATGCTGTATCTTATCTACAATTTCAAGATAGACTTACTCAGTCTTTACATCATTTAAATGTTATGTATTCTAGCATTGATGTTTTTAAATTTAGGGATATAAGTGAAATTCAAAAATTAAAAGTTTTATCTGTTTTTACAGATTCGTCTAAAATGATAATTAGGGATGTTATTTCTAAATTAGATGAGAATTGTATGGCTTTTGAAGAGTTTATTGATACATCTATTTCTTCTATTCAAGTTATTAATGATTTAAAATCAGATAATTCTTCATATGTTGATATTTCAAAGTCTGTTGAATCTTGTTCTATTATCTTATTAAATTTACTTAGGAGAATAGATGATGTTGAGAAAAATAATTCTAATTTTTTAAATCTTTATTATGAACAAATTAAACTTGTTAAATCTTTAGAATTAATGTTTTCAAATATTTCAGCTATTTCTTCTAGATTTCAAAATATCAATATAGCATCTAAAATAGAGGTTGTAAAGAGAATTGAACTTGAAGATATGGAAGGCAATATTTCTGAAATGTCCAAAATTATTAATAATATTGATTTAAATATTACTAAAGGACGGGAATTTTTATCTCAAATAATATTTTTTTTTGAAAAAGTTGTAAAAGATTGTGACAATCGCTTTTATATTGAAAAAAATTATTTTAATAAGTTTAAGAAATTGTTTATAGAGATAAAGAGTAATATTTTTGAAATAAAAAGGCTAGCTATTGATCATGTATTATCTTATGAAATGTTTCCCGTTAATTTTTTGGAAATATTTGAAGAGGTAAAATTAGATATTCATAGTATAAAAGCTTTACGAGAGGATCTTATAAATATTGAAAAGATTTTAATTGACATAGAAAATGATATTAATAGTAATCTTGATTCAGAGTTATTAAAACACGATCTTAAGTGTATTGAAGTGGAGGATAAAGAGTTTATTCGCAGAATTGCTAATAGATTTACTTTGTTTGTTCATAAGAAGTATTTATTATCGCTTATTGAAGATGAAAAGGATGTTCATTCATTTGATGAGGGTAGTGTAATTTTATTCTAACTTTTGTATACTTTTATATGGGTTTAGGAGCGTTTCATGCAAAAAAGGATTTTGGTTATAGATGACAATAGAGCTATTAGGCAAAGTGTTGCTTATATTTTGGAGCAGAATGGTTTTGCGGTTGCTGAGGCTCAAGATGGTCTTGAGGGTGTATCTAAATTTAAGGAAGCTGTGGGACAGAGTGATAAAGATTTTGATCTAGTAATTACAGATATCAATATGCCTAATTTAGATGGAATAGGAGTGATAAAGGAGATAAGAGGGCTTGGAAGTTTTGTTCCAATACTTGTTTTAACTACTGAATCTGAACAATCGAAAGTTGATGAAGGTCGTAAAGCTGGCGCTACTGGTTGGCTTG